>DATKYR010000001.1:0-17015 GCA_035528395.1 Sedimentisphaerales bacterium
AGATATCCCGGCTGGGCAGTACGTTTTGTAAAGCGCAAAAGCAAACGGAGAGAGTTGGCTCGTTTTCATCATTACAAACGACATAACTTATTGGCTCCCCTAAGAGTTAAAGAACGAAAATGAAATTAGACAGTACAACTAATATTATGAAAGGTTACCTGTTATGAATAAAAGCATTCGTTATCCCATTTTTTTCTTCGCTTTATTGACCGCCTGTGTATCGGTTTGGGCCGATGAAACCGCTAATCCTTATATTGGACACTGGGCGTTGACAATTCCCGGCGGAGATGCCGGTTGGCTGGGTGTTACCCAGGAGAATGGATATTTGGACGCAAGCATCCTGTGGGGCGGGGGCAGTGTGGTCCCTGTGGATAGTGTCTATCTGGATGGGGATACCCTGAACGTCACACGTGTTAATAAGGTTGAACGCAAAGACGCCAGGGGCGAAGTGATCCGGACGCATACGTTCACGGAAACGATTATTGCAAAGGTTTCAGCAGACACTCTGCAATTAACGCAAATCCGGCCACGCTCAAATGGAAAGGGTGTTGACCGGAGTGAATTCACCGGCAAACGGATTCCTCCTCTGCCTCCGAAGCCGGACCTGTCTAAGGTTAAATACGGCAAACCGATTGTACTGTTCAATGGAACCAATCTGGACGGGTGGAAGCTGACCAATCCAGGGCAGACGAATGGTTGGTCGGTGGAAGATGGAGTTCTTATCAATAGGCCGGTTCAGCAGAAGGGAAAACGTCGTATTTCCTATGGCAACCTTCGCACAGTAGCCGAGTTCGAGGATTTCAACCTGAAATTAGAAGTGAACGTTCCCGATAGGGGTAACAGCGGTATTTATCTGCGAGGTATCTATGAGGTTCAGGTCAGCAATTCGTACGGCAGAGACCTCGATTCGCATAATATGGGAGCTATTTACAGCCGAATTAAGCCCAGTGTGAGTGCTGAGAAGCCGACCGGGCAGTGGCAGACCATGAATATTACGCTCGTGGATCGCCACGTGACAGTGGAGCTGAACGGCAAGGTGATTATTGACAATGAGCCGCTTCTGGGCTGTACGGGCGGTGCTTTGTGGTCGGATGAATTCAGGCCTGGCCCCATCTATCTACAAGGTGACCACACAGCCATCAATTATCGAAATATCGTTCTCACACCGATTATCAAACGTTAGGTTAATCAGTTCCTCTCGGCGTTCGTCTCGGCGCTCGTCTCAGCGAAGGCCGAGCCGAAGCGGCTTCGTCGCCTCACGAAGGTGGATATCGGCGAAGAGAAATATATGCGGATACGCATGCTTCTCCGAAAGTCCCGTAAGGGACGCCTTGCGGCGGAGTCCTTAGGGCTTACAGGCGTGACGACCGCCGAAAAGAGAGGAAGCAAAATATGAACAGATTCGGTGTGGGGATTATTGGTTGTGGCTCGGTGGCAGAGGAGTATGTAAAGGCCTTTCAGAAAGACAAACGCTCCGAAGTGCGTGCCCTAATTAGCCGAAATCCTGCGAACGCAGAAAGGTACCGAGACCGCTACGGCTTAAAGTGCACCATCGAAACTGATGCTTCAAAGATGCTTGAGCAAAATGACGTGGATATTGTAGTGGTATGCACGCCGCATAATGTACACACGCAATATGTCGTTGCTGCTGCAGAAGCCCACAAGCATATTATCATCGAAAAACCCGTCGCATTGACTCCGGAAGACGTGTACAAACAGCGCGAAGCGGTCAGAAAAAACAAGGTCAAAACAATAGTTAGTTTCGTCCTGCACTGGAATCCCTTGTTGATGACCATTGACCGCCTGATCGAGCAGGGTGTATTCGGAGAAATCTTTATGGTGGAGGTCGATTACATGCACCGGATATGGATGACTCCTGAAGAAAAATGGTATGGTAGTCGGGAACAAAGTGGAACGGCAATCTTAACCGGAGGCTGCCATGCGATAGATGCCCTCCGCTGGTTCGCCCGGAACGCTCGTCTCGGCGAAGGCCCGAGCCGTACCGGGGAAGTTGAGCAAGTTTGCGCTTATCAGGTGAAAACCGAGAACCCCATAGAATACCCGGGTACAATTTCAGTCAACGTTAGATTTAAAGACGGCAAGATCGGGCGTAGTACAACGACCTTCGACGCACAAATGCCATACAGGTTCAACATTGGAATATATGGAACTGAGGGCAGCCTCCGTAACGATGAACTTTTTGCGCCTAAGCTTTTTCCCGGACAGAACAACTTTATGAAAATTCCCTGCATTCTGCCGGACAGTCCTGACGTTGCCCATCATCCCTTTGAGGGTGAA
Organism: Sedimentisphaerales bacterium; assembly: GCA_035528395.1. Lineage (GTDB taxonomy): Bacteria > Planctomycetota > Phycisphaerae > Sedimentisphaerales > Anaerobacaceae > NIOZ-UU13. The sequence continues at coordinate 2,299 of DATKYR010000001.1, forward strand.
GTTTCACACTTTCTTGATTGTATAATTGACGATAAACGGCCGTATCCTGACCTTGAAGATGCAGCACAAACTCAGGCGGTGTGCTTCGCGGCGGACATTTCGGCGCAATCAGGCAAGCCGGTAACAGTTAGTGACCTGGTAGATAAATCGTGAATTATGTTGTCCGAATAGGAGCACCGGACCTACATTTTGGAGAAATGACCATGACAAGAGAAAGCAGCCGCAGGCAATTTCTGAAAACCAGCACCACAGTTGGCCTTGGTGCCGCCCTTAGCGGCATAAGGATGACTGCTTCTGCTTCACAGCCAAAATCAGATGCTGCCAATGAGATTGACCTGCCCCCTGTTGAGAAGGTCCGCATCGGGATAATTGGCATGGGTGGCCGCGGTAATAGTCTTATGGGTAACCTTCTACTTATGAAAGATGATGTTGAAATCCGCGCTGTGTGCGATATTTATCCCGAACGGGCCAGGGCCGCCCAGGAGCGCGTCGTCAAGGCCGATTTTCCAAAACCTGAAGCCTACTCAGGCGATGAGTATGTTTGGAAGAAGCTCGTTGACCGCGACGATATCGACGCCGTCATTATTACCACATATTGGGAATGGCATACTCCAATGGCCGCCTACGCAATGAAGGCCGGCAAGTATGCCGGGGTCGAGGTTCCTGCGGCCTATACTCTCGAAGAATGCTGGGAATTGGTCAATACATCTGAGCAGACGGGTATCCCCTGTATGATGCTGGAAAACTGGAGTTTCCGGAGTGACAATCTTGCGGTGTTGAACATGATTCGTAAGGGCTTATTCGGCGAAATTATGCATTGTCACTGCGCCCACTCCCACGACTGTATCGATCATTGGTTCTTCGATAGCCGGACCGGCATGGACCGCTGGCCGGCCAAATATCTTATAAATCACAACCGTGACCAGTACCCCTCCCACCAGTTGGGGCCCGTAATTAGTTGGATGGATATCAACTGCGGTGACGCCTTCGACTACGTTACCTCTACCTCGACGGACGCGGTCGGCATCAATGAGTATTTCGCAGAAAAATTCGGTCCTGACCATCCGAACGCCAGGCGAAAATTCGCACAGGGTGACATCGTGACAACGGTCATTCGGACCAAAAAAGGAAAATCCATAGTTATCAACTACGATATGCAGCTGCCCAGGCCTTACGATAATCGCTGGCTTATTCAGGGCACTCGCGGCCTCTACAACGAACAAAGAGACGCTGTTTACATTAAGGGTATAAGCCCGAAATATAACGAGTGGGAGCCCTTTCCACCTTATCATGAGAAATATCGACACGCCTGGACCAAGGAGCCCGCTCTGGGTGGTCATGGCGGCACTGACATTCGGGAGTTAAAGCTCTTCGTCCAGGCCGTCAGGAATAGAACGCAAACGCCTATCGATGTCTATGACTCTGTCATTATGTGTGTGCACGGGCCGCTTTCCGAGCTCTCGATTGCCGGGGGCGGTGTTCCGGTCAAGGTCCCCGACTTTACCCGGGGAAAGTGGAAGACCGGAAAGCCCCGATTTGCTCTCGATAATACCATATAGCCGGATTCCGGCCTGTGTCACATATAGAGCAGCGGTTGAAGTTTTCGGCGCTATTCGGCCTAATATCTTAAGAGCTTATCCGAATAACCGGATCGTTATGAGGCCGAGCGAAAAGTTCGAGGCCAAGGCGGCAGGCCAAAAATGCTCGGAGGCGTGGTTTTCTCCACATTGAGAACATTTTTTCACCGACAACGCAGGCATCGGGCTTTGCAGCCGGCCGCAATAGAGCGGGTTATTTGGATAGGCTCTAAGCCTTAACGAGGAAGCAGAGATGATTACAATCTCAGGCACACTTTCAAAAGCATGGATGGCCGGAGCTTTGGGGGTAAGCTTTGACCGCGATTACTACTTTGACCCGGATAAACGCTACGCTGTTGATTCTCTGTGCAATGAATATGCGTCGGAACACTTTGGCGATATGCGGCTTTTCTATTCAGAGTCCAATCTGGGTCAGATTGATTATTGGGACAAAGACCAGATACAGATTGGCGGTATCCAGCCGAATATGATTCTGGGGATGTTGCTGGGTGCTGATTTCGTCCCTCAGGACGACAAAGACGCAGACATTACGCCCGGCTGTCTGGCTGGCAGAGACCCTTGCGGCTTGCCTTTGCCGGAAAGTCTGATTGAGCATCCGCTAATCAATCTCTTCGACGAGCAGATTCGCTGGGTGCAGAATGATTCCCGCAGACAGCTATGTCCTATACCGCCCTTTTTCTGGGACAAATCCGGCCGGGCCGCAATACACGGAGCTATGACCACCGCCCAAAAGTTCATGGGTGAGACTGTCTTTATAGATATGATGACCAGACCACAGCGCTGCCTGGAAATCATGCATTGGATCGCAGAGGCCTTCGTTGTCTTATGTCGGCATTTTTCCGAAATGGCCAATTTACCCATAACCGAGGTTCACGCAGGCGAATGTTCGTCCTGCATGGTCAGCCCGGAGCTGATTGAACAATTTGTAGTGCCGGTGACGTCAGAGATTGGTAAGGAGCTTGGTCCCGTTCGTTTACATTCGTGCGGCCCCAGCACCAATCATCTAAAGGCGTTTTCCAAAATTGCAAACCTTCATTCTCTCGACCTTGGTGGTGACACATCACTCGACAGGGTCAGGGAAGTATTTGGAGGAAAAATGCTGATAAGTGTCTCTCCATTGCCGAATGATATGTCTGCAGAAAGTACAGAACCGATATTGCACTGGGCCAAAAAGATTTACGAAGAAAACAACGGCGGCAGCCTCGAATACGTTTATCACCTTGACGCCGGTTACAATATCAATGCTGTTTACGCTCTAAATGACTTTGTTATGAAGGGATAGAAGATGTCTGAAAAGAAATTTTGGTTTATAAGCGCAGCGATGTTGGCAGCGATGATTCTTACTACCGGCGCATACGCCGAATCAAGACTTGAGTTTCCGGGCCCTGCACCGAGTGACGCTCAAGGCAGCGGGTACAAAGATGAGCTCATTTTACAAAATAGGCTTCTCTCGTGTGCCTGGACGGTGTCCGAAGGACGACTCAAACCCCGATACATCAGGAATAAGCTTGGCTCAAGTACAGTACAAATGCAGGATGCTCAATGCTTTCAATTCATTTTGGAAGGTGGGCAGGTCATAAAAGCTTCCGATTTGATGGTCGTTGGCAAGCCCAAGTTAGAGAGCTTAGAACCAAACAGCGAGTCGTGCCGACTGGCTGAACAGTTTGACGGCAGGCAAATCTCTGTTACGCTGGCCTCTTCAGACAATAACCTCGAAGTCCAATGGCGGGCGATTTTACGCGATGGCTCAAACTACGTGCGGCAAGAGGTGACCTTGGCCGCAGCAAATAAATCAATCAAAGTAGAAGAAATGGTTTTGCTGGAGCTAAGCGAATCAAACGCTAAGGTAATGGGCACCGTGGATGGCTCGCCCGTGGTGGTGGGCAACATGTTTTTTGCTTATGAGCACCCCTTATCGAAGAGCCAAAAATTGGAGCCGAACCTGCATGGTTTCAGATGTAGTCTGCCCTACGTTATTTTGCTCGAGCCTGGTGAGCAAATTGTGCACAGTTCGGTCATAGGCGTTGTTCCGCAGGGCCAATTGCGCAGAGGTTTTCTGTATTACGTTGAGCGTGAGCGAGCGCACCCATACAGGCCGTTTCTGCACTACAATAGCTGGTATGACATCGGCTACGGCCCAGAAAAAATACTGGAGCATGATTTCCTGAATGTTATTAAACAGTTCGGTAATGAGCTAATCAGACAGCGAAACGTAGTAATAAATTCGTTCGCCTTGGATGATGGTTGGGATGACCCCGCTTCTTTGTGGCGTTTTCACGAGGATTTCCCGAATGGCTTTTCGAACCTGCAGAAGGCGGCTAAAGAATATGATTCCAATCTGGGAGTCTGGCTCTCTCCTTTCGGCGGATATGGCAAAGCCAAAGAAGAAAGGCTCAAGTATGGTCAACAGCAGGGTTTCGAGATAAACAAAAGCGGATTCTCACTTGCCGGCAGCACGTATTATAACAGATTTCGCGATGTATGTACGAAAATGCTCCTCGAATACGGTTTGAACTACTTTAAATTCGATGGTATCGGCGTCGGCGGCAGACCAACAGGGACCAATAGCGAATTCGCCCGGGACATGAATGCTCTGCTGCGGCTTATCAGCGACCTTCGCCGGGTTAAGCCCGATGTGTTCATAAACATTACAACGGGCACTTGGGCGTCGCCCTTCTGGTTGTGGTATGGCGACTCGATCTGGCGCTCCGGGAGGGACTGGGGTACTCACGGCTGGGGCTCGAAACGCCAGCAGCAAATCACCTATCGTGACAAGGAAACTTACCATAACGTTGTTGTTCGCGCTCCGCTTCATCCCCTCAATTCGCTTATGACTCAGGGTGTTATGTTCGCCAATCACGGACTCCCGGATGAGAACGAGCCTCTAACGGATGATATACGGGCATTCTTCGCCGGCGGCACCGATTGCCAGGAATTGTACATCACCCCATCCTTGATGCGGCCGCAGGATTGGGACACTTTGGCCGAGGCCGCACAATGGTCACGCAGAAATGCGGACGTGCTGGTGGATACGCATTGGATAGGCGGTGACCCGGCTAAGGGCGAAGTTTACGGCTGGGCTTCGTGGTCGAAGCGAAAAGGTATCCTGGCGCTGCGCAATCCTCACGACAAACCGGCTACTATCACCCTAAATATCGGCAAAGCCTTCGAGCTGCCGGGGGACGCTGCAAGAAGATATTCTCTCAAGAGCCCCTGGAAAGAAGACCTGAACAAGGCAGCCGTTGTACTATCTGCTGGAGGAAAGCACACGTTTGAACTAAAACCATTTGAGGTGTTGGTATTTGACGCAACGCCTCTTTAGGCTTTGTAGAAAGTCAGATGTCAGATGCCAGAAGTCAGATTATCTGTCCTCTGCCCTCTGTCGCAGCTACGCCCTCACCCAAAGCCCCGCGTCCCGTCGAGTCAGTAGCGTGTCCATTACACACCACCCCGATTACTGCTGAAAATCGGGTTCTGGAATGGAGGGCAACAGTGGACGTATGCCAAAAGAGTAAGAAAAAGTGGGTTCTTCACACAAATATGTCGCTTTTCTTGTGTTCTTTGCGACACGGGATGCTGAAACCTGCCGGGAAGTTGTTGACAATGAGATGTAATCTTGGTATTGTAGGGCTTGTCGTGTGCAGGAGTGTTTCAGTGAAGTGTAAATGGGAAATCTCGCTTTGAATAAGGAGACTTGAAATGAAACGGAAACACTCGAAACTCATTGGTCTGTTTGTCGTTGCTGGTTTAGCACTTTGCATTGGGGCAGTGGCTACTCAGCAAATTGCAGAAGAAGAAAAAGAGGTTTCAATCCAGGAGGTGCCTCAAACTGCCATGGCTACCATCATTGAAGAAGCTAAAGGTGGAACAATCGAGGAAATCGAGATGGAAATAGAGGATGCAAAAACTATCTACGAAGCCGAGGTGATAATAGACGGACAAGAGACCGACATCAAAGTGGCCGTCGATGGAACACTGCTTGGCAAAGAAGTGGAAGATGATGACAAAGAAGACGATGATTAAAGTCAGGAAAAGTACTGACGCATCGTCTCTTCAATGTTAAAATATGTACCGCCGAGTGGCAGGCCACTGTTGCCAAGCGGTTTTTCCTTGTTGTTATGTGCGGTCAGATGCGTTCGCACGTGATGTGAGAATCGTCTTCTGCCGGTGAGATCGTACAGTAAACCATTGTTGTAGGAATATGCCAAATGAAGGTTATCATTGGTAATAGGTTTCGATATACCCTCCTTTCGATATTTTGCATTATACTCCTGTGTTGTTCGGCAGGTCTGTCGGCAATCATAGCCGAGGGGGTCACGTTGGTACCGTTGACCGATGACGGCAAATCAAAAGCCGTCGTCTGGGCCTATCACGGCGACTGGGTGGCCTTTGTGCGACAAGTGGGTGACTCGTCCCAATGGCAACTGCACGTCATGAAGGCCGACGGCACTGAAGTCAAGCCTGCCTGTCCAGTGGGAGATGTATTTTTTGCCGAGTGGTCCTGGGCAGGCGACCGAATCGCGTATGAATTCTCCAACGCAACTGAGGCCGAAAGCCAGGCAGCAGCCTATATTTACAACATCAGCCAGAATCGATCCACCGCCATTTCCCCTCCGTATCGAAGAAGTAATTTCGACGCCGACGACGGGCCCTACTGGTCACCCGACGATCGCTACCTTGCGTACAAGCTACGCCTGGGCCTGACGGAAACGCGGCAAGTCTGGCTCTACGACACCGTTACGGAAAGGACCTGGCACCTGCTGCCCGAGCGAGGCCAGGGAAAAGACCAGCGATGGAGCGCATCTCTGCCGCCGAGGTTAAGCCTGCTCGTGGAGGCCAGCGGCAACTTTGATGTGGTCACCGTCAATCCCAACGGAACCGACCTTGTCATGATAACCGACATCGGGAGCGAATCATTACGCGCCGGAGATGCTCGCTGGTCGCCCGTGGATGATGTTGTGGCCTTCACCTTCGACAAGGACATGACTCAGAGCGAACGCGGGCAGCGCTGCGATGCATGGGTGGCCCGAGCCGACGTAAGTAATGCCAGAAACCTGACCAGGGCGAGCTCGCCCGCCACGGAAAGCCAGCTTGAGCTCGATGATCCGTACTGGTCGTGGGACGGACGCTACATATTGTCCAAGGGGGATCGCTTTGACATCCAGGGTAACGGCATCGACACGCTGTATCTCATAGACCCCAACAGTGGTGGCTACAAGGTACTTTTGACCAGCTACCCGCGAAAAGATGGAATACTAGATGACTTCGAGGCAATGAAATGGTCCTATGACAGCACAAAAATCGCTTTTCTCACCAGACGTTCCACAGTTCGTAACTGGGGGCCTGATTCGCGACCGGAAAACCTACGGACAGCTCTGACCGTCTATGATATGACCACGGGGAAAGCCGAGGACCTTCTGCTGCTAAGCGAAGAGCTGGATCGCAAGCGGATAGAAGCCAGTGATGATCGTGATGAAGGCGTGGTCAACATCTCGTGGTCGCCGGACAGCCGGTCGCTGCTTATCACGATCTCGAAGATCATCAGCATAGCCGACCGGATTCTGCAGCCTGATGTTTATCGCGTGGACCTGCCGCAGCGACTTATCAACCCCCTGGCACTGACCTGCGACGGGCCCCCAATGGGCCGGGCCGCGTCAATTACGGCCGAGGTAACATCGCCCGGGCAGCAGCAGGAGCAAACCTCTGCCGCCATTACAACGGAGGCCGCCTCTCCAGAGTCTTTCACAGACGATTCCGGTATCGTCACTCGGACGATTGAGCCTTTGCACATGACCGTGGAAGAAGCACTCGCATCGTTACCGACCAAGTACAATCAGTATGTCACTTCCAACACATCCCGCAATCTACTGTTGTTCATGGGGCCGGCCGAGCTTCTGGTCGAGCTGCAGGCGAATCTGAAACTGATCGACACCCCGGCCAGTCAGATTCTGGTCGATCTTTTGGCCGTGGAGCTGACCGACGAGGCCAACCGTGAACTTGGGCTGGACTGGACTTATGCCGAGGGACGGTTCGCTATGTTCCAGCCTATGGGCAATGCGATTCGCGACCTGAGCCCGGACGCTTCATTAGACGGACTTACCACCTTCCCCGGAACCGGCCAGGTCTTCTACCAGGGCGTGGGCAAATTGCCGCGGGAGTTCTTTGTTCGCCTGAACGCACTGGTCCAGGACGGCAAGGGCACGATTCTGACCAACCCGCGCACGGTCGCTGTCAGCGGTCTGGAAGCCACAATTCAGATTCGCAAGACGCTGAATTATTTCTTCAATGAAGGCTATGACGTATCCGGCCGGCCCATCGTTAAGAAGAGCGATATCTCGGCCGATACCTCGGGCCGCATCACCCCCACCCTTTTAGCGGACGGGCGAATCAGCATGGTGGTCTCGATCAAGGTCGGGAGCTTCACTTTTACACCGGATGCAGGCCTGCCGGAACAGGTAAATCGGGAATCCACAACTACGGTCACCGTTCGAGAAGGCCAGACCCTGGTCATCGGCGGACTGCGTCAGCAGGAAATGACCGAAGCCGTTATCAAAGTGCCGCTCCTCGGCGACATCCCGCTGCTCGGGGCTTTGTTCAGGAAAACTCAAAAGGCGACTCGAAACAGCGTGCTGACGCTCTTTATCACTCCGCACGTCCTGAAACCAGACACCCCCGCGCCGGACTGGCCGCAATTGGATGCCAACGACCATAAGATAAAGCCTATTATGCCTGAGTCTTCATCGCAAAACGATCATGCAGGCAGCCAAGACTGACTTTAGATTATCATAGAACTAAGGTATTACTGGCACGATACGCTTCAACAGCTAAAACGTACGCGACGTTGCTGCAGACAACGGCCTTTCTGGTGGACATACAATTGCCACAATACACTCTGCCAACCAACCGACAAGCAAGTCTCTCAAGTATTCGACTGCTTCTGGCGGGCTGATTTTGGCGATTAGGTCGTAGATATAAAAATGCAATGAGCCAATCGACACCTGAATTTTTCTTATATCCTCGGATAATTACCCAGATATTCAGTCTTTGGCAACTCGCCTACGAGCGGCATCGCATATTCGATAAAGGCATCGGTTACTCCGTTGCCATCATCGTTAATGAATTCATCCGGCATAGGTTTGGTCTTCTCCGCCACATTGCTAAGCTCGGTGCGGAATAATTCAACTTTATAATCAGCACCATTGCCGAGGCGCCTTATTGCCACTGAGCCGCTATCTTCGGTCATAGCATACTTAACCGCATGACGTCCGCACCAGCGTGCCTCTTGAACATCCACAGGCGACTGAATACCGGGGAAGCTCCTCTGGAGATAGCCGAAGGTATCGGCCCGGACCCGCTTTACCTTAAGCTTGCTCTTGACCTCGGCGGCTAAAAAGTCCGCGAGGGCACCGGTTCCCGATAGTTGTATATTGCCGTGAGCATCGACCTCGGCCTGCTCAGCCAGTTTTTGGGCCCAAGTAATCCCGTCGGCATCACAGATTCCCTCGCTGACCGCGACGACGCATCGGCCGAGTTTCTTGCAGACGACATCTACATCGGCGAGGAACTTGTCCATCGAAACGGGCCTTTCGGGCACATAGACAAGGTGGGGGCCATCATCTTCTCTCTGCTTGCCCAAAACTGCAGCTGCGGTTAAGAAGCCTGCGTGCCTGCCCATGATTACATCGATCTTAACGCCCGGCAAAGCACGATTGTCCAGGTCGTCGCCCATCAGGGCGCACGCCTCGAACTTGGCCGCTGTTCCATAGCCCGGACAGTGGTCTGTAACCAGCAGGTCGTTGTCAACCGTCTTGGGGATGTGAAACGCCCTGATGTCAAATTTCGCCTCGTCTGCAATCATATTGAGAATATGAGCCGTATTGGCCGAATCGTTGCCACCGATATAGAAAAAGTAGCGGATGTTGCGTTTCTTGAAGACCTCAAGGATTCTGGCACAGTATTCTTCATCGGGCTTATCCCTGCTTGTTCCGATAGCCGATGAGGGCGAAGCCGCCACTACCTCCAGCGTATCGGCCGTCAGTTTCTTCAAATCAATAAAGTCATCCTTGACCATACCGGCCACGGCGTGAACGGCACCGTAAAGGTTCTCAATTTCCGGATGTTTCCTGGCTTCTTCGATAACTCCGACCAGAGAGGCATTAATCACGCCCGTCGGCCCGCCGGATTGCCCAACTACCGCATTAGCTTTCAATGCTTTTGCCATTTCATATTCTCTCCATAAAATTGTCAAAATTCTTTCACGACCGGCAGATTATACACAGTTTTTTCAAAGAAACAAGAACAATCATAAAGAGCACAGAATCAATGCCGCTTTATTAGTTTTGACCTTCAGCATCCGTCATTTGCGAGGCCTTTATCGCATTCGTTCCTGATATCCCTTTCCCCCCTGCTTTGGTGCGTTCGCGGGATTTCGAAATTGGCTTTGAATTGGCTTTGTTTTTTTGCAGTCCGAAGGCAGGTTAGATTTCATATTCCTCTGTTATAACTGAACTTAAATTTATTTGTACTTTTCGAAATTGGCTTTGTTTTTTCAAATTAGCTTTTTCATTTGGCTTCCATCTGTCTTGTTTAGGATTTCGGGTTTAGTATTTAGGATTTCCGGCCGAAGACCGGCGATTGGCTTTGTTTTTTCAAATCGTCCACTGTCAAATATCCTTGTTTAGGATTTCGCATTTAGTGTTTAGGATTTCCAGCCGAAGGCTGGCTTTTGGCTTTGTTTTTTCAAATTAATCGTAATTTTCTCACTATTTAGCCTCATTTTGCCGTACTTTCTGCCACATTCGGCGTATTTTCGCACGTTTTGGTTGTGGTTTTGTCTTGAAAATTCCTGATTTTGAACATTTGATATTGTTTCCCCCGTTAGGGGTCCTGTGGAGGATTTCGGATTTCGTCCCAGGGACTCCTTACGGAGTGCTTCGGATTTCCGGCCAAAGGCCGGCAAATTGGCTTTGTTTTTTCAAATTAGTCTCAATTTTACTCACTATTTCTCCACTTTTTTGAGCAATTCTGGCAAAAAAAGACGTTGTTTGACAGCATTTTGAGATGATAGCCATTGTATTTTGTCTGAAATCTGATGTCTGTTATCTATGAATGATGAACTATTATGATTTTATCATATTATACTGAATTCCGGCCAAAAGTCAAGCAAATTCCCCATCTTCACCCCAAATTGTCCTTTATACGGCCATTTAAATGCTGGTTCAATGGCGTCGATAAACCAATCAGAATTGACAAGGAAACCCGGCCATTATTTTAAGAGAAAACCATCCACTTCGCTCACTGCATTCGCCCAGTGGCTGCCACCCATCGCTCTGTGTCTATCTTATGATTTAGCATTAATTTTTAATATGTGATTTTGCTTTTTTCTATTTGATTTTTGATTTGCCTTTCCCCCCTTTTGACGATTTGCTATATCCTATGCGACATACCACATACGACATACTACATAAGAACCATATTATATCAAATTAGACTGTAAAAATCAAGGAAATTCGGGATCTTGTCCCATCCATAGTTGGAGGTTGAAAAAAGCGATGGCTACTCCGGCCTGATTTTACGTAGAATCAGGTCAGACAGTAAATTGAACAATTTTGAAAGGAGTAGCCATGGCAAAGAAATTCTACCAAATCGCTGACAAGCTCGACAGTCGAAAGATCGCGGAATTCTTGAGCAAGGACGGTCAGTTACTGCTGCCGTTTCTTGAGTTGATCTGTAACACCGAGCAGGCTGTCGACGAACTGATCGATGTGGTTGGCAAGGGAGCTATCGAGGCGGTGCTACTATTGAGTGCTCAGCAGATAGCCGGCCTCAAACAACCAGGCAAGGCTCGAGGCGATATCGGTTGGCATGGTCGCCAGTTTGGTGTTGTCTCGTTGAGTGAACGCAAGTTGCGTGTTGAAAAACCCAGGTTGCGCAAGAAGGGCAAAGGTCCCGGCAAGGAAGTGCCTGTTCCGGCCTATGAGGCCCTGATCACAAACAGCCGTCTCGGTTCTCGGATTCTGGAGATTCTTATGAAAGGTGTCTCAACCCGAAAATACAAAGAGATTCTGCCGCAGATGGCCGATACGGTTGGGGTAAGCAAATCTCAGATCAGCCGGGAGTTTATGGCCTCCAGCGAAAAGCAGTTCAAGCAACTGTGCGAGCGTCGGTTTGACGAAGTTGATATTCTGGCGATCTATATCGACGGCATTCAGTTCGGCGATTGTCATGTTATCGTGGCCTTAGGTGTGGATTGTGGCGGCCATAAGCATGTTCTGGGACTTCGAGAAGGTTCCAGTGAAAACAGCCGGGTAGCAACAGATCTTCTCATGGATCTGGTTGATAGAGGCATTAAGCAGGATCGTCTTCGGCTGTTTGTGATCGATGGAAGTAAGGCCTTGAGATGTGCGGTCGATGCGGTGTACGGATCAAAGAATCCTGTGCAGCGTTGCCGCAATCATAAGATTCGCAACGTTCAGCGTTATCTTCCGCGTGATCAGCAAGAGCAGGTCAAATGTGCAATGCAGGCGGCGTTTTCTATGGATGCCGGCAAAGGCAAAAAGAAACTTAAGCAACTGGCGAAATGGCTTGAGCAGGAGTATCCTTCTGCGGCATCCAGTCTCCTTGAAGGCCTGGATGAGATATTTACGATCAATGCGTTGGGATTGCCAAAGACTCTTCGTCGCTGTCTTGGCTCGACGAATCTGATTGAATCGCCTAACAGCGGGATTCGCAGCCGCACACGTCGTGTGAAGAACTGGCAGAATCACGCCATGGTGGTTCGCTGGGTGGCTGCGTCGCTGCTGGATATGGAGGAGCGATTCAGGCGGATTATGGGTTATCAGCATTTGTGGATGCTGGAGGCGAAGCTGAAGGACCTGGCCGAAGATGCATCAGTTGACACACAATCACAGGTGGCATAGACTATGAACCAATGGAGTAGCCAACAAACCTCCAACTATGACAGGGACAAGCTCTTGCTAAAAGTTATTAGTTTACTTGCTATCACACTGCTATTTTGCTAATCTAAAGCTGAAACAGTAATCATATGAACACTTTATCGGCTGCGGTCAGTACAAAAAAAGATTGATTATTAATAAATGGGTATTGATTAATGCTTGGGAATAGGCAAAAATAAACAGGTGCTCGACGAAAGTTATTAGATATGAGATAATAACTTAGGCTTTAATTTGCCGGGAGTATCATCTGATATGGCCGAAGAAATTGGCATGGAAATGACGATAGAGTCAAATATCGCAATAGTGGCTTTCAAATCTGCATCAATAAGCGATGTAGAAGGTATAGCCAATGCTACAAAAAAGATAAAGGAGTTTATTGACGAAAATCAACCACAGAGGCTGATATTCGATTTTGAGGGTGTAAAGTTTTTTTCCTCCCAGGTGCTGGGGCTGCTGCTGGACATCCGGGCAAAGCTGGAGACGTATAAAGGCAAAGTTATGATAAGTGCAATAAATCCCCAATTACACAGAGTTTTCAAGATAACCAATCTTGATAAGGTGTTTAATTTTTTTCCGGACAGAGAAAGTGCTATCAAAATAACGAAAACAGATTGACTTCTTCTTCCCACTTTAGCAGACGTTAGATGTTATGCCTGCGAGAATAGGAAAGAATTTTGTCAAAGAGGCAGATGTTATGTACATTGAGATACAATTTTCGATCTTTATGGTCAACAAGCCGGGAGTGCTGGCTCGGGTACTCAGCGAATTTGCAAAAGCTAAAATCAATATTGTAGCGATAACAATGATGGATTCTGTGGAACACGGGGTTATGCGGGTGGTTTTTGCTGCGCCGGAGAGAGCAAAAAAGATCCTGGCAAAACTAAATATGCCTTATAACGAGACCAATGTTTTGTGTATAAACCTGACCAACAAATCCGGAGCGCTGGCGGAAGTTGCTGAAAAACTGGCAAAGAATCACATCAATATTTCGTATGCATATTGCACTGCAGGTGCAAAGGGAGGTCGGGCAACCGGTGTTGTAAAGGTCGCTAATGTGAAAAAAGCAATGAAAGTCTTGCAGCAAATTCATAAGAAAAGCAGCAAATCGCAACCAGTGGTCAGACGCTCACAGTCTTCGAGAAAATAAGAGCATAAACATATAAACTATAAGCACAATTTAGATGCAGATGCATTTCTTTTATAGAAAAACAGTTGACATGAGAGTCCTTGTGTTGTTAAATTATACTTTAATTTAGAATAAGGGGCCGTAGCTCAATTGGTTAGAGCATCGGACTGTCGATCCGAAGGTTGCGCGTTCAAGTCGCGTCGGCCTCGTTCAAAAACGCCGTTTTCGATACCGTGAGCGGCATTTACCTTTTAACCTGAAGGCATAGTCGGGCGTTGTCCGGCGCACAAAAGCGCCAAGCAGGACGCCAAGACAGATTCGGTGACATTAGCGCCGTCTGTTCCGGTCTTCAAATTCCTCTGGCTCTCTCTGCGCTTGTCAAGGGCCAATAGTACCACGTGACATTTAGTCTAACCTTTTACAAAATAGATATTTACATCTTTGGGCTCCTCTCTCGCCATTTTGCCCACTTTCTGCTATAATTTCCATCTCAAATTGGCTTTCTGTATACCTTGGAGGAGCATAAAAGAGACATCATGGACAAGAATCCCGACATCACCAACTTTGCCGTATTGCTGATCATCAAAGCAGTCGTAATTGCGGCTCGATTTTCAGGCATAGTTCGGAAACGGAGCTTAAAACGCCTTGCTGCCATGGAGGTGGACGCCAAAGACAAGGAAATTATCTTTCTCAGAGACATGGTTGAACAGCTACAGATGCAGGTGTCAATCCTTCAGAAACGCATCAAAAAGAAACAGAAAAAGCCTCGACATACACTTCGAGAAAGGCTGTTTATCCTCTGGCAAATGGAAACATATGTGGTTGTCAAGGGCCAATAACGGTCATAAGCTAAGGATAAGTGTTAAGAAGAAAGGGTGGAAAAAACTGTCATTGAAGGCGCATTGACTCATAATTTTTGTTACCGAAGTTCCGTCGTTGCCTCATTAGAATGTTACCAAAAACTGGAGGTATACGATGGACAACAAAATCAGCACACAGGCAAAAGCAGAATTAGTTAGAGTACTGGGGCAGCGATAT
>DATKYR010000002.1:0-37914 GCA_035528395.1 Sedimentisphaerales bacterium
AGATTCTTGAATCCAGTATCCAGTATCGAGTATCCAGTATCGTGAATCCAGTATCGAGAATCCAGTATCGAGTATCCAGCAACCCTGTCCCGGCGCGCCGGGGTCGAGCATCAAGTATCGAGAATCGAGAATCCCGCTTCTCTCATCCAACTTTAGCTCACTTTAGTCACTTTAGGCACTTTAGTTCACTTTATTTTACTTTAGCTCACTTTAGGCACTTTAGGCACTTTAGCTCACTTTTCACTCCCTCCGCCCTCTACATCTGTCGAGAACCCTCTACAAATCAGCTCTTTTTATGCAAAACAAACCCAATCTTGTCCGCCGTAGGCGGATTGCAAATGAGCGTAAGTTCTATTTTAACAATGAATTATGAAATTTTTATCCCGCTGGCGGGATATAAAAACAAACCCAATTCAAACCCAAACAAAGCCAATTTACGAAAAGCCCAAATGAACGTAAACTTAACTTTAACAAAGGATTACAGAAAAAAAGATGATTTCACAGTCCGAATAAACAAACCCAATTTCGTTAAAGGCCCAAAATGAACGCAAACTTATATGTTATAGAGGATTATGAAAATGAAACCTCCTTCCGGCCCAAAAAAACAAACCCAATTTCCGCAACGCCAAAATGAACTTAAAATCACTTGCCAAAAAATCTGGCCACACCCGTCTCGCGGGTGTAACAAAAATTGTTTGCAAAAACGCCCCTTTTGGTTATACTCATCCGGATTGTCGGGCTACGGCGGGCTTCGCCCAGACCAGAGCGATTCACGTTGCAAGGAAAGGATTCGGCGATGGCGGAAAATGATACTGATTTGAAGAAAATAAAAGAACTCATTGAGATAATGAAAGAGAACGAGCTTCTTGAGGTTGAGATAAAGCACGGTGACGATAAGATTTTTCTAAAGCGCCACCAGCCTCAATCCGACGTTGGCGGGGCTGTAAGTGTTATGCCGGCGATGAGGCCGGAACCTGGCGCCGCACCTGCCCGCCCCGGAGGTACTGAGGCTTTGATTCAAACTTATGCCTCGCAAGCCGAACAGAGTGCGGAGGACTTGGTGGAGATAAAATCACCTATCGTTGGGACATTCTATGCGACGCCAAGCCCCGATTCTGAGCATTATGTGGAAGTCGGTTCCAAAGTCAGCCCGCAGACGCTCGTTTGCATAATCGAGGCAATGAAGGTTATGAATGAGATAAAAGCCGAGATCAGCGGAACGATTGCTGAAATGCTTGTAACCAATGGCCAGGCTGTTGAATTTGGCCAGGTGCTTTTCAGGGTCAAGCCGGACTAATATTTGATTATTGATTATTGAGAAGAAGGACAGAAATCAGGGACGGGAGAACAATAGTAAATAGTCAATAATAAATAGTAAATTGAATTATGTTCTCAAGAATTCTTATAGCAAATCGTGGTGAAATAGCCCTGCGTATCATCCGTGCCTGTCACGAGCTTGGTATCGAAGCAGTGGCAGTTTATTCCGAGGCGGATAAAGATGCTCCATACTTGCAGCTTGCTGATGAGGCCGTTTGTATTGGGCCGCCCGACTGTGCCGAAAGTTATCTGAATATCCCCCGTATTATAAGTGCCGCCGAGATTACGGACGTTGAGGCAATTCATCCCGGTTATGGTTTTCTGGCCGAGAACGTAAACTTTGCGCGGATATGTCGGGAGTGTGGAATAATATTCATTGGCCCGCCTGTTGAGGCAATGCAATTGCTTGGCGACAAGATCCAGGCGCGCGAGCTGGCGCGCAAGGCGGATGTGTCGGTAGTGCCCGGCTCCGATGGTGCTATCGAAAATGAATCCGAGGCGCTAAAACTGGCGAGCAAAATGGGGTACCCCGTAATAATAAAAGCTGCTGCCGGCGGCGGCGGACGAGGGATGAGAGCTGTCCATAATGATATTAGTCTGCGCTCGGCATTTAGCGCAGCACGTGCCGAAGCCGAAGCTGCTTTTGGTGACGGACGCATCTATCTGGAAAAGTATATAGTGGAACCCCGGCACGTCGAAGTCCAGGTAATAGCCGATCAGTACGACAACGTATTACACTTTTACGAAAGGGACTGCTCCATTCAGCGGAGACATCAAAAGATGATTGAAGAATCGCCCTGTCCCGTCCTGGACAGGCATACCAGAGGGCAGCTTGCCGAAGCTGCTTTGAGAATTATTAAAAAGGCTAAATATGTCAATGCCGCAACGGTTGAGTTTCTGTTGGACAAAGATAAAAATTTCTACTTCATTGAGGTGAATACACGAATTCAGGTCGAACACCCCGTTACTGAAATGGTTACAGGCCACGACTTGATTAAGTGGCAGTTGAAAATCGCCGCCGGTTTACCTATCAAATTTAGCCAGAGAAACATTAAGCAAACCGGTGTGGCAATTGAATGCCGGATAAACGCAGAGGACCCTGAAAATAATTTCGCTTCTTCGCCCGGCACAATTACCAGATATATTCCGCCCGGCGGCCCCGGCGTCAGAGTCGATACACACGTCCATCAGGGCTGGACGGTCTCAACGAAATACGATTCGATGATTGCCAAGCTTATTGTCCATCAGAGAACGCGAACTGAAGCAATTGCCACAATGAGAAGAGCTTTGCGGGAATTTGTCATCGAGCCAATCAAAACAACGATACCCGCCTGTCTCGACATACTCTCACACAATCTTTTCGTCAAAAACAAAATCGATACCGGCTTCGTCGAACGAAACTTCTAATCTCCTGGCTCGTAATTCCTGTCACATCACCGATAAAGTTTCTAAATAGAACGTTTCTTGTTCGATATTTATTCTCATCCTTTGTCATTCTGAGGCGAAGCCGAAGAATCTGGCCAACGAAGAGGAGATTCTTCACTTCGCTACGCTCCGTTCAGAATGACAGGCGAAAACGGATAGTTATTCGGATAGGCTCAAAATCTCACATCTATCTGGAATGTGTTAAGGCTAATTGTCGTTAAATTCACCTTAACGGAACAAGCATGTACATAGAAGACAGTAAGGCAGCCTATGGTTTGAAGATGGGCGTTATAGGTCAATCCCTCCTCTGTAAAATTCGGAGCCAACCGATATCGCTATCACAGAGTAAAATGTCATAGTACTCAGACTGACAGCGCTACCGATTGGCCCCCACTAACCTAACGCCTTAACCTGGTCTAATTCTGAGGATGGGAGAAGGCTTTCTTTCTGTAAAACAGGAAGAGGATAATTGCCAGAGCAATCAAGCCAACGAGCCCGTTCTCGCCCAGAGTGCTAAGTAGGGCGGTAAGATTGGTAACAATTCCTCCAAAGAAAGGAACCGCATCGCCAAATAGGATTTCAATAGCAATCCCAAGGGCGATCAACAACAAGGCAATTTCAGTAATCTCGCCCAGCCATCTTTTTGCTTCTTCAAGAAACCGCATCGTCTTCTCTCCTAAATTGAGTTAAATAAAACAAACAAATTACAAACACACTGGCAATGTCCTCGGCATATCTTTTAAATTACTTTAATTTTAAGACTACAAGATGAAAATATAAGACTAATCAAAAAAGTCCTGTCTATTTAAAATATCTGATAAGAATACCCCCCCAAACCAACCTATCAGTATTGAAATTGTGGTTAATCAAGCTTATGACGGGCGTAAAAAATCTGTTTATGGCCTTTATGAACAAGTCTAAAGGTTTTTATATTGTCTATAATCCATAGTTTCGAGAGTTGCAAACAGATAGAGCAAGTCCTATGCCTGTCTCTGGGCTGACAATAGACAAAGATAAAGTGATATATTCCCTCAAAAATCAGCCTGCCGCCTTGCAGGCGACCACATTTTTTAAATATAAATGTTAATATAGGCAAATAACACTTGACTTTATATGTTAAAATGGGATATTATATGACTATGCTCACAGACTTAATATCTTTTATTTTGAGAATATTGCTTATCGTGGCTCTCTGGGCCTTTGTGTGGAAGCTTTTGGAGCCCAGAACACAACTCATGCGAATATTGAGAGCCGCAGTGCTACTGCTCGGTCTTTTAGGTGTCCTGGTCGTGTTAAGAATGGCAGGACGGTGATTATGCTTTCTGCATTTTGTGTAGGTGTCAGTAAATCGTCAATTGAGATATGAGGCACGAACGACGAGATACGGATAGATCCTTCGACTGCGCTGCGCTTCGCTCAGGATGACAGAAAAGCATGATAAAGACACGCTTTTATGTCACTTTTCAAGTGCTGTTAAATCTTCATAGGTTTCGCGTTTCCTGATGACCGAGAAGCTGTCACCGCCAACGAGCACCTCGGCGGCTCGACCTCGGGCATTGTAATTGCTGCTCATACTAAAGCCGTAAGCCCCGGCCGTAAAGACAGAGATTAAATCACCTCGTTCCACCGGTGGCAGGGCCCTGTCCTTCGCAAAGAAATCCGCACCTTCGCAGATCGGACCGACTACATCAACAACTTCGGTACCGTCCAGCCGCAAATCCTTCCCACGCTGCCGGGGAACATACTTTTCATCCACCTTCGCAGGCCAAATGAAATGGAACGCGTCATACAGCGATGGACGAATCAAATCGTTCATCCCTGCATCTACAATAACAAATTTCTTCCTGCCGCCGTGTTTGATATAAAGCACGCGAGTTAGCATTATCCCTGCATTGGCGCAGATGCTTTTGCCTGGCTCTAAGATGAGTTTGATGTTCTTGTCTTTCAGCAGCGGAACGATGCCTGCTGCGTACTCTGCTGCTGAAGGCACAGTGCCGGACTCATAATCGGCGCCGTAGCCGCCGCCTAAGTCGAGAGCTTCGATAGTGTGGCCCTTACTGCGGAGCTGGTCAATAAGCGGTAAGACTTTTTTGACGGCTTCAACGTACGGATCAATCTTTTTGCCGCCGGTACCTAAGTGGACATGAATCGCACAGAGATTCACCGCCGTATTGTCGCCATAATCAGCAAAGACTTTCAGTGCCCGCTCGATATCGACGCCGAATTTTGTTTCTTTTTTGCCTGTGGTCAGGAAGGCGTGGGTTTTATAGGCAACATCCGGATTGACGCGCAGAGCAGCTTTCGGTTGTTTGCCTTTTTGTTTTGCTAATCGAATCAGGTTTTCCAGCTCTGCTTCTGATTCGATATTGAAATAGCCGATGTCGGCATTGAGTGCTTCGATGATTTCGGTATCGGTTTTACCGACACCGGCATAGACGATTTTTGATGGTTCGCCCCCCGCCTGCAAAACGCGGTACAGCTCCCCACCGCTGACAATGTCAAATCCACTGCCTGTCTCGGCCATAAATTTGAGGATATTTATATTACCGCAGGCCTTAACGGAATAGCAAAGAGTAGTATCGAGCAGGCTGTATGCCTGCTGAATCTTTTGCAGGTGCTCCTTGAAAGTGGCCTTGCTGTAGATATAAACCGGCGTGCCGACCTCGTCAGCGATTTTCTCAACACTTACATTTTCTGCGAACAGCCTGCCGTTTTTATAGTTGAAATAGTCCATATCGTTATTCTCTTTGCAAATCGCCCTCGAAAATTACAAAAAACTCCATCTGTATCGAAGAATAGTATAAAGAATTGGTCGCTAATTGCAAGAAGGCAGTTGTTCCTGAGGTGTAGGGATAATTTTAGTATTAAGAGGTGTTATGAAGGAGCTATAACTGTGGTTCTGTTGATAAATAAAAAATGGAAGGTTTTGTCATAGTGAGAAAACCTTCCATTTTCGCATAACTTGCCGCAGTTGATTACGGCTGAAACAACCGGCTTTAACCGGCAGCCCACCATAATCCATAGCCATAAGGACAAGCGGGCTTTTGACTAAATTGCTACGCTATCTTTTCTTTTTCTTCTTGGCTTTCTTCTTCGTTACTTTCTTCTTCGCTACTTTCTTCTTGGCTTTCTTCTTCGCTTTTTTCTTTGCCATTATTTTGTCACCTCCTTTTGGCTGACCAAAAATCCTTTTACATTTTATTTAACATTACAATACTTATTTACAATAAAATACTTCGTTAAAGAATCAAACAAAAAAGTTAATTATTTTTCATATTTTTTTTATCGACCAAAAGTTTATAAATACTTGACAAAAATTTTGTCATCAGTGTTTTACACAACCTCGTATATTGTTTAACATACTCTTTAACAAAACGATGCAAATTGTTTTATTGTAAATGAGGTTCTTACTAAAATTGAAAAGCTGCTTTGTTATAATTACCCTTGTTGGAGTCAATTTACTTAACTTATAGGTTGATTTCAGCGTTTTTGATTATCAGAGAAGGTTTTTTATTGTGTCACTATGTAATATGTTTTCAAAGTGTTATGGAACGTAAGAATAAAATAAAAGTCAGATTACACGTTAACTGTTTTATTTTTTTCTAATGTTTTTATTGGTTAAAGTTTTTTAATTTACTTTGTAATATTTTTTCAACAACGCACAGTTTAGTTGTTAACTATTTATGGCAAAAAGAAAAATAGCTTTGTTTGGCGGCACGTTCGATCCCATTCATCTCGGCCATACTACTGTCGCTGCGGATGCTGCAAAACATATCGGCGCAGAGAAAATCATTTTCATTCCTGCAAAGCGCTCTCCGCTCAAAGGTTTCCTGCCGAAAGCAAATGATGCTCATCGCCTTAAAATGATAGCTCTTGCAATCGCCGAACAAGAGAGTTTTGAAGTAAGTGATTGCGAATTGAAAAAGCCGGCGCCGAGTTACACTTTGGATACCATAAAGCAGTTCCAGGCCAAGTACGGCAGCGACACTTTAATCCATTGGCTCGTGGGTGCAGATAGCGTCGATGATTTGACATATTGGCACCAAATTGTCGAGCTGCTTGATGCCTGTAATTTAACCACTATGTACAGAGCCGGCTGCGAACCCCCGAATTTTGCCAAATATGAGGCTCTATGGGGCCCTGGGCGCATCGAAAAACTCCGGCAAAATGTTATCCAGACCCCTTTGATTGATATAAGCAGCACCGAAATACGAGATAGATTAGCTGCCGGTCGTGATGTAACCGATATGCTCACGCCTGCCGTTGCCGACTATATTCGCACACACGGTCTCTACCAATCAAAAACAATAGCAGACAGTCCATAACGTACCCCTTGGTACTACACGCTGTTTTTTTCGACCGACTTTAGCAGCCAGTCATACCAGTCGGTCATACCTTCACCGGTCTTGGCCGATATTAGGAAGATTTTAATTCCCTTATTTAGTTTGCAGGCATCGGCCTTCGCTCGTTTAATATCAAAATCCACCTGCCCACCTGGTAGTAGGTCAATTTTGTTTATTAACAGCACCTTTGACTTTGCAAAAATGGCAGGGTATTTGGCTGGCTTGTCGTCCCCTTCTGCAACGGATAGTACAACTATTTTGCCGGTCTCACCTAATTCAAAAGCGGATGGACAAACCAGATTGCCTACGTTCTCGATAAAAATCAAATCCAAATCTTCGACAGGCAATTCTTTAAGTGCCTTGCTTATCTGAAGTGCTGATAAATGACAGGCGCCTTCGGTATTTATCTGAATAGCAGGTGCTTCGGTTGCTCTGATTCTCTCAGCGTCTATGTCGGTCTGTATATCGCCTTCAATAACACCGATTTTAATTTTGTCTTTTAAGTCGATTATCGTCCTGGCAAGAATTGTGGTTTTACCCGAGCCGGGGGACGATATCATATTCAGGCATAATTTCTTCCTCTCAGTTAAAAACAGAATGTTTTCAAAAGCATATTTCTCGTTTTCGCTGAGAATTTTCTTACCAATATCAATCTTTTTCATAGTATTAATCCGTTTGTAATTCTATCTCTTCCAGTATCAAAGGCGCATCGGCCAGCAATTCAAAATCTTCACTGCTGCACTTCGGACATCTTGGGCACGAAAGTTCAACATCAAAGTCTTGATTACAATTCTTACATTGAGCCTGTATTGACTTATGCTCTATTTCTAATTTCACGCCCTCGCAAGATGTACCTTTGGCTATTGCCTCGAAAGCAAAACATAGTGCTTCGTCGTTGATAGGATTAAGCGCTCCACAACTGATTTTGGCCCCGACAGGCTTTGCATTGTGTTTTGCAGCTTCGTCTGATATTGTCGTCAACAGGCTGTCAGCCACCATCATTTCGTGCATCAGCATATCCTCGGCAGTTCTCGCCCGTATGGCATCTGCACAATTCTTTTTCCGCCGATTTGCGTTATCATTTCCACCACAGGCACATCGCGGCTCTGGCAAACTTCACCAATTATCTTTGCCTCTTTGCCTAACGGGTGATTCTTACAAATCTTCAAACAATCATCTGCTGATTCCGGCGAGACAATCGCGATGAATTTACCTTCGTTTGCGATTGTCAGCACGTCGAAACCAAGCATATCGGCTGCTGCCTGTACCGCCGGCTTGACCGGTATATCAGCTTCGCGAATTTCGATGCTCAGTTCGCTGCTTCTTGAGATTTCGTTCAGTGTCGCGGCTAATCCACCGCGGGTCGGGTCACGCATAAATCTTATACCGTTCGTATTCTCCAACAGTTCACAGGTTAACTCCGCCAGGCCCGCACAATCACTTTGCAGCTGCGATTGAAATTTGATGTCCTCTCGCTGCGAAATAATAGTCATCCCATGGTCGCCTATTGTGCCGTTGATAATGATTTTATCCCCGACCGCAATCTTTTCGAAACCCATCTCCACGCCGTCTAATTTTACTCCGATTCCGGATGTGTTTATAAAAATCTTATCAGCCGCACCGGCCTCGACAGTCTTGGTATCGCCGGTAACAATACTGACATTATTTTGGCGGGCGGCTTCACCTACACTGGCTAAAATCTTTTCGAGCAGCTTGAATTCAAAGCCATCTTCAATTATTAACGACAACGACAGAGCAACGGGCTTCGAACCGGCAACAGCTAAGTCATTTATTGTCCCGCAAACAGCTAATTTCCCAATATCTCCGCCGTTAAAAAATAATGGCTTTACAACATAGCTGTCCGTTGTAAAGCACAGCGAGTTCGAAGTAACATTCAGCTTTGCCGAATCGCCTAATTCAGCGAGGACTTCATTGTTGAGGCTCGGAAGAATATGGTGGCGGATTAGGTCATCCATCAGTTGTCCGCCGCCGCCGTGCGCAAGTAAGATTCTATCGTGCTTGCTTGTTTTCTTCATTATTCCTGCTATCCTGATACCCTGATGCCCTGTTATCCTGATGTCCTGATACCGCCGTACTTAAACCACGCTGCGCACGCCCCTTCTGAGCTTACCATACAAGGTCCAATCGGTTCTTGTGGCGTACAGTTTTGACCGAACAATCCACACTCCGGCGGCTCTATCAATCCACACAAAACTTCACCGCATCGGCACCCCTTTCTTTCTTCGCTTGGAATTTCGGTTATGTTAAATCGGGTAAGGGCGTCGAATCGACTGTATTTATTTTTTAGCTTGAGCGTACTTTTTTCTATCTTTCCCAGTCCTCGCCAGTAGCCGTCAACCGCCTCGAAGCACTCATCGATGATTTTTTGAGCAGCGATGTTACCCTTCTCGGTAACCACCGCGTTGTATATTGATTTTAGTTCAGCTTTGCCGGCTGTAAGTTGCCGACAGATTTCGCCGATTCCTTCCATTATTTGCAGCGGCTCAAAGCCGGCCACTACGCACGGCCGACCAAAATCTTCCACAATCTCGGCAAAAGCCCCGTAGCCGATTATCACACTGACGTGTCCGGGACAAAGAAAGGCATCTATTTTATCGTTTTTTGCGCTTAATAATGCCCGCATTGCAGGCACAACCAGCTTGTGCCCGCTTAAAATACAAAAATTGTCGATGGCTTGTTCAGCCGCCTCTTTTACCACTACAGCGGTGGCCGGCGCAGTAGTCTCAAAGCCGACTGCAACGAAAACAACTGTTTTTTCAGGATTGTCCTTAGCCAATTGCAGTGCATCTTCGCTGCTTAGAACAACTTTGACGTTGGTTTTTGCCTGCTTTTTTTCAAGCGAGCTGCTTTTGCCGGGAACTCGAATCATATCGCCGTATGTGGCGATTAAACAATCGTCTCGGTCCGCTAACTGCAGAACAATATCGATATAGCCCTCGTCGGTAACGCAGACCGGACAGCCCGGCCCGGATAGAAGTTTCAATCTTTTAGGCAAAGTTGACCTTATCCCGCTGCGAAAAATAGAGACCGTATGGGTACCGCAGACCTCCATTATATTGATTTGCCGTCCTAAAGCCTCACAGGCGGCTTCACAAAGATTCTGTGCTTTTTGAATTCTATCAAGCATCGTATTTCGTATATGCGTTTATGTGTAAATGCGTATATGAGTTTAGGTTCCTACTCACCTACTCATTCACTCATTCAATTTCTATCCTGAAATCTTATTTGGCGTGTCTTGGAATTCGTTAATTTCTGCAATAAGCTGCCAGGTCTTTTTTGCCTCTTCTTCATCGACGAGCGAGATAGCAAAGCCGGCGTGAATCAGAATCAAATCTCCTAATTTAGCTTCTGGCAGGAGCGTAGTTTTAGCTCTCCAGCGGTTGCCCATCGCATCTACAACCGCCTTGTCCCCCTCTAACTCCACTATTCTTGCCGGTATTGCCAAACACATAGTTCGTATCTCGTCACTCGTATTTCGTATTTCACCAGGCTGGCACCCTCAAACTTATTTGGAGGTGTTTCAACCGAGCTGTGCTGCAATAGCCGCTTGGCCCAGCGATATTCCGCCATCGTTCGACGGGACGTCCCGGTTAAATAATACGGAAAAATCGGTTTTCTTCAAGAGTTTAATGCAGCGAATAGTCAAATATCGATTACAGAACACCCCGCCGCTTAATGCAACTGTATTTAATTTTGTGCTTTCTCTCGCTGCCTTAGCCATTTCGAGCAGGCCGGCGGCAAGGCAATTGTGAAACTTTGCCGAGATAACGCTGTTGGTTAATCCTTTTTGGATATCAGCGATTAGCTCTTTTACCATCTTGCCCAAATCAAGCTGCAGCGGTTCTCCGGTTCTGTTTGTAAGTTCAAAATCATATTGCTCTTCAGTCTCGTTCTCAATTACCGCCTCAAGGGCCATCGGCAGTTGGGCATCGAAGTGATTATAGCTGCCCAGCCCAAGCAAAGCGGCGATCGCATCGAAAACCCTGCCCAGGCTGGAAGTCTCTACACAATTAACACCTTTCTCAAGTTGCTCTGATATAATCTGTAATCTGTTTATGTCGGGCTCTATACGCTTCAACAACCACTCGAATTTCTTTACAGTAAATTTAC
Organism: Sedimentisphaerales bacterium; assembly: GCA_035528395.1. Lineage (GTDB taxonomy): Bacteria > Planctomycetota > Phycisphaerae > Sedimentisphaerales > Anaerobacaceae > NIOZ-UU13. The sequence goes on from DATKYR010000002.1 coordinate 11,217, forward strand.
TGCCGTATGCTTTTTTTAATAATGACAGAGCAGGTCTTATAGCCTCTTTGCTTGCCGTATCCGCCCCTGCCAAAGGATAATAAGCCAAGTGGCCGAACCGTTCAAATTTCTCTAATGATGCAATCAGGCACTCGCAGCCCCAGATAGTGCCGTCTGTTCCGTAGCCGGTACCATCTGCGGCAAGTCCAATGACCGGCCCGCTCAGGCCGTGCTCAGCCAAAACCGACGCAATGTGTGCCCAGTGATGCTGAATGCTGATTACCTTCGAACCGGCCAACGATAGAGCATATTGCGTCGATAGATAGCCGGGGTGAAGGTCGCAGGCCACAACTTGGGGCTCAACTTCAAATAGTTTTCGTAGATGCTCGATTGAATTGATGTAATGATGATAAACTTCTGCATCCTCAAGGTCGCCTATATGTTCGCTGCAGATAAACTGGTTTTGTTTTGCGAAACAAAAAGTATTCTTCAAGTCCGCTCCCGCCGCGAATATCTCCTGCCGACAATTTTCTTCCGTAAAGATTGGGCTCGGCACATATCCTCTGGCCCTTCTTAAAAGAACCGGCTGTTCGTCCACAAGATGGACAATCGAGTCATCAACCTGCCGGTAAATTTCTCTATCGTGCATCAGGAAAGCATCCGCAACGCAGCCGAGTTGTTCCAGGGCCGGTTCGTTTTTGCAAATCAACGGCTCATCGGAAATATTACCGCTGGTCATCACCAAAACATCTGTTCCATAGTTGTTTAACTGCTCGAACAAAAGATAATGCAGCGGAGCATAGCAGAGCATAAAACCGTAAGTGCTGACGCCTTCAGCAACCGATGGAGCTATTGAGCTGTTTGTTTTTTTTGGTAATAAAACAATCGGGCTTTGGGGACTCTTTAAGACCTGCTCTGCTGATTCGCTCACAACTGCGTATTTTTTTATCTTTTCAATCGAATCAGCCATCATAGCAAATGGCTTATGGTCCCGCTTCTTGCGTTCCCGCAATCGCTCCACCGCCTTGTTATTAAGCGCATCGACCGCTAAGTGAAAGCCGCCGATACCCTTTATTGCTACAATTTTTCCGGCTGAAAGTAGGTGCGCGGTTTCAGCGATTACTTTTTCGGTTTGCGTTTCTATTGTTTTTCCTTTGCTGTCTGTCAGCCGGATTTTCGGCCCGCATTTACCGCAGGCAACAGGCTGGGCGTGAAAACGACGGTCGGTTACCTCCGTGTATTGAGCAGCGCATTTATCGCACATCTTGAAGACCGACATCGTTGTATTAGGCCTGTCGTAAGGAATGTTTTTGACTATTGAATATCTCGGCCCGCAATTCGTGCAGTTTATAAATGGATAGCCGTACCGAAAGTCCTCTTTATCAGCCATCTCTGCAAGGCAATCTCGACAGGTGGCTATATCAGCGGTTACCTGCGACAGCGGTGGACCTTGCGAATCGCTGGTTCTGATGATAAATTGACTTTCACCTTTGATGAGTGGTATATCGACTGTGTTACAGGATTTTATTTCTGCTAATGGCGGTTTATCAGCGTCAGACCGTAATCGGACTAAGAACTCAGCTATTTTTTCTTCTTTGCCCTGTAATTCGATAGTAACGCCTTTTGTGTCGTTATAGACAACACCAGACAGCCCCAGCCCATGTGCTATTCTGTACACGGCCGGCCGAAAGCCAACCCCCTGTACCCGCCCCGTTATTAATATTCTTTGTCTTTTAATCAAAATCGTTTTTTCTTAATATTCTTTATCGATGACTATTGATTACTAATCGATAATTATTTAGAATGTAAACAAAAGATAAAAATAGTAAACAGAAAATAGTAAATAATAAATAGTAAATCGTCTGGGGCCATAGCTCAGTTGGGAGAGCGCTTGCATGGCATGCAAGAGGTCGTGGGTTCGAATCCCATTGGCTCCATTGACCTATCTTTTTGCCATCAAAATATTTGCGAGGAATTATTCCTGTGTCATCTATCTCGGCAAATATTGTGCTACACTTATAACCACACTTTTAATGTTATTTTGTAGATAAATATTATGCCGAGAAGTAGACCAGCATCAAATGTCATTGGCTCAGGCGATTTATTAGCGACCATCCAGGATTGAAGGGATGCCAATTCACTGTCGAAATGTTTGCCGAGTGGAAATTGTCCTTGAGACGTCGCAAGTATGCGCCTGAATCGGTAAATCACTATCTGAGAAAAGTGTAATTGCTTTGAAGCGAATGATTTTGTATAATAACGGTTTCGCAGTATTTTACAAACACTGGATTTAGGTGTGAGGAGAACCATTTTAATGGAGGATAGGAAAATGAGACGATTTATTTCACTGCTTATGTGTACCATTATTTTTGTGTTATCAGCTAACGTATTGGCCTGGGAGTTCGATACAGATGATGATACAGAGGGATGGACACCCAATGCAAGTATTACAGATTTGAAGGCCAGGGACGGAGTGTTGGTTGCCACGATTAAGTCTAATATGAACGACCCTTTCATTAGTTGCAGCCGGGATGGTCCGTGGGACGCCGGTGAAATCACAGGTGTCCTTGCACGCATGCGCTGGTCTGCGGATGCAACCACGTCCCCGGGGACAACATTTTTCTGGTTCAATCCCGATGCAAAACAAATACCATATTCTGCGCCTGAGCCCAATGAATGGAAAGTGGTTTTAGTCGATCTGATGGACCAGGAAGATTGGGCTGGGACCATTAATCAAATTCGGTTTGATCTGGGGGATGGTGTCCCCGAAGAGCGAACGGTTGAAATTGACTGGATTCGTCTTGAGAGTCTCTATCTGACCAATGAGACATTCGAGTGGAGTGGTCTGTTAGGTTGGGATGTTGTCGGCGATCCAAACAGCTTTGATGACAACGAGTGGGAGAATGTAAACTCTCTCGACTACGCAGTCAAGTGCATCGGAACCGGAGACTATATCGCCTTGACTCAGCCTATCAAACGCGGCCTGGAAGTGGATAAAGGGTATGTCGCGACAATACATGCAGCGGTGAAGGTTCCTGCCGACTCGTGGGACCAGAACGCCTCGCTGTGGTTTCGGATCCGAGAGTTCAATGGCACCGAAGAAAAACTCAGCCCACCTATCGAGGTCAATGTGTTTGACGAGTGGTTCCAGTGCGAGAGCTCCCTGGAGCTGTCCTATACACCCCAGGAGCGAACCGCCCTGGACGTACAATTGTATTCAAAGATGCTTGCCGATAAGGTCTTCTATTTTGATGACGTCTTTGTGGATCTTGCTGAGCCGGTCATTGATGAAAGAGGTGACCAATGGGGCTACATTAACTCCCACTGGGAGTTCAACACAACGGGCGATACCCAGGGCTGGTGGAACTTCGACACGGAACGAATTACCTACTTTGATGTCAACGACGGAGCGCTGTTGCTGGATTTACCGGGAGGGACTATTGATCCCTACTTCTTTGCGCCCGCAGGGCCTTATTATGCCCACAGTATCGGGGGTATCGCTGTTCGCATGAAGTGGAGCGGCACCCAAAGCGATCAGCAGAAACCTCAGCATGCCGTGTATTGGTTTCCCGTTGAAGGGGGACATGGCTCCAGGGGTTTCACTGTCCCCGTCATTGATGAGTGGTTTGTTCAATATATAGATACACATAGCTTCTGGGATAGCTGGATTAATAACTTCCGGTTCGATTTTGGCCATTATGACGAGCTGGTTATGGTGGATATCGACTGGATAAGGCTCTATGACGAATACATTATGAATAATGGCTTTGAAAAGTCCCTGGACCCCTGGTCTCATCAGGGTGCCGGTGACATCAGTTTCTTTTCCCTGGCCACGGAGCAGAAAGTCTCCGGGGATACATCTCTCGGGATCGAAGGCCTTGGTACTGACCAGTACCATTGTGTTGCCCAGGATGTCGAGGAATGGGATAGGATTCCGAAGGGTGCAGCCCTTACGCTTCGGGGCACTTACTATGTCCCTGCCGATGCATGGGACGAGAATTCGGTTATTTGGTTCCGCATCAAGGAGTATGACGGGAAAGTCGAGAACCTCACGGACGCACTCACAGCTCCTGTCCTGGATGCCTGGACCCCGTTTGAATACACCCTTCATACGGTGTATGAACCCGGTGAACGGACTACTATTCAGGTGCAGCTCTTCTCCAAAACGCCGGCAGGCAAGATGATATATGTTGATGACGTCTTCTTGACAGTAGAAGCCGAAGAGCCGGTGACGGAACAAGAGTTCACTTGGCCTGTGAATAGCGTAAGACTCGCTGAGGATCAGCAGATAACCATCGACGGCCGGGTCTCCGCAGAAGAATACACAGGGGCACAGGCGCTGGTCTTTAACGCCGAAACGCTTACCGCAGAAGACCTCTATTTCGAGGGTGTTACCCATGCGGGTCAATTGAACGACCAATCCACCGAGACCTCCCTGGAGGATTTCAATGCCACGTACTATTTCATGTGGGACGATACATACTTCTATGCGGCTGTGTCGGTCCAGGATGATAACTACAGTTTCGTGGGACCGAATCCCAATGGTTCCGACACGCTCCAGTTCGTCTTTGGTCAGACGGCTCAGGAAGAGGTTACGGCAAACATGTACATTCCCACCATAGCGCCGGATGACGGCAGTGGAAGTCCCTTTGCCAAGAACGATTTCGGCGGTTGGATCACAAAGGATATCATGGCACAGGCTGACTATGCCGGTTCCGTCAATGCAGAAACACAGGACTGGGCCGTGGAAGTTAAGATCCCCTGGTCGGCTATGCAGGGTGACTTTGAAACAGATGTATTCCCACCAGGTGTGGGTGACAGCGTTGGATTCTCACTGCTGGGCATCGATTATGACGACGGAGCATTGAGCTGGTTTGCTGGTATTACCAATTTCCCATGGACCGGCGGTGGCCTGCAACCGATGTTCTTTGTAGAAACATCTGCTCAATAGTAATAGTAGGACCTTGTTAAGGTACCTCAGGATTCAGAAATAATACTAATTCTGAACCCTGGCTTAACATTCACTGTTAGCTCTATTTGATTATGAAAAAAACAAATCTGTCAGGTGTTGTTTGCATCATACCATGCTTGCTGTTGCTTGCCGGCTTTCTTCTGGTGGCCGATTCGTGCTGCCGGACGATTCATACACCCGTCTGCGAGCCGGGAGCCGTTGCGGGACCGGGCGGGGTTGTACCGGTGGGATTCGTATCGCTGTTCAATGGAATCAACCTGGATGGCTGGAAGGTGCGGCAGTCCGAGAACCAGGATTGGCAAGTTGTCGAGGGAGTCATCGACTGTGACCCCCATGAGGGAGGGGGCGACAGAAACCTGTGGACAGCAAGGAGCTACGGCGACTTCGAGCTGCTGGTGGACTGGCGGATCAAGAAGAGTCCCTACATCAACCGGGCCGCCAGGATTATTCTCCCCGATGGAACGTACAAGAAGGACGATTCCGGCAAGGAAATGCTAATCGAGGTTCCGAACACGGATTCGGGGATATTTCTCCGCGGCCGGCACATGTCTCAAGTGAACATCTGGTGCTGGCCGGTTGGTTCGGGCGAGGTGTGGGGCTATCGTACCGATCCGGCGTTTTCGCCCGAGGTCCACGCCGGGGTAACGCCAAAGGTCAATGCGGACAGGCCGATTGGTCAATGGAACACTTTCCATATCATCATGAAGGGGGACCGCCTGACGGTCACGCTCAACGGGAAGCTGGTCCTCGACAACGCTCAGTTGCCCGGCGTCCCGGCTCAGGGGCCAATTGCATTGCAGCATCACGGTGATCGGAAGGACGGAGAATGGGGAGCGTCCTTCCTCCAGTTCCGCCGCATTTTCATCAAGGAGTTGAGTCAGCCGCCCGGTCAGTGAGGCGCGATGGTTTAACCGGAAGTCCGCTCATAGGTGGCACCAACATAGCGATGGTGTCTATTATGGCAAATACATATTTTTGACGGAAGAGCTACTGTAGGCCGGAGGGAGAGAATAAGAAAAAGCGAGATTACCTGCGCGGATTTATTATACCAATTGCATTTAATTAATGCGTTCCTTGTGTTTAGCACAAAAGTGTGGCAGCCTCAAGCGCAGCTTGGGGATGGCTCGCTGCTCTTTATATAAAGCGCAGCTTTTAATTACAATTGGTATTAGTTGCTCAGTAGTCCTTAAAGCTTCTCATCCATTCCGGCCAGTCGGTCGACTGAACGTCGCCGGCAATGGTCCAGGGACCATGGATGTCGTAGTTATGATGCCAATTCAGCGTCCATAACTCCTTGAGCCCGATTTTCCTGACGGACCAATCCAGGAAGGCGCTGTTGACCGCTCCGCTATGCCGGTTTAGACAGACCCGCCGCATTTCATTGCTGCCGGCGAGGTTTTCCGTCGCGCCGTCATATAGCGGAGGTTCATTGTTGTGAAACGGCCAGACATCGTACCAAAAACAATCGACGAAAAGCGGTATCTGATCCGCAGGCTTGATATTGACATGCCTGTAGTAGTTGCTCGCGTTGCTGCCCGAGGTTCGATTGCACAGCCATTCATTGAAACCATAGCTGCCGTAGGAGCCGTCTGAAAAGACACCCCATGCCGCAAACGGATTCCGGCCTCCTTCGGACAGAGGTTTGGTGGCCATCGGGCAAAGACGCATATCCAGGTCACGGTATTCCGTCCGCATCACGACCGGCCATCTGCCCTCGCTCGTTTCGCTCTCTCCGCCGAGACCTTCGTGAAAATAGCCGTCCCTGTCTGTGGTGAACATCGACCAGATAAGTGTCCATTGGTGCAGGCTCGCCTGGCAGGTTACCGTCCGTGCCTGTTTCTTTACCCGGTTCAGTGCCGGCATCAATATGGCCATCAATAATGCAATAATAGCTATCACTACCAAAAGCTCTATTAGTGTAAAGGCGTTTTCTTTGCGCATGATGTTTGCCCTTCTTTTTCAAAGAAAGTTAATAAATCTCTGGTATGTTTACCTGCCATAATTATAACACACCCGGAGCGGCGATGCAATTGTAGAAACCGTTTAAAGCGCGATCTCTGGTAGTAAAATCCTGTAGTACCCACCAGGGGAAATCATCCATTCTGACGCGAATAAGATGCGACTATCATCTTCAATTGGGACAACACCAGGGCCTTTCCGGGTAAGCACATCCTTAAGGCAAAAATGTACACTTATCAAGTGTGTTTGTTTGTCCTGCTGGTAATGCAGCAGTCAGCGGGAAATTTCCATTACATATACATTGCTGCCCCCGCCGGACTTTCTTCCAAGAACGTAAAAGCGTTCATTCCTCTCGGAAGAAACGAGTATATCAAGCTCATCCCCCTCAAAAACTTCGGACAAATAGGTAGCTTGCAGGAAATGGATGTTTCCCTTGAATGCGAATATTCTTCTCAATGCGTCAATGCCCCATCGCACATATTCTGTATTATTAACGTGTCCATTTATATCTATCGAGCTGTACGGTACACGCACTTGCTCAATGTCACTATAGCTGCCTCGCGGTTCCAATCTGTTCAGTTCACCTGATATCGCTTTGGGCCCGCTTTTAGGCAGCCTCATATCAAGTCGGAATAGATTCTTCGGTCGGTTTTTCTGTCTGTTCAATACCATCCATTCGCTGCTGGCTCTCAATAACTCGCAACCATATTGGTCTTTACAGACAAACTCTCTTCTTGCAATCAAACGAGTATATCCACTTGGCCATGTTTTGACGGTAATTTTATCATTCCATTTCGGAAATCTATCGATTTCTATTCTGAGGTTCGACAGCACCCAATAGCTGTTTATTTCATTCATCCTGCCGAATCCGAGACAAAGTTGTTCTGCGTGGAGAGCTGCAATTTCTTGTAAATACTGCATAAGCAAAGGTATCTTGATGTTGCCATCAGCCTGGCACTCGTACGTCTTAACCGTGAATGTACCTTCTTTGATTTCGATTGCCTCGTTGTGCACCAGGGCAGCTCCTTGTATCACCTTGCTTAATTAATCGAGCTTATTATAATTGCTGTTTATCCTCTTTGCAAAGACGTAACTCGACCGCCTTATTTCGATGCTTCACTCTCTCCAGCCCACTAAAACAAGGGGGCCTATACCGAATCACTCGGCATAAGCCCCAAATTGACATAAATCTCTTGCCCTCTCGTTTGTCATTGCGAGTCCGCCAAAGGCGGACGTGGCAATCTCAAACTTTGAGAGCTTCGTATCAGCTACACCCCCATATCTTACTTCGCAAGAAGCAATGGGGGCCAACTGAATCGCACAGCTTAGGGCGCCGGTGGATACAGCCGAATATCGTCAAAGTACATCGTCCCTGAACCACCAGCCTGCGGATTTGTCTTATTGCCTAATCCAAGGGAAATCGTATTCACATTGGCAAGGTTCACACCGAATGCCTGCAGGTCGATAGTCCATTCGGTCCAGGCAGTTATCTGCGCTGCATCTGGATTATCATGATTGACCACCGCACTGCCGTTGAGAGCAACATACAAAGTCTCGGCAGCGTTAGCAGAATCGCCCCTGAACCAAATTGTTAATGTGCTGACACCATTCTCGGTCCAGTCACGCGGATAAGTCAGAGTCAGAGTCGCCTCAGAGTAACCAACACTGTTGTCGTAGTAAAGCGGTATCGATTGGTTGCCTCCGTGAACGATAGTTTGCTCGGCAAACGGAGGATTCTCATAACCAACAAGAGAACCGTTTGTCGGGTCGTCGTATCCGTCCAACCACACATTAAATATCCTGTTGCTTTCGGGGTCAGCGGGGTCAAGGTCATTGTAGCTCTCGAAATCGTCCACGATAAGGAAGTTGGCTGTCGTAAAGCTCCAGAGGCTGCCTGTCCACGGACTATCGGGATTGATGTTATTGGCCTCGTCAATACGCCAATAGTAGGTGGTATTCCATTGGAGTTTTCCGGGGTCAAAGCTCTGGGAACCAAGGTCCCCGGCACCTTTATACTCCGGCGAACTGGTATCGGCATTGCGTACGGCCTCTTTATCTGTGCCGAAATAGATCTGATGCGAAACAGCATAGACTCCCGGCGACCAGGTAAGAACCGGTGTCTGCTTTACATCCACAGCGCCATTAGCCGGGTCCGGGCTCCCGACGGCTCCCTCAGTAGTAAAGCTCCAGATGTCGCCCTTATACGTTTCGATGGCATCAAACTCATCGACACGCCAGTAGTAAGTCTTAGCCAATTTAAGTGTGCCGGGAGTATAGGTTGCAGTTCCCTGTGGTAGTCCCCCGACGGCGTTGTTCACTTCATCAAAATTGTCACCGAAATATACAGTGTGTAATTTCGCACCGTAACCCCCCGTCCAGCTAAGCATTATATCCGGGTCTACCATCTCGGCACCATCAGCCGGGTCAGGTGCATAGGCGGTCTTGGGTGGAACCGAAAAGCTCCAGACGTTACCCTTCCATGGACTATTCGGCTCGGTGTCATTGATCTCATCAATCCGCCAGTAGTATGTCGTACCGGGAACAAGACCATCCGGATAAGGAAATCCTGGAAAGCCGACAACAATAAACGTCTCGGCTTGGTTACCCTGGAACGTGCCTTCGGCGCCGGCGTTGACATCGTCAAAATTGTCGCCGACATAAACATCGTGTGAGACCGCAAGAGCTCCCGGTGACCAGCTAAGGTTCACCCATGTATCCGCAAGCATGGCACCATCAGTTGGGTTAGGATTCCAACTCTTGCCGCGCGCCAAAGCAGTAACAAGCTCCATAGTCGGAAACAAGCTGGGATTCATCCACTGGTCACCTGAGGTTACCAACCAGGTTAGCTGAAATTCCTGCTCACCTCCTTCATCGTCGTCATTGACCCCAACGTTGGCGCCGATAAAGTCGCCTAAGCCCGGGGTAGTACCCAGCGTTGACCACGGAATCGATATCTCACAGATATAACCTTTCGGGTTTGTCTTGCCCAGAATCACAAATTCGACACCCGTAGTGTCAGTATTCGAATTGCCTCCGGTACCAATAGTATCAGGATCGTCCCAACGGAAGCCGTACTGAAAATCGTCAGTTGCATAGGTAGTACCTTTGCTATTGTCAGCATCTAAGTGAACTTCGACAGAGTCGTCATAGTGCATGTTAGGCCACGCCCCTTCTCCGGGGGAGTCAAATATAAGAATGTCGTCGGTGACATCTACCAGAAAGTAAATCCTTGTTGAATCCCACAGCGCCTTCCATGTTGCTGAAAAATCCAGTTCATTCTGGATGGAAGTAGCGCTACCTACAACAACCTGGTCGATGGGGTACGCCAGCACACCCCACCAGATGTCCTCTTCCAAGCCATCGATGACTGGTGCAACCAACGTCTGCTGGATCTGACCGTCAGCCGGCTGAGCAAAGGCGTTACTCGTCAGACCAAGAACCAAAACAAAAGAAACCAAACAAATCAATTTTTTAGACATGATAGTCGTCCTTCAAAAAGAGTTGAAAATAACTATTTACGCTTTGGCCACACACCAAAACACTCGTTCCCGCAGAGGCGGGATATGAATTTTTCGTTGAAATGTGAAAACCTCCACTTGCGAAGCACAAAGTCGCTGTTACAACTAACTCTGTGTCTTGCATAAGAACTCCTCCTCTATCGAAAAATTATAAGAATTGCGCCTGCTGGATGACCTCAAAGCCACAGATGCCCGGCTGCGCAGGCACAAGCTTTACTCTTTTCGTTTATACCAAATCAGACACCTTCCCGTCAAGGAAAATCTTTTGGACGCTTACGCCCGCAGAAGAGTCTGGGATTAGACAGCAAATTCGAGTATTATGAATATTATGAATCTACGCAGATTGATCATCTTAGTCTTAACAGGGGTGTTTCTACAAAGCCTCTTTGACTTCGGCGATCTCAGTCGAGTCGCAAAAGCTCAGGATAGCACTGCCGATGCAGAAGCACTGCGGGCAATGGTCGAAGCTGACTGGGCTGCTCAGGAGCGCAGGAGAAACCGGACACCTGATGAGCCATCTGCTGTGCGTGATGCATATAAGTGTGCCGAAGAGCTTCTCAATGACCTTCGCAAAATGCCCGCAGGGCCGGATGTCACTTCCCAGGCTGTTACTCTTGAGCGCCTGCGAAGTCAGGTAAATACGGTGGATTCATTAGATAAGCGGGCCCGACTCGCTTTGTATCGTCGGATTCGTTCTACCACACGCAATTTGGCGCTGAAAAATCCCCTTATCGCCTCGAGGCCCATTGTTTTTATGAAGCGTCGCCGCTTCATCTGCCAGATGCTCCATGAGTATCTCGGGTACTTCTACGATTATGGGGACATCGCGGGCGGAGGTGTTTACATGCTCGAAGAGCCCGGCCGGTCTTTGAAAGTGCGCGACCTTATTAACGGTCGCCTGCCGCGAGGAAATTATACGACTCTCGCTTTGTCTTACGATGCCAAGACGATTTACTTCGCCTTTGCTGAGCGTACGCCGAACAAGCCGGAATATTACTCGCCCGAACGGCGGTGTTTTCATATCTACGCTATAGACGCCGACGGAGCAAATCTCCGTCAGCTTACTAATGGGCCGAATGATGATTTCGATCCCTGTCCGCTGCCTGATGGCGACATCGCCTTTATGTCAACTCGTCGTGGAGGTTTCGGCCGATGCCATAATCCCTGGGAGCCGCTGCCGAGCTATACATTGCATCGTATGGACGCCAGCGGACACGAGATACAAACGCTCTCGTTTCACGAAACAAACGAATGGCATCCCTCCGTCCTCGCCGATGGGCGAATCGTATATTCCCGCTGGGACTACGTCGACCGCTCAGCAGCGCACTACCACGGACTTTGGGTCAGCAATCCGGATGGTACTAATCCGAGCATTCTTTTTGGCAACTATACCCAGCGTATTAATGCCTGCTTTCAGCCACGCAGTATACCAGGCTCGAACCGCATCGTTTTTATCGCGGGCGCGCATCATGCCAATGTAGGTGGCTCGTTAGTCATCTTCAATCCTGACCGCTGGAAGCTGGACTCCCTGACCGGTCAGGATAAATTCGATGCTATTGAGGTCCTGACGCCGGGGATATGTTTTCCTGAGGCCCCCGGCTGGCCGGGCAGCTATTGCCACAGCCCCTGGCCCCTTTCGGAGAAATATTTTTTGGTTGCTTTTAGCTTCGAGCCTCTACCGGGAATGGGGCCTGATGTCAAGAGGGACACATATACAGGACTCTATTACTTCGACCGCTTTGGTAACCTGGAGTTGCTTTACCGCGACCCTGACATCTCCTGTATGTACCCGGTTCCTTTTGCCCGGCGTTCGGTACCTCCGGAGATTCCCTCAACGCTCGATAAAAATCTCGGCGACGAAGGCGAATTTGTGCTCACGGACGTCCGGCAGAGTCTCTTTCCCCTGCCGACCTCTCGAAAAATCCGCCGGCTCCGAATCTTCCAGGTGCTCCCCAAAACAACCACGCATATCGCCAATAAGCCGCGCCTCGGCTATGCGAACGCAGAAAGTGCCCGTATGATGCTTGGTACAGTTCCCGTAGAGTCCGACGGCTCGGCATATTTCCGCGTGCCCGCCCGTAAACCGCTGTACTTCCAGGCTGTTGACCAGGCAGGCCGGGCTGTTCAAAGCATGCGCAGCATCGCCTATCTGCAGCCCGGTGAGCGCCGCAGTTGCCTCGGCTGCCATGAACCACGCGGTACAACCCCAGCCAACCAGCAAGGACTTTTGGCACTACAGCGACCGGCATCAAAGATTCAACCCGGCCCGGATGGAACTCGTCCCTTCAGCTATCCCAGACTTGTCCAGCCCGTCCTCAACAAGCATTGCGTACAATGTCACGATGGCGAATCCGGTGATTTGAAGAGCCAATTAGTTTTAACAAATGAGCCTGAGGGGACCTTTAGCAAATCGTACGAGAGTCTCAAACCGTATGTCCGATGGTATGAATGGGGCCCCAGCACAATTACAGAGATTGTTACCAGACCGGGACGTATTGGCGCAGACCACAGTCCTCTGCTGAATGTGCTAAAGGACCCCATACACACAAAGCATGTTTACCTGCCGAAAGAGGCTCGTCGGCGGCTCTATATTTGGCTCGATGCCAATGCCCCTTTCTATGGAACTTACGAGCTGGCCCAGCAGCTCGCACAGAAAGATGGGCAGGCCGTACCACCGCCTCTGCTCCAATAGAAAACACTGCGTTGTCCGGAATAGACAGATAATATGGATCAAAAAAATATATGCGCTTCTCCAAAACAGAGCCGCGACCGTAAGGGAGCGGTAATTGCTTCTTCAGTTACACAGTGGGTTACTATTGGGCGCACTCACTTTTTGTGATTGGTATAAGTTGTCAACCGCCAGTTCAGATAAGATGTTGCTTTCACGTTATTATTCAATATGATATTTTGGTGATAGAAAAAATTGTCGAATTGTTAAGGACGCAGAAATGAACCTGGATTTTTCCTATTATATGCCGACAAGAATTATCTTCGGTTGCGGTAAGCTGAGCGAGCTTAAAACCACACCGTATCTTCCCGGAAAGAAAGCTCTTGTTGTAATCGGTGCATCCGGAGCCATGAGGAAATATGGATATCTTGACAGAGTCCTCAAGTATCTTAAGGAAAATGGAGTTGAGACGGTTGTGTACGATAAAATTCAGCCTAATCCCGTTTCGGAACATGTTGAAGAAGGGGCATCCGTCGCCAGGGAAAACGGCTGTGATTTTGTTGTTGGTCTTGGAGGCGGCAGTACTCTTGATTCGTCAAAGAGCATAGCGGTCATGGCAGTTAATCCGGGCAGGTATTGGGACTACATAAACCGGGGAAGCGGCGGCCGAAAAACACCTCCTAATGGCGCTCTGCCTATCGTAGCCATAACCACAACCGCCGGGACAGGGACCGAAGCCGACCCCTGGACGGTAATTACCAAAAGCGACACTAACGAGAAGATAGGATGGGGAAACGATTCAACCTTTCCACGCTTGTCAATCGTGGACCCGGAGTTAATGGTAAGCGTTCCCCCGAAAACGACCGCTTACACCGGCATGGACGCGCTCTTTCATTCGGTCGAATCCTACCTTGCAACGCTCAATCAGCCGGCGAGCGACCAATTGGCGTTGGAGGCAATCAGCCTTATTACAGAATACCTGCCCATCGCCGTAAAAGACGGCACGAATATGCAGGCAAGGACTAAACTTGCCTGGGCCAATACCGAGGCGGGAATATGCGAGTCACTGTCTCGTTGTATATCCCTTCATTCTATGGAACATCCCGTCAGTGCATATTACCCTAACGTTGCTCACGGCTGCGGTCTTACGATGCTTTCTGTTTCCTACTTTACCTGTTTAGCCGAAAGAAATCCCGCGCGCTTCCCCGACCTCGCCGGGGCAATGGGAGAAAATCTTGACGGCATCCCGGAGAAGGATAGATCTATGGCATTTATCACCGGATTGAAGAAGCTTATTGATAATATAGGCTTTGAAGAAAAACTCTCCGACTTTGGGATTAAGAAAAGCCAATTGAAAACTTTTGCTGAAAACTCCTTTTATACGATGGGCAGTCTTTACGATATAACGCCGGTCGAGTTAACATTGGACGACGTTATTGCCATTTATGAAAATGCATACTCATGATATTGCTTTATAGAGAAAATCATCAAATAAAATCGCCAATTGTAAACTGGAGCAAAGCGGAAGTCCTGAACGGAGTCGATAGATCGCAACCACCATTCACTAATTATCATTATCCAATTACCAACAAAAAAGGGCCTATACCGAATTGGTATAAGCCCTGAATTTATACTCATTCATTTCACTATCGTCTTTTCTCGCAAACAAGCAATCACCACTTATGGCTACCAATGCTTTTGGTTATGGAGTCGGCCGATACAGCCGAATATCATCAAAGTACATTGTACCTGAACCACCAGCCTGCGGATTGTTCTTATTACCGAGACCTATGGCAATCGTATTGACATTGGCCAGGTTCACGCCCTGGTCGGCAAACGCCTGCAGGTCGATATTCCATTCCGTCCAGGTTTCTACCTGTGCTGCATTTGGATTATCATTAGTAACTATCGCATTGCCGTTGAGAGCAACATATAAAGTCTCAGCAGCGTTAGCCGCATCGCCTCTGAACCAAATCGTTAGTACTCCAACACCTTCCGCAGTCCAGTCTCGTTGGGAGCTCAACGTCTTCTCCACCTCTGAATACTTTAGCTTGCCCTGCTGGTTGTTGTCATAGAACAGCGGCATCGACTTGCCGCCTCCGTGAACGATAGTCTCCTCAGTATAAGAATAGGTGGTTTCGTCGCCGACTATCGAGCCGGTTCCATTCCCGGCGTAGGGTGGTTCAATAGGATGCGAGGCATAGCCAATCCCATCTTTCCATGCCCACCATATTTCGTTGTTGCCGACGTCATAGTCCTCAAAATCGTCCACGATAAGATAATCGGCTACTGAAAAGCTCCAGGTTCTGCCTGTGCTGATAGTACCATCGGTATTATACTCATCGATTCGCCAGTAGTAAGGCCCGCCGCCCCATTCAACACCTTCTGGTGGATTATAGGTTGTAGCAACCTGACGACCTCGATATATGCCGGCCGTATCGGTTTCATCAGCATTGGAAACGGCATCCCTGTCATTGCCGAAGTAAACATCGTGCTCAGATGCGTTATCTCCCGGTGACCAGCTAAGAGGGATTGCATCTCTAATGTACGGTGTTGAGCCATTATTCGGATTCGGGATCCCGGCAAGTAATGGGTCAGCTCGCATAGTCTCCTTAATCTCATCTTGTGTCAGCGCCTTGCTGTAAAGACGGAAGTCGTCCATGACGCCATTAAAATTGTTAGAGCCGGTGTTGAAAGGTTCACAACCAATGTAAAAAGTACCTGGTGAAGCACCAAGTTCCTCTGTTGTAATTAATTGTCTATCCAGCTCTCCATTAACATATGTCCTGATGTAACCATCCGCGAGAGAATAGACACCGGCAACATGATACCAGACATCCACATCGAGCACTGTTCCGCCTGCAACACTTCTGTTGAGAACGGCCGAGTTATCGGCGGTGCGAATTTCAAATTCAATCATGTCGTTGTATACGCTCATCTTGTAGCCGCCGTTGGCACCGTCCTGGTTGCCACCGACCTTATGGTCGGCACCCTGAACAGTGACTTTGATCCACGCTGTGATCGAGACCGCATCTGAAATCTCAAGACTGGGATCGGCCCCGCAATCGAGAAAATCACCAGATCCGTCGAACTCCAGGGCATAGCCGTCATACCCAGCTACCCACTGTGGATCGCCGACAAAGTTGCCGTGATTGCCGTGGCCTGAATCATCAAGGGCAGTAGTGCCATAACCCTCATCAAGTTTCCACCAGCCGATAAGGCTGGGGTGCGTAATGGAGATAACGGGTAGTGTTTTGAAGCTCCAGATATCGCCTTTATACGTGGTGACGGCATCAAACTCATCAACTCGCCAGTAGTAAGTCTTATCTAATTCAAGGGTCTCGAGAGCATAGGTCGTACTTCCCTGTGGTTGTCCTCCGGAGGCATTGTTCACGTCGTCAAAATTATCACCGAAATATACGGTGTGCAGTTTTGCACTAACGCCTGGCGTCCAGCTTAAGTCGTCATTCGGGTCTATAAATTTAGCACCATCAGCCGGGTTGGGCTCATAAGCGATTTTGGGTGGAATCGTGAAGCTCCAGACTTCGCCTTTGTATGTGGTACTACCGTCGGCCTCAACCTCATCGATGCGCCAGTAATAAGTAGTGCCGGGAACAAGGCCATCCGGATAAGGAAATCCGGGAAAGCCGGCAACAAAGATTTCTGAGGTTTGATTGCCTTGGAATGCACTGTCGGCACCGGCGTTTACATCGTTAAAATTATCACCGAGGTACACATCGTGCGAGGCTGCGGTATCTCCCGGTGTCCAGCCAAGTTCCGCCCACGTATCCTCATGTAAGGCACCATCCTCTGGTGTGGGGCCCAATGCATTAGGCCCTCTCTCACCACCTTCCATAACTCCCAGAATCTCGCCCTCCGTCAGCGCGTGGTTGTAGATACGAATGTCATCCATTACGCCGTTGAAGTTGTACTGGCCGGTTGAGAAGGGCTCACAACCAATCATGAGAGCACCTTGTGAAGCGCCAAGCGCCTCGGTTGTGGCCAGTTCTCTGTCCAGATTTCCATCAACGTATGTCCTGATGTAGCCATCCGCGAGAGAATAGACACCGACAACGTGATACCAGACACCCACCTCGAGCACTGTTCCGCCTGCAACACTTCTGTTGAGAACGGCCGAGTTACCGGAAGTGCGAATTTCAAATTCAATCTTGTCGTTGTATACGCTCATCTTATAGCCACCATTGGCCCCGTCCTGATTTCCTCCGATCTTGTGATCAACACCTTGGGCGCCAACTTTGATCCACGCCGAGACCGTAACTGCACCTGAAGCTTGCAAGCTCGGATCTTCTCCGCAGTCAAGCCAATCATCGGATCCATCAAATTCCAGGGCATAGCCGAAATGCCCGGGCACCCACTGTGGGTCGCCGTTGAAGGTGCCATCGTTGCCGTTGCCGCTTATATCATGTGCTACGGTCCCGGAGCCCTCATCAAACCTCCAGTGAGCCACCAATTCAGCTGAGGCATTACCCGATATGCTCAGCAGCAAAACAAAAGAAATTAGATAAATCAATTTTCTACAAATAATAATTCTCCTTCAAAAAAGTTAAAATAACCATGCTTTGGCCACACAACAAAACATCTCTTGTTTTCGATAAGCACCAAGAAAACGCTTCTGCGAGATTTGCAAATAGAAATCCAGAAATATCATATGACTTAATATTACCTCCACCCATCAAAAGGCCTGTATATAGTTGTTATTTGAAATGTAAAAAAACTCACTTGCAAAGCGCGAATTGGTTAAAACTCTGTGCCCTGCCTAATAACTACTCCTCTATCGAAAACTAAAAGAATTGTGCCTGCCCGTCTTGGCTCGGTCCCGCTCCGACTCGCTCGGCCTTGACGGGCCAAGCCGAGACAGGCTGGACGACCTATGACTCACAGTTGCTCAACTGTACAGGCACAAGCTTCACTAATGTTATCTATACCAAATTATCTACCTTCCCGTCAAGGGAAAAACTGATTCTTATAGGCATTTCTTGCTCCCATTTTTTGAGAATTATTTTATGGCCCCCAACACATCTTCTTTGCGTCTGGAACCAGCAAGATAGGGCCCTCTCAAACCCATTACCCGTCATAAGCCGAGGAGATAGAGCGCGGCGAATTATTGACCTTAATGCCTAAAGAAATAAATGGGGCCTATACCTAATATGTATAAGCCCCTAATTGATACAAATCCATTTGACTATCGTCTTTTATCGCAAACGATCAATCGCTACTTATGGCTTCCGGTGCTTCTGGTTATGGAGCCGGCCGATACAGCCGAATATCATCGATGTACATTTTACCTGAACCACCGGCTATCGGATTCTTCTTGTTACCCAGACCAATAGCAATCGTATTGATATTGGCCAGGTTCACGCCCTGGTCTGCAAACAACTGCAGGTCGATATTCCATTCCGTCCATGTACCTGCCTGTGCGGCAGCAGGATTATCATGAGTTACTACCGCATTGCCGTTGAGAGCAACATATAAAGGCTCAGCAGCATTAGACGCTTCGCCTCTGAACCAAATCGTTAGCACTCCAACACCTTCCTGAGTCCAATCTCGTAAGGAGTTCAATGTCCTCTCTACCTCTGAATACTTTAGCTTGCTCTGCTGGTTGTTGTCGTAGAAGATAGGCATCGACTGAGAGCCGCTATTAACAATAGTCTCCTCGGTATAAGAATACGTGGTTTCGTCGCCGACCATCGAGCCGGTTCCATTACCGGGATTGGGCGGTAAAGTAGGATGCACGGGATACCCAAGCCCATCTATCCACGACCACCATATCTCATTGTTGCCAACGTCGTAGTCCTCAAAATCGTCCACGATAAGATAGTCGGCCACTGAAAAGCTCCAGGTTCTGCCTGTGCTGATAGTGCCGTCGGTATTATACTCATCGATTCGCCAGTAATAAGGCCCGCTGCCCCACTCAAGAGTTCCGGGGATATTGTAACTGGTAGCACCTTGTCTGCCTCGATATATACCGGTCGTATCGGATGCATCGGCACCTTCGACAGGTACTTCGTCAGTGCCGAAGTACACATCATGCTGAGCGGCGTTATCTCCAGGTGACCAGCTAAGCGGCATCGCGCGCTTTATGTCTGGTGTCGAGCCATTAGCCGGCTTCGGGCTGCTGGCAAGGTCCACGTCACCTTTGAAAACCTCGGCTACCTCTTCCGCCGACAGCGGCCTAATCCAGAAGCGGGCGTCGTCCACCACTCCCTCGAATTCGTCGCTCGGGCTGCTATCCCATTCCTGGCCTATTGACCACAGTGTGTCCCCGGCCGGATCGTCATCGGCATCATCCGTGCCTCGCAAAGCTCCATCGACGTATATCCATGCCTCTGCCCCATCCCTGACGTAAGTTATCATATACCACCGGTTGTTGTTGATTTTAGGGGGGAACTCTGAAACAGTACTATCTTCCACTAACACATTGCCACTAATAACACCAAAAATGAAATCGTGACTGCCACCAAAGTTAGAACAAAACACGCAGCCATCATCCTCCTGCTCGGTTTTGATCCATGCACTGACCGTAAAATTATTGTTTATCATGTGTTCAGCTACACTGTCAATTGCGACATAATCATCGGACCCGTCCAATTCCAGCGCGCCATCTATGGCCCCGTTGGCTACCCACAGCCGATTACCACCAAGTATGCCATGATGGCCAAAGCCGGACGAATCATAAGCGATGTCGCCCTGGCCTTCGTCAAACTTCCACCATCCGATAAAAGCAGGGTCGTCCATTGTCTTGAAACCCCAGACCTCGCCTGGGTACTTGGTTGTACCATCGGCCTCAACCTCATCGATCCGCCAGTAGTAAGCGGTGCCATTCTCAAGACCTTCGGGAGCATAAGCTTGATCTATCTGGTTGCCCTTGAACGTGCCGCCGGTACCTGCAGCGACATCGGCTCGGCTGGTGCCTAAGTACACATCATGCGTAGCCGCAGTGGCACCAGCACCCCAGCTAAAGGGTGCATCAGGGATCGCAGTTTTGCTACCATTAGGCGGGTCGGGGTTATAGGCGGTGAATGGCGCAGCAAGAAAGCTCCAGACATTACCTGTGTAGATCGTAGTGCCGTCACCCTCGACCTCATCGATCCGCCAGTAGTAAGTGGTACCTGGAGTTAAACCAGGAATGTACCAGTACATCGCGAAGGGCATACGATCCATATAGTCGGCATCCCCCAAATCCGGATTCGTGCCGAAGTACACATCGTGGTACACGGCAGTATAGCCCTTCGTCCACTGCAAAAGCGGTGCGGGCCCACCTGTACCGCCATCAGCCGGGTTCGGGTCCCTTGCATATGGAACCGTATATTCTATTCGCAGAAGCGGCGAACTAGAGAGAGCGCTTCGATTGTCGGCGGAGGGGTTGGTTTCGTCGTCCCTGACGAACAGGACCAGGGCGTTGCCGCTGGCCCAACCTTCCTGGGCCATTATCTCCTGGATGACACTGGAGATATCAGGGGTTCTCGACGCGGGTGTTGCCGACCCGCTGCCCCACTCCGGTATATCGCTCCACTTCACCTCCGCGGTTGTCTTGGGTTCTCTGACGGTATAAATGTCCTCATTGCCACCAAACGTGCCGGGATTGAGCTGTAAGAGACCATTGATGATGAGATTCACGGGCCCGCCGGTCAAATTCTCGTTATCACCAGTGAACTGCACATTGGCGCTGGTGATCTCAGCGCCTTCCGGGATCTGGATATCCACGAAACGCAGGCATATTACTTGATAGTTACTCGCGTTGGCTTCGCCTTCCCACGGCATCTCGAGGTCGCTGCTGCTGCCATCGTCCGTCCCATTGTCAGTTAGGCCGCCGTAGGCGATGTAGTCTTCCTGAGTGTCGGTTGCCTGCCATTCGGACACGATGGCAGCGGAGGCCGCATTTGTACCGGCCAGAGCCAGCACTAAAACAAAAGAAATTAAATACAACATCTTCTTAGACATAATAGTCCTCCTTCAAAAAGTTAAAATATAACCTTGTTTTAGCCACACACTAAAACACTTGTTGTTTTCAATAAAACAACCAAAAATTCGCACCTTCACTAAATTCGGTGCTTGCCCAGGAAAATTCTTTCGATTTGCCACTACCTCCTTCCTTAAAAGCCAAATATTAGCTGTTAATTTGAAATGTGAAAATCTTAACAACCAACTGCAAAGTCTTGGTTACAACTCTGTAACTTACACCTTATCCTTCCAGCTAAGCTAATTGGATGTAAAATCACTTGGAATTTACTTGCCGGAAGTTCAAAATCCACAGATCCAATCAGTTCTATTTATATCAAATTAGGCCTCTTCGGTCAAGGGAAAAACTGATTCTTATAGGCATTTCTTGCTCCCATTTTTTGGGAATTATTTTATGGCCCTGATTAAAAGAGAGCGGGGATACAGACCGCTGCCGTCTCGGAATTATACAGAATTTGAAAATCATAACTAAATCATTTAGAATACCTGATTATGAAATGTTGGTAGTTCCGCCCGACCGATTGAGTTGTCGTACAACTGTCATTGTGCAAGGAGAATAGTATGAATAGCGTCAGTCAGACAAGACGAGATTTTCTGAAGACCATAGGGCTGGGGATGGCATCGGTGGCTTTACCGGGATGCTCGAAAGCCATGGCGCGCAAAGCCACTCGTCGCTCTGCCAACAAGCCAAATATCGTCCTTATTATGGCCGATGATTTGGGATATTCCGACATCGGATGTTTCGGCGGAGAAATCAAGACGCCGAACCTCAATGGATTAGCAGCAGGCGGGATGCGGTTTACGCAGTTCTATAACAGCGCTAAGTGCAGTCCGACACGCGCGTCCCTTCTGACCGGCCAATATGAGCATGCCGTGGGTGTCAAAAATATGGAGCATGGCGCTACCTTCGCTGAGATTTTAGGCGCTGCCGGTTACCGAACAATTATCTCCGGTAAATGGCACCAAAGACCGCTTCCCACAACCCGGGGATTTGACCGTTATTACGGCCTGGCAGACGGATGTTGTAATTACTGGAACCCCGGAACAAGAGCCAGACCGGGAGAAGGAGAGCCGGGCAGCAAGAGACCGGCACCTCGTCGCTGGGCCATCGAGGGCAAAGAGATTATGGGATACGTCCCTGAGGACAAGAACTTCTATACCACCGACGCCTTCACGGATTACGCGATTGAACGGCTGGAAGAATATAAGAACGAGAGCAGACCTTTTCTGCTTTATCTGCCGTACACGGCACCGCATTATCCGCTGCACGCCTGGCCGGATGATATTGCCAAGTACCACGGAAAATACAAAATCGGCTGGGACGAGCTTCGCCGACAGCGCTACAGGCGCCAGATAGAAATGGGTTTGCTCAACCCGAAATATAAGCTCTCTCCACGGGATGAGCTCGTTGAGAGCTGGGATTCGCTCAGTGATTCGGAAAAGGACCAGGCCGATTTGAAAATGGCGGTGTATGCTGCGATGGTGGACCGCCTGGACCAGGGAATTGGCAAGGTATTGGCGAAAATAAAAGCGCTCGGCAAATGGGAAAATACGCTTGTGCTGTTCCTTTCCGATAACGGCGGCTGCCCCGAAACTCCCGATACAACGCCCGACATCCCACCCGGACCTGTTGAGGGCTATCGTGCGCTGGGCCCGGCCTGGGCCAATGCCAGCAACGCGCCGTACAGGAAATACAAGTCCACCGACTATGAGGGAGGCGCCTGTACTCCTTTCATAGCGTCCTGGCCGGGCGTTATCAAGCCGGGCACTATAACCGACCAGGTGGGACATATAATCGACGTTGTTCCGACATTTATGGAAATAACCGGAGCTGACTATCCAGGCCAAATCAATGGCAGGAAACTTAAGCCCCTCTCAGGCAAATCTCTGCTGCCAATCTTCCAGGGAAAACAAAGACAGGGACACGATGTACTGTACTGGCAGTTCAGCAGGGCCAAAGCGGTTCGGAGAGGTAAATGGAAACTTGTCCGCTACGGCCAGGCCGACTGGGAACTTTATGACCTTGAGAAAGACAGAACAGAATTGTATAATCTGGCCGCACAATATCCACAGAAGGTCAAACAAATGACCGGCCTGTGGGAAGACTGGTGGATGAAATGTACCGGTAAAGGTTAAAATGGGTAAGTTTTTCAGGTTTTTGTTCATTTCGGCCTTTCGGAATCCGCCTACGGCGGACAAGATTGGGTTTGTTTGGGTTTGTTTTTTTGCCCCGCCAGCGGGATAAAATTTTTATAATCCGTTGTTATTAGTGAGTTTACGTTCATTTGGGCATCCTGGAAATTGGGTTTGTTTGGGTTTGTTTTGGGTTTGTTTTGACCAAGTGTCCAATCGCTTATGTTTTCATAAGCCCTTTGTTTACAGAACTTTAAGTTCATTTGCAATCCGCCTACGGCGGACAAGATTGGGTTTGTTTTGCATAATTCACTGATAAATTCGTACGTAATAATTCGTAGATTGTATTTCATTGGACGGTTGCGCAGCTCGTATCGGTTGCGTTAAGCGTGTTTCGTATCTCGTGGTACATTGTCCATAGTTCATGGTTCATTGATTATTGACTAACGACTAAATTAAATTGGGCCTTCTGGCTTACGACATGAAATTTGAAATGTCGATTTATCTTCGCCTACTGGTGGTTTATGTTTGCCTGCTGGCTAACATAGGCGTATTATACCATAAAACAGGTTAAAATTCAAGTCAATTCGTAAAAAATGTTCGAGAGACGGCACTTGATACGAGAGACAAAAGACTACAGACTCAAGACACAAGACCCCCGGCCCCCGACAGAAAAGCAAGTTGGCTAACATCGGGGGTAGACTAAGAAAGCAAGTGAGCATATACCGGGGGTAAACTCCAGGACTGAAGAACCCATTAGAAGACAGAAGGCATGTTTCTAACGGGGTAAAGTTTTTTCTTGAAAATTCTGTTTCAATTGGGTAAATTTCTCATTACTGAGAGGGAACATCTTTGATTAGTGGTTTTCAGTGATAGATTTGGGACATTGCCCGGAAAGCGGTGACCGTCCCTAACAAAACATATAATCAATAATCCGTTCGTAGAAAGGCGTGTCCCATGAAGACAGAAAGAATATATTTGATTGCGTCTTGCCTCGTGTTGGCGAATGTTATGGTGACTTTTGCTGAGCCTTCATTAACTATCTATAACCAAGACTTCGCCGTAGTGAGAGACTGGATAGAGCTATCTCTGAAAAAGGGAGACAACGAGGTCACTGTTACAGACATCACTGCCAAGGCGGAGCCGCAGTCGGTAATTCTTCGTGACCCGGCTGGGAAATACGCTATGAGAATACTGGAGCAAAACTATCGGGCTGATCCTGTGTCTCAGGATTTGCTTCTGTCTTTGCACGAGGGCCAGGAGATCGACTTTATCACGGAGTCGGAGATGGTGCGTGGCAAGATTATACGAAGTGGGCGCGTTCCCCCCCGTGCGAACGTTCGCAGGTATGATCCTTTCTTTTTCGAAGATGAATACCCGCCCCGATATATAAAGGAGGAACTGCCGATAATCGAAGTCGGCGGTCGATTGCGTTTCGGATTGCCCGGCGAGCCGCTTTTCCCATCGCTGAAGGACGATACGATTTTAAAGCCGACGCTGCACTGGCTCATAGAAGCAGAACGAGAAGGTCGCTTGAACGCGGAGTTATGCTATATCACCGGCGGTATGAGCTGGGAGGCGGACTATAATCTGATCTATCCGGAGAAGGGAGAGGTTATGGACCTCATCGGGTGGGTCACGATGAAGAACGAGAGTGGCAAGACATTCGAGAATGCACGAATCAAACTGATGGCCGGCGATGTCAGCAAGATCCAAAAGGATGCTCAGGCCATGTATTTAATGGGCGGTATGGGTGGAATGGGGGCCAGTGCGACACCGCCTGTCTCTGAAAAGACCTTTGATGAGTATCATCTCTATACGCTGAACAGACGGACGACCCTGCGAAACCGCCAGACAAAGCAAGTTGAGTTTGTCAGGGCAGCAGGTGTGAAGTCGGTCCGTTTCTACGTGTATAACGGGTCCGGGATAGATCTTCGCCGGAGTTGGCCGTCAGAAAGGACACGCAATAGTCCTGACTACGGGACCGAATCAGAGACGAAGGTATATGTCATGCGTGAATTTGATAATTCCAAGGAGAACAGCCTTGGAATCCCGTTGCCAAAGGGGCGCGTGCGGTTCTACCGACGCGATGATGACGGGCAGTTGGAATTCACGGGAGAAAATACGATTGATCACACACCTCGCGATGAAAAAGTGCGGGTGTACACGGGAAATGCCTTCGATCTGGTGGGTGAAAGGCGGCAGGTCAATTTCAAAACCGACAATGTTCGCCACATGGCGGATGAGTCGTTCGAGATCAAGGTGCGGAACCGCAAAGAGAAAGAGACTGTTGAGATCAGAGTAGTTGAGTATCTCTATCGGAAGCGCAACTGGGAAATCACAAAAGCGAGCCAAGATTACACCAAGACAGATAGTCAGACCATAGAATTCCGCGTGGTCGTAGATCCAGACAAGGAGCAGATCCTCACGTACACGGTACACTACACGTGGTGAAGCAAACAAGGCCGTATACTATTTTAAATACTAAAAACTAGTGACAGCCACCTACTAATGGCTTGGGCGAATGTAAAAGGATAGTTAATTGGTTAATTGGAAAAAATCGCGTAGCTTTCCGGCAATTGGGTTTGAATGTTATACGGAAACTATATAACCAGTAGTTGGATATCAAGATGAAAGAGTAAGTATAAACAAAGGGGGGAAATTTTTATATGGACTAATAAAGGGAAGGTTTGTTTTAGGGAGAAGAATATGGCAAAGTTTGATCCCAAAAAAGTTATTGAACATCTTAATAAAACTTGGGGAGTAAATCGTAAGTGTCCAATGTGTGAATCCTGCGAGTGGTATGCTTCCGACAAAGTTTTCGAGTTACGAGAATATCATAGTGGCACTTTGGTATTAGGTGGTGGTCCCATTGTGCCTATAGTCACGGTAACTTGTCGAAACTGTGGGAATACCGTCTTGGTCAATGCACTTGTCGCGGGTGCAATAGAAGCACCTAAAGACGAGAAGGAGGGTACAAATGGATGAGAAAACTTCCTATAAAGTGACTCAGGACTTGGAGATTATACCGCCGAAAAAAGTCAAAGGCTACCCCATTTCAATGGGTGAATGGAATTATCTTAAGAATCAGATTCAGAATATCGGTGAACATTTAAATTTTTATCACACCATTGGAGCAGTACTTATTGGATTTTCGGGATCAGCGTTTCTACACATCATAACGATGGATTTCGCAAGGAACACTGATGGAACGGTTTCTGCAAAATTCATCGTCTGTTTTTCGGTTGCTGTTGGAACTCTAATAATTGGTTTGATTTTGTTTTTGTTTGGCAGACAACAGAAGAAAGACAAGAGTACTAAAGCCGCAAATGTGGTAAGGTACATGGAAACAGAGCTTGTCCCATCCATAGTTGAAGGTTGAAAAAAAGCGATGGCTACTCCAGCCTGATATAAGGTAAGATCAGGCGGAAATATTAACCATTTATTCAAAAAGGAGTAGCCATGCAAAAGACAGAATATCAAATCATC
>DATKYR010000003.1:0-62170 GCA_035528395.1 Sedimentisphaerales bacterium
GCTGGGGTATATGTTTGAAATACTGGCCGGCAGCGGATAAAAAATTATCACCCTGGCTTTTGTCTCGACGGCCGATTATAATACTTGCCGGGTATATGAGCTTAAATCGGGGGCTGCATTGGGATAGAAAGAGAAGGTGAAGGTGAGCCATGAACAGAATCAAACAAGCTTTTGTCAACTGGAGAACACGAAGGGCTCTCAATCGAATACGCAGAGAGCTTTTGTTTTGGGGCGTAGACACATCCGACTTGTCCGACGATGAGATTCATGCCGGGATGACAGAGTTTGCTCGTGTTCTCGGTAGCTTGGGTCTAAGTTGCGACCAAGTCGAAAATGGCTTGCGAATTACTTTTTCATGTTTGAGAAAATGCCAATAACAATCCCGCAATTCAAGTAAAATCACTTCATTAGCCGTTATTCTGTGCTGTATGGCAGAGAACGGCAACAATCCGAATGTCAACATCTGTTTGGTCGAGCAGGTAGAGAACCTGGCGGGCCAGGCGATGGGGCTTATTCTGCAAATCGAACCTAAGACGAACGCTCAGAAAAAGCAACTGAAAAAGAGTGCAGACAGTCTCGATGAATGGCAAACGACAAGGCTGTTCGGTCTGCGGAGGGCGTTCGAGTAATGGCAGGCAGGAAGTCAAAATATCATACCCACGTCGAGCCTAATTTTGAGGTCATAAAAGGGTTCCTGCGGAGTGGGCATACAGAGAAAAGTATAGCAAAAAGCTTGGGCGTAGGTAGATCAGCATGGGATAGGTACAAGAAGGAATTTCGGGTATTTCGGGACATGATAAAAAAAGGAGCCCTGGACGCCACTGCTTTGGTAGTAAATGCCCTGCATAAACGGGCTACCGGCTACGAATACGACGAGATTCATACGGAGATAACAGACACCGGGGCACAACAGAAGAATCAGACTGGGCAGCCGCTAACTCAAAGAAGGGTGATAAGGAAAACCACAAAGCAGGTACCGCCGGACACGGCAGCGTGTATATTCTGGACTACAAACCGCGATCCGGACAACTGGAAGAACACTCAAAATATCAAGCACAGCGGCGAGATAAAGAACGCCGGCGTGTTAGTGGTGGCGCCTCCGATGAGCAAGGAAGAATGGTTAAAACAAAGTCAAAACGTAAAAGTAGAAGAGCCGGGCGGGCAGGAAAAGAAAAATTAAACGTTGTCTGGTCTCCGCTCCCAGGAAGCCAGCAAAGAGTTCTTTCATGCCCGATTTTCGAGTGCCTTTACGAAGGTACGAGAGGGCCGGGCAAGACCGATGCGCTATTGATGGATTATGCTCAGTTCGTGGGCAGGGGTTACGGCCCTGCCTGGCGTGGGATCCTGTTTCGCTTGCAGTATCCGGACCTGGAAGAAATTGAGATCAAATCCAAGCGGTTTTTTTATCAAATCTTTCCGGGAGCTATATACAACGGGTCAAGTCACAGGTGGATATTCCCGGACGGCGAGCAGCTCCTGTTTCGCTACGCCAGGAACATAGACGACTACTGGAATTATCACGGCCACGAATACCCCTGGATCGGATGGGATGAATTGACTTTGTGGCCCGACGATGAGCTTTACATGACAATGCGAACGGTCTGCAGGTCGTCGGATCCCAACGTTCCTCACCATTACAGGGCCAGTTGCAATCCTTATGGCGTCGGTCACAACTGGGTGAAAGCTCGGTTTGTAGATCCGGCCCCGAGGGAAGTTGTCATATTGGACGAAGATGGCACGGAGAGGGTTGCGATACATGGAACGATTTGGGAGAATTTGATTGTCCTGCAAAACGATCCGGCTTACGTGAACATGCTGAGATCTCAGACAGGGGCAAGGCGCGCCGCATGGCTCGAAGGTGACTGGGATATCGTAGCCGGAGGAATGTTCGACGATGTTTGGGACAGCAAGGTTCATATCGTTGCGCCCTTCGAGATACCGGCGACGTGGAAGATTGACAGGTCTTTCGATAGGGGCAGCAGCAGACCCTATTCTGTCGGGTTTTGGGCGGAGTCTGATGGCTGCGATGTCAAGTTGAATGATGGTTCACTTAGAGCAACGCAGCGGGGAGACCTATTTCGCATAGCGGAGATTTACGGCTGGACTGGTAAGCCAAACGAGGGCACTCGCGAAATTCCTACCGAAATTGCGAGAAAAATACGTGAATACGAAAGAGCACTCGGCAGAAATGTTAATCCCGGCCCGGCTGATACCGAGATATTCACAGTTGAGAACGGAAATTGTATCGCAAGCGATATGGAGAGAATGGGCATCAGGTGGACGCGGGCAAACAAGTCGCCAGGCAGCAGGATCAACGGCTGGGAAATTCTCAGGGTGCGTTTAAAAAACTCTATCAGCAGGGAAGGTCCCGGGTTTTATGTGTTCGACACATGCCGGCAATTCATAAGAACGGTTCCGGTCCTTCCGAGAGACAAACGCCAGGCTGACGATGTCGATAGCGCCGCCGAGGATCACTGTTTGCACGGTGACACACTCATTGTAACCTCAAAAGGAAATTTTCCAATACGAGAATTAGTAGGAACTGAAGGTTTAGTTTTGACAGCGGGTGGCTATTGGACTGAATACAAAAACTGCAAATTAACGAGGAAAAATATAGAAGTATTTCGCATTACTTTTGAGGATGATTCGTTTATAATATGCACTGGTGATCATAAAATATTGACAGCCAATAACCAATGGAAAGAGGCTAAGGAATGGAAGTCGAAATCATATCAGCCAGACGACAAGAATTTCAAGGTAAGCCATATTATTTGTGCGGATACTATTACCAGAACAAAGGTGTCAGACTTCATCGCAAAGTATGGGAATATCATCACGGAACAATCCCAAAAGGTTTTAGCGTCCACCATATCGACGGCGACAGAACAAATAACGACATCGACAATCTCGAAATTATTCAACAGAGTAAACATATTCAAAAGCATCATGCTCAGGGCGATTGCAACGAGGATGTATCAAAAGCTCGCGAAGCGGCCCGGATATGGCACGGGAGCAAAGAAGGTATTGACTGGCACAAACAGCAATATCAAAAGCACTGCCATGAGGCTTTGCATAGAAAAGTCGATAAAAACTGCCGGAATTGTGGCAAAGAGTTTATCGGCGGCATTCGCTCGCTTTACTGCTCGAATAATTGCAAGTCTGCATATCGCAGAAAAACAGGGGCAGATAACATCGAGCGCAAATGTATTGTATGCGGAAAAATCTTTGTCGTTAGTAAATATTATACAAACAAAACCTGCTCCTGCCGTTGCGGTGGGAAGCTTGGCCGTCAAGCGAGTTGAACAAGCAGGTTTTTCAGACGTTTACTGCCTGGATGCACATCTAACCCACTGCTTTGTCTTAGTCAACGGGGTCATTGTTCATAACTGCGCGGACGAGGTCAGATATAGATGTCTGTCGAAAACTTACAGCCTTAATGTGAGGCAAGCGAGCTAAAACGAAGGGGAAAACAAAATGGACAAAACAAAGAACGGTACTTTCTTGAAGGTTATAATAGGCTCGTTGGCGGCTTTGCTTCTTGCCTCATTGGTTTGGATATGGAACGCGGCGGGGATCTGCAAAAGCGTTGAAATGAATACGGGGACAATATCAAAGTTCGTGCCGAAAATTGACTCAAATACCATAGCGGTAACGAGCATCGGTAAGGACATTGAAAGACTTGATGAGAAGATAGACCGAATTGATGTTGCACAACAGCAGATGATTACGATGCAGCGTGAAATTCTCAGGGAGGTAAAAAACTGAATATGGGCCAGGCAAACAAAAACAGGACAAGGGAGCTGCAATTACAAGTCGGCAGCAGGCAGTTGTTTCACAACATCAAGAAAGATCTTGAGACACAACTGGCCCAGAGGCAGGACGGCAAGCTGCTGGATTTGTTAAACAAAGGCGTGATTGCCGAAGTTAGAAGCGACAAGGACGCAGAGAAACTTTTGGTGTGAGAAAAAATACTATGGCTAAGACGAATGAAGCAAAGGCAAATACCCCGTGCAGTGCTTACAATGCGATGGCTTCGGAGTGGACTTTGATTGACGATTTGATTGCCGGCACTGCCGCTATGCAGGCGGGGTCGGCTAAATACCTTCCGAAGTTCGACAAGGAAGAAACGAAGCACTACAGCGCACGGGTTACCAACTCGATCCTTTTCAGTGCTTACGGCGATACGGTCAAGAGCATTTGCAGTAAGCCGTTCAGCAAGCCGGTGAAGTTATACGGAGATCCGCCTGCGCCGCTGGATGAAATAGAGGGCGACGTTGATGGCCAGGGCAAGTCGCTGTCGCAACTGGCAAAAGATATATTCTTCCAGTTCGTCAATCGCGGGCTCGGTCATATTCTCGTGGATTATCCGAGCACGGTTGCTAAGGACGGGACTACGCCAAATCTCGCACAGGAAAGGTCCGCGGGGATAATGCCCAGGTTTATACATATTAAGCCCGAGCAGCTCATAGGATGGCGGACGGAGAAAGATGCAAGCGGCAATAACGTATTGACACAAATCAGGATCGCAGAAACGCAGACCGAGCAGGTTGGTGACTGGGGAGAAAAGCAGGTCAAGTATATCAGGGTGTATGAACGCGATAATTGGCGTCTTTATGTCGAAGGAGAAAAGGATGAATATTCAATCGCCGGTGAAGGGCCTAACAGTCTCGGCAAGGTTCCGCTTGTAACCGGGTACGCTAACCAGACGGGCTTTATGACTGCCGAGCCGCCGCTCAGGGAACTGGCCGAAATTAATAAAAAACACTATCGATGTGATAGTGACTTACAGAATTTAATTCACATGGCAAGCACTGCCACACTTTTTGTTAAAGGTTTTACGGAAGAAGAAGCTGGAAAAGTAGCATTAGGCCCAAATCAAATTCTCTCAACGGGCAATCCGGAATCAGATGTAAAGTTCGTAGAAATAAACGGAAACTCTATTAAGGTGGCGCGTGAGAATTTGCAAGACATAAAAGAAACTATGGTCATGTTAGGCTTACAGCCTTTCTTACGCAACGCCGGCAACCAGACAGCGACCGGCCAGAACATAGATGAGTCCAGGGCCAACTGCGATATACAGGCGTGGGTAATGTCACTTGAGAGATTGTTGAGGCAGGCTTATGAGATAGCGGCTGAATGGATCAAGGCTACACTGCCGGAAGATTTCAAGGTAGATGTTTTCAATAACTTTTCTATCTGGGTCAGGGCGATGCTGGATGTACCGGAGCTGATTAAAATACGGCAGGCAGGCGAACTTTCAAGGCAGACGTTCCTGAGAGAAATCAAGAGGCGTGCCCTGCTGTCCGAGACGCTGGACATAGACGATGAAGTTGCTGCTATCGAGGCGGAAGGGCCGGCTTTTGGGATGATTGGGATGGGAGTTGAGTAAATGGCTAAGAATCTGCCAAAACTTCCCGAACTTCCAACGTCCGTCAACGAGCTAATCGCAGACCGGGCCATACGTCACGCTCTGTACCTGGAGCGCTACAAGACGCAGATGGTCAACGACATTTTGACGGAATTCAACAGGACGCTGGCGCCGGAGCTTATCGCAAAGATAGAGCAAAGCCTTGAAAGAATAACGTTAAAATCCAAAAAGATGCAGATACTTTTTAAGTACAACGGCGAGCTGGTAAAAGAGGAATACAAGGTGATGGAAGCAAAGCTGTACGAGCAGTTGAGGGATTTTGCTAAAGTCGAATCTTCCTGGCTGATAAAAACTCTTGAAAATATCACGCCGATAGCTGTTGATTTTGTAGCACCAAGTTCAAATATTCTAAAGGCCATTGTGACTAAGCAACCGATGGAGGGGGCCTTGGTGAAAGAATGGTTTGATAAGTTGGCAAGAGATACTACCTTCAATGTCAATCGGGCAATACAATCAGGTATGATTGAGGGCAAGGGCATTGCTGATATTGTTCGGGTTATCAAGGGGACGCGGGCCGCTCAATACACGGACGGCATCTTGAACGCTCCAAGGCACAATCTTAATTCTATTGTCAGAACAAGCGTAAGCAACGTGGCGCACGCGGCAAGGAATGAGGTTTATGCCGCCAATGGCGATGTTGTTAAGGGGATTCAGTGGATATCTACGCTTGATTCAAGAACATGTATGACCTGTATGAACCTTGATGGCAAGGTATTCGATATTGGCGAAAAACCAGGTATTCCTCATTTTGGCTGCCGCTGTTCCGACGCCCCGGTTTTGCGGTCCTGGAAGGAGCTTGGAATTAACGCTAAGGAACTCGATCCCGGCACGAGGGCTTCGATGAACGGGCAGGTACCGGCAACGCAAACATATCCGGCCTGGCTGAAAAAACAGGATACCGAAGTGCAGAACGATGCCCTGGGTATCGGTCGGGCTAAAATGTTTCGGTCCGGCCAATTAAAGCTAAACGAGTTCATCGACCGATTGAATAAGCCATTGACGTTAAAGGAACTTGAAAAGTTAGCAGGTTAGACAATATGGGAAATTGCAAAGATTGTAAATGGCTGACTGGCGAATCAATCACAGACGGCTTGCGTAAGTGCAACCAACCGAAAGCGTATTTTGGTTACGGCAGACAAGATATAGCTGAAGATGGATTGCAAATTGAAGCTGACGAAGGCTGGGGCTGGTTAATGGGTCCCATGTTTGGATGCATTAATTTTGAGGTAGCCGGATAATGAGAAAACTATATTACAAGCTAAAGATAATTTGGTTAAGCGTTAAGTGGATGTTCAGGACAAATCTTGGCGACAAGGTTTTGTGGATAAAAGATTTGCCCTGGACATATATTGTCATTAATGGCGTTTGTCCCGGAAGTTGGAAGATCAAATACGATGATGAGCATTACTTTGAAGTTCCGCGGAATGAATGCAGAAAGATAAAGACCATTCCTAATTATATCCATAGTTTTAAGTCAGGATATGATTTTTACATGGGTTATTGGTTTGACATTTGGTGCAGGAACGGCATTGAGCCGTGGGTACGGAAGTGTAATATATGGTAAGCGAGGTAGTCAAGTAATAGCAGGTTAGACAATTGAATAAAATGTGCGGGCTTTCGAAGTGACCGGCCAAT
This sequence comes from Sedimentisphaerales bacterium, assembly GCA_035528395.1. Classification (GTDB taxonomy): domain Bacteria; phylum Planctomycetota; class Phycisphaerae; order Sedimentisphaerales; family Anaerobacaceae; genus NIOZ-UU13. The sequence continues at coordinate 7,064 of DATKYR010000003.1, forward strand.
CATAACGAGACGTAAGAATAAGAATATGGCAGTAAGGTGCCTTACCACCTTGCTGCCTTTTTTTATTGCCCGCATGAAGCTAATCAAGCGGGTGTGTAGCCCGCATAAAAAATCAATACCAGGGCGTGATGCCCGATGAGCGTGATGCTCATTAAAAGGCGTGAAGCCGAGGAGTTTTGTGTTATGGCACTTAAAGCAATTTTGGACAATCTGGATGGGATTTCTGAGGAAATCAAGAAAGAGTATAAGCAGCGAGACGATGGCAAGTTCGTCCTGGACGTGACGTCCGTGGATGGGTTTGAGTTGGCGGAAGTGAGCAAGCTGCAATCGGCCCTTTCCAAAGAGCGGGAAAACAATCGCAAAGCAGCAGAACAGCTAAAGGCGTTTGAAAATCTCGATCCGGCCAAAGCGCGTGAGGCGATTACGAAGGTCGAGGAAATGGCAAACTGGACGCCGGAGCAAAAGGTCAAAGAGCAGATTGAAGCCGTGAAGGCTTCTATAATCGACGCTCACGGAAAGGAAAAGGCTAAGCTTGAGGAAAAGCTGTCAAAGATGACCAAGTCTCTCGAAGAGGCAAAGATTGTCTCTGTGGCGACGCAGGCATTGTCCGAGCAAAAAGGTTCGGTCCGATTGCTTATGCCTCATGTCCGGCAGCAGACACGCCTTCGTGAAGTTGACGGCAACTTCATTGTCGAAGTGCTTGGAGCTGACAATAATCCCAGATTGACGGGCTCGGATGGTCACCCAATGACTATAAACGAGCTGGTCGCGGAGATGAAAACACAAAACGATTTCGCTTCGGCTTTTGAAGGTACGGGAGCATCGGGAAGCGGCGCTGTTCCGACAGGCACAACGAAAGCCGGTAAGTTCACTAACGAAGAACTCGGAAAACTGCCGCCCGCCGAAAGGCTTAAAAAAGCACATGAGTTGGGAATTACAAAGTAAAAGAATTTTGAAAGGTGACTGTTATGAGTTTGACACTGATTGAAGCTTCAAAGCTTATGATCAATCGAGGAGAAGTGCAGCGTTCGGCGGTTGTTGAGACGTATGCCATGTCCTCAGACATCTTGAGGGTATTGCCGTTCAGGGATATCGCCGGCAACGCCTATGCGTATAACCAGGAGCAAACATTGCCCGGCATCGGATTTCGCGGAATCAACGCTGGATATACCGCAAGCACGGGCATTATCAATCCGCAGGTAGAGCCGCTTGTAATTGCCGGCGGCGACTTGTCGATCGATCCGTTCATAATCAAGACCGGCGGCGAAGGAGTCCGTGAGCGTCACCAGATTATGAAGATCAAGGCGCTTGCCCACGCATGGACCCTGGCTTTCATCAAAGGCAGTTCGGTCACAACTCCGGCAAGTCTTGACGGGCTGCAGGTCAGATTGACGGGCGCTCAGTTGACTGCCAACGGCACTACAAACGGCGGCGATCCCTTGTCGCTGTTGAACCTGGATACATTGATTGACTCGGTCGATAATCCCACGCATTTGATTATGAACAAGAAAATGCGCAGGCGTCTTAGCGTTGCGGCCCGCACAGCAGCGGTAGGTGGGAATATAACCTGGACCAAAGACGAATTTGGCAAAGCGGTCATGTTATACGACGAGCTTCCGATTATTATCGCAGACAGAGATCATACCGGCGCCGATATTCTGAACTTCCTTGAAGTATCCAACAACGTTGGAGTCGCCGCCACTGCAACTTCGATTTACTGCATATCGGTCGGCGATGGGATGATTGAGGGCATTCAGAATGGAAACATTGACGTCCGTATGGTTGGCGAGCAGGCCGCGACAGTGACCGAACTGACCCGCGTCGAATGGTACAACGGAATCTGCATCGAGCATCCGAGAGCCGCGGCAAGGCTTTGGTCTATAAGCGATGCCGTAGCCGTTGCGTAATCGGCAGTGAATTTGTTTTACAAAATTCAACTAACACAAAACGTAGATTTTTGAAAGGTGTTTAATATGTTAAGAAACCGCACAGTTGACGATGCCACGCTAACCTTGAAGGCATCGGGGGCAATAGCCGCTTCTGCTGCCGCTACAGTTATTCCATTGATCGGCGAAGGGCTGGTCCAGGGCGATATAATCATCGACGTTACCGCTATGGATATTGTCGGCAACGATGAGATGTATGACATCATTGCTCAGCTTTCGCCGGACCTCGCCTGCACCGCCGCAACCCTTGTTGACAGATGTGCCATAAGCTTAGGTGCTATGGAGACAAAGCGGTCGGATTCCAACAGGGACGATACTATCGGTCGATATATCCTGCCGTTCGATAACGAATTCTGCGGAACGATATATCCGTATGTCCGACTTTATACCGTTACGGTCGGTGCCACGAACAGCATTACATACTCCGCAAGGCTGGCAAAAAGAGCGGGCTAATCACGTAAACAAACAAGGTCGGCTTGCCGGTTTATTGCCGGCAAGCTTTTGTTTCTAATCTCAATATCCAGGCATAAGGGTAAAAATTATGAGACACAACTTTACTTACGAATCGGATTTAATTTTGAAGGATGCAGGCGCCATTGCTGCATCGGCAGCCGCCCTTGTGGGCGGTGTTGCAAAGAGACTCGATGTCGGTGCGGGCGTTATTGATTGTGAGCTTATTATTGATATTGCCAGCATTGACGTCGATGGATCGGCGGCACAGGGCACGCTGACTCTCGATACGAACTGCACGGGCGGCAATTCATCGCAGGGCCTGCTTACGCTTGACGTGAATCCCGTCGATGCAAACAATGATACCATGACAATCGGCACAACTGTGTACAGATTCAAAGACGTGCCGATCCAGGTGGAAGATATTCTAATTGGCGCTACTGCTGCCGCAACACAGCTAAACATTTTGGCCACAATCAACGGAACGGGTACGGAAGGCACGGAATATTTCGCAGGCTCTACATCGCCGCATCCTTTGGTCAGAATGGGGGCGTTTGCTGCGGATGATTCTATCGTTACCGCAATAGCCACAGGCGTGGCCGGCGACTTGATAGCAACAACCGAAACGTTCACGGCAGTAACCAATATCTTTAACGCCGGAACACTCGGAACGACGGCGGCCGGCGCTGATGGCGACACGATGACAATTGATACGAAAGTGTATTACTTCGATATCAACGGTGCATTGGATAATATCGACGGGCATATCGAAGTCGGCACTTTGGTCGCCGATACTCAGGCCAGCATAATAGAAGCCTTTGTTCTGGGCGGAGTTCCCGGAACCGGATACGCCGCAAACATGACGGCGCACCCGACAGTCGATATTGCCGCCTTTGCCTCAGATGATGCTATATTGACGGCCAAGACACCTGGAGTTGCAAGCGATGCGATAGCAACTACCGAAACATTCGCAGCGGGAACAAACGTATTTGATGCGACAACGCTTGGCGCCGTGAGAGCCGGTGCCGATGGCGATGAGCGATACGATATTCTGTTACAGGGCTCAAACTCCGCGACCTTTGCCAGCGTATATACGGATATTGCCGCCGTTGCCGTTGGGGCGGCAGCAGCCATTAACGGAGATGTAGTCACGCCTGTCGGCAGAATCAGTATGCCATTTAGAAACGAGTTTATGGGTACGGTATATCAGTATCTCAGGCTCTGGACGGTGGTTGCCGGAACGCATGTCGGCACGGGTATCAATTACCAGGGCCGAATCTGTAAAGGTTAAATCTTATTAAAGGGTAATTGTTATGGTCGATATCAATGTCGATGTCATGTTGGCACAAAAGAATGGGGCAATGGAAGCGGCGAGAAAAAGTGCAAGGCCGATTACCGAAGCTATTGACGAAAGGGGCAAGGTCAGTCTTTGGCTCATATCTCAAAAGAAATGGGTACGTTTCTGGCCGGTCGATGCTATGGATATTTTGAGATCCGGGACTGCGAATCTGGATGGTCCCAAGCCCGAGCCTGAGCCTGAGCCCGAGCCGGGCGAATCCAAACCCATCAGCGTAGCAATTGAGAGTATGACCATACCAGAGCTGAAAGAATACGCCGAAGTAAACAAGATTGACGTATCCAAATTAACAAAGAAGGTGGATATCGTAGAGGCAATTCAAAAGCACGAGAATCCCGAAACGAACAAAGAAAAACAGGAGTAATCACCAATGGCTCTTGTGGTAGAAGATGGGACCGGCAAGGCCGATGCCGACAGCTATCTGTCAGTAACGGACGCCGACACATACAACACAAATCACAGCGCATCGGCGGCCTGGATTGCGGCCGCAGAGGCCGTCAAGGAAAAGGCATTACGGCTGGCTACTCAATATCTCGATGTTCGATATGGCGGGCGATGGAAATCGTTTCGTTCGAACGAATTACAGGCCCTCGCCTGGCCTCGCGCATACGCGATTGATGCCGACGGCTATTACTGGGACTCGGATCAAATGCCTCAGCGTCTCAAGGATGCCACTGCCGAGCTGGCCCTGCGTGTCGTGGGCGGTGATACGCTGTTCGCCGATATAATAAAGCCCGGCGTTATAAGCAGCACGAGCGTCACTGTCGGGCCTATTTCAAAGAGTGTCACCTACGCAGGCGGCTACAACCAGGTCAAGGGGTATCCACTCATAGACGGCATGGTCAGGCAGTTGATAAGCACGGGAACTCTCGAAAGAGGCTAAGACAAACCGTGAAGTTTACAAGTATTGGGATCTGGCGTCCGGCAGAAGTTCAGCGGATTGCCAGATTTTCTTATAAACAAATATCGAAAATTCAAAGGTGTAATCATGGCAAAGAGAATTGCTATATTATTGCTTGTTTTCGTTCTTAATGTGACGGCTTGGTCAGTAGTACGGCCGCCAGACTTAGAGCCAAACGATGTCCCGTTTGCTTATGAGCCAAATCTTTGTCTGTCTCCGATAATGGACTGGCAGATTGCCGAGCCTAATATAGCTGCAATATATGGAGTGCGGTATCACGATAGTAGAGGACTGGATACGGAACTGACCGCAGTTGATCCTAACGGACCTGAAATTCTCGTACAGAAACTCGGCAGATTCAAAGACCCGGAAGGCGGATGGAGTCAATACTGGCAAATCATGTTTACTATATCCGGTGAGGGGGTTCATTACTTAGAGCTTGAGACTGAGGATAAACTTGGTCGGTGGGATTGTCGGACCTTATTAGTATTGTCTATTAGCGACGATACCTATTTCATCCTGCCCGGTTCACCGCCTCCACTTCCCGTGAGTCGTATTAAAGAGGCACAGAGATTCTGGCAATATGCCAAGAAAGTAGGTTATCCAGTTACTAAACCAACATCAGTTTTGAATTAGGTGGGTTATGGCAGTTCAATGTTTGGTAAGACAACAAGACGGGCCTGGTGGTAGAAAGTCAGGCGACATAATCTCCGCTAAGGAAGTTCCCTGCACATGGGGTTCAAGTGAGGGACTGCCTACTTATGTCATAGTTGAGATTAGTAATGTGAACAAGAACCAGTTCGCTGCTTTCAACAGGCGGCACTTTGATACAGGAGAGGTGGATGGTGAAGGCAATCCAATATCCATACGCTCGCTGTACAGATTTGACTTGCCAAATTTGCCGGGCTACACAGGCATATCACAAAAGGTAACGGTTACAAAAAAACAGACTGAAGATAATCTAATTGATAGAAGGCTTGAGTAGTGGCTACAGAAGTAATCAGAATTATTGAACCGGCTGGAGGTGGAAACTACACATCCCTCGATGCGTGGGAGGACGCTCTTGGTGGTACTACCACTGGTCATCTGATAAACGATGACATGATAGCGACCGCCGCGTGTCGTGACAGTTCCGGTGTTACACCCGATACTGCTCCTGTAACTGTCATTGGCTGGACTACAGGGGCTAACAATTATATCCAGATTGTAGGAACAGACTTTCCAAGTAGTACTGGTATTTTTGATGCCACAAAATATCATTTGTCTATGGGCGGAGGCTCAGTATCGGCTATAACAAGTTCTGAGGATTATGTTCGTTACGATAATCTTCAAATATTGATGACAGAATCGTCGTCTTGGACTTCTTTTGGTATTTATGTAGTAGCAGTAGGAACACCAACAGACATCCGATTGTCTAAACTCATAATTAAGGGAGTTTGTTCAGGTACTGGAACTGTTTCGGGGATTTACGTAAATGACGCTACGGCAACTGTGACTATATGGAATACTGTCGTCTATGGTTTCATATCAGGTGATGATACTCAACATATCGGGATGAACTTTACAAATTGTTCAAGTGTTTCGATTTATAACTGCACAGTGTATAACTGTTACTCAGGAATTTTACAAGCAGCAGGCACTGTCACGGCTACTAACTGTGCTGTTTTCAACTGTACCGATGATTTCACCGGAACGGTGGCAATGACTTATTGTGCCTCTGATGATGACCACACAGGGGACAGTGCCACCAATATAACAATCACACAGTCAGCAGATGATTGGGCTGCTTTAGTTACCGATGCTGCCGGCGGTGATTTTAGTGTTACCGATGCGGATTCACAATTATACGACGCTGGTACACCTGACCTTTTTACCGAAGACGATGACATTATAGGCACAGCCCGACCGCAGGGATCGGCTTGGGACATTGGTGCGTTTGAATTGGTGGTGGCTGCTGGCGAAAATTATGAAAAGACGTTTGACGACGGCGTTGGCATCACCGATGCCAAAAGCATATCAAAGACAATCGTTCGCGGATTCGACGAATCATTAGGCGTTGCAGATGCCGAAGGGCATATCAGCAATGCACTGCGAACGCTGGCCGAGTCTCTTGGAATTACGGATGCGCAAATCAAGGGTGAAAGTAAGGTACTTGCGGAATCATTGGGGATTACAGATGCTGCTGCTCGTAATTATGCGGCAATTAAGATTCTCGCCGATACGCTCGGGATTGCCGATGCAAATCTTTTGACCAAAACCATTGTTCGGGGCTTTGATGAGTCGTTGGGAATTTCGGATGCAGAAGAAAGAATCATCGATTCGCTGAGAACATTTAACGAATCGTTCGGTCTTACCGATGCTCGAATCAGTTCAAAAGGAATTTATAAGACGATAGCGGACTCGCTCGGTTTGACCGACGAAATGTCAGGTGTGGAAGGCGGAGCTGCAGCGTCAAACATTATTTACGATTACAGCGTTGCCATAGGGGGAGCGGCGTAAGCTATGGCGACTACAGGGGCGAAATATCCGGCAGTTGCTTCAACAACGTCGGAGGCTCCCTACGATCATTTGACGTGGATCGATCCGGACAATATCAAAAACAATACAGGGAGTTATTCCTATATTGACGACGCCGCTTTTGATAGCGGTATCGAATCTTATGTGTTGAAGGCCAAGGGTTTTGACTTCAGCGCTATTCCGGCCGGTGCGACAATTCTCGGTATCACGGTCAAGGTCGAGGCTTACTATACGGTAGGTGCTTGCGGGATTGCGTTGGCTCAATTGCTCGATGTCGATGGAGCGAAGGTAGGGACAAACCTTGCTTCAACACCAATACCCATTACGGTCACGACGCCGACGGTTATAACAATAGGGGCAGCAGACAATCTCTGGGGTAATTCTTTAACAGCTGCGTGGGTGAAGGATGCTGATTTCGGTGTGGCTCTTGCTGTTATCCCTACAGGCAATAATTCCAATGTTTACATTGATTATGTGACGATGGAAGTCACGTATTCTCTTGCTCCAATTGAAAGAACAATCAACGATGGGATAGGTGTTACAGATGCTAAGACTTCGCTGCTTTCACTTGTTCGTATTTTGGCTGAATCTCTGGGGATCACGGATGCGAGGACTCTTGTTCGCACTATGTCTCGGACAATCAGCGATTCCCTTGGCCTGACGGATTCGAGAATGTTATCATGGAGCCCGAAAGCGGTCACGATCAACGATTCTCTGGGGCTGACAGATTCTCGCATCGTACTTCCCATATACATTCACGACATCTATGAACTCCAGGCAATGGAGGATAATCTCTCCGTCAATTATGTTCTCGCCAATGACATAGATGCCACACCTGCCGACCCGAATTCCGGCAACTGGGACTCGGATGAATGGCCTGGGACGACGGGATTCAGGCCGGTAGGACATACCCCATACAGTATTGATTTTACAGGTGTGTTGGACGGAAATGAAAAAAAAATTACAGGTCTTTACATCAACCGTCCATCAACAACCGCTGTAGGTTTGTTTGGTTCAATAATAGGCACTGGAGTTAAACACGTTTACGACCTTACGATCGAGGACGCTGATATTACTGGTGATGACTGGGTCGGTGTTATTGCCGGTGTTGTAGCTACGGGGAGCATAGAAAATTGTTTCACGTCAGGAGTTGTCAATGGAAATTATGATGTTGGAGGAATATATGGTTATGGCGGTACTCCTGTTCTTACTGAGTGTTATTCAACGTGTGATGTTACAGCAGTTTCTGAAGGATATGCAGGAGGAATAGTTGGTGAGGCGAATAACAGCAAGTTGTATCGTTGCTATGCGAGTGGGTCAGTCACAGGCCCCCAGATTATTGGTGGAATTGCAGGATCTACAGGCACCGTTTCATTTGAAATGCACGACTGTTATGCTACGGGAGCGGTTACGGCTTCAACAGATACAGCCGGTGGTTTAATAGGGTCGACCTATACATCTGCTATTATAAGGCGATGTTATTCGACGGGAGATGTTTCAACACCAACAAAAGGTGGAGGGTTGATTGGTGGCAATATTACTCCAAATATAAGTGACTCTTTCTGGGATACACAAACTTCCTACCAGGCCACAAGTCAAGGTGGCACAGGCAAGACAACTGCCGAGATGAAGGATGATGCCACCTTCACGGAAACCGATACTGTTGGCCTTACAAATCCTTGGGACTTCGTTGGCAATCCCCACGATGATGTTGCAAATAATGACTATTGGAATATTGACTCTGGCAAAAATGACGGTTATCCGTATCTCAGTTGGCAGACTTTCTTCAATGAATTTATCAGTACAATCAACGATTCTCTCGGCGTAACCGACGCAAGCACACCTACAAAAACAATAGTTCGCGGATTCGATGAGTCGATGGGCGTTGCAGATGACAAGAGCCGGGACATCGCGGCATTGCGATCGCTGGCGGAAACGCTTGGTATCACTGATGCGAATATTTCAACAAAGGGTATTCCGCGAATTCTGGCCGATACTCTTGGTCTTGTTGATGCACAGAACAAGGGCGAAAGCAAGTCGCTTGCGGATTCTCTGGGAATTACAGATGCTCAGATTGCTTCGGCGGGATTCGTAAAGACATTGGCTGAGTCGCTTGGTTTGACGGATGCTCAAGTCGCTTCGGCAGTATTCATCAAAACATTAGCCGAATCTTTGGGGCTGACCGATTCGATGGCCGGGACCAAGGGCCAGTTTCGTACTGTCGCCGATACGCTCGGCTTAACGGATGATGCAGTTCGCAGCACTGTCATCTTGAGGATTCTGTCCGAGTCACTTGGCATAACCGATTTGCCGTCGAGCATTAGCGTTCTCGACAGGGTAGTAGCCGATACGATCGGACTGACAGACGCCGGCATTATTTCCGGTATTGCCGCAAGAATAGCCGAGTCGTTAGGCTTGATTGATTTGGCCTCTTCCGTGAAAGGCCAATGGCACGTACTTGCCGAAACGATTGGCATGACGGACGATGTAACGAAAACGCAGATCACTATAAGAGTTCTTGCCGAGTCACTTGGCCTGACCGACAGCATGTCAAGTGTATGGGCGGCAATCAGATTAGTTGCTGACGATCTCGGTATCACGGACATTATGTCCGAGGATTTCGTTCCCGGCGGCGGTGAAGCATTTGTGCGAACGGTGAACGATGCCCTGGGGCTCACAGACAGCAGCTCCAAAATTCATATTGCCCTGCGGACCTTATCGGAAAATCTCGGCTTGACTGACTCTGTTGTAAAACTATTCATCGTTAGCCGACTTATCAGTGACAGTGAAGGCATAACGGACGGCGTTGTTTTAAGCAGAGTATTGTTGGTGACGGACGGCCTGGGCCTGACTGATAGCTTCACAAGGCTGCTGACCGTTTTACGAACACAAAACGATACACTGGGCTTAACCGATTCCCTGACATCTTTGCTTTCAATTCTGCGGATCGTTCTTGATACGATGGGCATATCCGATGCCGTCTCGAAAGGCGAGCACAAATCCCTTGCCGATTTGCTCGGTTTGACGGATTCAGTGACCAACGTCAATACAGCTTTTAGGACAATAGCTGATTCTTTGGGCTTGACCGACAATCTAAGCCGTGTATGGACGGTGCTTAGAACTGTCGCCGACGAGCTGGGCATTACGGACGTAATGGAGTACGAAGGCGTTGGAAACATTGTCAAAGTTATCAACAACGCCATAGGCCTTACTGACAGCACATCTAAAGTCTGCGTTGTTCTCAGGGATCTTTCCGAAAACCTCGGGCTCGGCGATGCCGTTGTCGCCCTTTTTGCAATGAGCCGCCTGGTTAGCGATAACGAAGGCATTACGGACGGCGTCATGCTCGGCAGAGCTTTGAAGGTGACGGACAATCTCGGACTGACCGACGATTTAACGAAGCTGCTGGCTGTTCTCAGGACACAGAACGATCCTGTTGGCCTAAGCGATTCCCTGACCTCTTTGTTGGCTATCTTGCGGACGGTCGCGGACTCTATTGGCATGACCGATTCAGCGACCCATGTTTACGCAATACTAAAAACGATAGCCGATTCTCTCGGGATGGCTGACGACATCGGCCGCGTGTGGACGGTACTGAGAACCGTTATCGATTCGCTCGGCATTAAAGATGCAATAGATACCGATGGCGTAGGGAATTATTTCAGAACAATAAACGACGCCCTGAATCTGAGCGATATTACATCGAGAAATTTCATTGTCCTTCGCGTGCTTTCCGAAAACCTCGGCTTGGGCGATTCGATAACAAGCCTCTTTGCAATCAGTAAGCTCATAAGTGACAGCGAGGGCTTGACGGATGGCCTGACCTTAAAGAGGGCATTGTCCGTAACGGACGCCTTGGGCCTGACCGATGATTTCGCGAAGCAACTGGCTATTGTGAAAACGCAAAACGATGAGATAGGACTGACCGATGCGCTGGCTTCATTGTTCGTGATACTTCGGGCGATTCTCGATAATATAGGTATCGCGGACGCACAATCCAAAGGTGAGGGCAAGTCGCTTGCCGACTCAATCGGGATAACCGACTCGGCGTCCCGCGTTTATGTTGCCGTCAAGACGATAACGGACTCACTGGGCCTTGCCGACGATATGGGCCGTATCTGGACCGTGCTGCGAACGGTTGCGGATTCGCTCGGTATAACGGATGTGTTAGATACCGACGGTGTCGGTAATTACTTCAGGACAATCAATAATGCCCTGGGCATGAGCGACAGTACCGAGAGGGTGTTTGTGGCTCTCAGAGTTCTTTCGGAGAATCTTGGCTTGACGGACGCCCTGGCGAGCCTCTTTACAATAAGCAGGATAATCAGCGATTCCGAGGGATTGACCGACGGCATTGTTTTGGGCAGGCTCATAGCCTTGACTGACACGCTCGGCATAACCGATTCGGTAACAAAGCTCATCGATTATCTGCGGACACAGAGCGATGCTATCGGAACTCTCGACGCCATGATTAGAGTATCTGTGGCCATTCGGTCGATAAACGACAGCATGAATATTTCGGATGCAGAAGAGCACGAGTTGACGGCCCTAATGAAGGCCGCGTGGGCATTTATGGTAATGAGGCAAACGCATGGGTAAAACAAAAACAGACAATACAAGTTTGAGGGGCGAAATCGTCGTTGAGCTAAAAGACAAAGATGGCAATCCTAAACTAAGGCACGCAGAAGGCGTAGTCATTGCACCAGTAAAATACGAAGACTGCTCTATGGTAATGAGGCAAACGCAATGAAAAAATTCAAATTCACAGCCGACATAGAGTTTGAGGCCGAGAACATCGACGTTGCCTTTGATTTATTGGAAAAGCATTTTCTCAATCTTGTCCACGATTTGGATGATGAAGAATCTGGTAATTGGGATGACAATTGGTTTGTCGGCGAAATGAATATAGAGCCAAAGGAGTAAAATCAAATGAACCGCAGAGAAATATTGAAATCGAGTATCTTGCTGACTGGTGTTATTCCTGCCAGCATGGTCATGGCCAAAAAAGAGGAAAAGATTACTACAATACAAGGGGATTTTACAATATCACTGGTTGACGACAAAGGAAACATTGCAAGTGAATGTTATCCTTTTGCGATTGAAGCGACACCTTGTGGAATGAGAAATATCACTGAGGTTAAGTTTAAGCATATTCAAGCAACTTCTGATTTACGTATTCGTATCTTTTTGAACGGGAAAAACTGGCGTACTTCCGATTGTGAAATTAGGAATGTAGGAAAAAAAGATACCGTTACTATAGAAAAAGGTCAATTTAATATGGTTTGGAATAAAAATTAGCAACTAAGCCAAAAGAAAATCAGGCATAGGCGGAGTTGCTGCCGCTGAGATGCCGTAAACATCGCAGCCTTTTACGGGGGCTTTGATGACGAAAGTCATTGAGGCCCCCTTTTTCTTTTGGCAAAAAAACTCATTGAAAGGAAATTTGTAATGCAAGCACAACAAACGAAAAAAGATGGTTTAAGACTCAGAGGTGAGGTCATTGCCGAACTCAGAGGTCCGGACGGCGAACTCAAGCAAAGGCAGGTGACACACAATATAGTCACGGGGCAGGGCGACTTCTTCGCTGCCGGTGCTATGTATACGGCTGCTTATGCGACCTGGGGCATGAAGCTCGGAACGGCAACGACGGTAGCAAGCAAGACTGGAGCAGGCAGCTTCATTGCTGTCGCCGATTTCGTAGCTGGCTCGGCCAAAGCGCTGGATGACACCACTCCAAAGGCAGGAGCAACTGCTGATATAGCACAGTTCCGCAGACTGTGGGCGGCAGGTGAAGGCACGGACGCCACAATCAATCGCGTTGCTATTGTCGATAACACAACCGACGCGGGCGAAGCCGATGCTACCCATACCTACGCGATTGCTGTATTCACTGCCCAGATTGCCAAGGGTGCGGACGATACGCTAACGGTGACGTGGAATGTAACATATTTGGGGAGTTGACAAGGACTTATGAACACCGACGCCGTAAAAGTTCTTGGCAGAAAATTTGGATTCAAATGCACAGAAGAAATGAACCGACGAAACAGCGAAGTTCATTTGGGAAAGCCTCTGTCTGAAATGGGGCATAAGCCCGATTGTAGATGTTGCATTTGTAAAACCCGGCGAGGTGAAACGAAGGGACATCTTGTCTCTGATGAAACCCGCGAAAGAATTAGAGTCGCCAAATTGGGTAGTCATCACTCCGCAGAATCAAACGAGAAGAATCGACGGGCACACTTGGGCAAAAAGCAATCTGAAGAATCAAAAATAAAAAGCCGCAGGGCCCAATTGGGAAAGCCTAAGCCCAAAGTAAGTGCTGCATTAAAAGGCAGAACATATGATGATCTTTATGGGGAAGAAAAGGCCAGGGAAATTAAGGCAAAACGTAGCGGCGAGCGCAATTGCAACTGGGCCGGCGGCCTTTCTCGTTTCCCCTATCCTTTGCTTTTCAATAATGACATAAAAAAGTTTGTCAGGGAAAGAGATTCTATCTGCCAGCTATGCGGAAAAACGAAAGAAGAAAACGGCCAAAGTCTCAGTATCCATCATATCGACTATGACAAAGAAAACCTCGCGACGAATAATCTTACTGCTCTCTGTAGAAGTTGCAACTCCAAAGTGAACAAGAACAGGGAGTATTGGTCTAACTATTTTCTGATGAGATGGATATTGGTGGCGTAAGGGAGCGTAAAATGCAAATCGTTTACACGGACCAGGCTAATGTTATCAAGCTGCCGCTTGTCGCCAAGGCAAGCGGCAATCCTATCGTCGCCGGTACGGTCAATTTTTATTTGCAGGCTACGAACGGCGATAACGCCGGCAAGTGGTATCGCGGGTCAGATCAGACATGGCAGGCGGCGGAGTCTATCGCCGGGGATTCGGCGCTCACGGGGGACGGGCATTGGGGACTATCTTTAGCAACCGCCGTCTGGACTAAGGACGTTCAGTATTTTGCATACGCTAAAGAATCGGGCGATCTTCACATCCCGGTAAGTAAGGACATCTTATGCAAGAGCGCACTGACAAAAGTGCTTGCCGCGTGGTCGCTTGGTTTGGCGCGTGATAAAGTCGGCTTTCCCGGCGTCCAGGAAATTCTCGATCCGGATGATGGCGTTACCGTTATCGCCGAGGTGACAATGAGCAAAACAACGCCTTATAGGCAAGTGACAGTATTATGACAATTCAAGGTGCGGATTTAGTTGCCGTTTTCTCAGGCGGTTTTCTGGAGGCGATAGATTCGCCGATCGCGCCAACAGTATCCGGCACAGCTACGGAGCTGGATACAGAGCTGCTTGAAGACGTATTCGAAATCATCGCCGAGGTGGGCAAGACTGTCACTTTTTGGGTTTACCCCGGCGAGACCTACGACCCGGCAACCGGAACAAGCACGCTCGGCGATGCTACGCAATACAATCTCAAAGTCATTCCGCCGTACTCGATTGACTTGAAGTACGTTGACGGCGATTTAATCAAGGTCGGTGACATGCTTTCCGGCGTTCCGGCAAAGGACCTCGAATTTACCCCGGCCAAGGGAATGAGCGTTACGGTCGGAAGTGATATTTGGACAATAGTACAGGTCTCCCCGGTATACAGCGGCGAATGGATATGCCTGTATTTGTTCCAGTTAAGGCGTTGAAAAAGTGGAAACGGACAATCTGGCACAATTCAATTCAGAGATAACACACTTTGCCAAAAGCATTCCGGGCAAGGTCACGGTCATGCAAAAGAAGGTTGTGCTTGAGGCTCTTCGAAGGCTTGTGGAGAAAACTCCCGTTGATACCGGCCGCGCTCGGGGAAACTGGCAGGCGACTATAGGCAGCCCGGCCGAAGGGCAGGTAGGGGGTAATTGGCCTAAAACAGGAGGCCCGCCAAAGACAGAAAGGCCGCCACTCAGACCGGAAGATAATCAAGTAATCGCTAAAGGGCTTGCCGCCTTGGTTGGACTTCCCCCGTTCCAAGTCGTTTGGATTTCAAACAATCTCGATTACATCGAGGAGCTTGAACACGGAAGCAGTAAGCAGGCCCCGGAAGGTATGCTTGCAATAACAATCGAAGAGCTCAGGAATATGTTCACGGTGATTGAATGACAAAGACAGCAATAGCCAACGCGATACGCAGCAGGTTCAAGGCTCAGGTAGCGGACGCCCTGTCTTTGGGCACTCAATACGACAATCAAAAATACGACAATCCGGACAATGCGAAATGGTGCAGGCTGACTGTTAAGTTTGGGGAAACTCTTCAAAAGTCGGTAGGAAGCCCGACGGGAAACAGGGGCCGGACGCCGGGGGTTATGATAGCACAGTTATTTGGTCCTGTCGGCAAGGGGGATGGAGCATTATTAGAGGTGGCCGATGCGGTCGAAACGGCTTTTAAGCGAGTTACGGACACCGGGGTCACATTTAGGACTCCATCAACATACCCTCGCGGCAGGAGCGGCGATGAATGGCAGATTAACGTCGAATGCCCGTTCTATGCCGATGATATCGGGTAAAAAGAAATCCTTTGAAAGGGAATGATTATGACCATAAGTGACATTTCAAGAGTATTGCTGGCATACGCTCAGGAATCCACGTTCGGCCAGCAGGTGACTGGCTGCAATTTGCAGAAAGTGAGGCTTACCGGGGAAAGCCTCAAACAGGATACGGACATTGCCAACAGTAACGAGATCCGCCCGGACAGGCAGATTGTCGGCGTGTCGAGAACAAGGGTGGCGGTATCGGGCGGCCTGGATTTCGAATTCAGCTACGGAAGCTTTGACGATTTTCTGGCGTGCGTTTTGATGTCTGCGAACGTCAAGGCCCAGGGAACGCTGACAATCGATACGAACTGCACGGGCGGAAATTCATCGCAGGGTTTACTCTCGTTGGATGTAAATCCCATCGATGGCGATACTATGACAATCGGCACAACTGCGTATCGATTCAAAACCATTATGACCCAAGCCAATGATATTCAAATCGGTTCAACTGCATTGATTACGCAAGCGAACCTGGTCGCCACGATCAATGGTACCGGGACCGCGGGAATGGAATATTACGTGGCAACCGTAACTCCACACCCTCTTGTACGAATGGGGACATTTGCTGCGAACGATTCTATTATTACCGCGATAGCCACAGGCGTAGCCGGCGATACGATAGCAACAACAGAGACCTTCGATTCTGGATTGAACATTTTCGATGCTGTCACGCTTGGGACAACGGCGGCCGGGGCCAATGGCGATACGATGACAATTGATACGAAGGTTTATTACTTCGATCTTAACGGTGCGCTGGATAACATCGACGGTCATATTGAGGTCGGGGCGGCAGTTGCGAATACTCAGGCCAATATAGTAAACGCTATCACACTGGGCGGAACTCCCGGAACCGGATACGCTGCAAACATGACATTACATCCGACCGTCTCAATTGCCGCCTTTGCCACAAATATTGCCGTATTGACGGCTATGTTGCCCGGCCTGGCCGGCAATGCCATTGCAACTACCGAGACGTTTGCAGCCGTAACCAATATCTTTAACGGAGGGACACTCGGGACGACTACGGCAGGGGCAGGCTGGACGGTCCCGGTTACGGTCACTGCCATTACGATCAGCGTGGCAAGCGGTGACAGTTCTTTCAATGACTCAGCCAATGGATTCGGAAGCGTAGTTGCGAATGAATGGATCAGGGCATCCAGCTTTACAGCCACAGCAGATAACGGCTACTTCAAGGTCGCATCGGCCACGGCTTCCAAGATAATCGTTTACGGGACTCTCGTGACGGAAGCCGCCGGAACTTCACGCACAATCAAACAGGGCAGCTCTATTGTCAACGGCGTGGTAAAGAATTCATTCAACTTCGAGCGTACATATTCAGACCTGACAACCGAGCTTGCATTGTTCAAAGGCTGTATGCTGAATCAGATGACACTAACTGTCGGGACGAATGGGATTATCACCGGCAGCTTCGGCATGATGGGCCAGATAGAGACATCCGAGACGGTAAGCGGCGGGGACGGGTACGAAGAGCCGAACGATAACGACGTTATGAACTCCATCGACCACGTTCAGGGAATCTACGAAAACGTTATCGCTATCGACGTACTCGATTGCTCTTTGACGATCAATAACAACCTGAGAGAACGGTCGAAAGTTGGGACACTTGGGCCGTTCAGCTTCGGAGCGAACAGTATCAATGTCTCGGGTTCTTTTACGGCCTATTACGAGGGCAAAACGCTTTACGACAAGTATCTGAATTTCGATGACACTTCGCTTGCCAAGGTATTTCAGGATGCAGACGGCAACGGTTACGTTTTCGATATGCCGGGCTTGAAGATAACGGACGGCCAGAGGCATTCCGGGGCCGGCATTGGCGACGATTTCAAGGTGCCCTGCACGTTCCAGGCGTTCATGGACGGCACGGAAGAAATTACGATCAGGATCGTTCGGTTCGCAGCCTGAAATTAAGGCCAATTAAGGAGGCAGGATAATGACAACAAGGCAAAGAAAGATTGTGACAATAATCATTCATATTTCAATTGTCTTGCTGATTCCGATTGGTTGTTGGGCTTATTATGTCTTATGGCAACATCTTTCTGTTCATTGAAAGAAATTAGCATAAAGGAAAGGATTTTTGGTCATGGGAAGTCTCAGTCAATTCAGGCTTGATAACGAAAAGTCAGTTGAGGGGGTATGGCATAAGTTCGGCGGCGGGATCGAGGTTAAGATAGCGCGGATGCACAATCCCGAATTCAATAAATACTACGAAAAAATCAGCGAGCCGATCCTGGGCCAGTTAAGGCGAAAGATGGTTGACGGGGAAACGCTTAGAGCTCTGATGAAGCAGACCGTGGCGCACTGTTTGATCCGCGACTGGAAGGGCATGGAGGATGACGACGGCAAGACGATCAAGTACACACCGGAAAAGGCACTGGAGATTATCAGCGACCCGGCCAACGTGATTTTCTATGACTTCGTGATAGATGTTTCCGCGTCCGCCAATTTGTTCTTCGAAGAGCAAAAAAAGGAATCGGCAAAAAACTAATTAGCTGCCTAAAGTGGCAGCTCGAATGGGGCAAGAATGTCAAATTCCTTGAATCAAGAGCAAAAGCGGGCAAGCATACGGCGGCGTGGGAAAACATGCCGGAGCTTTACGATGACCTTGCCTGGGTATGGAACGCATTCTGGTCATTGCATGGACGCAGGCAGTACGGCTACGGACCTTGTCAGTTAAGCATCGGCGACATTATGGAATATGCCAGGCTCTACGAAGTGAGGAAACCGAGAGATTTTTTCGAATATATATCGGCAATGGATAATGAGTTTTTGAGATATGGCGACACTAAGAGCGGCGATTGATGCAAGAGGAGCGACGCGGGGAGCTGCGGAGTTCGACAGGGCTACAGGGAAGATGAAGCGCAGCGCGGGGACCGCAACCAAGTCCATCGAGAGCGGATTTGCCAGTGCCATGAGGCGCATTCTGATGTTCGGCGGTGCGGGCGGTGCGATATACACGCTCAAGAAATTCATCGACTCGGCCTCCGACGCCCAGGAAACAATGAACAAATTCAACGTTGTTTTCAAGGACAATTCAAAAGAGGCGGCTGCATGGTCCGAGCAATTTGGCGATTCTGTTGGACGGGCAACGCAGGATGTTCAAAAATGGATGGCCGGCCTGCAGGACCTGTTTGTGCCCCTGGGCTTTGCGAGAAAAGAGGCTATGGGGCTTTCGATGGATCTCACAACGCTTGCAGTTGATGTGGCAAGTTTCAGCAACAAGGCTGATGACGAAGTAATTCGGGACTTCACATCGGCGCTTGTGGGCAACCATGAAACCGTGCGCAAGTACGGAATTATCATCAGCGAGACGGCCCTTGCCCAGGAAGCATTTAGCCGGGGACTCAAGAAGGAATACAAAGACTTGACGGACCTGGAAAAGGTCCAGCTTCGCATGTCGCTGATTCAAAAAGGCACTCTTGACGCCCAGGGCGACGCTATCAGGTCGATGAACGATTACGCCAACCAGGTCAAACGCCTCAATGCAAATTTCACAGAATTACGCACGGAGTTGGGCGGGCCGTTAATGGTTGCTCTGTCAGATGTTCTCACTGAAGTCAATAAGCATAGCCCCGCGTGGAAGGAATTTTTCAGGATTCAGAGTGAGGGATGGGCTGAAATATTTTCAGGCTTTGACAGTATAGGCATAGTGGCCAAAGAAATGGGCGGGCGCCTGCAGAGGGCTATGGGCGTAACAAATACACAACTCGAATTAGCTCGCCGGCAGGGCAATGCCCTTACGCACCCTTCAATGATGACGCAGGCAGAAAAAGACGACGATGTCGCCCGCCATACCTATATGACTGCATCACAAAAGCAGGGACAACTTCCGGCAGAATCGGAGGAAGCGGCATTGAACAGGCGGCTCCAGGAAGTTTATGCAGGCCCGGCAGTCTCCCAAACATCGCCGCTCCAGAAAACAGAGGAAGATATTAAAAAGCGGCAGGAGTTTGAAAGGCGGGTTATAGAGGATACGCAGCAGGGCATTGAAAGTGTCCGCAATATGGATTACTTGACGCGGATGGAGAGGATCAAAAACCTGGAAGCATACAGGGATGCGCATACCAATGTTTTAAGTCAAGTCTTCAAGGCTGAAATAATTCTCAACGAAGAAATACTCAGCTTGAAGCGTTCGCGTCTCGATGCGATGAAAGTATATAACGCTGAGTTGCAAGAGGATTTCGAGGATTCATCTTTGTATATTTCTGAAAGGTTCGCAGATGCCGCCCACTCGATTGAAAGCTCTATGGGTAATTCATTTTTCAGCATGATTTCCCAGGGTGCGAGCTGGAAGGATGCCATGACTGGCTTTTTCGTTAACGTCGGTGAAGCGTTCGGCCGGATGGCTTCTGAAATGATGGCCCGGGCGATAATGATGAAAACAATGGGTATTATTATGGGCGGCGGACCTCCTGGTTATCCCGTTGGTGTTGGATCTGCTAAGGCCCCGACTTATGTGCCTCATGCGATGGGCAATGTGTTCAACATGGGCCGTGTAGTTCCTATGGCAAACGGTGACATATTCGACAGACCAACATATTTCCCGATGGCCGATGGAAAAACCGGGCTCATAGGTGAAGGCGGGCTTGAGGCCGCCATGCCAGTAAGAAGAATGAGGGGCGGACGCCTGGGCGTGGAAGCTTCCGGAGGCCAGCCGAACATTACGGTCAGTCCTACGCCGGTCAAGATCGTGTTCGTCAAAAACGACAGAGAAGCGCAGATCGAGTTGCTTAAAGGCAAAGAGGGCGAGAAGGCTTTCATCCAGCACGCAATCCGCAACCGGAATTTGTTATAAGTTAAGGTGAAATTGATATGGCTTTCAAAATCGGATACGCCAACGGTCATAAGCAGTTGCTGGTAGCGGTCAAGGGCTTCCTGTGCAATGCCAAGAAAGCTTATAACATCGCAGCGGGTGCCAATACGGGGGACGGCTACGTTTCGGCGGAGCGGGGCAGTACTACGCCTATCGACGAGACGTGGACGCTGACTGCGACGAGTGCGACGAATTTCACGGTTTCCGGCTCGGTTTCCGGAGCGCAGGCGGCAGCGACGGTCGCTACGCCTTACGATAACGCGATTGTGGCATTCACAATCATAGCCGGCGATACGGCGTTCATCGCTACTGATTCGTTCACGTTCACCGTTGCCGATGGCCTGGGAGCGACCGAGGCGTACACGGCCATGCGTTACGATACGGATTACGACGGCTCAGGCGGCTACGAGCTGATTCTAATGGGGCCCGGCACGGCAGGTTCCGATGAGATTTTCTCGGCCATTCAGACGGTCGAGGACGGCGCAAACGACTGGTATAACTGGCGGATAGCCGGAATGACAAGCTATACGGCTACCGATTTGCAGTATATGCCGGGCCTGACGCAGGGCAGGATGGCCCGATTGCTTTTGTGGCAGCAGAAGATTCAATATTGGTGTGTCGCCAATGGCAGGCGGTTTATCGTAGTGGCGAAGGTGTCAAGCGTTTACGAGGCTTCGTATCTCGGATTCGCACTGCCTTACGGCCTGCCGACACAGTTTCCATACCCGTTGATAGTGGGCGGAGCGGCAAGTCCGTCCGGGACGGCAGCATACAATAGATATAGCTCCGTTGATGCCAGTCACAGAGGATTTCCCAGTCCATACGGCACAGCCGGTGTATGTACGTATTTGACTTTTGACACCACATACGATTCCGGAACCTTGAAAATATTGCAGGGAACGAGCTGGATAAGAATATCCAGGATGGTCTATACAAATATAGTATGGCCTTATACATCGGATTACTATCGAGGTGGTGTTGATTATTTCAGCTCGGTACTGCGTGAGAACGTCGATGGGACATACCCGATATTCCCAACGGTGATAATGTGCAATTCACCAAACAAACATATATTCGGCGAGATGCAGGGCGTCTTTGCTGTTAACGGGTTCGGTGGGATAGCCGCCGAGGACACATTTGCGATCGGCGGCGATACTTATGTTGCATTCCCGATATATCCGAATGCCGATGCAAACGACTTCTGGGCTTTGAAACTGGAGTAATATTATGTCTTATCAAGCGGGTGTTTCAACTGGTCCGAACGATTTAATCGATAAACTGAGAATATTCTTATTAGCCGAAGGGTGGACGGTCAATTTGTTCGCTGCTATCGGCGCCGGGTACAGGCTTCACGTTCAAAAGACGGCGGCCGATGCGACTGTGATGTACTTCAATTTCCGTTCAGCTATTGCCGAAACCGGCACAACTTTAATTACCGAAGATAATGCGGGCGGTTCCACCGGAACGGTAACGGGACTTCTTATAAATGGTTCGACCGGGTATAATGTCGCGGAGATTTGGCACCATCAGCCGGGCAAATCGATAGATGCGGCAGCCAAATCTATGGGTATGTGCATGACTCAGATGTCAACTACAGCGATTCCAGCGTACTATTTCTTTACGCCAGATTCCGATTCCGATACCGTTCATATCGCCGTAGAGGTTACGGCTGGTAAATTCCAGTTCATGTCGTTTGGGATGCTTGTAAAACAGGGAATTTTTACCGGCGGCCAGTTTTTCTCGGCGTCATTTTCAAGTTATGCGCCATACTACGAATGGTTTGGTGTTTACGGAGACTCTTGGTACGCACCGAATTATTTTTCCGGTTGCCGGGCTGGAAATAAACACGGGGCGGTATATGTCGATGTCGATGGTACGGCAAGCTGGAGGATGTCAACAGGCGAAACCTATCCGGAAATAATATGGCCTTGCGTAGTTGGTCAACAGGCTAATGCCTCTTATTCAAAAAGCGGTTTAGCTTCATTCTTCTGGTCGCACGCGCCGAACTCTTATAACGCAATGGCGGCGATGTGCCCGATATACACGCTGCTAAAACGGGCCGATGCCAATTACTCGTTGATAGGTTGGCCTTCGGGTGTTCGTTTTCTTAATGTCACCAATTACGACCCTGCCGAGGAAATAACCTATGGAGCCGAGACTTGGACGGTCTTTCACGCCGACAGTCAGCAAGTCACTCCATTGAATATGTACTGCGGTTTTGCTTTCAAGAAAGTAGTCTAATGCCAGCTTTTACAGGAATATTAGAGCCGAGCATTTTTGTCGAGGATACGCTTCGCTGTTCGGCGACGATTATCGACAATACCGTAGTCAGCCCTGTGGATGTGTGTATGCTGGAATCGGTCATTCCGCTTGGCTCCGGGGCGTGGCACAGTTACTTTCCCATCGAGCAGATCGAGCGTTCCCGGACGGGCACGAAGGTCGATACGTTTCTCGATGATTACTATTACCGAATCCATGTCATGCCGTCGACCCTGCACTTCGGAGCGATAGTTACCCTGATAACCGACGAGATTATTGTGTGGAACGCTTACTTTTTGCAAAAGACCTGCTCGGATATCGTTGAGGTCAATGGCGCCGAATGGGACTTGACCGGACTGGCGACGCCATTCAATCTTGCCGCGCTCGAATACACTACATTCACGATAGAGGTTCCGTTCGAGGGCAGCCCGACGTTCGAGGGCTCGATCACGTTCGAGTTTACGGATGCGAACGATTGTATTGTTTTGCTGTCCGGGACCAGGGTGATATTGTTTCCGTGGAGGCCTCAGCAGCCGGTAAAAGAAACGCTGGCCACTCTTACGGACATTATTGTCGGCGGGGACAGGTCAGAGCAGCGTATTTCTACAAGGCCAGTACCGCGTCAGGGCTTCAAGTTCTCCGTTATGATGGATAGCGAAAAGCAACAGGCGAGGCTCGATGCCATGCTGTTCTCGTGGCAGAAACGTTCTTTCGGGCTTCCTGTGTGGCCGGAGCTGGTTGCGCATGCCGGGGCGATAAATGCTACCGATATGGCTATCACGGTCGATACGACAAACGCCGACTTCCGAGACGAAAGCCTGGCTGTTATCTGGCAGTCCGAGGACAGTTGCGAAACGGTCCAGGTCGATACGGTTGCCGCGGGAAGCCTTACTCTGGCAAATCCGGTACAGAATACGTTTACGGGCAGCAAGCTCATAATGCCGGTGCGGACCACACAGATAGACGCTTCGAGCAAACGCAAGGGGCATTCAACGGGGCTTGCCGTCTCCGATTTTTCGTTCGCGGTTAAGGACAATGTACTATTGACGGGCTTCACGCCGGCGACTACCTACAAGGGCCTGCCGGTTCTTACGGAAGCGACGGCGATAAATCCGACTCAAAGCAAATCGTCCGACGCCGATGCCTCTCTGCAGGACTACGAGACGGGCGATTTTGATTTCTTTTCGGACAGCGATTTCAATATCAATATCCAGTCTCATTTGTTTCACAAAGACACGAAGGCCGATTGCTGGGAGTTCCGCAAGTTCATACACTCACTGCTCGGTCAGCAGGGCACGTTTTACATTCCGACTCACAAGGAAGATATGGTTCTTTCGGAAGGGTTCGGGGCGGCCGATACGAGCTTCAATATTGAGAACATTGGCCTTGCCGACAATATGGGCGTCAATGATTTGCGGACCGATATCGCTTTCATATTCCCGGACGGCACGCAGCTTTACAGGGAGGTCACGGGGATAGTCAAATCGGGGGTCGTGGAAATCATATCGATCGACAGCGATCTTGATATAGCGGTGGAGCCTGGCGATTGCGTGATATCCTGGCTGGACAAGCTGAGACTGGCGGGAGACGAGATAGAGTTTGTTTGGAATGGAGCGCATGAGCTGGTCTGCGATACGCAGCTCCAGGCGACGAAGGCATGACATACGAATCATCGGAAATATCAGTTGCATCCGGCCAGCCGATAGAGATGCATGATATCGCAATGGGACTTACTCATTGGCGAATCACCAGCGGTCCCGAGGACGTTGAATTTCTCGGCCATACCTACGAATCGGCTCCGTGCAAGCGAAGCGAGATCGAGCAAACCGGCGAGATCCCCAAGGACGGCGTCGATCTGGAACTGCCGAGAGGTCACGCGCTCGGCATGATATGCACAGCCGGCGTTCCGGAAGAAGAAGTTACGCTGACGACATACCGCGGGCACGGAACGTTTTTCGTCACGTACTGGCGGGGTTTTCTGACCAGTCTCAAATTTAACGATAAGGCCATCCCGATATGCTATTTCGAGCCGCGAAGTTCGGACCTGCCATTCGTCGGCGGCCGGCGTCGCTGCATGAGACTCTGCGGGCACAGGCTGTTCGGATACCGCTGCGGACTGAATAAAGAGGCTTACAAAATCACGGGGACAATCGACACCATAAGCGGGATCACTATTACGGCGACAGAATTCGGTGATGTATATGTAGAACCACCAGCTTTTTACGGTGATATAACCGGCCTGCCAGGGTGTACTTATGTTGCTAAAACATCAGTGGATGCTATTCATACCGCGGACAGGGCATTTGATGATTCGCTCTCCAGTTCCTACCATTGGGAGTCTGCAAGCCCAGGAACCGACCAATGGATATATTGTAAGTGGACAGCAGCGCAGACAATAAAAAAAGTGAATATATACAAGGGAAGTTTGTCGGATTACAACATTCGTTATTTTCGGGTTGAGGGCAGCAATAACGGCACATCATGGACTGCGATAGATGCTTCTTCGTGGTCCGGTGATTGCCAGTTTTATGCGGGCGAGGGTGGAAGCGATACAGAAATTCTTAACTCTAACAATTTCGGGTGGATAACAATCACATTAGACAACGCGGCCACGTACACATACTACAGAATTTATATTTATAATAACTGGGGCGGAACTACGGTCTTTTGTCAGGAAATCGAGATGATCGAAGCCGACAGCGCGATGGCCGCCTATTATTTCGGTGCCGGAGGCGAAATTGCAATAGGTACGGCACGCAGAACAATTACGGCTCACAATGGCAATACGATTACAATCAACCGCCCATTCGGGACAGATGTGATAGCAGGCAGTGCGTTTTCAGCATACCCAGGTTGTGATCATACACCATTTACTTGCCGAGACAAATACGCCAATGGAATCAATGGCGGCGGCCAGGAGGGCCTGCCGACGAAAAATCCTTACGCGGGCGATTTGATTTACTGAGAAAATTATGATTGTAACGTTTCCAATTGTGGCTGTTCTTGATCCATTTACTGCGTGGCTGATTTGGACTGCAATATCAATAGGCATATCCCTCGGCATTGCCTATCTCTCCAAAAAAAATCCAAAGGACGCCAGATACGACCCCGACACTTTTGATGTTCCTGAAATAAAAGAAGGAACGAAATTTGCAATTATTGCCGGTACGTGCTGGATAGAGGCTCCTGTCATTGGGTGGTTTGGTGATATAAATACCGAGAGCTTAGGAGTCAGACTGAGTGATTCCGGCGGCCAGTATGTGTATATAAATAAATATTCATACGGCGCACTTCATATCCTTACGCAGGGCTTTAATGACGGTGTCGTGCAGACCAAGGTCGGCGACCTGGTTGTGTGGCCGGACAGTACGGACAAGACGGTTCTTAATGCCGATGCCGCCGCCTCGGCGATAATCAACCTGCCGGACTTATACGGCGGTATTAAAGAGCACAATGCGAATATCACAGGCCAGGGCGGGATTGTAGGGACGGTGGATTTCGAGTACGGTCCAGCAGACCAGGCTCGGAATGACTATCTCACTTCGCAGTTAGGTAATTACATTTCAGCCAACCGAGGACTAACTACGGCGATATTGCGGCGGCCATATATTGGGATATCGACTCAATTAAAGCAGTGGAAATACCTAATCAAGCGGACGGCACATCTTGCGAGCGGCGAAACGCAGTGGTACCCGGCAAAGGCGACTATTCGCAGTTACGAGATAAACCCGATTCACTGGCTGAGGGAACTTTATACCGATACTGAATCGTGCCTGGGTAATTCGGCCACAATTTTTGACGATACGAAATTGAAGGCGGCCGCGGATGCTCTTTATGACGAAGGATTCGGTCTGTGCATAAAGTGGGAGGCGGACCAGTCGCTTGAGGACCACGTCAATGACATTCTGCGGTATATCAACGCCGTAATCCGAGAGGACCATTCGACCGGACAGTCAGAGATAAAGCTTATTCGGGACGATTACGTTTTGGATGATCTCGAAATATTCAACGCAACGGACATCAATACCGTTGAGGATTTTTCACGCGGGACCATACACAAGGTCGCCGATGTGACTTATGTTAAATACTGGAATATGATCGACAACCTGCCGGTGACAATTGCGAGCCATGATACGGCGCTGGTCAGTGCGCAGAACGAAATGTTGATTCCCAATAACGTCGATTACACGGGCGTCGTTAACGATGACCTGGCCGGCCGGCTTGCTGCCCGGGACCAGCATCAAATATCAGCCTTCCCGGCGGTAATGAAAATCAAGGCCAAGCGGACGATGGCACATTTAATGTCGGGTGATGTATTCAAATTGACCTGGCCGCCTCTTGGCATTGTGTCTATGGTTGTTCGCGTAGTCACGGCTCATTACGGAACGCTGGCGGACGGCGAGGTTTCGTTCGACTGCGTTGAGGACATATTCGGTATGAAAGATTCGCTTTACGGTGTGCCGCCGGCGACAGGGTGGGACGATACCGTTGACGATCCCGAGTACGATGATGAGTATCTTGTAGCGAAGGTGGCTTTGAGCGGGGCAGATCCGACGGTGGTTATAACTTCATAACAAAAAGGAGATAACATGCTCTGGACTAATAGGGGTAAGTTTTTGTTGCTGGACTGGGTGTTTCACGCACAGGCGATGCCTACCAATTTTTACGTGGCCCTGGTAACTGCCGCCATAGCTCCGACAGTTGATACGAATACGCTCGGCGAGCTGACGGAGATCGCAGTCGGCAACGGGTACGCCACGGGAGGCTACCAATTAACGCCGGGGGCTACGGATTTCGACACAATGACTGAGGACGATACCGGCGATAAGGCGTTTGTTCAGGTTAAGGATATCGTCTGGCCGGCGGCCGGCGGGCCGATACCGGATTCCGGTGACGGGGCAAGGTACGCCATATTGACCGATGACAACGGGACGGTGGCAAACCGGCAGGTAATAGCCGCGTGGGACCTGGTAACGAACAGATCGTGCACGGATACCCATTCGATTACCCTTGAGGATTGCGAGCTGCAGGCAATTAAGCCGTAGTAACATTTCACAGGACTGATTTTTCTTTCATTCTGGCAGGGGTGGACGGCTTGAGGCACTGCCCACCCCTCATCCTATGCCCAAACCGAGATCGGCCAGCCACGAGGCGGCTACGTGCGTAGGATTTGATTCTGGCGCTTGGGTCAACTATTTAATACGAGAAGTCTCTGCTAACCAAATGCCTTGCACGGCGTTACCTTCCAGCCATAACAAAAGAGACTTAGGGTTATCCCAATAGACCCATTCAATAGTAAAACGGCCGGGATAAATCCATGGATCTATCTTGTTAACCTTCAAAGACGAACTATCGAGCCGTGCATTTACCGCCCAGTCAGGCTGGCCGAGAAGACTTTCGACCGAGTCATTCGATTGCCCTACGGATATTGTTTTGTCGCGAAAAATCACCCTCGATTGTACTGATGAGCAGCCTGCAACAAGTATGGCTCCTAATAACAGCGTTGATAGGATTATCGCTTTCATTTTAACCTCCATTGAATATTGTTTGGCTTGACCCCGTTCTGATTTTATCCTTCATCTTTTCAAGTTCTTCGGCGGGGCCGGTTATCTTGCGAATCTCTTGTTGTAAGCTCACTATTGCATCCACGATCGCAGCTCCCGAGAAAAGTATCGCAAATATAACAAAGCTACTCGGTCCTGCAACCAAATAAGTGGTGGCACCTCCAAGAAAGGCCAGGCCGGCCAAGAGAAACAATATCCATCGCATTTTTCTATCCTTTCAATTGTCGCTCGATCAATTGACGAGGGTTATTTCTTTTTCTTCTTTGGCTTAGCCTTAAAGACCTTCCCTAATAGCCGCTTAGCAAACAGCTTGCCCTGCTCTTCCGGCGGCAGGTCTTTGATTGAATCCTTCCACGGCCCTCTCCTGCGTTTCTGCTTGCGTAATTTTTCGTCAAATTCTTCAATTTCTTTCTTGACGTTCAAAACGTTTTTGCGTAATTTAGCCATCGTTTGGAGTCCTTTCCAAATTTAAGGTCCGATTTTTTTGAGAGAGAGTCGGGCCTCTTTTTACAGTTTCGTCCCAAGCACAATTTTCTTCGATTTCTTCCTTGACACTTTTCTTAATTCCGTTTATTTTCTTCATTATCTTAATTCCGTTTTTGCCCAACCCGCTCTGGCTGGCGAGTTGGGCCTTTTTATTTACTATTGTCTATTGATTATTTTTGTGCTTCTTTCTCATAGTATTCCTGGGTTCTTGCCGCGGCATTTGCTTTATTATGATGCAGAAGTTGGTCGCGGATCTCCGTCAGCAGTCGAATCTGCGTATCGATCCGGAATATCCACCTGATAATAACCATTTGAACGACCAGAATCATCAATATTACAAGGGCATAGGGAATTAATGCCTCCATTTTGCCTCTCCTTAATCAATTTTACTATCAACATTTCCTCTTTTCAAACGCCTCCTTATATGTAGGACGTATCAATATCAACAGATACAGGAGGCAGCATGATGAAAAGAACGCATAACACACAGATTATTGACTTTCAAAAAGAACTGGAAATACAGGAAATCAGCCGGATTTTGAGTTCTTTCTCCCTTTATCGTATTTTTCTTGTAAAGAAGGTGCTGTTAATGCACCAATCAGATCAAGAATCAGCTTCCTTTCCTCATGCCGGTTAGATTTCAAAGTTTGCTGAACATTAATATCTAACTTGCCAAAGACTTCAATCGCCGATTCAATAATCCTGTTTTTCGGCGGTCCAAGCTTATTCGTTAAACGTTCGAGCAAATCATAAACTTCGGAATCTATTGCATTACTCAGCGGAACTTTTCCCATTTAATAACCTCTTTTTCAAAAATTTTTATCTTTATAACTCCATAATATTAAAGTATTTACAAGCAATGCAATAAATATTTAATAGTATTTTACATTATTTATCAATATTTTACTTGACAGATAATTATTTTATGACGATAATATAAGAGTAATGATGGATGCTGATTTTGACAAGGAAGTACGGAAATGAGCAAAGACAAGAAAAGAACGATGCCTAAGCAGATTCAGAATTTGATGCTTACAGAGAAGATTCCTGACGATAGGCCGGTTTTACGGCTAATCAACGAATTGGCGAGTGTAATGCCGGGCATCGGGCCGAAAAGTGCTTTTAAGAATTGGGTGTTGCGTAATTTGCCCACTGAGATAAATCGGCTTAGAGGTAATGGCGGCCAACTGTTGGGGCAGCGATAATGTTAAAAAAGGTCAGGAAAACTTTGTATTTGCCCGCATTCGTGGCACAACTCCTCGATAAGGAAGGGGAAATCTATGATGGCCCTGGTGTAGTGGCTGCACGCGATAGCGGCGGCCCGGCGGATTCGGATTAATATATTGCTCTTTTACAAGTTAAAATTTTTTAGCTGACGCAGCTTGACAGCGTGCTTGACTCATATACAATGGTGGCGGCTACAGCTTGGCCTCCACCGAGGAAGGAGTGCAATATGAGACCAAGCACAGAAGAACTCGTCTTGGAGTACATGCAGACTGCCGAATCAATGGATTTGGCCGAATCGACGAGAGAGCAAAAAGTCAGGTTATTCGAGGAGATTGGCAGGTTGTTTAGATATGTCGATGAATTTGATGTAAATAAATACCGGTTATATCTTCTCGAAACAGGCCGAAAGAAGGTGTCGGTGAACAGTTACGTCAAAATGACGCGCCCATTATATAAGTGGGCTGTCCGGCAGGGCTGGATTGCAGGCGATCCGTTTGAAGGTGTGCGGAAGTTTCGGGTACCGCTGGAGCGGATTCACGTCTACAAGCCATGTCAAATCGAAGCCTTACTTGCGGTGTCCAATGATATTTGGCAGGCAAGAATATTGGCGGCGGTAACGGCAGGCATGAGACGTTCGGAAGCCTTGAATCTGACCCTCGATGACATTAACTTTGATGATTGCGAAATAGCAATCCAGCCGAAACGCGACACCGCAGAGACCTGGGAATATTGGCCGAAGAACAAAAAACATCGAGCAGTACCTTTAGTGCCGATGTTATATAATCTGATAGTTAGTAGAATCATTCCCTCTCTGCCGGCAGGCCAACAATATCTGACTCTCTCTGAGAAACGCCATTGGACATTGCAACGGCAGCGACCGTTAGGCTACAGACAAAGAATAAACCCGGACGAGAATTTCACAAAACCGTTTAAGCGAATAATAGAGCGAGCAAACACTTTACTACCTGCCCTGAACAGAATAAGGAATCGGACGTTCCACGACCTTAGAAGGACTTGCATAACTTTCTGGACGCAAAACAGGGACTTGTCACCGCAGGAAGTAAGGGAACTCGCCGGCCACGCCGATATCAAGACGACGATGGAGTATTACGCCGCCGTCCGAACCGACGTGTGCCGGCGAGCACAAACAACAGTCGGGGCGACAGGCTACGACCCTGCGACCTCTGGTCCCCCAGACCAGCGCTCTGCCAAACTGAGCTACGCCCCGAACATTAACTTTTCAAACGGGACATAATACCCCCAGTCATACGGTAGGGTCATACGGTAAACTATAACATAAAAGTCAAGCTGTAGCCAGCTTGTTTTTTGCCGGGCTTGCCGGATTTGATACCCCCCTCCTCCTACCGACATGTCCCGGCTGGAATATTACATCTGTTCAACTCTCCTCAAATCGATAGCCGGAGTCTCGACGGTGGCCCCGGTTCCGAGCAATCATCTTGACGAACTGCATAGTTTAGGTGCCGAAGGGCAACATCATGGATGAGTTGGATGCTGCGGACGGAAGGGGCAAGGGAGGCCCCCGGCACCTTATTCATTTACCCTTTCCGCCCACTGTTTTTTTTACATATCGCAGGGTGGAGCAATTGGTAGCTTGTCTGGCTCATAACCAGAAGGTTGCGGGTTCGAGTCCCGCCCCTGCAATTCTTGAAAGGAACGAAAGATGAGAGATATAATCGAATTCACCCTAACAGTTATTGCCAGCACAGTAATCGGTTTCACGTCTCATGTCTGGTATATCGAGAACATTCATACCCAGGATTCCGGCGAGTCAATTCCGTTGGCCAGCGTGGTCAAATCGCCGGAGTCTTTTATTGAGACAACCTACAGATGTTCGGCTTATTGTCCCTGCCAAAAATGCTGTGCAAGCTGGGCCAAAAAAGGCGTTAATAGTAAGGGGCAAAAAATCACGGCATCAGGTCATGTTATCTGTCCGGGCGATGCGTTTGTTGCGGCTCCTAAAAATATTCCCTTCGGCACTTTGCTTATTGTTCCGGGCTACAACGATGGAAAGCCGGTCAAGGTGTTTGACAGGGGCGGGGCGATTACTGCCGGCCGTCTTGATGTTTATTTTTCTACTCACAAAGCCGCTCTGAAATGGGGCGTTCGAAATGTTGCTGTATCCATAAAAATAAAGTTGGGAAACTAATTTCAAAACTTCACGATCACGGAAGCCTGGAGCTTTTTTTGAAAGGAGTATGACAATGAACGATCCTAATCTTATTACGGCCATTGAACATATAAGTACAACTATATCTTTTATGACAATAATTATGTCTTTATGCAGCATTTCCATCGTTTTAGCACTGTTTTTTTTATGGAGTAAATCGTGAAACGAATAATCGTTGCAGTGTTTTGGGCGGTGGTTTGGATGATAATTACTTATTTTATGCCCGGCAAAGGCATGGAGGAAATCGGAGAAAACGGAGTAAATCAAAATGACAGATGAACAAAAGAAATGGATTGACGATGCTGACTACGAAACACTTTTGCGCCAATGGAGATTAGGCGAGACGGGAGACTCTCTGTTTCAAGGAGAGACTGGAGGGTATTACAAAAAAGTGATGGCAGAGAAAAGAGACGCCGACCCCGCCGGTGCGGTAGCTGCATCAAAAAGTATTGGTTGGGGATAACAATTACAGAAAGAGAGAAAATCATGTCAAACTTAGATCGTTTTGCCTGTGGATATACTCCCAAAATCCCCGTTGAAGTCGGAAGTTGTGAGGCTTGCGGCGGAGTAATTTACGATTACGAACTTGAAAAATGCGAGTCTTGCGATACTCGGATTCATAAGGGCTGCGTTGAATTTTGTGACGTCTGCTCATCCCCAGGCTGCAAGTGCTGCATAAAGGAAGATCCGGATGACGACGGGCTGCTGAAATGCGAAGCGTGCAGGCCCGAGCCGGAGAATGACCGTCCGGCGACGTTGGTTGACGTTGGGAGAGCTGCTACGGAGAAACTGTCATAGGAAGAAGATCATGCCAATTACAGAAGAAGAACGGCTGAGGCGTAAAGGCTATATCGGTTCTTCCGATATGGCTGCGATACTCGGATTTGACAAATACAAGAACGCCTATGACGTTTGGTTAGACAAGACAAACCGGACGAACGATTTCGAGCCGAACGAAGCAATGCTGGCCGGAACACTTTTTGAGTCTGGAGTAGTGGATTGGGCAGAAGTGCAGCTCGGCCCATTGCGAAGAAACGTTGAACTGTTTCTTGAAGAGTTCCACCTGATAGATCACCTGGACGCCCAGATCATCAGTACAGGGGATCCGGTCGAAGCTAAAACGTCGGGCCTGTTCGGGCCGCTTGCCGACGGATGGGGCGAGGCTGGCTCGGACCATTTACCCGACGGGATACTCATTCAATGCCACGTCCACATGATTTGTTCCGATCGCGGCATTTGTTACGTCCCCGCATTTCTGGGGGGCAAAGGCTTCAATATGTACGAGGTCAAACGTGATCCGGTTATCAATGATGCGGTACTGGAGGCGGCTTTGGACTTTTGGGAATACGTCGAGAACGACACGCCGCCCGAAAACATCACGCCGAGCCTTGAGTTTATAAAACGAATCAAGCGCGTCCCGAAAAAGATCGTCGATCTTGACGCCAAGCTGGTCAAGGATTTTCTGGACGGCAGAGACAAGGTCAAGTGGGCAGAGGCCGTCTTTGAGGACGCCAAGTCCGCAATGCTCACGGCCATGGGCGATGCCGAGGCCGGAAAGTTCGCTTTGGATGGCAAGTCTATGATGCTCACCTATTTCGAGCAATGCTCACGTCTCATTGATGTAGAGAGACTTCGGAAGGAACTGCCGGAAATCGCAGCTAAATATACAAAGATTTCAAAATGTCGCGTTACGCGGCTGAAAAAAGTTAAAACAGAGTACGCTTTTTCGTCAATCAGATTGAAATGAAAGGGAAAATCATGGTAAAGAAACAGTCACAGCAAGCAAACAATGTTCCTGAAAAAGAGCAGGAGAATCTGCCTATTATCGCAGGCCCTCGCTTACCCTATCATCCGGCGATCCAGGAAAGGTTCGGCATTGACCGCTCTGGATGGAAAGCATTGGTCGAGGCAATCTTCCCAAACGCACAGACCACCGAGTCGGTGATTCTGGCGTTGAGTTACTGCAAGGCTCGTAAGCTGGACCCCTTCAAACGTTGCATCCATATCGTTCCTATTTGGGACAAACAAAGACGATGTTATATTGATACTATTTGGCCGGGTATCGGCGAGGTTCGGACCACAGCCCACCGGACGAAAGACTATGCAGGTCGGGACAAAACAGAATTTGGCCCGATGAAAACGCAAACATGGGAGGGGGTGGACGAAAAGAAGGGTGCCTATAAGAAAACAGTGACATTCCCCGAATGGGCGCAAGTGACCGTCTATCGGATGCTCAAAGGTCAAAGGGTGGCTTATGCCGGTCCGCAGGTTTTTTGGCTTGAAACTTATGGCGATGACCGCAATGGCACTCCGAACAGTATGTGGCAGAAACGGCCTATCGGTCAAATTGACAAATGCGCAGAGGCTTCTTCATTGCGTTCGGCATTCCCGGAAGAAGTAGGCAATGATTATATCGACGCAGAAGCGCATTTGAGCAGAGAAATTGAGTCCAGGGAAGTCGAGACAGACACAAAATCCGGCGTCACCGCACTTAAAGAACGCCTGGCCAACAGAGAGAAGGCCGAAAACGGCGGCAACGGCGAAGGTGAGACTGAGCCCGAGACGACCAAGCCGGAAGGACAGGACGATCCCGAGCCGGTCGATCCTGAGCTGCGTGATCCCGAGACAAACAATAAAGTCGCCGAGCAGAAGCAAAGGCTCCAAACTGCCGGCGCTTCAAAATCGAACCTGTTTGGATAAAGTGCCAGGCAATAAAGAACTGCGCTGGCCAATATGGAACGTGCGGGATAGCGACCCGCCTTGCCTGGCATTGATTGTTACTAAAAGAAAGTGAGGAACAAAATGTTTGAAGGTAAAACTACAATCACGTTTTCGGAGGAAGCGGCAATGCTCATGATGTCTCAAAATGTGAGCGATATGTTTAAGATGCCACTTGAAGTCACTGCTATGGGTTTTGATTACAATGGACTTGAAGTCAAGTTTGGGCCAGTGAAAGAAAAAGTACCAGAACCGCAAGCGGTGTCGCCAGCAGTTCGGCCCAAGCCAGAATCAGAACAAGATGAACCGGACGAGGACTAATGATTGAAATCAAAGCTCTAAACGAAAGCGATGTTGGCCGTTGGGTTGATT
This sequence comes from Sedimentisphaerales bacterium, assembly GCA_035528395.1. GTDB lineage: Bacteria > Planctomycetota > Phycisphaerae > Sedimentisphaerales > Anaerobacaceae > NIOZ-UU13. The sequence continues at coordinate 42,398 of DATKYR010000003.1, forward strand.
ATGATCCGCCTGTCGGAAAACGTGAAAAGGGCCGCATAAAATCTTGGAATAACAAGTTTGTTTTTGTTGTGTATAAATGCGACGACAACTGGGGCGATTATCAAAACTACACAGCAGAGGCAACCTATCCAAACGCACTAAGTTTTCAAAAGAAAGGAAATCAGATAATGGCCGAAAAAGATGAACACAAACAAGACGAAAATGCGTCAAAGAAAATGTACATATCGAAGGAAGGCTTCGAGAACGTACCCTTGCGACGAGGCTTTGATGTTATACGACCCTTGTGGAAAATACTTAATGAAGTGAAGGAAGAAACTAAGCAGGATTGTTTCGTTTGCGGGGGATATGCTCGATTCTGCGCTTCGCCGAGGAAAAAACCAATAGAGGCAATAGATGTCGATGTTTACTGTGAGACAGAAGATGCCTTTAATGCCCTCCAGAAAGCGTTAGTAGCGTCGGGCCTGGAAGTCCGACATGAAAACAATATCTCCCTGACATACGAAGGCCCAGAAGATGGCGTGTACGCATACATGCCACCAATTCAACTCATTAAACCTATGCAGGAAGCTCGTATCGTTTCGTTCGGGGATAAAAAGACGATTCTTGAGAACTTTGACTTTACTGTGATACGGGCCGCAATTCTTAGTCCGGAAGAAGTTATGGTGGACGCAGATTTTATGCACGACGAGAAGCATACACTTCTTCGCTTAAAAAATATTCACTGTCCTGTAAGTTCTACGCTTCGGTGTATGAAATATTCCCGCAAGGGTTACTGGCTACGGCCCTTTGAATGTCTCAAGCTATTCATCGACTGGACGGACAGGCCGGATGATTACCGAGTTAAGCTGATAGAGTTTTTACGGAAGGCCTCAGAGAACGATGGACTATCGCAAGAGGAAGTAGATGAACTTGAAGCAATGATGAGAATTGACTGAGAGTTTTGGAAAAAGCAAACGAAGAATAATTGAAAGGAGAAAATCATGCAGTTGAAACGACTTAAAATCAACCACTTTGTTGGCGTCCCATCAGCCGACATCGAATTCGACAGGCCGGTAAGCCTGTTTGTTGGGAAAAACAATCAGGGAAAATCAACTATCAAGGACTCTTTGGAATTTGGATTTACAGGCAAGGCCAGGGCAATGACTAAGTTCAAAGACGTCGGCAACCTATCACACGGTAACAACGGCATGGCGGTGGGCATTGATTATCTGGATCAAGATGGTGATGAGTGCTCGATACATCGAACACCAAGCACGGCCGGCAAGAACGTTCTTGAAAGCTCACTACTTCATTTCTGCCTGAATCCTCACGAATTCATCGCATTGCCGGCCAGGGAAAGGGGTAAAGTCCTCGCCGAGGTCCTTGGCGGCGGTTTGAATGATGTTATTAAGGCGGCAATCGCAGAGCAGATCGGAAATATCGACAATTCACTGCTCACTGAGATCAAGGCGAGTGGCGTTGACGTTCTCGATGTGGACGCATTCAGGAATGAGATTGTCGAGATCAGACGGGCGCTCAAAAGGACAAAGAAGGAGCTGCCCGACAAGTCACCACTTCTCGGTGACTATGAGCTTGAGGATGGTTACGATGTATCGGTTGACGAAAAGGGAGTCAAAAAACTCGGCGACAGAATCGCAAAGGGCGGCGAGATCATAGCCGAGGCCAGGCGTCAACTCGAAATCAAAGCCGACTTAATGGTTACGGAAAAGAGCATCGAGGAATTCAAAGGCGAGATCAAGAAGGTACCGAGCCTGCCCCCGGGGATATCGGCCGACGAGATCACGATGACGAGCGTGTATTGCAACCTTATCGAATCGCTTCTAAAGGAATGCAAGGCAGCTAATATCAAGTGCCCGTTATGTGATGGGGTGCGAAAACGAGACTCGCTAATATACAAACAAAAGAAGATGGAAGAATGGCTCAAACTTTATCACGGCAGGCTGATTGACCGCGATGAAATCGTAAAACAGAACGCGGCCTGCGAGTCGGAGTTGGATAGACTCGAAGAAAAACGCAAGCAATTGAATGAGAAGTTTAAGGGGGTTGATTACAAAGAAGGCTCCGAAAACCTGCTAAAGAATCTCACAGAGCAACGGGACGTCCTGCAGGCCAATATCGCAAACTGCCGAAGGTTCAAAGAAGCCGAAGCCGAGTACGGGCAGGCCGAAAAGAATGCGGTGAAGCTCGATGCCCTGATTGCAGAATGCGACCGGATCGACGAGGCACTTAAAGACGGCGGGCCTGTCAAATCGGCAATAGCCGCCGGCGGATGCCATCTGCCGATTAACGAAAACCTGCTACAGTTGTGGAATATGCCGACACTGACTTGGAGTGACAATGGCGAGATTTCCTTAATTCCAGAGGGTGTTTCAAACCATGTCTCTATCGAATACGCAAGTGCATCCGAGCAGTACCGGGCAGGTTGCGTTATGGCTATGGCCCTGGCGGAGGTTTCCGGCGTCGGTATCGCGGCACTGGACGGCTTCGAGATTCTGGTTTCAGACAATGCAAATGCATTCTTTCAGGCGGTGAATGAGTGCCACATAAAGAACGTGCTGGTTTTCGCGAGTAGCGACAAAGATTATTCGCAGGTCGATATTCCAGACTGGTTGCAGGTATTCCAGGTAATTAAGGGGAAAGTCACGAGGACGTCATGATTCTCTCTATAGGCGGGCGGTCTTTTTTGTCAGCTTATGGCCGCTCCGCCTTTATTTTTGAAAAGTTAGCAGAAAGGGAAAAATGAGCGCGATAGATGTAATTCTAATTGTTTTGTTCATAGGCCTTATCGTGTTTGATGCTCTTGTCGCCCGCGGCTTTGAAGCGATCCTGCGGGAAATCCGTGACAAGCTTAATGAGAAAGCAGTCGATGTTGACGGAGCACTACAAAATCAAGATGTCCTGATATTCGAGAATAAAGTGGTGCGTGACATACTTTGGGAAGTAAAGCTGCGCAGCGACGAAAGGTTGCTGTTGGACAAGCATTTGCGAGCTGCGATTGATAAGATTTTTACAAGTTAAGAATGTCCACCATTTTACTGGTATCAATAAAATGGTGGTTCACAATCCGACGGTTTTTGAGAGTGTTTTTCTGTCAGGGTACCCATTCAAAAATATACTCCCCGCCGGCTGGAAGGCCGGCATTATTTAACAAGTTGATAGTTCCGGATTTGCTCATGGATGGGCTTAACCGAGCTTTGAAGCAGGCGGCGAAGGTTTCCTTTCTGTCCTGAGCCGCCTGCATTTTTGAAAGGACAATAATAGCATGAAACGAATCCCACTCACACAAGGCAAGGTCGCAATTGTAGACGACAAAGATTACGCATGGCTTAGCCAGCACAATTGAAGCGCGGCAGGGTAGGCCAAAACGAACCGTGCGGATGTGGTAGTGGCAAGAAGTTTAAGAAATGCTGTTTGAAAACTGAATAGAGCCAGTAAGGGGCGGCGGCGTGTGTGAAACGCAAAAACGTATACAGGACTGAAAACACCTGTCGTAGGCAAGATAGCCGCTTGAGTTGATTACTTAGCCGACAATATAGGATTCAATCGAAGTGATTGATACGGGGTCATACGTTGCGGCAAGTCGGGTAAAAATCCCGCCCGCCCCAAGCTGGTTTTTAAGGAAAAACACATATTAAAAGGAGAAAATCATGAGTAACACAAACCAGGCAAACAACACAAATTTCAAGTTGATCCCGCTCGATCAGATCGTCCCGACGAAAGACAACATGCGAAAGAATATCGAGAAGGATGAGGACTTCCCCGAGCTGGTAGCCAGTATCATGGCCGGCGGCGTGCGTGACCCTATTCACGTCAGAGTCCATCCCGATCAGCCGGGCAAGTTCGAGCTGAGGGACGGGGAAAGGCGGTACCGGGCATCGATAGCGGCAAAGGTCAAAACGATACCGGCTATCGTTCACGACAAAATGGACGATGAAGATGCTCTCGATATGACGTTCATCGGCAACAAGTTCCGCAAAGACCTGTCGCCTATGGAAGAAGCGGAGGAAATCGCAAACTGCATCGAGCGGCTCGGCGGGAATGCGGCCGCAATCGCAAAGAGGATCGGAAAGGAGGAAGGGTGGGTCAGGCAAAGGGCGAACGTCTGGTCCAACTTGTCTAAAATATGGAAGGCGATTTTCAAGGACATCGACAAAAACGAAGAATATCGTTCTTGGACGATAGCGCACTTGTCTATTATTGCGAGGCTTCCGGAGGCCGTACAAGATGAGATCATGGATAACATTTTCGAGCCCGAGTTTATGCCTATAAGCCAGCTTAACGAGCTGATTGCAGAATACCTCAAGCTGCTCAGTAAGGCAAAGTGGGATCTCGACGATCAGACGCTTGTTCCGAAGGCGGGGGCCTGCTCGAAATGTAACAAGCGGACAGGCTCGCAGCCGATGCTGTGGGAAGATGCAAAGACACAGACGGCCGCGGGCGACAAGTGCATCGATTCGGCCTGCTGGAAAAACAAGCTGAGTGAATGGCTGAAGCGCACGTTTGCGTCACTCAAGGAAAAGCATCCAAATCTCGTCTTGATAGTAAACGACTACCCAAACCAGATCGATGCTCAATGGTTACAGGGCAGCTTCGGAACTTACTTGTCAAAGTGGGATCATACCTCTGCATCCAAAGGTGCGAAAGGTGCTCTGCCGGCGCTTTGTCTGTACGGAAAGGGTATGGGCAATCTCACTTATGTAAAGACGAAAAAGTCGGGTTCGTCCACGAAGGCGATTATAGGCAAGCCTACAACGTTGACGGTGAGGCGGAAAATGCTCGGCGCGAAAAGGTGGGCACAGGTCTTGCTTGATTTGCAGGAAAAAGTTGAGGCTTCCGGGGTCAAGGATATCAATCACAAAGACCCCATAACCGCTTTGATGGTGCTGGTTGCCGTCTATGGGAATGATCGATTACCGCTGTGTGATGCGGATGAACTGAAAACAATCAAGTCCGCAATTAAGGAGGGTCCCGGCAAGGCACTGGAGCTGTTATGGGAAAGCTTCAAGCCTACTCTTATAAGGCATCTTGTTTGGTCAGGGCCGATCACACAGACGCCGATAAATATGGTAGAGGAAGCTGAGCGGATTGCCTCGCTTATCAAGGCGGACGTCAAGGCGATGCTCAAGGACGTTTCGGGTCGCAAAGGCTTTACTGAGCCGAAGTCCTGGGCCGGGCTTAACGCGGACGGCACGCCGAAGAAGGTAAAGCCTGCAAAGAAGGCAAAAACAGAGAAAGCGAAGCCCAAAAAGTCCGGCAAAAAAGACAAAGTTCAAAGCTGCCGAATATGCAAATGCACAGACGATAAGGCCTGCATTGGTGATGATGGCGAGCCCTGTCACTGGGTAGAACCTGATCTATGCTCGAATTGCCATGGAAATTTAATTTTAATCACGAATGCACACTAAAAGAAAAAAACTCAAAGCTATAGAATTGTTTGCCGGGGCCGGTGGGATGGCACTAGGACTCCAGCAAGCGGGTATCGACGTGGTCGGGCTTGTCGAGATTAACGATCAATGCCTTCAAACCCTGGCGGCAAATCACAAAAAAGCATTCCCCAAAGCGGAAATCATCAAGGCGGACATATCGAAGATATCCGGCAGGCAGCTTCTCATACGGACTGGGATCAAAAAAGGCCGGCTCGATATATTGAGTGGCGGGCCGCCGTGCCGGGGTTTCTCTTTTTCAAATAACGCTCGCTCGATAGACGATCCGAGATCTAAGCTGATGTGGCATTTTGTCAGGCTGATAGGCGAAATGAAGCCCCGTTATTTCGTAATTGAAAACGTGCCTGGACTGCTGGCCTTCAAAGACTTTTTTGTCACGCTATTGGAATCGCTCGAAGGCAAAGGCTATACGGTCCGGTTCAACGAACTCGACGCTTGCGGCTATGGCGTTCCTCAGCGAAGAATAAGGGTGTTCATATACGGTGCGAGAAATGACTTGAAGATACTGCCTGCATTCCCGCGGCCTACGCATTTCGATCTGGATAATGACACGGCCTTTCCGCCAAAAAGCCTGGTCGCAATCAAATGTTTTTCCGAGCACGGGTTTACTAAAGAGCAGGTTGCCGACGTCTGGTGGAATAAGAAGCTCGACATCCTGATGAATAAAAAAACGGCCGCCGAACAAGTCGAGCAGGCCGCCCGTGAAATACTGCTTGAGGGCGTGATGGGACATTCAGCGCAAAAGAGGGCTTAAAATATTCAGGGGTAAATATGAATCAGCCTAACCTTTTTGAGATGGAACTTGAATGCTGCTGCCCGCGATGCGGGGTCAGGTGTAAAGTTGATCCACTGGCCGGGTCGAAGGCTAAAATGCTTAAGCGGGGCGAATCGCCGAAAGGACTGTGCGTAAATTGTGCTGTGCATGACTTCCTTCGCAATACGTACCCGGTGAACCTTATTTTGGCCCTGTCGGGGCCGAAGAGTTTGGCCTTTCCCCATATCCAGGAGCTGTTTGCCAGGATTATGCGTTCGAGGTGCAGCGATGCTGTGCCGGATGAGATCGGCTGGCAGGCTATAATCGACAACTGGGACCTGCCGTTCCCGCATAAGCTCAAACGCTCGGTGATTAATCCGGTAGATCAGGCCGAACTGGACCGGGCACCGCAAGAGGAAATCCGCCGTCGCAAATTCATTGACGAGCGGTTAAAGGATCCACGCTCCGAAGAAGAAATATCGGATGATAACTACAAGAAGGCGGAAGCCTTGTTATTGAATGCTATGCGGAAAAGGGATGAAGATATTTAAGCAAACCATCGCTAACGGGCACGAATGGCAGCCGTGCATCCATTGCGGTAAGCGGTTTGTTATCGGTGAAATCATTACGGCCTTGTCAGATGATGAAGGCAACAGTTGCGGCTACTGGTACTGCTCGGAATGCTTCGATAGGTTCTGGTTTTGTCCGTTACCGGCTCCCGTCGAACGCGATGATGACTTTTACATGGTAGCTATTGAGGATGGCAAGTTGCGGGTATACCCGAAACCAATGAGCCCAGCAGAATACTTGGTAAGAAAAACGGTTTCAGGATTCTCTGAAATAATAAGGCGTTAAAAGAGCAAGGAAGCATGGGAACTTACAAAGGATATAGAGGAACCGCCGATAAAGTCATGGATGATGCGGACGTGATAGTCAATCGCCTCAAAACAACCCCTGTGATCATAGACAACCTGATGCGTGAATATCATTGCTCCTACAAAACTTTAATGAGGGCCATCTATACGCGATTGTCGAAGGAGCAATATAGACAAATCGCCATACGACACATGTCACGCGGCAACGAGCATACCTGTTTCAAGAAGGGCCATAAGACCTGGAACAAGAACGTCAAAGGTATGCACTACTCGCCGGCAACAGAGTTCAAAAAAGGCCACTTGCCGGCAAACCATCAGGAAGTCGGGGCCGTCCTTGTCAAAAGCAAAAACGGCAAACAATATCGCCGCATCAAAATATCCGGCAAGGACCAGGGAAAGCATCGATGGATTTCATACGCTCAATATCTCTGGGAAAAAGAAAACGGCCCCATTCCCAAAGGCAAGCTGGTGGCTCACATCAACGGCGATTCGATGGATGATGGTCCGGAGAACCTGGTCATGGTCGACCGCGGCGGCCTCATTAACCTGATGCGAAAGAACAATCCGGGCCAAAGGAAAAAAGCAATCCGCAATCTCAAAAAGACCTGCCGGCGACGCCGAGCAGAGCGGACGAAAAAGCAGCGATTTCAGCTTAAACTTCAAAAGAGAATCGAAAAACAGGAGGCCGAGGACCGCGGGCACCGTGATATTGCCGAGGCGGGGATAATCAAACTCAGGGGCCCATTAGTGAAATGGCATGAGTGTAAGGGTTGCGGTTATGAAATGTCGCCGCCCAGGCCGCCCTGCCCCAAGTGTGGGCATCTGGTTTTTGAGGAAATAGAGCAGCCCATAGAGTACGCGAGACGTCATGCGGCATTGAACGAATAAGCAGGGAAGCGATAATGATTCGGGTATTCGCGAGAAAAACGAAATGGACGCCGCCGCCAACAGATGAGTTGGCGTTCTATACGAGTCCCCCTTTGTTTGTACGAAACTGGAAGTCCAGTGAGCCGGTTTTAGTATCTGCAACTTTTACATGGGATATAGAGAAGGCTTACGCCTTGGCGAGGGCCTGGTCGCTGCATTTCGATAATGTTCGGGTTGGCGGCCCGGCCTTCGGCGATCCCGGCGGCGAGTTCGTGCCAGGCCGATTCGTCAAGGAAGGTGTGACGTTCACTTCTCGCGGCTGCCCAAAACGATGTGCATGGTGCCTGGTTCATCAGCGAGAAGGGAAACTGCGAGAATTGAAAATTCAGCCTGGGTATATCGTACAGGACAATAACCTGCTGGCGTGCTCGGTCAAGCATATCGAAACCGTATTTGAAATGTTGAAATTGCAACCGAAACCCATCGAGTTCAAGGGTGGCTTGGATATCGATTATCTTAAACCATGGCACGTAGAACTGTTCAAGAAAATCAAAGTGGCCGAGCTATGGGTTGCCTGTGATTGTAAAGAGGATTTACCCAGGCTTGATAAGGCGGTGGATCTTCTAAGTGATTATTCAATAGAGAAGAAACGCTGCTATGTCTTGGTTGGTAAGGATGGTGAAACGCAGGCTCAGGCCCAGGAAAGGTGCGTGGCGGTTTATCGCAAGGGGTTTCTGCCGTTCGCACAGCTTTACCGCGGCGAAACCGCAGGACCGTCAAGGGGAGAATGGCACGACTTATGTCATCTCTGGGCTAAGCCGGGGCTGTACCGGAAATTATTTAAGCAGGGATGCGATAATGTATGTAATCACTGAATGGCTTGAGCGATACGAGGTCAACGACAAAGGCCAACCGGCAAGGATAGGCGACAAGCTCCGCGTCAGGCCGCTTGAGTATATCCGTTCAAAGAGGCATGGCCGCGCTCAAGGCGCCGGTTTCAAAGCGATGCAGCATCGGGCGGGTGATAAAACATACGAGGTCTTTGGTATTTTCCAGAAATTCCTGGAAATTGCGGGAAGTGAGTCAAGCGAGATAAGAAAAGGCCAATTGCTCAATGCACGCGGCAAGCCGGCAACAATTGAAGATCTGGCTTTTATTCTTAGCATGTCTATTGAGAGTATCGACTTTGCATTACAAGTCCTTTTAGATGAACAAGTTGCGTGGGTTAAAGAAGTTCCAAATGATGAATTCCAGAAATTCCAGGAAAATCAGGAAAGTAAAAAACAGCCAAAAACAGCGAGTGAAAGTCAAGGTTTTCCAGAAATTCCAGGAAAATCAGGAGCCTTATATAACGAAACGAAACGAAACGAAACCGAACAGAACGAAACAGAACGAAACGAAACACTCCTGGAAAATCCCGGGGGACTGCAAAACTCACAGACAGGTAATAATGGCGATGAAGTGAATTTCGGAGATTTTAAATCTAATTCGTTTTCGCTTCGGTTCGATTCGGCACTAGGGCAAATTCTCAACGCTCGCTCGAAGTCTGACAGATCGGCAATCAGAAATCTAGGCAACTGGCTCAATCTACAGGTGTTGGCGAAAAGGTTCGATGAAAGCATATTCCGGCGGGTGGCTGATATGGCGAAGGAGTCGAAAAATGGACGCAATCCGATGGCGTTGTTCTTCTCAAGGCTGGATGAAGAAATCGGGTATAGGGCGAGAGTAGTTAAGGCTAAGGAGTAAGGAGAAATAAGAACATGAAAACGTGTACGAAATGCAGGCAAACCAAACTGTTTTCGGAATTTCACAAGCAATCCTCATCCAAAGATAGACTTCAATCTTGGTGTAAAAACTGCGCTAAAACAGCTACGTCGGCTTACCAAAAAAGCGATAAAGGCAAGCAAGCCCAGAATCGCTTCTCACAAAGCGAAAAAGGCAAACGAAGTAACTTACGTAGAATGAAACGTTACCGAAAAAATAAACCAGATAGAAAAATCGCTCATAGTACCGTGAATAATGCTATTCATACCGGTCAATTTCCAAAAGCCAGTAATTATGTTTGTTCATGTGGCTGCGGTAATAAAGCGTATGGTTATCACCATCACCTCGGCTATGAGCCTGAACATCGACTTCACGTTTTACCTGTTTGCAAAAACTGTCACAGAAAGATTCACAAGGTGGTGTTAAAACGCTTTTAAGGAAGGAAATTATTATGGGAATAACAGAAGATACGATTGAACAGACCAAGTTTTTCATAGGAGAGGATGGTAAGTTTTATTTAGTCAAGGATGTGCGGACTGTTAAGTTGGTCACGCTAATCTGCACCAGGGATGGATCGGAATCAGACCTCTTGCTCGGCGACGATATATGCTCACGTTTCGAGCCGGCAGAAGCTTCATTTGAGCCGTTCACACAAAAACAGAAAGTGACAAAAAAAGCGCTGGCAAAGCCGGTCCGCAAGCCCAGAAAATTGGGCAAACGAAAAAAGTCGAAATATATAGGCGTATTTCCCTACAAGCCTACGAAATCAGGAAAGATTCGATACCGTGCCACGTATTGGGACGGCAAAAAGAAAAAGACTATCCATTTAGGCACTTACGACAGCGATATCGAGGCGGCGGCGGTGTATCAGGATCATATCGGCAATAAGGCCAAAGCTGCTGAGTATCGCAGCTTGGATGCCGTTCGGACAACTGGATCGAATATCCGCCAAAGCGCGCAAGACCGCTGTGCCGATTCCAACGAGCATAATGAAGATGCTCTCGATATCGGACCGAAACATTTTAGCCCGACCGATTATCGCCGAGCAGAAAGAGAATAACCCGGACCGGCCGACTAAATCTGAATTGAAGATCTGGATTTGTAAGAAGTGCGGCATCGATGTCAAACACCCAACCAAACCCTTGGAATGTATAAGCTGCCATTCAACTATGATGGAAGAGGTTTTGTAAGCAAATGTATGATTGTTTAATGAAAAGAAGTGACTGATGGCTAAATATATTGAAAGAATAGATTTCAATCGTGTTTTAAGTGACATAATGAGTGGTGGTTTTCCAATAATTTATTATAGCGCAGCGACTTGTTGGTGGACTCACAACGAGCGGCATCTATGCCAAAAACCAGAATCAGGTTTACCTTGCGACCCTCGCGGCGGCGTCCTATTGCAAACAGATAAGCCTGGAGAATTTTTACAGGCAGCAAAAGAAAATCCCGAGCATTACGGCAAGCATGGACTCCTCGCGTTTATGGCGGCACACCACCTTAATTGTGTAGTAAGTGAAAAGGATATACGCTCAACTTGTTTGCGCACGTGGGAAGAATATAACAAGCTCATTGATGAATTTGAGCAATCCCAGGAAGGCGGTGACTGATGGCTAAATACGCCAAAAATACAACGGTGGCAGTAAGTAGGAGTAAGGTTCAGGTCCAGGAGTTATTGATAAACTATGGGATCGAGGAATTCTTCTTCGGCACAAGCCCAAGGGGTGACGGCATAGGCTTTAAATATAAGGGTAAGGTTTTTAAGCATAACGTCCCAATGCCCAAACCGGACGATTACCGACACGACACTCAGTACAAACAGGCCGTTCGGCAGCGATGGCGGATATTCTATATGAGCCTCAAAATGAAGCTGGAAGAAATACAGTCCGGCGGAATAACGTTTGAAGATCAATTCCTTGCGATGATGGTACTACCTGACGGATCGACGGTGGGCGACTTCATGCGAATGCCGGAGAATATTGCAAGACTTCAAAAATCAGAAATGCCAAAACTATTGACAGGGTGAAAGGTGAATGATGGATCATCCCTACGACTACAAGCTCGTAATTCCCGGTGAGCCAAAGTCGCAGCAGCGGCACAGGTCAGCCATACGGCACAGGGGTGGATGCCGCGGCGTTGAGGTCAAGCTCGGAAACGGCAAGATAGAAAAACTCTACCGTAAAGAAGATTTTTTCATCCACAATTACGACCCATCATACAAAGACAAAGAGGAAATCAGGCGGATGGTGCGAACGCTTGCTCCCGACGTACCGTTTGACGAGCCGCTCGAAGTCACTATATTCTTATACTACGCCCGGCCGAAGAATCATTACAGGACCGGCCGCAACGCTCGCAAACTCAAAGACTCTGCCCCATACTGGAAAATCACGACTCCGGACCGGGACAACGCGGACAAAATCATTCTCGATGCACTCAAAGGAATGTTCTGGAAGGATGATTCGAGGGTGTGTGCCGGGCCGGTTATTAAACAATACTCGGAAATCCCGAGAACGGAAATATATATCAATAAGCTAAATCAAATGAAAGGATGTCACTATGAAGAAGTCGAAGAAGGAAAACGAGAACTCCAAACAAGCCTCTTTGAATAAGGCCGGGGTTGAAGTTGGAGAGCAGATACCCCTGATAGATGTATCGCCGGAACACTCGAAAGAGATCGCTCAGATAGGAAGGGAGTACAAAAAGTCTGTAAGGCTAAGGCGGCAAGCCCTGGCGAATGAAGTCACATTAAAGAGAAAACTTCTGGAACTAATTAAAGAGGAGCATCTGCAGAGACTTGATGACGGCACAATCAAGTGTCATTGTGATGGCGTCGAAGTTTTAATTACGCCACAAGACGATAAGGTGAAAATTACAGAAGACAGTGATGCAGAATAGACAGCTTTAGAACGAAAGGAGGTGATATGCTTATGGACTAGGGACCTCAGTGGCAGGGACACTGCTATAAAAAGTTTTACTTGGTAGAGTTAATCCCATAGGTCGGCTTGTCGCCGGATTGTTCCTGCCACCATTTTTTTGAAACGAAACGTTTAAGGAGAATCAAAAATGCTTGCAGAATTACAAACAATCGACATAAAAGACGTCACCCTGACCCAGACGATGATTTTGTTGGGTGTAGTGCCGATGATCGTAGTCCAGTTATTCAGGGCCGTAATGGAATACTTCTGGCCTGTGGGTCCGGATGGAATCAAGAAGCCATTGTTTATGCTCGTTGGAATCGGCACAGCGGTCTTGATGTTCTATGTAATGGCTATGACGGACTGGCTTGTGGGTGGGATTATAATTGGACTTACGGCTACTGGGAGTTACGAACTTACGAAGAACATGGGGGGCATTGTTAAAAAGAAAGTACCGAACGGAACCGCGGCCACTTCTTTAGTCTTATTGCTCTGTTTTCTACTGCTGGCTGCCGGCTGTATGTGGGCGGAGAATCCGAAGGCAGATTTACTAGCTTCGCAGAAAACGTTTTCAGCAACAGTTGATTCATTGACTGCATTGCAGATATCGGGAAAGTTCAGCCCGGAAGAGACCGGGCAGTTGACGATACTGATTCACCAGGGTCAGCAAAGTTTGATCGAATGGGAAGCGGCAATTAAGGCCGGCAGGGACAGCCCGGATGTGATCGAGTTGTTCCAGGCAGTCCTTACACAGTTAATTGATTACAACCTCGCGAAAGAGGGGTAAGGATAAAACAGAACTACTAAGGGCTTAAAATATTAAATCTTTAATATTTTGGAGATACCATGAAACAAATACCCCTTACGCGAGGAATGTTTGCCATGGTCGATGACGCCGATTTCGAGAGACTTAACAAACATAAATGGTGTGCTTATAAAAGGCCTCAAACATTTTATGCCGGAAGAAGCACTCTCTTACCAAATGGAAAATGGCGAATGATATATATGCACCGAGAGATACTGGGCCTGAAGCATAGCGACCCACGACAAGGCGACCACAAGAATCATAACGGTCTTGATAACCGACGGAATAAACTTAGAATTTGCACCTGCTCACAAAACCATCAGAATGGGAATCCATACAGGGGTGGTTCGTCCACATTCAAAGGCGTTTCCTGGCACAAAGGCGGGCATAAATGGCAGGCATATATTCAAATTGATGGTCACAATATTTATCTCGGTCTATTTGATAACGAAATCGAAGCGGCAAAAGTCTATGACGCAGCAGCATTCAAATATTTTGGCAAATTTGCATTAACCAATTTTTGAAAGGATAAAAAGATGAGCACGGCATCAATCTTACTCGTTTTGAAATTAGTTTCCGAGGGCGTTGGTGTGACTAAAGAAATAGCCGACCTTGCCAAGCGCGTTCAAGCCGGTGAGGAAATAACCAATGCCGAGATAGAACTGGCTCAGGCACAGGTTGCGGATTCTGTAGCCAAGTGGGACGCTGCTGCCGGTGGAAAAGAGGACTTAGCAGCCGAACAGCCTGAGCAGCTGAGTAGCAATGAATGATCTTAAGCGTTGGCCCGCCCGCTTTTCAAGCTCTTTCGCGGGCGGGCCATATTTGGAATAATTGAATGAAAGTTGAGAACGAAATAATCTGCGGTGACTGCCTTGAGGTTATGAAAGACTGGCCTGATGGGTGCGTGGACTTGGTAAAATAAATGAACTATAAAAAGAAAGGAATCAAATATGAAAATCAATTATAAATATACAGATGAATTACAAAAAGCTGGATTAGCTGAATTGAGGTATGCTAACATTGAACGTCCCATGAGAAGAAAAAGTGTCATAACAATGCCAAAAAGAGGATACGAACTCTTTCAATTAACACATGATATGTCCCAGTTTCTTTTGTTATCAGAAAAGCCACTCGCAGACTTAAATCATAATTTTACAGGGTACAAGGCGTGGTTTGGTGGTACGGATGAACAGCCATTTTTAGTAGAGCTTGAAGACGGAAACTGGAAGAAAAGATGGGACGATGGAACATTTTACGAATCAATAAAACCAGATATAATTAAAGAATACGAGAATATATATGGCAAAGAATCTACTCTTAGGCAGGGTGACATGTTTTGTTTTCCCTTTCCAATTCAAAATATAGAGAAGATAAACAGCATACTAAGAGTAACATTGGACGAAGAGCTTGACGAACAAACTTGGGACGAACCAAGAAGAGATACATACTTTAATAATCACTTATATGGCACTCGGCATTGGATTAAAGGATTATGTTGTACAAAAGGCCAATACATCATAGGCAAGGGCACTTTGCATGCTCCAGACCATGCCGACCTTGTACTTAATAAAATGTGCATCATAGCTCAAACAAAAAACTTAAAAAATGCAAAAAAGGCAGACTAATCATGGAAAGCCCAATTGAAGAAGCGATGAAACAACTAAGAAAAGCTGTGTTAATAGAAACCAGTGACTTATCAAAAAGATTCCGAGAAAACATCGTTAAATGTGAAAATTACAAGAAAGATATCAGAATAATAATAGACATAATACACAACATTCCAGACTCAAAAAACAAAGAAATAAAAAGAGAAATATGTAAAGTCTGGAAGGTACTACAAAAATATTATCAGGAATCAACGTGAACTGTCAAATCGCCAGAGACCGTCTGAGGGCAGTTGATACCGGAGTGCCGGTAAAAGAGGCCAGAGCCGGACAGGGAGCGCTATTTGAATGAACTTCACAATCATAGAAACCATGATTTGTTACCAAAATAATCATAAAAAAATATGTTAGACTTACAATACTATGAAAACTAAAAAACGAAAAACAATTTACAATGTTGGCTATCAGGGAAAGACGCCAGAAGGACTCATCGCAATACTCAAAAAGGCAGGCGTAACGCTTCTTGTGGACCTGCGAGAAAGGCCATTCAGCCGGATAGCGGGTTTCAATCAGAAGCGTTTCAGCCTGGCATTAAACAAGCAAGAGATACAATACTTGTGGCTGGGGCAGATCCTGGGCGGCTTCACATGCACAAAAGATCAGTGGCTCGAAGGTTGCAAGCGGCTTGTGGAACTGTCTGAAAGTTACACTGTTGCAATAATGTGCATGGAAGCCGATTACAGCAAGTGCCATCGGAACGATATAGCCGGGCTGCTGGCGTTTTTCCACAACATCGACAGAGTCAATTTGTGAGAGATTAGAGATAAATGAAAACATCTAAAGCGTATTTCGAGAAGTTCAAGGCGGAGTTCCTTAAGTGGCAGAAGGAACTTGGGCTGACGCAGTACCGCATAGACTTCTTCCATGAGAATCTCGAAGATAGTTTTGCCCAAGTTACTGTCAATGAGTTAGGTAAGGTTGCTTGTGTTAAACTATGTACGAAATTAAGTAAGGACGATGTCAAGTGTGACAGGGGGCCGGAGTCTAACGCAAGACATGAAGTATTGCACCTTCTAACTAATCGTCTTAGATGGTTGGGCAGTTGCCGCTACATTGAGACCGCCGATCTCGATGAAGAATGGGAAGCTGTTGTAGTCAGACTGGAGAAAGTATTGAAGTGACACAGGCGACACGCTCAGCTTCCAGTTGAGAGAGGCGGTTCGAATCCGTTTACCCGCTTGTTTTGAGAAAGGAAGTGACAAATGAGTAGAATAAATAAAGCAATTAAATTACTGCATGATATGAGAAAAACACACCGGATGCAGCCGCTTGGTTGGGGCAAAATAATGGAAGATGGCTTCAATGAAATCTTTGAACTTCTTGAGTCCGAGCCTGAGCCGACGGTGCTATACATAGACACTGACGGTATGCGTAGAGATGCCCGAAGCGTCAAAGACGGGCAGGGCACCCGGGTTGGCTCTCTTGCTTTGATGTTGATAGATTGCTGCGATTACATCGACCAGCTTCAAAAGAAGCCTGATCCGACGGAGTTTACGAAAATACGTCGAAGCAGATATGATGTAGAAATCGAAAATGTAGACAGGCTTTATGATAAAGATATAGCTGAGATGAGAAAAACAAATATCAAAATAAAGTACGAGTGGGACATCAAAGCCTGCGACATCATCGACCGCCTGACTGCCGAGAATGCCACGCTGAAAGAACATTATGATTCATGCCCACTATTAAAAGGTTCTCACGATGTCAGTGAGTTTTATCCCGACGAGCAAGCCCTGAAAGGCGGTGAAAATCATGCAGGTGAAAGTTGACAACGAACAAGAGCCCGAGCTTATTTCTTTTATCGGGTTCAGCTTTGGGCAGTTTATGCAGTTTGCCGAGTTCGTAAGCTTTGCCAGGCTGAGGGGGCAGGGTTGCGTCGAAGAAATAGCAACCGAGCTGCATCTTTCTTGTCATTGGGCTATCGACTGGACAGGCAAAACAATGGCCTTGCTGGACCTGACCTGGGAGCAGATATTTATGCTCAATTCGATTTTGGTGCTCGACGACAACAGGAATTCATTCATCTGGATTCATAAAGCGATCAAGAAGGCCGTCGATATGGCAATGAGTGCGAAGGGCGGCGTTAACAGGGAAGTGCTTCATGGAAAATGCTAAGCCTCAAAAAACGTACACGGTGGAAGATGTGCTGGCTGCAAGGCTCCAGGGCAGGAAAGAGGCTGAGGAGTATTTGCAGTTACGGATAAACAATATAAGCAAAACTCACCACCAGCTCCTTACTGAGATATTCAGGCTTGACTTAAACGAGCCCGTCGTAGCCGTGTCTGTGCCGTATAAGTTCGCGCAAATGGTTATAGATAAGCTGCGGAAAAGGAACAGAAAGGACTGGCACGCCAAGATGATCCAATACTATATGCGAAGGAGTGACCGGCAGGTTTTCGGCGACGTTGATATGAGAAAAGTATTAGTCGCGTTGGATAATAACGAAAATGGTATTTAAGAAAGGAATCAATTATGGAAACGAGACGAATTACAATCGCTGAAATGCACACGGACACAAGAATTCTTTACAATGTTATGGAAAGTAAATTTATAAAGAACAAGCAAGCTGAAATCAGCTACGAGGAATTATCATCAAGCATCGGGCGGAATGTTCAAATGAATGCCCGCGGATTATTAAGCACAGCCCGCAAAAGAATTGAGAAGGATTTTCAGATTGTGATTGAGCCTGTAATGAATGAAGGGCTTCGAGTGACTACCGATTACGCTGGTATTGGTGGAAAAACAAATGCTCACCTGCATCGTCACTCTCAAAAACATAGAAAGAGAATTCTCAATGCAATTACAGGAAAGGAACTGTCGCCGGAACAAATACTTCCCTTGGCCGTGGAACTTAGCAAGCTTGGAGCGACGGCCCTGTTTACGAGACGCCAGACACCAAAACAATTAACAGCGTATATCCAGGAGCATAATATACTGGAATTGCCAACCCAGCAGACACTTAAATTGTTTCAAAACGGACATAAGACAACTTGACATGACTCGACGCGACCGGACCGGACCCAACTCAACGGGACGTGACAAGACTGGACTCGACAAGACAAGACGAGCCTTTTTTTGGAGGGCGCAGAAAACGAAATTAGCTCGACATGACCTGACTCGACATGACGCGACTGGACACGACGGGATTCGACCGGACGGGATGGGACGTGATATGATGCGACAAGACAGGCTTTTTTTGGAGGTGAAAACAAAATAAACATGATTAGACTTGACCGGACTTGACACGACTGGACGCGACATGACTACACTCGACGGGACTCGACAGGACAGGACGCGACAAGACAAGAATTTTTTATTCAAGACAACACACTTTTATTTAAGAAAGGAAAGAAAGATGATTACAGTAAAAACAAAACTCAAATCAGCAAGCCCGTATGGGCAAAGTCGGTATCATAACACGGAAAAGATTGAGAAGGAAGGCTCGGCGGATTACGAAAATCGCACATGGCGTAACCGTTGCCATACCGATGATAAAGGGATGGTCTTTATCCCGCCGACGGCGTTCAAGAACTGCTTATCGGAGGCGGCAAAATACCTCTCAATGCAGATACCGGGCAAAGGCAAGGCCACGTACACAAAGCATTTTGAGGCCGGAGTTATGGTTTCCGAGATAGTGCCGCTTGGAATTCACATAGATAAAATGCAAAAATTGTCTCTGTTTGTTCCTGCCGACGGAAAGCGTGGCGGGTCTAGGCGGGTAGAAAAGCACTTTCCTATCACGCAGCAATGGGAAGCTACTGTAACATTCTACGTTTTTGACGAAACTATCACAGAAGATGTTTTCAAGTATGTCCTGGAGCAGGCGGGAAAATTCATCGGTATAGGATTTTCCAGACCAAGAAACAATGGATTTTTTGGCCGATTCGAAGTGGTCGAAGTGACTTGGAATAAAGTAGATTGACGCGACCCGACCTGACGCAACATAACGCGACTGGACGCGACTTGACGGGACCCGATGCGACTCGACTCGACGCGACTCGACGCGACTCGACGCGACTCGACGGGACCAGACGGGACCAGACAAGACAAGACTATTTTATTGAGGGCGTAGAAAACGAAATAAACATGACAAGAAGAGACTTGACCTGACGAGACCCGATTGGACGTGACAGGACGGGACTTGACGCGACCCGACAAGACAGAACAGTTTTTTCAATTTGGGGAGTCGGTTAATCCGGCTCTCCATTTTTAGGACTCTCGAATATGGATGAAAGATTTAAAATACCAAGCAAAGCAAAAGTGAAAGCACAAAGTGACATCGAGGCTGTTCTCGTCGATGCTAAAAAAGCTGCCGCGATGCTGGATATATCAGTTGCCATGTTCTATCGGCTGCTATCTGCTGGCAGGATCGGCCCGCGGCTGATTCGTCTGAGTAGTAAATGCGTCCGATTCTCGGTGGTTGAATTGCGTAACTGGGCTTTGGCCAACTGCCCTTCAAGGGAAAAATGGATAAAAATAAAGAATGAACGAACTCTTTGAAATACTCGGCGGGGTTTACGGTTGGTGCTTTTCGAAATATGGCGGCTGGGGTATATGTTTGAAATACTGGCCGGCAGCGGATAAAAAATTATCACCCTGGCTTTTGTCTCGACGGCCGATTATAATACTTGCCGGGTATATGAGCTTAAATCGGGGGCTGCATTGGGATAGAAAGAGAAGGTGAA
>DATKYR010000004.1:0-33936 GCA_035528395.1 Sedimentisphaerales bacterium
TTGCACCCTGGGACCAGCATCCAGGCAACCCGGGACACCAGACGGCATAACCTTCGTCAGTCTTCTCAAGTTTAACCATGTACTTCATTAGGTACTCCTACACAACAATAAGTTATCAATAATCAATTATCAATCCCCTTGCGCTGCTGCCTGGTTGACCAGGAACAGCACCGCCATTCTCACAGCCAAGCCGTTGGTTACCTGCTCTAAGATAACACTGTTCCGGCCGTCGGCTACTTCACTTTCCATCTCCAGTCCTCTGTTAATCGGGCCCGGGTGCATAACCAAAATATCGGATTTGGCCCTTTTCATACGCTCGACAGTCAGTCCGAAATAATGCGAGTATTCCCGGACCGAAGGAAAAGGATTACCACCGAGCCGCTCAAACTGAATCCGAAGCATATTTATCACATCGACCTTCTCGATAACCTCATCAAGGCTGTAGCTTACCTTGACCGGCAGTCGGTCTACCTGTGTCGGCATAAGGGTTGGTGGGCCGACGAATGTCACCTCGGCGCCGAGTTTTGTCATCGCCCACATATCACTGCGGGCAACGCGCGAGTGCGCTATATCGCCGACAATCGCTATCTTTAAGCCCTCAAGGGTGCCTTTTATTTTGCGAATGGTATAAACATCCAGAAGACCCTGTGTGGGATGCTCGCAGAACCCGTCGCCGGCATTGACTACGCAGGCGTTGATATTCCTGCTCAGAAACTTCGGCACACCGCCGGCACCGTGCCGAATCACTATAATATCAATCCCCATCGCTTCCAGATTCCTGGCCGTATCCAAAAGGGTCTCGCCTTTACTGACGGAGCTGGTCTTCTTGGTAAATTCGATAATATCAGCGCTCAATCGATTCGCGGCCAAGGCAAAGCTGTTTCGCGTCCGTGTGCTTTCTTCAAAAAACAAGTTCACTACAACCTTACCCCGCAACGGCGGGGCCTTTTTGACCGACCGGGTGCTTATTTGCTCAAAACCTTTGGCTGTGTCGAGAATGTAAGTAATCTCTTCGGCACTAAGCTCCCGAAGCCCAAGTAAATGTTTGTGATGCCACTTGAATTGTTTACTTTTTCTTTTTAGCGCCATAGTTTCGTATAAATCCGAAATCCTAATATCGAAATCCGAAACTATATCGAATTTCAAATTATAAAATGACCAAAACGTTCTGAATTTTGGATTTTTGTCATTTGAATTTGTTTCGTATTTCGAATTTCGTGCTTCGGATTTCCTATTTCATCTTTTGTGCTATACTATGGTTTTAAGTTTTTAGGTTTAAGTTTTTCTCTTTATTCAATAACTACTTCGTCTTTTCCATCCGATTCGACAAGGCTGACCTGCACCAATTTTCCGGGTGCAGCATCGGCTTTGTAACCGGCGTAATCAGCCTGTATCGGTAACTCTCTGCCGAGGCGGTCAACGAGGACCGCCAACCTTATCGCCCTGGGTCTGCCCAAATCCATGAGGGCATCCATCGCTGCCCGAGATGACCGGCCGGTATACAGAACATCATCAACCAAAATAATTATTTTATCGTCTATATCGAATCCGATTTCCGTGGTGCGAACCAGCGGCTGAGCCGTGCTCTGCGGCGAATTCAAATCGTCACGGTAAAGCGTTATATCCAGAGTCCCACATGGAACATCTTTGCCGAGCTGCCGTGACAATCGGCCCGATAACCTCTGGGCGAGGACCTCTCCCCTGCTGCGAATACCGATTACTGCAATATCCATCTCAGCCGGGGTCTCAGAAAGAATGCGACCTGTCAAATCATTGAGAATCTTCTCAATTTGTCCGGAATCCAAAATTACCTTCATAATTGCACCTGTGCCTGCGTAACCTGTGCAGGCAACCACAGGTGCAGGCAGCAAACCAAATAATAACAAAACATTCTGAATATTGGCCTGAGTATAGCAACTGAAACTAATAAAGGCAAGATTTCTCGAGAAGTTTTCTAAAACCGACCTTTTAATATTATAAACCACATTATTACAGGAACCTGCCGGATAATTTACTTGAAAACAATGGCTTTTTATGGTATTATAGTATCAAGAATTTACGGACAGAAATGTACAAACTAAGGACTGGTAAAGAAATTAGGTTTCGTTTTTGGTTGAGCGAGGACAAGGCTGGCAATGAAGCAAAACGCAGGCCTACTGGTTGGTAGACCGAGTTTTGCTGACACCGCCAGCCGAAGCCGCAGCCAGCCAAAAATGGAAGATAATTTATTTACAAGTCCTAAGGAGGTCGGCTTATCGGGGGAGCAACCTTGTTCCTGCTGGTTTTTTTGCGCCACCTCCGGAGTTATAAAGTGATACAAACAGCTAAAAAAATATTTGTGTTGAGCCTGATAACATGCATGGCAGCATTATTAAGCGCCGGCACTACCGCCAGAGCCCAGGAGCCACAGAACACCAAAACTCTCCAGCCGCAGGGATTAGAATATGCCGGAATCTACGCCTTACGACGATTAGAACCTAATCTGACAGGTGACGGCGTAAAATTCGCCGTTATCAGCCGCAGCATTACATATATCGACGATGAGCCACAAAACGATTACCGACCCGGTATCGAACATAACTGTTTCAAAGCCGGTAGTCTCAGCTTTCACGACCAGGGCCAACCGACCGCAGGCATTTCACCTCATTCGACAGCCATTTGCTCTATACTGCTCGGCGAGTACCCCGACGCATTTTATCCGCAAATAGGACAATTTTACTATCAGGGCACAGCACCGCAGGCACAGGCTGATATCTACGAATTCTGGCATTTCTTAACCAATTATGTATTCGAGCACTCACCACCGGATGCGGATATTATAACAATCGGTAACGGCATTCAATTTGAAGACTGGTGGACAAGTGGTATTGAATCATTGGCCGAGCACTACGGCCTTATTATCGTCGCCGCCATAGGTAACGGCACCGATGCTCATGACACTGTTCTGTATCCGGGTGCCGGAGCAAACGTCATCGGTGTTGGTGTAATCGACTCGGTAAAAACCGAAGATCTTGCAACCAATATAGAACATTTTGCCTTGGCCTATCCGGAGCATTCGACTTTCGGCCCGACCGGCGATGAGCGCTGCAAACCTGACATCGTCGCTCCCGGTAATTGCTTAGCAGCAAACGATAACAAATCCAACAGCTACGAACCAACCGGTAACTGGTCAAGCTTCTCGACCCCGATAGTCGCAGGAACAATCGGCCTTCTCGTTCAAAAAGCCAAACAGGACCCGACCTTAAGTCCGGCTATCTCACCGGAAGGCGGAAATTGCGTAATCAAAGCAATTTTGCTAAATTCCGCATTCAAGCTGCCCTACTGGCACAAGGGTCTGCTCCAAACCGACGACGACCACATCGCTCCTCTGGACTACATTCAGGGAGCTGGTATGTTAAACGCAGTCGGGGCCTACAACCATTTAATCGCCGGACTAAATAAGCCCGGTGACATTCCAACAACCGGCTGGGACTTAAACCAACTGGATAATACCCAGAGGCTCCAGAACGTGTACAAAATCACCTTAGCGGAACCTGCCGATAAATTTATTACCGCCACAGTCACCTGGAACAAACACTATAACAGCACCTATCCTTTTGAATCGGCCCCTGAAAGAGACAGCAATCTCCGCCTCGAACTCTGGGCTGTTGACCCAAATAACTCCAGCAACGATTATCTGCTCGATTACAGCGACAGTAATGTTGACAATGTTGAGCACATTTACTTCCCCGCAGACCCCAATTATACCAACTACGAAATTATTCTGTCCATGAACGATACTGACGACCCAGGAGAAATAGCAATAGCTCAGCGCTACGGCCTGGCCTGGAACATCAGCGATAAACAAGACAGAGACAGTATCTTTTGGTACGATCTCAATGCCGATGGTATTGTTAACGAATTAGACTTTACTATCCTGCTCAATAACATCTTAAACAGCAAAAAATCACCGGAAAGTTATCTACTCGGCGACATCAATGCCGACGGCGCAATCGACATCAACGATTTCAATATCCTTATAGAGCAAAATAATCGCAAGGCCGACTGGTACACAAAACAAGAAGATAAACCTGAATAACCTGCGCATAACAGACAACCACATTCAACACCGAAACGAATGTGTTTTTTAAGGAGGATTGGGGAATCAGAAAAACAATTCCAATGAAGTTTGTTCTTGCCGTTCTTTTTCTAACGGCTCTTTCTTCGACAGCTTTTTCTCAGGAGCACTGGAAATTTATTATCACCTGCGACAGCCGCGGTAACGACAATGGAATCAATCAGTTTATCCTCCGTGAGCTTGTTACCGAGATTAAAAGCCAGGGTGTCGATTTTGTTATTTTTTCCGGCGACCTTGTCTCCGGCCACCGGGCAATCGGCACAGGTGAATTCGAAGCTCAACTCAGAGTATGGATAGAAATAATGAAACCGGTTTACGATGCCGGTATCACCGTCTATGTCGGCCGGGGTAATCACGAGCTTGGTGATGTATGGAGTCACTATCCTCATCCCGGCACCAGCCCCGACCCAAATGACAATAACATGCTGCGCTGGCTTAACGTATTCGGCAGCAACTCTTATCCCAAACAGAAGCTGCCCGACAACGGCCCTGCAGACGAGAAATTTATGACGTATTCTGTTACGCATAAAAATGCCTTCATTGTCATGCTTGACGAATATGCCGGTATCAGGCATGATTTTCACCATAAGGTCAACCAGGAGTGGCTGGATGACCAATTGGCGGCAAATATCAAACCGCATATCTTCATCGCCGGCCATGAACAGGCTTTTAGAACTCGGCATTCCGATTGCCTCGATTACTATCCCGCACAGCGCGATGTGTTTTGGACAAGTATCAAAAACGCTGGCGGACGAACATATTTTTGCGGCCACGACCATTTCTACGACCACGCAAGCGTTGACGACGGCGATGATAACCCGAACAATGACATTCACCAATACGTCATTGGAACCGCCGGGGCGCCGCCCTATACCTGGTCGACACCCTACGATGGCAATAACAGTGGTTATATTGTAGAACAATGGCACCATGCCGAAAAGTACGGCTATGTCCTGGTTAAGATTGATGAGCTTGACGTAACTCTTACGTGGGTGGAACGCCACACCAACGACTTAGATGCTCCGGGCATATATGAGCCTAATGAAGTACGGAGTTACACTGTCACTCCGAAACCGATTGTGCTATCACCAAACGGCGGCGAGAAGCTCACAGCAGCCGACACATACACAATCACCTGGAAAATAATCGAAGGCACCCAAACAGACTACGTGATAATTGAGTATTCGCTTAACAATGGTCAAACCTGGCAGGAGATAGGCCGGTCACGAAACACCGGCTGGTACGATTGGGACTCGGTTCCGCTAACCAACTCAAACGAGTGTCTGATTCGTATTAGCGACTTAGATTATAAGCTCGTCAGTGACACAAGTGATGAAACCTTTACAATATCCCAATGCCGGACAAAACTCAAAGCCGACCTGAATGGCGACTGCTACGTTGACATTCTGGATTTTATAATATTAGCCGATGATTGGCTCAAATGCACAAATCTATTTGACCCTTCCTGCAATGAGTAGCAATAGGCTCTTACTAATTTGCCAATAAAACCTACTGTTCTGCCACAGCCTCAATTGATGATTGTCATTCCTGCAGAAGCAGGAATCCATGCCCTCTCAGTTAGCACTCTGTAACATGTGATTTGTATAGTTGTCATTGCGAGGCCTGCAGAGCAGGCCGTGGCAATCTCAATTCGCCTGTTAAAAGCACATTTATCTACTATAAAATGTCACCTGAATTTTTCACTTTTCCCTTGACGTCCTTCTCCGTATTATATAAGCTATGGTAACTTTGAGGAGGCGTAAAAAAGAATGAATCCGTGGTTTTGCATTACTATCTTTCCTGTGGCCTGTTATACTGCCCGCATATTTACGAGGTTATTCACCGGCCAATTTAATCCAGCTAAACAGCGATGATTGTTTTCTGCACCGGCTCTTTTATTGCCCTTATGACGAGAAAGAGAGGTTCAAAATGAAATGGTTAGACAGTTCTGAAGTCAGGCTAATGCTAATTGGATTCATTGTTACTTTTTTATTGAGTGCTGCTATAGGACAAACAGAGAATAGCAATGTCGAGTCAGCCGGTATAACGGCTGCGGGCCCGCGGCTGGGAACTATTGTGGTAGTAGAGGTGACAATTCCCAACCGTGACGCTCTGGACAAACTAGCCGGAGCAGGATACGACATCAGTAATGTCCAGGGTAATGTTGTCACGATATACGCGAGCTTGGAAGAGCTTGAACGACTCAAACAGACCGGCTACCCCCTGCGTGAAATCGATCGGCAACCACAGCCGGAAGGCTTTGAACTCATGGCATTAGGTGTCTACCACAATTATGACACTCTTACAGATGAACTGAACGCCTACGCCGAGGCATACCCTGATATTTGCCGCCTCTATCGTCTCGGCCAGTCGGTCCAGGGACGCGAGCTTTGGGCCGTGCTCATAAGCGATAATCCCGATGACGAGGAAGATGAGCCGGAGTTCAAATATGTCTCTACAATACACGGCGACGAAAACCTGAGCACCGAAATGTGCCTGTACTTCATCGATTTGCTTTTGATGGAATACGGCACAGACGAACGCATCACAAACCTTGTTGACAGCACCGCCATCTGGATAGTGCCTCTGATGAACCCGGATGGCCTTGTGTCAAGCCGACGGCAGAATGCCAATGGTATAGACCTGAACCGCAACTTCCCGCTGCTAACTGATAACAGCCTGAATATATTCACCGGCGAACCACTGGACGACACAAACCGTCAGCCGGAAGTACAGCACATCATGAACTGGACGACTGAGAACAGTTTTGTCCTCTCTGCCGGTTTTCATACCGGTGCGCTGCTCGTTTGTTATCCTTATGGTTACAACGAACAGATGAGTGCCGTGGATACACCTACGCCCGACGACCTTCTATATGAAGAAATCTCCAGGCGATACTCCATGCACAATCCGCCAATGTGGAACAGTTCACAATTTCCCGACGGCATTATAAATAGCGCCCTCTGGTATCCTGTCAGAGGAGAAATGGCTGACTGGAACTACCGCTATGTAAGCTGCAACGAAGTGACAATCGAACTATCGAACAATTTTAGACCACCTTCATCTCAAATCCCGAATTTATGGTCAAATAATAAGGAGTCGATGCTGAGCTTTCTCGAAGCAATTCATATAGGTGTACGCGGTCTCATTACCGACAGGGCATCCGGCGAGCCGCTCTGGGCCGAGGTGTGGGTGAAAGGTAATTCTCATCCTGTTTTCACCGACCCGGACGTGGGTGACTATCACAGGATGCTGTTGCCAGGCATTTACGATCTTATATTTAATGTCCCCGGGTATGTGCCTCGCTCGGCGAAAAATATTACAGTGACTGATGGTTTTGCTATTCGCCTGGATGTCGAACTTATTCCGAAAAAAGCATCTCCTGACTTTAACCGGGATGGAAAAGTGGACATTAAGGATCTGATGATACTCATTGAACATTGGGGCCAGGATGAGCCGTCAGTGGACATTGCTCCGCTACCAGATGGTGATGGTGTAGTGGATTCTGAGGACCTGGCTCTTTTAATGGAGTATTGGCAGGAGGAGATTCCGGAATTTGGCTTGGTAGCACACTGGAGACTGGACGAGACAGAAGGCAGCATAGCTAAGGATAGCGGCGGGCATAACGATGGGACGCTCTTTGGCGAACCGCTCTGGCAGCCTGCCGACGGTCAAGTCGATGGGGCGCTGAAGTTTGATGGGATTGATGATTATGTCGAGACAGACTTTGTTTTAAACCCGGCCGATGGCCCATTCAGTGTATTTGTCTGGGTTAAAGGAGGCGCTCCAGGACAAGTTGTCATCTCTCAAAGGGGTGGAGTGAATTGGCTCTGTGCGGATACATTGGAAGGTAACTTGATGACGGAGCTTAAAGGATCTGGCCGGGGCGCCGCCATAATGCTGTCACAAGCAGTCATCACCGATGGCAACTGGCACCGGATAGCTCTCGTGGGGGATGGCTCGCACAGAACGCTTTACGTTGATGACGCCGCCGTAGCTGAAGACACACAGACTAATTTGGAAGGTTCGAATAACGGCCTCTATATTGGCACCGGCAAGGCTATGGAAGGCGGAACCTTCTGGACCGGCCTGATCGACGATGTCCGCATCTACAACCGGGCAGTAACTCCGTAGGAATTCAAGTCGTTGGCAAAATAGTCATTTGACTATTGCATTATCGAAATAACGTGTTCTAAGTATTAAACGGTCATAGTCATTTGACTATTACTCTAAAGACTTCCTAAGCTGCAACTCTTGCAAAGCAACAAATCTGTGTAATTCATCGCTCCGTAGCAGGGCTGCTGTGGAGAATGGATCCATGCTTAAATCTGTGAAATCTGTGAAATCCGTGCTTAAAAATCTTCTTTCAATTCTCCGCCATTTCTGATAAAAGTGCAGCACGCAATACGATTGTAGTACTCTTTAATATCTACTTTGGCCGGGTGGCAGCCTCAAGCGCAGCGCCCCGCCTGAGCTTGTCGAAGGCTTGGGGATGGTTCGGGGCTTGTAGCTTGTAGAATGGGTTTTAGCTCATCAAGAGATTGCTATGAAATTGATTGTTAGAAAATCACGGTTAAAAGGAACGGTCGTCATTCCGGGCTCTAAGTCGCACACTATTCGCGCCGTCGCAATCGCCTCATTAGCAGCCGGTGAAAGTCTCATTCGTAATCCATTGGACTCAAGCGACACGCAGGCAGCAGTGACTTGCTACAGAGCGTTAGGCGCCAAGATTGACATATCCGACCCTAAGCTCTGGAAGGTAACCGGTACAGGCGGTGAAATTACCACTCCGCCGGAAGTCATCGACGTCGGCAATTCCGGCACAACACTGCGTATCGCAATGGGCTCGGCCGCTCTGGCCCAGCCCGGCCGGACCACAACCTTCACAGGCGATGAGCAAATTCAAACCCGCCCTGTTGGGCCGCTATTGGACGCCCTCAGTGAACTCGGAGCGAAATGTAAAAGTCTTAAAAACAACGGCAAAGCTCCGATTGAGGTAACCGGCAAACTAACAGGCGGAAGAACCTCCATCGCCGCAACCACCAGTCAATATCTGTCCAGCCTGCTTTTATGCACACCATTGGCACCCAAAGATACAGATATAGACGTTACCCTGCTCAATGAGCCGGGTTATGTGCAGATGACGCTCGATTGGCTCGATAAACAGCAGATTAAATATGACAACCAACCCCCTGGTTGCTTGGCGCAACCAAGCAGGGGGTGCCAATTCAGAATCAAAGGCAATCAAAGTTACAAAGCCTTCGATGATACAATCCCCGCTGACTTTTCCAGTGCTACATTTTTCCTGTGCGCCGCCGCTATGTCCGCAGATGAAGTAACCTTGTTCGGACTGGATTTTGCAGATAGTCAGCCGGACAAAGCAGTAGTTGATTACCTAAAGGCTATGGGTGCTGATATTAATATTGAGTCAAATTCAGTAACGGTTAAAGCCGCCCCACTTAAAGGCGCCGAGCTTGATATGAATAAAACTCCCGATGCACTGCCCGCTATGGCCGTTACCGCCGCTTTTGCTGAAGGCTCAACCAAACTGCTGAACGTTCCCCAGGCACGCAGCAAAGAGACCGACCGAATCAAATGTATGGCCGAAGAGCTGAAAAAAATGGACGTAGATGTTGAAGAATTACCAGACGGCCTTATAATAGCCGGCAGCAGGCCTAAACCGGCTGAACTGCTCGGCTGGGCTGACCACCGAATCGTAATGGCGTTGTCCTTAGCGGGCCTGAATTTAGACGGTCAATGTACCGTTGATACCGCTGAGGCAATCAGCGTTACGTTTCCCAGTTATGTGGAATTGATGAAGGGTATCAGTGCAAATATGGAATTAGTAAGTGCATAAAGTGACACTTACGTGTCATCCTGAGGCGAAGCCGAAGGATCTGGCCAACGAAAAAGAGATTCTTCGCTTCGCTCAGAATGACAGCTTTGCTGTCACTTTATCTCACTTTTCAAGGAGATTAAAATGATTGGCTGTCACATTGGACGTTGTTTTCAGGTAACGGTAGCCGGCGGCTCTTACCAGGAAGGACTGGCTTCTGTTGTGCACGGTGTTCCTCCAGGTATGTTACTGACCGAACAGGAAATCTACGGCGACCTCCTTCTTAGAAAGCCGGGCACCGACGAATTGAGCAGCCCGCGAAAAGAGCCTGACCTTCCGATTATCTACTCCGGCCTGAACGCAGCCGATACCATCGAAAACGCTGGGAACAAAAACCACACCAACGGCACACCTTTAGCTATTTTGATTCCCAACCTGGATCGCCATTTCATTCACATCAAGCAATACCAGGACACGAATCGCACACCTCGCCCGGGTCATGCATCCTACGCTTCTTTCAAAAAGTACGGCCCGGATGATGATGCCATCGGCGCCGGCATTTTCAGCGGACGCTACACCTCGACCATCGTAGCCGCCGGATGCGTCGCCAAAAAAGTCTTGAAGAAATGCGGTATCGAAGTGTTTTCTTATGTGAAAGAAATCGCCGGCGTCCGATGTCCTGACGTTCCTGCAGACAAGGCCCTGAAATACACCAACAATTACAAAAAAATGCGGCACGACCTCGATCCCTTCTATCAGGAGGTTTACACCAAAGGTCGTATAAATATGGATATGAGATTTCTGGAAAAAGTCGGAATATTAGCTCAGATTGAAAAGGAAATCGATGACATCCGCGGTAAGGCTCCGAAACTTGATCCCGATGCGATTCGGGACAAATACGGCGTGCATCCGGTACTGAACTGTCCCGACACCGATGCCGCACAGGCAATGGTTGATGCATGTAACAAAATCTCCGCCACAGGTGATTCGGCCGGCGGCTTAGTTGAAGTGGTCGTTACCGGTGTTCCAACCGGCCTCGGTGAGCCGGTATTCTACAAACTCGATGGTGAATTAGGCAAAATGCTCGGCATCGGTGCTGTCAAAGGCGTGGAGGTCGGCGCCGGCTTTGCAGTCAAAGATATGACCGGCTATGAAAATAACGACCAGATGCATGCCAAAGACGGCAAAGTTATTTTCGACTCGAATAATGCCGGTGGCATTACAGGCGGCCTTTCTACAGGCCAACCAATCGTAGTCAGGCTTACAGTCAAGCCCACACCAACAATCGACAAACCGCAGATGACAATTGACAAATATACACTGGAGAACAAGGAGCTGGCGGCCATTACAAGACGTGATCCTACTATAGTAGCTCGTATCTGGCCTGTCGCCGAGAATTACACAGCAATGGTGATACTTGACCACCTGTTCGCGCACTACGGTTACCAGGCCTTAAAGACCAAATGAAAATGTCCAGTCACTCCAGAGGCTCCTCAGCGCGCGGACCGTTTGCTTATTATGGGTCGGCCCTTTCTTCAGTTGACCAGACGGTCTCGTTGTGGGACGGATCGCGTGCCATGACACGGAAACGGTGTCCTTGTCCGCTTCTGCCTAACAGGACAGTATAGATCGGATCTACCTGCCAGCCGCTGCTGAAGCGCGAGTCAGTGGTGCACACGAAGAAATACTCAACAAGCCCGCCACTATCATCTGTAGCCACTGTAGCTGTCATCACAGCCCAGTTATCCCAAATACCTCCGCCGTTATTGATTTCACGAGGTGTCCCGTCAAAACCATTCGGGTCCACAGTGGGGTCCCACTCCATCGGGTTCGGTGTTGGAGCAGTCAGATCCACAGGCACAAAAGTTCTAACAGAAACTGTCCCCGACCAATCGGTTTCGTTCCTATTAGAAGATTTGTCCCTGGCTTTGACCCTGTATGAGTATACTGTATTGGGGTCAAGGTTAGGGTCTGTATAATTCGGGTCATCCTGCCAGCCGCTGTCGTGCCCGTCGCCGAATGTGTTCTCGAAATAGTACTCCACGTCACTTTCATCGTAGGCGGTCGTAGCTGTCATCGAAACTGAAGTCAGCGAAACCGCACTAATGGTTTCTATGTGAGGAGCAGGTGCCGGTGGTGTACTGTCTCTGCCCGCATAGCGGACCGGCGACCACCTTGTTTCGTTGCCTATTTCATCCCGCGTCCTTACCCTGTAGCCGTATTGGACACCGGGTGTAAGGCCTCCGTCTGTATATGTCGGGCTCTTCTGCCAGCCGCTGTCATGGCTGCTGTCACTGATGTTTTCGAAGTAATATTCCACATCCCAGCCCCATGCATCGGTGGCGGTCTCAGCAGTCATCCTGATTGATCCTGCTGAGACTATATTAGGCTTTCTTTCCCATCTACTTGGGTTAGGTATCGGAGCACTCGTATCTTCGACGAGCCAGCAGTCGGCTAAGAAAGCTATATCCCTCATATCTACATACGTATCTGATGTAATGTCTGCACCCTGACACCAGTTATTCGCCTGTGAACAACCATCTCCAAGCCATCTATCAGCAAGTATCGCAAAATCGTGGAAGTTAATAATGCCATCCAGGACAAGGTCACACAATCTGCATGGTTCTGCTCTCGGATGATGGTAGCCTATATCAACACGACCTGTGTCGGATATTTCGTCAGTTCGGGTTGTGTATCCCAACAAACCAATAAAGCTTGCGTAATCACTGCCGGCATCGACATAAGGACTGTTCCGCGACTGGCCGGCTTTAGTCTGACTGAGATAGTAATCTCCAAGTGGTCCTTTGGTGAATAGTGGATCACCATTTATGTTTCCATCGCCCCAGTTGAGCGTACATCCATCGTCAACCCAAAAAGCAGATCGTTCATCCTTGATGCCGCTGTAAGAAATGGTAAGCGTTGCGCATCTTTGGTCAAATTCGAAACCGCCTCCAACCGCAATTGCGTCCCCTTTCAAGCCATAATTGTTCCAGAAGATGCTGTTGGTAATTACGCAGTTGCTCTCGTAAGAATTGAACAGTCCACCACCGAAGCCGGTGTTGTTGGGTTCGCCGAGGCTGCCTGTAGCGGCATTGCCGACAAACGTACAGTTGGAGATAATCGAATTTGTATACCAGTTGGCTGAGACACCACCACCGTCTCTGCCGGCCGCATTGTTTAAAATCAAATTGTTGATTAATGAGACACTGTTTACATCGCGCAGATACACACCGCCTCCGGAAAAATCAGCTATATTGCCGCTGATGTTGCAATCCTGGATGTTCATCCCTCCCAACCAGCAATATAAGCCGGCACCGTCGGTCAGAATATTATCATCATTGGGATCGTTGACGTCGCTGATTGCCCTGTTATTGGTAACCTTAGTACCTATTATTTTGATTAAGCCGTCAACACCAATGAACCCACCACCTCGAAGTGCTGTATTCGACGTAATATTGCAGTCGATAATTGTCACATCTGTATCATCAATATATATTCCACCGCCGGAATCAGCCTGATTGTCAACAAAGTTGCAGTCAACAAACACAACCGCTGCGCTGCTCTCGGCACATACACCGCCCCCATATCCGCTATAGGGATTAAGGCGATGATTTGGATCAGTTACTCCTGCCGGAAGTCCGGAAGCAATATTATCTTCAAATGTGCAATCTGTGAACGTTACCATAGACTCAGCCGCACAATAGACACCTGCCCCGTAAGTTGGCACCTGATAGGAAACCAGGGGCTCTATATTCCTGCCGGCTTCTCCCGCACCGCCAATTCCACTCATCCCGCCTTCAGTATTGTTACCTCTGATTTCACAGTTAATAAAAGTAACTTTACTTCCGACATCGCAGAACACCCCACCTCCATATCCGGAGTACCATCGGTAGTCACCTATATAGGAGGTCAGGTTGGGTTCACCATAAAGTTGCCCGAAGTCAGGTGCAAAGTCCCATCTAAAGGCTTTCCACAAATCACCATTTACAAACTCGAAGTCCAGACTATTGGGGTCATAATAAGTTGCCCGAGACCTGCTATAGTTTCCTCCGTAGTTAGCTGAGCCGGCGTCGCTATCACCACCGTTACCGGCGTTGCCGCCGCGGGCTGTGTTGTTCTCGATTATGCAGTTTATAAACTTGGGATTGCTGTCTGGGCCGCACCATATAGCGCCGCCGCGTGCCCAGCCGCCCCAGCCGCCTCGGCCCGCATTTAGACTGTCAGTCGCATTCGCGCCGTTTCCACCATTACCTCCCTCAACTAAATTGTTTCTAAATATACAGTTTTTGATAATCGGGGAGGCACCTTTATCGATTAATATTGCAGCGCCTTGACCGGGTGTACCATCCTCACCGTTAGGATGATTTGCATTTCTGTCACCGTCACCACCGTCACCCCAGTGTCCACCGCAGTTCTGTATCGTAATACCATTTAGGACCGTCCTGGAATCTGTGTTAGATGCAAATGCAACACCAACGTAATTCCAATCATTAGTACCTACATACCCATCAATAATCGTCGCCGCGACGCTGTTGGGGTCATCGGGATTTCTCGATGTAATAGTAACAGCCTTGTTCACAAAAAGTGCGATGCCCATGTTTTCACCCGTAATGGGGTCTGAGACTCCACCACCGAAATATGTGCCGGGATCAACCACAATCGTATCGCCTTCTTTGGCATTATTAACCGCTTCCTGAATTGTCGGGTAGTTACCAGGCACAGTGACTGTCTTGCCAAGGTACTTTACAAACTCAACGGTAATAGTCTTGTTCGAATCCATTGTCACCGTATTAGTAAGAGCATCAGTACGGTCATTATCAGTGCCTACCCATTTGACCCGATAGCCCGGCTCCACCGTCGCCCAAAGTTTAACTACAGTGAACTTGTCGAAGAGCCCGCCGCTCGGCTCAACCGTGCCGTTCTCACCGACCGTACTTACAATCAACCGATACCTACCTTCGCCAATGGCATAGTGCAAGCCTATATCGACCTGCCCGGTGTCAGCGATACCATCGGCGCGAGTGGTGAACTCTTCGAGGCCAAGAGCAACCACCGAATTACTTCCAGCATCAACGCACGGGCTGTCCATCTCCTGCCCCGCCGCAGTTTGACTAAGGCTGTGGTGCGACGCGACAAAGAGTGGGTCGGTATCAATATTACCATCGAGCCAGTTGAGGATGCGACCCTGCTCGATATAGACAGATTTCGGATCCCGCCCACCCTGGATGTCGCAATACGAAACTGTAAGGGTGGCAGGTCTGTCTAAATAGAACGGCTCATCATCGCTGCCTATCGAGATCTGGCTGCCGTTGAGACCTGTGTTGTTCCAAAGGATACTGTCGATAAGAATCGTCTGGCTTTGATAAGAGCAGGACAATCCGCCTCCTCTTCCGTGCCTGGCATTGTCTGGGTCATCCGCCCGGTTATTAACAATTGTACAGTTGGAGATTGTTGGTGTAGTAAGCCAGTAGGAGACGATGCCGCCGCCGTCCAGGACAGCCGAGTTTCCTTTGACCAGACAGTTTCTAAGTATCGGAATGCTGGGGTCACCGCCGAAATAAACACCACCACCCGAGCCGGAAGACGAATTGCCGGTTATGAAGCAGTTTTCAATTTTAGCCTCAGAAGACCAGCAGAACATTCCACCGCCGCCGCCGAATGGCTTTTCAGAACCGAAGGCACTAAGAAACGCTTGAGAAACAGGCATAATCAAGCGCGTCTTGGCTCTATTACCCATGACGCTGCAGCCTGTAATCACCGGTGCCCCGCTGCTCCAGTACATACCGCCGCCATGCTCAGCGACATTATTAATGATGACCGAATCGGAAATCAATACCTCTGCGCCCTCGCCGTGCCAGTACAGACTGCCTCCGAACGACGATTCATTATTACTAAAGTAACTTCTGTCGATTGTTACCTCACTGCTGTTATACCAGATTCCATTGTCCCTGTCCCATATTCCGCCACCGTAAATTGCACCTCCGGAGCTGTAAGTCCCAATAGTCGAATTGCCGATGAAGTCGCTTTCGCTGATCTCGAGTGAACAATCGGACAGGCAGAACAATCCGCCACCGTCGCCACTGGAAGAGTTATCGACATAGTTACAGTCACTAATCTCCACCGAGCAGAAATCGTTAAAGTACTGACCCCCTCCACTTCCACTG
The DNA here is from genome assembly GCA_035528395.1 of Sedimentisphaerales bacterium. Classification (GTDB taxonomy): domain Bacteria; phylum Planctomycetota; class Phycisphaerae; order Sedimentisphaerales; family Anaerobacaceae; genus NIOZ-UU13. Next base: position 16,118 of record DATKYR010000004.1, read on the forward strand.
GAACCGGCCCGGTTCCCAATGACTTTGCAGCGATTAAGTATAGCCTCGCACCCAGTTTGATAATATTCGCCGCCGCCGTCTTGGCCGCTGTCGTTATATTGTCTTGAAGCGTTGTAGCTTATCGTACAGTCGGTAAGCTCTACTTTGCAATCAAAATCATAGTAATTAGCACCTCCATAGTTCGAGGTGAAACTCGTCATGACTAAACCATCCATACCATCTGCGCCGGCTGCTCCGTCAGCGCCCCCGTCACCTCCAGCGCCTCCATCGCCAGGACCTACATTTACTCCATTTGGATCATTCGGTTCTCCCGGGGCGACACCGTCGCCGGGTGCAACAGGAATAAGCCCCGGCGGAGGGCCGCCTGAGCCGCCGTCGCCGCCCACGCCGCCGTCGCCACCTGCGGCATCCCCATCACCGTCGCCGCCTGTGCCGCCGTCGCCACCGTCACCACCACCATAAGTATAAGTCCGGACAATCGTTTTAGTTGCGCTGTCACTAATAATTGTATCTGAGATTTCAACCTCGCAGTTTTCTCCGAAGAATATGGCACCTGCCCACGACCTTACGCCGTTTACACCCATATTGCCGCCAAAACCACCGTCACCGCCGATGCCACCTCCGCCGCTCGCACCTGCTTCACCAGCTGCACCGGCCGGCTCTCCGTCACCGCCGTCGCCGCCGGCGTCACCTGCTGCGCCTATGCCACCGTTGCCACCGTTGCCGCCGTCACCGCCGTAGTTTCCAAGTCCCTGTTGAGTCGAACAGTTCAGAATCTCGCAGTATCGTATCGTTGGACGGCAATTGGGGCCGAAATATATCGCACCGCCTAAGGCTTCGCCGCCTTCGCCGCCTTTTCCGCCGTCCCCGGCTCTTCCGCCGGCGCCGCCTGGTCCACCATCGCCGCCGATTCCGCCGTTACCGGCTGGTCCTTGCGCCCCATCGTTCAAGCCCTCGCCGCCATTTTGGCCCGGCTGGCCCGGCTGACCGGGCTGACCATCCTGACCATCCTGACCGTCCTGACCGGCCCCGCCATAACCACCGTCGCCGCCTATGGCCTGACAGTTAATAATTTTGCAATTCAGGATGATTGGATTACTATCGGCATCGAAATACATCGCCCCGCCATAGCCGATACCACCATCGCCACCGGGCGCGCCGGGTGCACCGCCAAGGCCGTCCACACCAGGCTCACCAGGCAGACCATCTTCGCCATCCAGACCGGGAAAACCATCTGCCACTGCATTTTCCGCCGCATTGGGATCTTCGGGATCAGGCTGTTCAGGCCTGTTGGCGTCGTTCGGAGCCCAATGGTCCGGGTTGAGCGGGTCGGGTACAGGAGGATCATCGAGCGGGTCAAGTGGATCCAGCGGATCCAGTGGATCCGGAGGAGCATCAGGAGCCGGATAGATGAAAGCGTTGTTCTCACCGTTATGACCTCGAGCGACAACGTCTTCGATGACCAGATGAGCCAGAGTTGGACTGCTGCCGTTAAGGCAGGTTATTGCTCCACCGAGGGCGCCCTCGCCGGGGACCCCCACGCCATCGATTAGTGGCATACTACCGGAATCACCCGGGCCTCTAATAGTGAAGCCATCAACGACGGAATCGTGGCCTTCACCACTTTGGAAGATAAAGGCAGGACCGCCAAAAGTTGCTATAATTGTCTCAGCAACAGAGGAGGGGTCATCTGGATGTTCGCTGGCGATGGTAATCGCCTTACCCATAAAATCATAGCCGCCGGGATAAGTGCCGGCAGATACAATGATCTTGTCGCCGTGGTCGTAGGCAGCATTGATTGCCTGCCCGATGTTCTGATATTGTCCCGGAACGTGAAGACTCTTTGGCTGCCGGAACAGGACAGTAACTTCCTTGTCGGAGTCCATCGTTACAGTATTCGTATTGGACCAGGATGTATCATCATCGGTCCCGGACCATCGGTCAACAATGTAGGTTAGGTCGGGTGCTACGATAAGTGTTACCACTGTACCATCGGGATAATATTCACCTCTCCTGTGATGGGGGAAGATTGCTCCGCGGCCGCTGATAACTTCGGTACGCAATTGATAAAGAGGAATCTTTTCAAATTCAATCGTAACTTTGGCGTCAGCAACAATGGTGACGGCATTGCGGGGCCCCGTCGACGAATCATCATCGGTTCCGCTCCACGCCTTGATTCGATAACCAGGTTCAGGGTATGCTGTGAGCAGCACGACTTCGTATTCCCGATAGACACCACTGCCGGGTTCGACATAACCCTTGGCAATGTTCGGGTCAACGGGCTCATTTGCAACTACCACAGTAACATCCAACTGAACGAGCCTCGCCGGCAAAGCCGGATAGTGAGCACCTATATCAACGACATCTGCATCAGCAACACCATCAGTTCTTGTCGTATAGGTATCTATCTGGAGGGACCCCGCCTTGCGGGAATCCAGACTAATATCCGTACCTGGATCGCCGGCATCCACACAAGGACTGTCAATTAGCAGTTGTCCAGCCGCAGTTTGTCTTAGATAGTAATTGCCCAACGGGCCTTTCGTAAAGAGCGGGTCTGAATGAATATTGCCTACACCTTTATCACCATCCTCAATGCAGGAATACGTAGCGGAACTGTTGTACAGGTCGTCACCGTTACCCCACAGGATACAGTTCGTAATTACCGGAGAAGAATCATGAAGGGCAAAAATACCACCATCTTGTGGAGCATTGGGGTCGTCAACAACAATAGTGCAATTGGTAATAGTCGGCGATGAATACTCCAGGTCAATTCCGCCACCCTTGTAAAGCGCTGAATTGTTCGTAATTATACTATTGAAGATAGTCGGGTTCGCGTAATAGCACGCTATCCCGCCGCCGAAGTTATCTGCAAAATTATTGCTGATAAGACAGTCTGCAATCGTCGGCGACGACTGCTCACAATTCACCCCGCCGCCTATACCGGTGTTTGACGAGGTTTGGTTGTTGATAATCGTGCAGTTTTTGATTGTCGGTGAACCATCTTTACAATCGATTCCGGCACCATAATAGTTTGCAAAATTATTGCTGATAATACAGTCGGTAATCCTCGGCGATGCTCCGTCACACCGAATGCCACCTCCATAATCGGCACTACCCCAGCTGATAGTAAAGCCCTTCAGAACAGTATCAGGTCCTTCACCGCTTTGGAATGTTACTACAGAATCCTCATCCAATATGCCTAAAATAATTGTGTCTTCAGGGCTGATGTTCGGGTCGTTTGGATTGCTGATATCGCCGCTGCGAAGCGTTATCGCCTTGCCTTTAAAGTCAATGGTCTCAAGGAAAAGGGCGTTGGCTTCGGCAATCAGCTCATCACCGTCATTTGCATCGTCTATAGCGTCCTGGATGGTGGAGTAAAGATTAGCAGGGTCACTTGGGTCGTCTTTGCCGTTGAGAACTTTTCCTGCTTTTCCACTGGGAATTAACGTCAATGCATTATACAGATTAATACGTCCGCCTGACAGACAAAGTCGGGGCGATGATAATACCGGGTCAACTGTCTTTAAAAGAATGCCCTTTACAGTGCTGTGTGCCAGCGTTGGATACTCTGCCCAAATCAGTGCACAAGCACCTGATGCATACGGAGCGGATAACGATGTTCCGCTTAAGGTCTCGTAATTCGGCGAAACATTAAAAACGAGCATCGCAAAATTTTGTTTTGTTGGAGATGTGCTCAGGATCTCCGTGCCTGGCTCAGCAATGTCTACCGAAGTCGCGCCATAATTGGAGAAATCCGACCTCTGGTCATCTTGGTCCGTTGACATCACAGAAATGATGTTGTCCAGGTTAAAGCTTGCAGGATAGACAGGATTCACGTCATTATCGCTGCCATAATCGTTACCTGCCGCAGCCACGAAAAGCAGCCCTGCATCCCCGGCGTTTCTGATAGCATCATAAAGAGCTTGCGAATGAAAGTTACCACCCCACGATGCGTTTATAATCTTGGCACCGTTATTAACGGCATACCCAATAGCTTCAACCGCTTCACTAATAAATACCTCAGGCTCAACATTATAATCATCAGCGAAGACTTTCAGGGACATCATCTTGACGTTCCAACAAACGCCGGTAACACCCCGACCATTATTACCGACTGCGCCGATGATTCCCGCTACATGGGTGCCGTGAAAGTGATTATCAATGGGATCGCTGTCTTCATCATCCGGGTCTCTTGCGACGGCACCGGCAAAATCATAACCGTAAATATCATCTACGTATCCATTGCCGTCATCGTCAACTTGCGGTGAACCTCTCATCTCTTCGCTGTTCACCCACATGTTATCCGCAAGGTCAGGATGTGTATAATCAATGCCTGTGTCGGTAACTGCTATGATAATATCAGGGTTGCCGGTCTGAATGTCCCATGCCTCGGGCGCATCAACGTCGGCATCCTCTGTTCCACCGGTTTGGCCGGTGTTGTTAAATCCCCATATATCGGGAAACATAGGGTCGTTGGGAACAGCAAGCAGCTTGTACTTGTAGTTCGGCTCGGCGTACAAAACATTAGCCGACTGGTTGAATTGGATACAGGCATCCGCAACACTCATGCCTTCAGGCAGGTTCACTACAGCCAGGCCTGGCGCAATCTCGTCATATTCCCTATCTACTACTGACCCGGTAAAGATATAATCTGAAATCGAATTCCTTACGGCCTGAGATGTCAACGGCCCCATTATCACCGGACCCTCCGGCAGCTGGGCTCCTGTATCCACCTCTGCAAAACGAACAAGCAGTTCGCCTTGCTTATAGGCTGTGAAATCATCTTCCGATAAGTTGTAAAATCTTAAATCGGGTAAATTATATGCCTGTACAAAACCAGTTACGGACAGTAAAATCAATACGCTAATCAGAATTTGCCGCTTCATTATTCCGTTTCTAAACTACCTTTCATCATTCCTTAAACTGTAAAAAATGCATCAAGATACCACACGAGCTAAAACGTTATAAATCAGGCCTTGCAAAAATGTGGAAACTGTCACAAATACCACTGCAACCACCACAAGGCTATATCTCGCCCTCCATTGCGGCAATTGCCTCAGCATCGCGTTCCTCCTGCAGAATGATGGTCGGTTTCACCAATATCAGCAATATCTTATGGTCCCTGATTTCGCTGCGGTTACTAAACAATCTGCCAAGGATAGGTATCTTGCTCAATACCGGGACACCCGCCTCCTTTTCAATCTGTGCTGTTATCTTCTGGCCCCCTAACAGCAATGTCCCGCCGTCGGGCACACTCACACGAGTCATAACACTCGATGTTTCTGTCTCAGGAACAATTGCTTCGTATGCCTGAACCTCACCATTTGCTCCTACAGGCCCTTCAATCTGATGCGTTCTCAACCTGAGTAAATCCGTCAGTTGAGTCATGATATACAACAACACGTGCTTCTTGTCCTTAGATATAGTCGGAGTAATACCCAGACTACTGCCGACTGATATATAGCCTATGTTTTGCTGCGTACCGGCTGTCGTACCTGCAGTACCGACGCCGGTCGGCTGTGTGACGGCAGTCGTGGTGGGAGGCAGCGCATACGAAATCAAATCTTGTACAGAGAACGTCGCCGACTCTCCGCTCATAACTGTACCTTTCGGCGCAGTCACAGACTTGGAGTCCGAATGAGCTTGAACCGCTCGAAGAAGGAACGAAACCTGCAAATCATCAAGTATCGTACCATAACCTCCGCTAACCGTGGCCGATGCATCAATACCACCCAGGCTTCCCTGGACCTTTGTTGAGGTATCCGGTGTAGTAGTAACTGCTGAACCTTGTTCAAAACCAAGCTGACCCCATTTGCCGCCAAGGTTGACCGAGAAATCTACATCCAGCCCAATATCTTCAAGGAAATTCTCACTTACCACTAAGAATACGGCCTCAATGGCAACCTGATTTCCGAGCGATTTACGCAGCGCATCTAAAAGCTTTTCGATTTCTTGATGAACCTCAACGGTTTGCATCACGGCAAGTTTCTTCGGTTGTTGGCGTGGATAAGGTGTTATTGTCCCCAATCCTGTATCACTGGTCTCAAACCAGCCTTCCGGCTCAATGGTCTCTTGAATAAGATATCTCAAATCTTCGGCTATATAACCGCCCATGCCGCCCATGCCGCCCATCATGCCGCCCATGCCGCCCATCATGCCGCCCATGCCGCCCATGCCGCCGCCCATGCCGCCGCCGTAGCCGCCCATGCCGCCGCCCATGCCGCCGCCCATGCCGCCGCCGTAGCCACCCATGCCGCCGCCCATGCCGCCCATGCCGCCGCCGTAGCCGCCCATGCCGCCGCCGCCCATGCCGCCCATCATGCCGCCGCCCATGCCGCCCATGCCGCCCATCATGCCGCCGCCCATGCCGCCCATGCCACCCATCATGCCGCCGCCCATGCCGCCCATGCCGCCTATCATGCCGCCCATGCCGCCCATGCCACCCATCATGCCGCCGCCCATGCCGCCGCCCATGCCGCCCATCATGCCGCCCATGCCGCCCATCATGCCGCCCATGCCACGGAAATTGGCCGGCTCGGCAACAAGGTCACTGATGTCATAGACTCGGTTAACCATCTTGCGCTCAAGCATATCTTCTGTTCCTATCTGAATTACTCCTTCGTCCACAACATAGATGAGTTGCGCAAAATCGATAGACGAAACACCGGCCAACAGAATCTCCAACGCCCTGCGAAGCTTAACGCCAGTCAGCGGGTCCATACCCGCAGGGGTACTTTGCTCAACCTCGGCATTCTCAAGTAAATCCCTCCAGTTCGGCTGTATTTGTACCGGCGGCTGTACGGATACCTTTAACATCTCTACTACTTCGCCGAAAGACATTCCCGGTGTCAAGCCTGAAAGGTCGATAATCTCCTCCAGTTGCTCATAGACAGCCGCGTCGAGCGGATCCAAACCGATTGGTTTGTCCGGCTGACGTGTTGGCTTCTCAACAAGCTCTCGCCAATACTTAGGATAAGTAAGCTCTTCTGCGTACGGAATTCCGGACTCCTCAGTCTTCATTAAAACATCCGCTCTTTGTTTATCAGACTCTTTCTGCACATCTAATTGTTTCCGGAAGTAAATCATATCTTCCAGCGTGTCTTTCAGCACAAGCGCCTGCTCATTTTGCGGGTCTAATATTAGCAGGCTTACCAATTGACCAAAAGCTGCTTCATAATGCTGCTGTTTCTGATAAGTCCGCGCATTCTCCATCAATTCGGCTATTTGTTTCTCTCTGTCGATTTCCATTTGTGTTCTAAATCGACTTTGTGCCTCTGCCGCTGCTTGTCGTTTCTCTTGTTCCTGCTGCCGAATATTTTTGTTCTCATTATCAGCTATTTCCTCGGTCAACACCTTCAGCTTGCTGCTGTATTCTTTGAAAAGTTCATCCCCGAGGTGCATCTGGTTTTGGTTCACGGTAAGAGCAGCCGTCTCAACCACGTTCTTTGCCGTATCGAACCTGGCCTGGCTTATGTAATCATGCGCTTTAGCTATAGCATCGTTAACAACAGCTCTGGTATGACTTCGTATGATACTTCTTCTGCGATTAATTAATTCGATGTAATTGCTCTCGCCTGTTACAGGCGAAGCCACTCTTGGAGCAACTTCCAGCGCAACAACATCCGAAGCAGCCTTCGGCTCAGCTATTTCCTGCTCACCAACACCCGCATCAACAACGGCAACCACTACCGGTTTCTCTTGTTCTTGAACGAGCTTTTGTTCGGCTCTTTGGGGTAACAGCTTATCTATTTCCGACAGATAACCTTCTGCTCTCTTTTTCATTTGCGGTGGGATTAAATCACTGGCCACGACTTGTACAAAACCTTCCCGGGCCTCCTCAAGCTGACCGGTGTAGTAAAGTCCAACGCTGCGGTTCCAAAGCTCGGCGACTTCTTTCTTCTGCTCATCCAGGCCCACAACAGGTTTCTTAGCCTCTGCTGCTTCTACCGGCTTCTCTTTAATCGGAGGCTTTTTCCTTTCGGCCTTTTCAAGCTTGGCTTTGGCCGCGATTACCTGAGCGTCTATTTGACGGAACACCTCAGCGATTTGCTTCTTCTCCTCTGTGGTCAAAAACTTACTATCTTTGATCTTTTCAAGATATGTCTTGGCTGCGATTAGTTGGTCCCGCTTAATCAAATCATTGACTACCCGAAATGTCTCTAAGGCGCCCTTTCTTTCAAGTACAGCTATCTGGCTCTCTTTCAGAAGCTCTTGTAGTCGCTCACGTGTAGCCACAGTCAAAAATTCCTCGTATCCCTGGGCCATAAGGAAGGTTTTTACTGCTTGCTCAAAGAAACCTTTTTGGTATTCTACCTGCCCAGTCTGAATATAGGTTTGGACTATGCGGCGGATTGCTTCCTGCCTATCTACATCTTTATTTTCCTGCGACGGAGCCACTTGCGATACTGTTATTATTGGCAATAAAATCAATGCCAGAACAACGGACAGGGACCTCCTGCCAAAAGACTCGGTCAAGAAACTCGGCTTGTTCAAAATTAAACCTCCTGCCAAAAATATACCACCCTCGTAAGGAAATTTCTATTAAGTTACGTTCTTCACAACCTCCAGTTCTAATAGACCAGACTTATGATAATCGAGTTTATAATAAAATATCTAATATTGCAAGAGAAAAATTTGATTTATATCAACTTGGCCGATAATATTCAAGTTCCTGTTTGCCAAAATGGAAAGCTTGGGCAAATCGAGGCAAAAATAGTCACCTTAAAAACGCTTTTTTATGGCCAAAAAAAGGCTTTTAACAAAACATAAACACTCAAAAAAACAAAATATGAACCAAAAACCTCTCGTTTTAGCTGTTGAAACATCCAGCAGAATAGGCTCTGTTGTAATAGCCTTCGGAGAAAAAATTCTCGCCGAAACCACTTTTTCCGCACCAATCAGGCACAGTGCGGAGATTTTTCCAGCCATCAGTGATATCCTGCAACGCTTCAGCAGAAAGCCCGACCAAATCGAGCAGGTCCACATCTCCGTCGGACCGGGAAGCTTCACAGGTCTGCGCATCGCCGTAACCCTCGCAAAAACATTGCACTTAGCCAACGCCGCGAAAATTGTAGCAGTCGATACACTCGACGTAATCGTATCCAATGTAACCGACTATATAAAGGAAGAAAACACAACCACAACTTTTCACTCTGAAGCCTCTCCCTGTCATTCTGAACATAGTGAAGTCGAAGAACCGCTAAGCTTGTCCTCGACTCCGATCGGGGAGTGGGAATCACCGGAAAGATTCGCCGCCATTCTCGACGCCAAGCGAGGCCGGTTCTTCATCGCCGTTTACAAACGTCTCCACGAAAGCACAGTGTCATTCCTGCGAAACTTGTCTTCGACTCCGATCGGGGAGCAGGAATCCAATTCTCACTATCCACTATCCGCTATCCGCTACCCGCTAATAAAACTTTTTCCGGATTCTCTAATGACCGCATCCGAATTCCTTGACAAATTTGCTCGTGACGAAAACCCTATCTGGCTGCTCGGCGATGGCCTTCTATATTATAAGGATAAATTCAAAGCCGACAGCACTCGATTTTTAGAACAAAAATACTGGAGCCCGCGAGCTTCAAAGGTTCACCTGCTCGGCTGGAAAAAAGCCCTGACCAACCAGTTTGCGGACCCCTTAACGCTAACTCCGAATTATTTACTCCGCCCCGACATCAAAATAAAACAACGATGACTCCTTACTTCCTCCACTTCCTCTTATTCTTTATTCGCTATTCTTTATTCGATATTCTTTGTTCGCTATTCAATATCCCCCTTGTCTCCGTCCTCGGTCTTCTGTCTTCTCAATAAACCATTCACCAATTACTAACAAACGGGGCTTACACCGAATCAATCGGCATAAGCCCCGTATTGACACGAATCTGCTATATCAACACTGTTAGATATGAAAAATACGACGTTATCTAACGGGGTCAACTGCGTAATCTTAATTGCCACCTAAATCTAAATCGCACTGCTTACGGTGCTGGCTCCAGCGGCGGAGGATACAATCGAATATCATCTATGTACATCGTACCTGAACCGCCGGACAATGGATTGTTCCTGTTACCAAGACCAATAGCAATCGTATTAACATTGGTAAGGTTCACACCCTGGTCTGCAAAGGCTTGCAGATCGATATTCCATTCTATCCAGGTGCCTACCTGGGCTGCATTAGGATTATCGTGGGTGACTATCGCATTACCGTTGAGAGCAACATACAAAGGCTCAGCGGCGTTAGTTGAATCGCCCCTGAACCAAATCGTAAGTGTCTTGACACCATTCTCTGTCCAGTCACGCGGGTAAGTCAATGTCAATGTCGCCTCAGAGTAGCTAACACTGTTATCGTAGTAAAGCGGCATCGACTGGCTGCCGCCGTGAACAATAGTTTGCTCGGCAAAAGGAGGAGATTCATAACCAACAAGAGACCCGTTTGTCGGATTGAGGTATCCGTCCAACCACACATTAAATATCCTGTTGCTCTCAGGGTCAGCAGGGTCAAGGTCATTGTATAGCTCAAAATCATCAACGATTAGGAAGTTGGCTGTCGTAAAACTCCAGACAAGACCTACCCAGGGACTATCGGGATTAGCATTATCGACTCCATCAACACGCCAATAGTACGTCATATCCCACTCAAGTTTTCCGGGATCATAGCTCTCAGAACCAAGGCCATTGCTGCCTTTGTATTCAGGTGAACCTGTATTGGCATTGCGTACAGCCTCCTGGTCAGTGCCGAAATAGACCTCGTGCGAGGCGGCTGATTCTCCCGGCGACCACTTAAGAATCAGTGTCTGCCTTACATCCTGGGCACCATTAGACGGCACAAGGCTCCCGACAGCGCCCGGAGTCGTAAAGCCCCAGACATCGCCTTTATTTGTCTCGAAGCCGTTGAACTCATCGACACGCCAGTAGAAAGCCTTCCCCGTTTCAAGCGTGCCGGGAGTATATTTTGAAAAACCCGACGGGCCTTTGTACGTATCCGGCGTGCCGTTGTCCACATCGGCGAAGTTGTCACCGAAGTACACGTAGTGTAACATCGCACCAAAACCAGGCTCCCAGCTAAGCACCACATTCGGGTCAACAAACCCGGTACCATCAACAGGATTAGGATTCAATGCAACCTTGGGGGTAATCATAAAGCTCCAGACCTTGCCTTTGTGTATCGTAGTACCGTCGGCTTCAACATCATCGATTCGCCAGTAATAGGTTGTGCCCGGAACAAGGCCATCCGGATAAGGAAATCCAGGGAAGCCAATAGTAAAATATGTTACGGTCTGGTTGCTCTGGAACGTATCGCCGGTACCGGCATCCACATCGTCATAATTCTCACCTAAGTACACATCGTGCGAGGCCGCAAAATCTCCCGACAACCAGCTCAGACTTACCCATGTATCCCGAATCATAGCACCATTATCCGGAACAGGGCTCGCGGAGTTTAGGCCCATCCCTAATAGTTCAACTTCGGAGATCTGCATACTATTCGCACTTCCGGGAGTTCGAACAGCCGTAAATAGAACTTGATAGTGATCATATGCTGCATCATTATCAAACAAAATCGGCGTTTCGTTCATTGTGAAGCGAGGCCACGCCGTCGTTTGGCTGAAATCGACGATATTGCCGCTGGCTATCAACGTATAAGGCCCATTTATGCTCACATTAGAACCATAGAGTTCAAATCCAACCGGATCACGCTCTGTTGCGTCATTCGCCGTGGTGAAAGTCACCCCAACAACAATAGTCTGGCTCGCTGATGGTGTGACCTGGAAACCTGTGGGCTGAGTAAATCCTTTGAAATGCAGATACTTCGTCGCGGTGTTATCATCGATCGCCAGGGGAGGTGATTCATTTCCAGGCCAATCGTTATCGTTCGGAACACCCTGGACCGTATCCCCTGGTGCCGTGATATCAAGCCCAGCCGCCTGTATCATTCCACCCAATAGCAAGGTGCACACAACCACAACTACAAGTGACAATTTCCTGTACATAATAATCCTCCTTCAAAAATTAAAATTAGATTGTTAATTGAAATGTAAAATATTTTCACTGTGAAGCACAAGATGTTCCACTACAGCTTCACACACCACACATACTAACTCCTCCTTTATCAAAAAACCGCAAAATTGTGACCCTTGGAAGACCAAATCTTCACAGATACCCGCCCCTTCGGCGGAATTTACCCTGAGCGCAGCCGAATGGGCTCTGGGCAGGCGCTCCACGGGCACAAACTTCACTATTGTTTTTATACCAAATAAGCTGTTTTCCCGTCAAGTAAAATCTTTTCATTTCTACATGATTTTTTCAACACCCTCAAATAAAATCGCAAACTGTAGCAAAGCGGAAGTCCTGTGCGAATAAAAGCCTGCCCTAAGCTTTGCCGAAGGGTCGAAGGGTTTCACCTGGGGTTGCCGCTTTGTTTAGCCCCCAGGCTTGTCCTGAGCGCAGTCGAAGGGCCTGCACTGGGGGTCTTATGCCGTTATATTTAGCCCCGCAATTTATTGAGGGGTTTATTACTGGGGTAATCCTTTGTATTTAGCCCCGCCTGCCCTGGAGTTTATCCCAGAGAACTACTCCCTTGACTTACTTAGTTTACCCCCGATGTTAGCTCACTTGCTTTTCTGTCGGGGGCAGGGGACCAGAAATGCTTTCTTCTTCCCTTAGACCACTGGCCCTGCCAGTGGTAGTATTTAGCCCGGCCCTCTGGGCCGGGGTGCAAACGTGAGGAACACTTTTATATAGCCCCCACCCCGCGCGGTGGGGGTATTTTTTGTCCTTTTTACCCACCCCGCGCGGTGGGGGTTACCCTAAATTCGCCTCCGGCGGCAGGGCGTCCTCCTGCCCCTCGCAACAAACCGCCATAACGCCCCCAAAATCGAGCTCTGCTCGACCCTGATCTTGCCGAAGGGATGACAACGATAAAAATCAAATATTCTAATACACTTTCTACGGACTCACCGCCCGGTCATAGAACCTGTCCTGAGCGGAGCCGAATGGATACGAACATCACCAATCAGGCCGGAAAAGAAACTGCCTGCACCAAGGGTCTTGCCGGTACCAATGTACTCGTCAGGCAACAAAAAGGGCTGCAAGTTTTATACTCACAGCCCTTCAGTTCGGTGATACGAATTGTACTTTATGTCCTGCGTTTTCCCGGCGCTGCTGCCTTCTATCACCGCCGGCTTGGTTTGTTACTACTGTGCTGGTGGTACTGGTGGTACATTGCTGTTGAAGCAATCCCAGTAAATCTTCCAGGAACCATCGGCCTGTCTTTTGCTGATGGACAGGTCTTTGGCATCCATATACAGTGGCTCTCCCCCTGCCTTGGGAGTCATTTTTGCTGTGAAATTGCAGCGACTAAATGCCCAGTTGCCGGCTACCTGAATTTCCACGTCAAATATGGCCATCTCCTCGATCGTGAAGGTATCGAAGAAGGGCTTCATACTTGCCCGTAACTCCTCTTGTCCGAAAGTGGCAGGGGCGTCCGGCGCCATCTTTACTGTGTCATCTGTATGCAAGGACAAGTAAAGCTCTAAATCTCCAGTGGTCATAGCGAGAGCATACAAGTCCATACCCTCTTGGAGGGCGGCGATGTCGGCCGATACAGGAACGTCCGAAAGAACCATATGCCCAAATCCGAGACTCTGGTCATGAGCTGTACGGCCGGTCCAGGTCATCTGAAGTTCTCTATTACCATTGTCGGTGTCGTCGAGTACAGGGTGGAATCCGATGGTGTTGCCTACTGAAAAGTCTAATGACAGCATCTGTCCGTATGGGATAGCCGCTTCGCAGATGTATCCATCAGCAGTTTCGGTGGAAGCTACCTGTAGGTAATCAGGCTCGCGACCACCAGAACCGTCCATGTTGCACCAGTTCCATCTCTGTTCTTTGAAGTCAAAGCCATACTGGTAATGTTCATCATGTCCTGCAACGGCGTTTGTCGTAGAGAACAATACTTCTATACAGTCCGCATTCCAGATATCGCCGCCGGATTTATTCATGGATAACCAATCGTCTTTCACCACCCCTGCCATGTAGATGTTCTCGTCATCCCAAAGCAGATAGAATTCTCCGCTACAGTCCTCAGGGCCGTCCCAGCTACTCTGTCCCAGAAACACTTGCTCTACCACATCAAGAACGGCTGGGGTCATACCTTCAAGATTCCAGTCGCTCAGATCTCCGTCAATTGCATCAGGAGTACCCCTGAGACAGTCCATCACCAGTGGTTCTCTAGTCGTTGGGTGTTCTGCAGGTGGGTCCGCAATCGCCAAACTCACGCTGAGCAAAGTGATAATTCCCACCAAAAAGCATTTCTTAGCTAACATTTTTGTTCCTCCTAATTTTAACTATAAGCTGATATGAAATTTTGCTCCGGCCACACACCGAAGTATCAACAAAACAAATCAATTTTCTACACATAATAATCCTCCTTCAAAAAAATTAAAATAATTGTGAATTATGCTCTGGCCACACACCAAAACACTTACCTTCGAAAAACACATATACACCTACTACCCAACTGCTAGATATATTGCTGACAAGCCCTGGTAAACCTTGTTATTTACCTCATATGCATTACCTCCTTACTAACCTTAAGGCCCTAACGCCCAAGTGACTGTATCGTCTATGGTGTTATCGCACGATTGTAAATGCGAACATCGTCAATCAGGCCGGAGAAGAAACTTATCGTAACGAACTCTCAAATTATCATTCATCTTCATCCATATCATCTTCAGGCACAAATATCTCGCTCGAATCCTCAACATTCTCCGGATAAATGCAGATCGGATCAGCATAGATAGTTGAGCCATATTCGTCATAGACTCTCACTGTCCAGAAAGTTTGCTCGAAAGGAAACGTAGTTATGACTTCACTCGGTGGCTCCGGCGTATCCGAGACAATCATATAGTCCATCACTCTATACGGCTCGCTGCCGAACAAAAGCTGATAACCAACGGCGTTCTCACTTTCCTCGCAACTGAGTAGCGCTCCATTGGCATCCACAATGACATCATCTTCAGGGCCGACGAGAGTGACGGGTTCCGGCAGCCTGCCGGAGTGATTAGGCTCGTCGTAATAATCCATATAGCCGGAAGACGCATCCCCATACCATTGGAATTTATAGGTTTGCGCATCCGGTGTCGATGCAAGCTGGAGGTTCTTGCCCGGGCCAATAACAGACCAGTATGCACCGGCAACAACACCATTGTTGAACTTATTCATATCACTGTTTGTAAGAGAGTTTTTGTACCACCACTGGGCGAGTCCGTGACGCTGCACCCAACCACCCGTAGCAGTGGGAAACCACACGTTTAGCACATTCTCATGGAAAGGCGGGTAGTTCGCGGAGGAACCTCCACCAGTGGTGCTCACATAGGCATCAACCCAGCACTGTTCGCCATCCACCAAGCTACCAAGAAAAGCGGTGATACTCTCACTATAGTAGCCCCGGCAATACGTAGTCGCATCGAAAAAAGTTACACGGTTAACTGCATATCGGGCATCTGCGTAAGTCAGGTTCAAATGTATGCCCACATCTATGGCGGGCTGTCCGCCGGTGCTGTAACCCGAAGTCTGAATTGGTTTTTTGTAATCCGGTGCTACACTTGAGAGATATACAATAATCATATCGCCATATTTGTAGTAGGTACGCTCACTTACGCTACCGGGGTCAGGACTATAATTAGGAATGCTTATTATATTTGCTTTTTCAGAACCTGCAGTGCCCCAAGACCCTCCGCCGGTTATACAGTTTCCTCCACCAAAATAGATGAATGTAGGCTTGTTGCGGTCGAATGGAGGATTTTGATGCCGCAATGTGTCGTCACCGAAATCTGGTACGATGATGACTTTAACGGTATCGGGCAGACTGATAAATTCACCATCGCTTACTACCAGCTCAAACTCACATTCCTGAATCTCGTCTGTCTGGGTGAAGCCGCTAATCGTGGGCGTAGCAGTATCAGTATCGGTTGCTTCAACAGATGAACCCCCTATTTGCCACCAGGTGTAGCTCAATGGACCGGAATCATCCGAGTCGTAAGAGCCGCTACCATCAAGCACTACTGGATCCTGTGCCGCATATCTCGACGAGCCAGCATTAGCTATAGGCGGTACTCCTTCGGAACCCAGACTAATTGCCACCGATGATACAATTGTGATAAGTAGAGCCAAAATAAGATTTTGGAAAATTTTCTTTTTCATCTTACTAACCTTTCAAAAATTGTTAATATTCTCGCCGCACACTGTGTGCAGCTTTGTTCACGGCGGCTCTTTTTGCTGAAAAACCGACTCTTTGAACTCGCTGGCCTACTTTAATAAATGCCAAAAATCCGGAGACCGGACGTATTTAATTGAATTTTTCTTCACGAATTGATATAATTTTTGTAAAGGCTTTCACTTGTGGAGCTTAGCAAAGGTAGATGTGCACTTGCAGCCAAAAAACTCAAGAATTAGTTGCTCTGGCACAAGAGGGTGACCAATCTGCCCTCAACCACCTCTATAGGATTTATGCCGAGCGTGTACGGTGGATGGTCCGCTTTCGCATGAGTAAAGAGCTTCGCTCTAAGCTGGAATCGATGGACATCGTACAGGACACGCTTGTCCATGCCCTGCACGGATTAGACGGCTTCACATACAAAAACGAAGGAGACTTCGTACGTTGGCTATCGAAAATAGCAGAAAACGAGCTGCGAGGCAGTCTTAGGAAGCTACATGCCGACAAACGTGACATTCGTAAAGTCGTTCGGCTTGACGACGATAGGCCAACAACCGGAGGGGGATACGCCGGAATGCCCGCACCTGTGGACGCTACAACGCCGAGTGTCATTATGTCTAGAAAGGAAGATTTGGATAAACTTGAAAAAGCAATAGACAAGTTAAGGCCTGAATATCGAGAAGTGATTGTCCTGACGAAAATCGAGGGACTTTCTTATAAAGAAATATCGGGAAGACTGGGCAAGAGCAACGATGCTGTACGAAAGCTTGCTTCTCGTGCGATAGTAGCATTAACCAGCGTTTTTGAGAGCGACTGATGGACGGATACATTGACGAAAATCATAAGCATGCCCTCGATGAAGCTTTGGAGCAATTTGTCGATTCACATTTGTGGGATAAAGAACCCGATATAGAAGAATTTGTGAAACAATACCCTGAGTATGAGCATCAGATCAGAAAGAGAATACGAAAGCTGCGTAAAATCAATAACTTGTTCGATTCCCTTGTCCAGGCGGATGAGGGCGAATTTGAAGATGCAATGACTGGTGAAAAGCTTGTTGGCCAAAAAATCGGAGGCTTTGAGATAGAAGAGATAATTGGTCGTGGAGGCATGGGGGTGGTCTATCTGGCCCGTGATACCAAGCTCGACCGTTCTGTGGCCATCAAGAGCATCCCTGCTAAACTGGCATATGACTCGACTACCAGGATGCGTTTCCATCGCGAGGCCAAGCTACTGGCCTCGTTGAATCACCCGAACATCGCCGTGATACACGAAATCATCGAACAGGACAAAGACACCGACTATTTGGTTCTTGAATATGTCCCGGGCGAGACACTTGCCGAGCGTATAGCTGGCGGACCGCTCAAATTAGAGCAGGCCCTTTCAATTGCCCAGCAAATCGCCCTGGCCGTCTCAGCGGCCCACGACAAGGGGGTGATACATCGGGACCTCAAGCCCGGCAATATTAATGTGTCAACTAATACATAGGTAACACTTTATACCGACTACATGGGTAACACTTTTTCGGGTTTATGTACGATTAGCTCCGCAGATAGCTGCGGAGATAAGCGGCTGACTTTTGACCGGCTTTATCTGCCATTTCCTATGG
>DATKYR010000005.1:0-5411 GCA_035528395.1 Sedimentisphaerales bacterium
GCTTTTTGCATGACCACGCGGAGCTGCTATGGCCAAACGTCCCTTTCGTTGTTCGGTCATCTGCAAGAGCGAGGTGAAAATTTCCTTGTGCATTCCCGAATAGGGTGCGTAGCAGTTGCTCTTCATATAGATTTCAGCAAAGGCATGAGGTGAATGAGAGCCCAGACTGCGGCGATGGCGACTAAGTTCGGTAGACAGAAAATTGATGTTATCATTAAATTGTGTCATGGCTTTCTCCTTTTTTATCTTGTTGAGGTGGACTGTCCTCAAATTCGGTAACGGTTTCATTTGCCTCGATGGGGGAATCGGCCTGCTTAATTACATCGGCAGGCAGACTCTCTTGTATCTTTTTTACTCGCTCGGCCTCAAGTTGGATTTCTTCCAAGGTAAGTGATGAGGCTGAATGATGTGTGAGATCCGCCTCGATTTTTTGGGCAGCAGTTGGAAGGATTCCAAGGCTTTGCAGTCTTTCAATGGTTTTTTCAAATATTTGAAAACAGCGGTGCTCAGCATCAACTTTAACTGAAGCGGGGGTGTCTTTGCCTCTCGCAGACTTGCGTATCCTCTCCATACACAAGTCCGCTTCAGTAACCAGTCTTCCTACCATCTGCCCAACAAGTGCGGGGTCCCTTGTGATGATGTTTTCCCCCCGCAATGCCTTTTTATCCAGCTGTATTATTCGATCCGAAGCCTTCAACAGATGCCCAATTTCAGCCGTTGATTGGCCTTCAGCCATTAGAAAGGAGACCAGCGTGCGGCGAACGACAGGACGAAGAGATCTGGGGTCAATCGAACCATTTCTGATATCCTGCAAGAGAGTCAGAGTCTGCACTTCATGGGCCTGATCCTTACTACTGCCATTCTTTTCACCAGATTGTGAAGATTGTTTTTCGTTACTCATAGTTGCACCTCCGTTGGCAAAAATCGCTGAAGAATCTCCGACGAGACGGCCTTGTGGCCGGCAAGAGCAATATATCTACGGACAATGCAGTCACAGAACCTGGGCTCTATCTCTATCCCAAAACACCTTCTACCGAGCATTGCTGCCGCTATTAGAGTTGTGCCACTACCTAAAAATGGATCAAAGACGATATCACCCTTTTTTGAAGAATTTCTTATGGCCCTCTCAGCAAGCTCAAGAGCTTTCTGTGTTGGATGCCGGTATAAGTTGGTTCTATCTCTGCGAACCTGCCATAGAGTAGTCTCGTTGTTTGGGCCATACCAGCGGTGTCTAGCGCCCGCCTTCCACCCATAGAGGCAGTATTCGACCTGCTCGTTATAGTCGCTGAAATTTGGGCAGAAATGCTCTTTGGCCCATGTAATTACTGAAGATATTTTGAAATTATTCTCAGTAAGTAAATCATGCATTAATCCGAAGTTTTTATGACTGTTCCAGATATAAAAGGCGGCCCCTTTATCCAATACTTCATCTAATACATCACGTACTTTCCTGAACCAATTGGCGTATTTTTTAGGAGTTAAGTCGTCATTTTTTATTTTCATCGACCTTGCTTCATTGGTATTTATCTTTTTCTTTTGGTGTTTAGAAGTTGGACGATTACGTCTGTCGTAATTAACTCCGTAAGGCGGGTCGGTATTGCAGAGCTGGGCTTTGAACTTTTCCATAAGTTTTTTAACATCTTGAGGTTTGGTTACATCCCCGCATAGTAACCGTTGCTCTCCATGCATGCCGAGTTCTATAATTTCCCCAGATTTTGTTATGGCCGGGCCTTTTCTATTTAATTCTTCGTCAATGTTGAAATTCTTCTCAGAGTCAGAATCTTTCAATGTATCAGCCAGCATGTTTTCGATATCAGGAAGCTCAAAACCGGTTAATTCAACATCAAAGTCAGGAATTTCCAAAAGTTCATCAAGTAGCATTTGTAATTTGTCCTGGTCCCAGTCACCGCTGATTTTGTTAAGTGCGATATTAAGAGCCTTTTCCTTCTCTAAAGATAGGTCCACGACACTGACCTGAGTTTCTTTGGCTCCCTGAGCCACGATTAC
The DNA here is from genome assembly GCA_035528395.1 of Sedimentisphaerales bacterium. Lineage (GTDB taxonomy): Bacteria > Planctomycetota > Phycisphaerae > Sedimentisphaerales > Anaerobacaceae > NIOZ-UU13. The sequence goes on from DATKYR010000005.1 coordinate 2,008, forward strand.
CTTGAAGCGCTGGTGGCCTCCGACCAGATTGCCTGTGCGTTTGTTCCAGACCAACGGCTCGACACAGCCGAATTCACTCATACTTTTGACCAGCTGCTTGTACTCTTTGTCATCAGGTTTGAGGTTGCGCCTTGGGTTGTAAGAAGCTGGATTAATTTTGTCGATTGCTATATTTTTGATTGTCATCATTTTGATATTCCTTTCAGCAAAAGAGTTTCGATTTTCTGCGCGTACATTTCGCAGAGTTTTTTTATTTCTATTACTTTATGATGCTACTACTTTGTGAAGTGCCAACCTGAAAGAACATCCCGCCCAATCAGATCGGTTGCCGGCATCCCGCCGGCGGCTTGTCATTCAATACTCAGTCACCTTTTAGCATCCCGCTAAAAAGCTAGGCATCCCGCTTCTTTGAATTATTGAACTATTATATACTGCCGGAAATTATTTATTTCTATTACTCCATGATGCTACTACTTTATGAAATCTGAAAGAACATCCCGCCCAATCAGATCGGTTGCCGGCATCCCGCCGGCGGCTTGTCATTCAATAGGCAGTCGCTTTTTAGCATCCCGCTAAAAAACTCCGTAATTATAAGCACATACAAATGTAAATATATTTTTATTTTTCGACCTAAAACCGGCCAACGGCCTACAAGCCGCTATTTGCTGGTATAGGGCGTTTATCCTTAATCGTGGCTTTTGGCCATTGTACGGCAAACTGGGACGCCGTTTGTCGGTAAATTAGCAGTTGTCCCAGGCTTCGCGGACTGTTTCTATGGCTTTCCAGTACCATCGCGACGCTGTCGATGTATCGCAACCGTAATGCTTTCCAATCTGTGCAAAATTATATTCACGATTATCGCCGGTCATCGCTCCGTGTCGCATTTTTAATATGTCCCCCAATTTAGTATCTAACTTATTATGCACAATCCATAAAAATTTTAACCAGTTTTCTTTGAACGTAAAACAATATTTCGCTGAAAGTGTTTTATGATCTATAAATTCACCTTCTTTTTCTCCATTTGCAGATATACCTGTTTCCGATTCATCAAGGCTGCATGTTTGTATCTCGGAGTCCCCGTAAGATTTTACCATAGTCAAATCTTCTTCTTGGTCTGAATCCGTGTCGATAAAATCCTCTGGCTCGTCGTCTAACGGCTTTCGCTCGACCGGCGGAATATCATCAACCACATAAAATCTGTAAACTTGACGAATAGTTGGCCTCTTTTCCTTTGTCAATAATTGCGCTACTCGGCCTACTATTTCATCTTCAGTAGGATTTTTACCTGTTAGTTTATACAAAAACTCAATCTCTCTTTTTAAACTTTTACAGATTCTTTGGACTTTTTCTGGCTGACAAGAAATTTTAGTCTCTTTACCAATAGCTTCGTTAACAGTTTTGGCCACATACCACCAAGCATAAGTCGAAAGTTGCGTATTTTTTGTTGGGTCGTATCTGTGCATAGCTTCTGTAAGGCCTATAGTGCCCGCCGCAAATAAGTCATCAAATGTTAATTTAGCACTATTATACTTATACCTTTTAGCAACTGCTCGTATTGCCCAAATATTTGCTTTGCAGAGTTTGTCTTGATTGCTTCTACCCTTTTCGGTCTTTGGGAAAGAATACAGCTGCGTCTCTTTATTAAATTTGCGGATGGCCAGCAGTTCGTCTTCTTTTGCTTTTGTTAGCCGCTTATAAGACCTGTCGTATAACGGCTTCTTGCTGTTGTCCAAATCTCTGTAAGGCTCCTCCAATTCTACATCAGAGTTGTTACCACCAATATAAGACTCGTTATCTATCTTGTGAGGATCTGTATTCTCTGGCTCTTCAAATTTGTCTTTTACGTATTCAGCCTTCGTTATACGCTCTCTATTAAGTTCACTATCTACAAAAAGTTGTCCAAGGCTTATACTATATCTTCCAGCTTCAAGATCTGCAAAAATTTCATCAAGTCGCTGCTGGTCTTTAGCTGCTTTGAGTTTATCATATGCTTTAAGAAATGCTTTATCTTTAGCTTTTCTAGCTGCTTTAATTTTAGCTGCTTTAGCTGCTTTAGCTGCTTTAATTTTAGCGTCTTTAGCTGCTCGTGTGTCTGGTGTACTTCCAAAAGCCCAAGCATTGCTCATATACGGTTTCTCGACCTTTTGATTTTTTATATTTTCGATTGTTTGCCCTAAAGTTTTATCGCTACGGAACACCAAGTCGGGGGGCTTTTCGCTGAATGGTCTTAAATAAATGTGCGGACAAACGATAAGATTGTTTGGACACTCCATGGCATTGTTACGGTGTTCGCATTTGGATAAGCAAAAATTGAACCGCGGGTCAATACGGTACTCAATCCCATCAACTTTCACCATTCCGTCGCGTGGGCAAGTTATTTTTGGTTTTGGTTTTGACATTTCACCCCCCAAATATGTATTAATGTTGCATTTATAAACACTCGCTCCCTGTGCATACATTATACATTCTAAATGGTGAAATATTGCAGGAATACTTGGCGTTTTGTTAAAAACATCAAGATTTCTGTGCTATTATCTCAAAACATTCCTGTATAACCAGTATAACCCACACAAACCTTCGTTTTTTGTGGCTAAACAGTCCGCATCCGGGTAGACCTCTGCCCTACGCCACTCTTCACGGCACGTGCCAAGCCGGGAGGATGCGTTGATTGCTTACTGTTGGGACAAGTTTTTGACGACCGGGGAGGAAATCTGGGTGATGCGGCTGCCGATGACGAAAAGGGCTGGAAAGAAGTGCTATCATAGCAACCGCAATCAGGCAACAATCCAAAAGAGGCCTTCTATTGTTATCGGTGTGAATCCAATCTCAGAGCATGAGTCAGAAACCAGAGTATGAGTGTTCTGGTAAGTTATCGGACGGGTGCGAGCGTTTAGATTTAGGCTGGTCATGTCCAGAAATAGCCCTGGGTTGTTGTCCTATGTGTTTGGTAGGAATTCGATCTTTTCATTGTTTCGGGGTCGGAATGGGCGAAAATGGATAAGTCTTGTTCAAATAAAGAGTTATATAAATTCGAGCCTTTTGTCAAACGAAAACTCCGAAATTCATTAAGGCTGTTTTCATCTCTAGACCCCCATATGATGCCCCCGCTATGAACCCCTGGAGATAATATTCAGACCCATTTTTCGGCTCAAAATCACACTTTCGACTCTTGCCACATGCTTTGGCGCCGCTAGCAGCTTTATCCTTTTCCTAATAAAATATTAGGCTTTGTGAACCCCTTATTAAAGATTATCCTACTCACTATGTGATTAAGGCCCCGGGCTATGATTTTCGCCTTTCCATCCAGATATTTTGAGGTTATAGTAGTGGGTCAAAAAGCTGAAGGAGACTAATATGGCGCTGGTCGAATGTCCAGAATGTGGCAAAGAAATATCTAATAAGGC
>DATKYR010000006.1:0-51629 GCA_035528395.1 Sedimentisphaerales bacterium
TCTTGGTTTGTATGGCATTTTTGTTCGGGCATATTGGGTCTCCTTGTAAAAATTGAGAATTTGTCCGATAACATATCGGCAAAATGCCCTCAATATGCCCAATTTTGTTGTTATTCTTTACCAATATCATGAGTGAGAACCTTTGTAAGAAATATAGGAGAAACATTATGAGCAAGTTAACTCGTAGAGATTTTATGAAAAGTACGATAGCCGCCGGGGCGACGATGGCGATGTTGAGTCCTAATTCACGCGTCCTCGGTGCGAATAACGACCTGCGGTTTGCGGTGGTCGGCACGGGAGGCCAGGGCGGCGGTCACATCGGGTATTTCAATGAAAAGGAGGGCGTCCGCGTTGTGGCGCTCTGCGATGCAGACCAGGCCCAGGTGCAAAAACGGGCAAGCGCATTCGAGAAGAAATACGGACAGAAGGTCAAAACTTACATTGACGTTCGCGAGCTGCTGGAAGACAAGAGCATTGATGCTATTACTTCTGCGACGCCCAACCACTGGCATTCGCTTATAACGATATGGGCGTGCCAGGCGGGCAAGGACGTCTATATCGAAAAGCCTGTCTCGCACGAGATATGGGAAGGCCGCAAGATGGTCGAGGCCGCCCGCAAGTACGACCGAATCGTACAGACCGGAACCCAGAAGCGTTCTTCCGAGGCCCACAAAGCCGCCTATAAATGGATTCGCGAGGGGAAACTTGGCGATGTAAAGTGGGTCCGCTCTCTATGCTACAAGGCCCGCTTCGAAGGTACCAACGGTATTGTCAACGGGACGAACGGCCCGAATCCGGTACCGGAAAGTGTGGACTATAATCTGTGGTGCGGTCCGGCCGAGATGGAACCGCTGCGAAGAGAGCAGTTGCATTACAAGTGGCACTGGGTCTGGAACACGGGCAACGGAGACCTCGGCAACCAGGGAATCCATGAGATGGACCTTGGCCGATGGGCACTGGGCGACCCGAAGATGGCGCCGCGTGTGATGAGCTTCGGCGGCAGATTCAGAGTTAACGATGCCGGCGAGACAGCCAATACCCAAATCGTATTTTTCGACTACAAGCCCGCTCCGCTGATCTTTGAGGTTCGCGGCCTGCCTCGCAAAATGGGCGACAAGTCGATGGACGGCTGGCGCCGCACCGGTACCAACATCGGCGTTGTCGTGCAATGCGAAAATGGCTATTGGGCCGCGGGAGACGGCGGCGGCTGGATCTGGGATAACGACAACAAGCGAACCGACAGGCAAATCGGCGGTGGGGGCGGCGGCGGCCATCATCAGAATTTCATCGATGCCGTTCGCAGCCACAAGGTCAGCGACCTCAATGCGGACATCGAGAAGGGCCACTTCTCCAGCGCACTATGTCACATGGGCAACATCTCATACCGGCTGGGCAAAAAGATGTCGGTCAGCGAGGCCAGGAGCTGCATCGACAATGAGTACGTCATGGATTCGTTCGAGCGTATGCTTGAGCATCTCAAGGTCAACGAGGTGGACCTGGAGAAAGAGCCCATCACAATGGGTCCGATGCTGACGATGGATCCCCAGAAGGAGAAATTCGTCGGTGAAATGAGTGACATGGCGAATATGTACGTCAAGCGCAATTACCGCGAACCGTTTGTTGTACCGGACAGGGTTTAATGAATTTTGCTCTTTGCAATGAGATGTTCGAAGGCCGGCCGATGGCCGAGGTCTGCTCTACCGCGAGCCGATTAGGGTATGACGGGATTGAGATAGCACCATTCACCCTGTCGGCTTCGGCGGAAGATATTAGCGCAGAGCAGCGGAAAGAGGTTCGGCAGGTTATTGCTGATAACGGTCTCCAGACCGTGGGCTTACACTGGCTCTTTGCCGGGCCCACCGGTCTGCATATGACGACTACTGATAATAAAATCTGGGGCAGGACAAGGAATTACTTGTCCTGCCTCCTTGATTTATGCAGCGACCTTGGTGGTAAGGTATTAGTGCTCGGCTCGCCGAAGCAGCGAAGTATCGTTGAAGGACAGACCAAAGAAGGTGCCTGGAAAAGGGCTGTGGAATTGCTCAGCTCTGTGCTGGATAAAGCAAGTCAGTCTGGCCTTACCATCTGCCTTGAGCCGCTGTCGCCAGTGGAAACCGATTTTATTAACACGGTCGCCGAAGGTATGCGGATGGTTCGCCAAATCAATCATCCGAACCTGAAGATTCATCTCGATGTCAAGGCGATGTGCTCGGAAGCGACGCCGGTGCCTGATATTATCCGTTCGGTCAGGGCCGAGGACATCGGTCATTTTCACGTTAACGACCCCAACCTTTACGGCCCCGGTATGGGAGATGTGGACTACGGCCCAATTGCAGAGGCGATAAAGGACGTCGGGTGGAACAAGTGGCTCAGCGTCGAGGTGTTCAAATACGACCCGGACCCGGAGACTATCGCCCGGGCGAGCATCGAGTACCTGCGATCGTTTTTTTAGAAGAATGGTGGGGGCAAGCCCCGCCCTGCCACTACTTTGCCCAGACACATCATCACAAGGCTCTCCGCCTGCCTCGTTTTTCATTCACAGATGTGTTTCGTATCTCGTTACAGACAGCAGGCGAGCAGGCGGGATTTGAGGGATTTCTTGGCCCGGTAGAATCGAACGCGGGCCATCTGAGGCGTCGTGCGTGTCAGCGACGCGATTTCTGCATAGGGCAGCTGCTCGTAGTAGCGAAGGCGAAGAACATCTCTATGCTGGAAGCTGAGCTGTTCGACTATGTCCGAGACCTGCTGGAGCCTCTCCTTATGAATCTTCGTTTCCAGCAGGTTCTAACTGGCAGCTTGGGCAACGGACGCGTGATACTGTTTTTGAAGGAGCCAGGCCTTCCCGGAGGACCGAACTCGGCGCCGCCTGAGGTTGTCCTGAATCTTGCTCCAGGCGATTCGATACACCCACGGCCAGAATCTTAGACTTTCACGTAGTGAAGTAACTTGCCGAACCACGGTCAGTAGTGTTTCCTGCAAAATATCCTCGGTCAGGTCGTGATTCAAAGTGGTGCGCAAGACAAACGGATACAGCCGCTCCCGGACGATGACAGCCAGACGCCCCATGCTTGTCCGGCTGCCCGAGCGAGCCTCGGAGAGTAACTGCTGGATATATTCGTTGTCCTTACTCATCTATACTGCCCTCACTTATAAAAAGGCCGGTGGCTCGTCAGAAGTAACACAAAATTTCTCTCGAAACGGACTTTTATTCCGCCACGGTCTCCTTCGCATCCGCCGTCGAGCCGCCATCAACTTCTTCTGCCCCCTTGAGGACCCGCCAGGCTGGCGGCGTGAGTTCCGGGACGTGCCAATCGCTTTTGCAGCGATGGCACTTAGCCATATCAGGCCTTCTCATTTTGCCGCAATTCAGACAGGTTACCAGAGTTATCTTCGGCCGGGTCAGTCTATAAGTAATATAGGCGGTCAGACCAAAGGCAAGCGTTCCGATTATCCAGTACATTCTTGCATTTTCCGAAAGCCCGACAACAACAGCATCTTTGCTTACCCGCCAGGCAAGACATATCGCCAATATTATCGACGGCAATATAAACCACAAAGCTGACATGAATCTTTCTGCAATATTTTCAGAACGCTCTCTACCCATCATTGCTATGAATGAATTAGGTAGGAAAAACAGCGCCCTGTGGCCGGCATCTGCTTCGAAGGCCGACGCTGTGAAGTAAGAGGCAACAGAGAGAATCGGCGGATGAAGGTTCTCAGCAAGAAATTTGCCTATGGTTAGCACAGGCGACCAGGGGGCCCCAAAGAAAACCGCCTTGCTGGATTCGACATACGTCGTATAGCGGCCTTCCTGTTTTGGAAGCCTGCTGTATTCTGTTTTAATTTCTCTTCCATTTTCATCAAAGACGGCAAGGGCCAGAGCAGTTCCATCACGAGAAAGACCGGCTGCGAACATGCCCAAGTATTTTCTCTCAACCCTGGCCGGTGAGCGCTTAAAAAGAAAAGATGGGTCGCCAAAAGTTACCCTGACCTCTTCAGGATTCTCGAAGAAGTATGTTGTCAAGGACAGCGGCCAAACCTCGTAGTCTAACAGCTCTCGTGGTGTTACAGAACCTTTTGGGCCGAAGTACGTCTCTGGTCCAGGCAGCCGGCCCGCGACTCCGGGCAATTCCGGGGCGCCCGTGACAAATTCGAGGGTTTCTTTATCGAGGAGGTCAACCCGGCCGGTTTCGTCAAGGACAAGCAAATACGGACCGGCATCACAATCGTGAAAGGTCGGTATGATTGGCTTTAATTCGGTCCGCAAATCTGTTCTGTTTGGGTCCTTCTTGTCAGGGACTTTAATTTGAGGAGGTGTCCAGTCCAAGTAGTGCAATTCAAAGGTGGTTTTACTTAATTGACCTATCTGGATTGGTTTGTGAGGTGGGAAGTCTTTGCCGAGCTTGGGGCCTTTGATTACTGTTCTTTGATTAAAACCAATCTTGAAAAAGCATCGCAGCTTTTTATCATACAATATAAAATCACGCGCACTTCCCCGGTCAATAATGGGTTCGATAAATCGACCGAGTGTCCTGCCCGGAGTTTCCGAAACTCCTTCCGGACCTATATAGAGTTGTACAATCTTTTCCCTTGTGGTTTTGTCGGGCATTGTTTGTTTGTCGGTATAGAAGCGAACGATTTGCCCGGTCTTTTTGTCGAAATACATACAATCTCTCTCAGAACTGAAGAAATAAACGTTAGAGCGGCGTTCTCCCGGGAACCTCGCTATAAAATAGTCGAAAATCCCAAGAGATTGAGGTAGTTCGGAGTGTATACTCGCGGATACTATGGAGTGAATCACAACATTAGGGTCATCTTCAAGCTCGGGCGGTACAAGGCCGGAAGGTCTTATAGAAACGCCTTTGGCATCGTCAGGCATTCTAACTGCAAGGGATGACTCGCACAAAAATCGGAACCAGAATAACGGTATCGACAGTAATGTTAGAACAACAAAGCCGGTGGCAAAAACTTTAACCGGATAGTTTAAGGCCAGGCCTTTAATTAGGGGCTTCATAATTATATTCCTAAAGTGATGTTGTCATAAACGTACGCCAGGTACGAATTAGAGAAGCGGCAATAAACAGCACAAGTATAACCACGATATGCACGCCAAAACCTTTGATGAGAATCAGCGGGATAAAGATACAGGTTAAGAAAAGCGCGCCTAACGAGGGCGTAAGCGGGTTTGAATTCCAGCCGGCTTGTAAGCCGATGCAATAGCAGGCAAAAGCCATTAGAAATACCACTAAGGATATCTCAAAAACCATACCGGGAAACATCGGGATAGGCGGGGTAAAAATTCGCAGTAAAATCCCGGATGCGATAGTTTGAGGTACAAGCAAAATCAGAATTGCCAGAATTCCCGTGATAATCCTGGCCAGCAATATCCGGCTTCTGCTTACCGCTAAAGTCGATAAAAGTGCGGATATTTTTCTGGTTTTGTCTAAATACATCTGGGTTGCGCCCATGGCACAAATGCCGAATATGACAATAGTAACGGCCGGGATTCCAAGCCCTATTGAAAACACCGGCGGTACTTTTGGGTCGTATTGGTGTATTAGAGAAATCGACATGATGATAAAGACCGCCGAGAAAACAGCCGCTCCGATGAAATATACGATATGGTCCTGAATTTCTCTTTTTATAAGTGCAAACATTTCTTGTCTCCCGCTATCAGCTTTCAATGTATTTTGGATTGGGCTTAGTGCATTCTATGAACATGTCCTCAAGGCTCATCGGTATTTCGGTGCAGCTTGAGGGCTTGAAAGTTTCGAGAATAGTTTGTTTCTGCTTATTCCAGTTAGCAACGGTAATTACCATCTCCCGGCCCTGGATTTGTTGATTTATAATCTCTGTCAGGTACAGATTTGGCGGTGCGGATTCGGGGAAAATAATGCGTAATTTTTTAATCCGCTCTTTCAGTTCCTCAAGTGGACAATCCACGACGAGCTTGCCGGCGGCAAGTATCCCTATCCTATCGGCGATTCGCTCAACATCGCTGAGGATATGGGAGCAGAATAAAATGGTTCGGCCTTGCTGCTGAATGAGGTCGATGGCAAGCTCGAGGAACTGCCGGCGGGCGACGGTATCAAGGCCCAGTGTCGGGTCGTCGAAGATAAGCAGCTCGGGGTCTATCGCCATAGCCAATGCGAGGTTCAATTGTGCTCGCATACCGATTGAAAGCTCCTTTACCCTGCGGTCGGTGGGTAAGCGGAATGTTTCCATCAGATGGTTAAAAAACTCGTCGTTCCACTGCAAAGAAAGGTCTTTGCAGAGCTTTATAAGTCGTCCGACTCTATAGCTTTGAATAAGGTTGTGGCCTTCGGCTACGTAGCCGATTCGGCTGTGGAGTCTTGCGGACAGTTCGGTCGATTCGGCGTCCAAAAGAAAAGTCCGTCCGCGCGTCGGCGGTTCGAGACCAAGGAGAATCCGAATAATCGTTGTCTTGCCGGAGCCGTTTCGTCCCAACAGGCCGTAGATGCAGCCTCGCGGCACGTTTAGATTAATGCCGTCCAGAACGCACCGGCCCTCAAAATATTTGACAAGATTTTCCACTTTGATAACGTTCTCATCCATTCGGTCACCCTTTCTTCGAAGGCAAATTGAATTTGACAACTGCGTTATTGAACCACTCCAAAAGCGTTTGACTGTCAATTTGCATGTGAAAAGCTTCAACTGCTATTCGCTCAAGTTCCTCAGAAATGAGTTTTTTCCTGACCGACCTGCTCAAATTACTGTCAAGATTCGCGACAAAAGCACCGGCACCGGCCTTGGTAACAATAATGCCCTCCTGCTCTAATTGTCGATAGGCCTTGGCTATTGTGTTGGGATTTATAGCAATCTGTCCTGCCAATTGCCTTACCGTAGGCAGCTTTTCATTTTTAATGAGTCTGCCTAAGGCAATGTCACGCTTGATTTGGTCCATTATCTGCCGGTAAACGGGCCTGTCTGATGCGTTGTCTATACGAAACTGCATAAATCGACCTCAGTATTTGTACTATTTCAACTATTACAAGTATAACACAAATTTACCCTTTGTCAAGCACCGTCGAGAAAAAAATAAAAAATTTTTGAAAAAATTAAGCTCGATTCGGAATCGTGCCTGCTGGCCTGTAACATATGATTTGGGAAATTGTCATTCCGCACCCATTCGGCTTTGCTTCCCGCACCAAATAACCCTCGCCGGAGAAATGCGAGGGCAGGCGGCAGGAGCCTATCCTTCGATTACACTCAGGACAGGTTTGGTACGGGACAGGCAGGGCAGGCTTTGATGCGGAATCCAGACCTTGGGTTTTTCCTGGATTCCCGCCTTCCCAGGAATAACAGGGCTATTGATGGGCGAAGTTTGTCCGATTGTAAGCCGATTAGAACACGCTTAAGGACCTTTATTTTTCCGTCGGGCCGAAGTAAAGCCTTTTGGGACCACAAGTCGGACAATCCTTTTTATTTGTGCTTGTGCTCCTTGTGGATGCTCGAGATGATGCTCGAGATGGTGCCCGGGATACAGCATCCGGCCTTGAATAGAACCCGCTACAGGGAATTTCCAGATTCCTCCCGCCTTTTACTTTTACATAAACCACATCCGTGAAAACACCTGTTGTGTTTAGGGTATCTGGTGGTGTGATACTCAAGTCAAGCTCGTAGCCATCTATGAGTCTTGTGTTACTCAAAACCTTTACGGTACCATTTTTCGAGTACACTGATTCGAGCTCAAAATCATCTTTGTAGTTGTTTTGTATTCGAACTTTCCTTGTTACCGGCGTTTTCGCCTGGGCGCTGTGAACGACAATCGGGCGCGGAGCAACACTGAATCTTGGCAACGCATTAAGGCCGATAGTAAGTGTCTTGCATTCCGGATGAGTCAGGCCAATCTCGATACGCCCGTTCAAAGTTTTTTCCAGTTTGGCCATATCAACCTTTGGCTGAAGAACAAACCTCGTCGCTTTCGCTGAAGGATTATAGGCGGCAGTTACACAATTGGCCGTCGATTTGAAAGAGCTGATTGAAAAAGGCTGGTTGTCAAGGCTGGTAAGTGTGATCTGCGGACAGCCGGCGTTTTGGTGTTTCAGCGACAGGCTCAATGTACTTGGCTCAGACTTGACCTTCGCTGCTACCCTGGCCTTTATGGCCAGGGCAACCTTCGGATTTTGTCTGTCGTTGCTGTGCACAAACAACTGTTTCGTTGTGCTGCCCTGTTCTAATTCAGCATAATACCTTACTCTCAATGTTCCGCTTTCGCCCGGCGCATATTCTGTTTTGTTCAATGAAAATGGTGTACAACCACAGGTTTTATCAACCTGGCTTATTTTTAGAACACCCTCTCCGGTGTTCGTGAATCTGAACTCACAGAGATGGTTTGTTCCCGGGCCGACGTCGCCGAAATTGTGAGTTACTTTTTCAAATGTAATTCTTGACGACGATTTGGCGAAGCTTGGTGTCCTGGTCGTGGCCATCTGGGTCTGCTGCTGGAACCAGTCGGGGCTGATCTCTCGTGGTGCCATAGCCTCTTCTTCACAGCCGGCCTGCAAGAGTAAAACGCAAACAACAACAAGAACGGTTAAAATCAACTGATTCGGCTTCATATTCTTATCTCCAAATCGCACTGAGATGAGACTTTCAGCTAATTGGCAAGAAACTTGAGCTTAACGGAAAAGGCACCTTTAACAACGATTACTCAGATGACCTCCTCCGGCCCCATCAGAACTTTATTATAGTTATTATACCCTAATCAGCCGCCAAAGTCAAACCTTTTTGCAGACTTTTACAGCCTTTTTCAATACACAAATCGGCTGTTTTATTGGGCTTGCGGCCTATAATAACTGCGCAGGCCTCTGTTAAAACGTTAATAAACAAGGCCCCGGCAGGGCACATAGACGTCGAACGTAAACCCAGTTTCTACATATGGATATCACGATTTTCAATCATAATAGGCCATAATGGCACGAGCATCGGTATCTTGTGGGTAACAAATTATTTCACCTCAGCAGTTCTGCTGTTGAAGAAGTAGATTCCCGCTTTTGCGGGAATGATACAGAAAATCGGCCAATTTGAGGATTATGGCCGATATAAAAATAGACGCCCGGCTAAATATTTTTTAGTTGTTTGTCCTTGACGAGCAGGTTTTTAATTGATAATTGATAATTATATGGAATGGATTAGGTTTAAGGTTGAGTTGAAAGGAGGCCATTATGGCAAGGATAGTTCTTACCGCAGTAGTCATCGTCTTATTGAACGTGTTGGTTGGCTGCCAGGGTGTTGACAGCGGCAGAGGCCAGCTTATGCCGGCCCGCACCAGAACGTCGATCGGGGCTGCCGGCGTAGTTTCGGTTGCCGATGCCGGTGAGACCGATTTTGTCGAGCAGATAGCGGTCAATCGCCAGGCATATCGGCAGGGTCTTCAATTGCTGGTGGGATACTATACCAGGAGCGGCAACAATATGAAGCTTAACTGGGCCAAAGATGAGCTGGCGTCACTGGATTCTATCCCGCAATATAAGTACATTATTGACGCCGAGGCCGCCGGGGCGAATTTGAGAGCGAGCAATTCGATTCCGGAAGCAGATGAAATCTATCAGGACGCCCTGGACCTTCAAAAAGAGGCCGGTGCGTTACTCGTAGTAAAAGACAATGAGTTATTACGTTTGGCTACGGATAAATACAACCGGCTCATAAAGACATTTCCTTCGAGCGACAAGATTGACGATGCGGCATACAAGGCGGGCGAAATTTATGAATATTTCAAGGATTATTCGATAGCCCTTTTGTACTACAAAAGAGCCTATCAGTGGGACCCTGGTACCATTCATCCTGCGAGGTTCAGGGCGGCACGGATTCTGGATAAACGCCTGCACCGCTACGACGAGGCATTGGAGCTTTATCGGGAGGCCATCAAAACGGAAGGTGCATATGAAAGGCATCGGAAATGGACGGAGTTCGCAGAACAGCGCATAATAGATTTGTACACGACCGGCAGTGACAATTAGTGATGTTGGCAGAAGTGTAACGTAAAGTTTTTTGGGAAGGAACTCGGGCCTGGCTGGACATCAGGCCCGTTTTTTTATGTAATAAGAGGGATCCCGCCCTGCCTGTCTCGGCTTGGCCGAGCCAAGACGGGCGGGAACCCAAAAGAGATGCTGTCGGAATTTGAGCAAAAAGTCGGTGATTTTATCAAAGCTAATGAACTTTTCAGCTCTGCGGATAAAGTTTTGTTAGCAGTTTCCGGCGGAGCGGATTCGACGGCGCTTCTGTATGCAATGCACGCGCTAAGCAGTGAGAACGTTTTCGGTGCCGAGCTGCTCTGCGCTCATATCAATCATCAGCTAAGAGGGGCTGAAGCAGATTCGGATGAAGATTTCGTTATTGCACAGGCAGCCTCGCTGAAGTTAGCCGTAACAACCAAGCATGTGGATGTACGCGGGTTCGCCGGTCGTAATAAGCTGTCGATTGAGACGGCCGCTCGAAAGCTGCGGATTAAAAATCTCCTCGAGATTGCAGGGGCCAACAACTGCGATTGTGTTGCGACTGCGCACCAAAAAAACGACAATGCCGAGACCATTTTACAGCGACTAACTCGCGGCACAGGTTTTCGCGGACTCGGGGGGATTTGGCCGATGCGTGTCTTTGCCGATGAATTTAAGTTTGTAAGGCCGTTGCTGTGTGTCAGGAGGGATGAAATCATCAAGTATTTAGAACAGCGGAATCTAAAATGGCGACAGGACCATACAAATACTGATTGTACATACAGACGAAACTACATTCGGCATCGGCTGCTTCCGGCATTACAACAGGATTGCAGCGGTTCGCTTGTGGAGCAATTATCAGAGCTTTCCGAATCAGCCTGCAGGTTCTATAAGCTGGTTTGCAGTCGTGCAGATGAGATTTGGCCGGAGCCGGCGGATTGCGTCAGTGAAAGGATGTCACTGGATTTGAAGGTGCTTTTGGCTCAACCACAACCGGTAATGGTTGAGCTGATTCGGAGAAGTTTGACGGCCCTCGGATGCGGCGAGAGAGATTTGACTCAGCGTCACTATGAAGGGATATTGCGATTAGCAGAGCAAAACATAAGCGGCAAAGAAATAGAGTTACCGGGCGAATTTGTGGTCGGCGCCGAATATGGGAATCTGATTTTTTCAGGGCCTGAAAAAAGACCTCATTCCGAAGAGCAAATCGTCGAAAGTATCAGATTGGAAGTTCCGGGGCAAACAAGGTTCGGCAGGAATCTGGTAAAGGCAGTTATTTTCAAAGCTGATGAGAAGGAATTCGAGAAATTCAAAGCGGAAAAAACTAATTTTATTGAGCGGTTTGACTTTGATAAGATAAAGCCGCCGTTGGTCGTTCGTTTTCGCAAGGCCGGTGACAGGTTTGTTCCTTTAGGTTTGGGTGAAGAGAAAAAAGTGGGCAAATTCCTTACCGCTGCGCGTGTACCACAGGAAGTACGACAGAAACTTCTTATCATCAATGACAGTGAAAAGATAATCTGGGTTTGGCCTATTCGAACTTCTGAGCAAGCTAAAGTTACCAGCGGGACCCGCAAAATCCTTCAGCTGCAAATAATCCGTATGCCGATGCATGCTAAATAAAAACCGTAAACAATAGAAAGAAACAAACATGAGTAAAAATCATTACTCACGTCGTAACTTTCTGAAAGCAATGGGCGTGGGAGCAACAATACTGGCAACACAGAGCTGCACAAGCATCTCCGGAACAAACACCTGCAAAACATCCGAAGGCAGGCCCAATATCATCTTTATCCTGGCTGATGACTTAGGCTGGGCGGAATTGGGATGCTACGGTAATAAATTCAACGAAACACCCTACCTCGACAAACTGGCCGGTGAAGGTATGAGGTTTACCGACGCTTACGCGGCGGCCCCGGTTTGTTCGCCTTATCGGGCAGCGCTGATGACGGGGCAATATCCGGCAAGGGTCGGCATTACCGACTACCTGCGGCCCAACGATGCCAAACACCTTTCGACTGATTATGTCACCATCGCAGAGATGCTCAAGCGGGCCGGCTACACAACAGGTATAATCGGCAAATGGCACCTCACCGGTTATGCCAACCATGGCGCGGTGGAAATTGGGCCCGGTTTACAGGGATTTGACGAAGTAATTGTCTCGGAAAACCGCGGCATCGGCGGCGGCAGCTACTTTCATCCCTACCACTTCAACCAGGAAATAAAAAAACGCCTGCCCGGCAGAGAATATCTTGTCGACCGCTGTAACCTCGAGGCGGTCGAGTTCATCGAGCGGCACAAGGATGGGCCGTTCTTTCTCTACCTGAGTCATTATGCCGTCCATACCAGATTACAAGGCAAAGATGACCTGGTTGCCAAATACGAAAAGAAAGCCGGCACCGGTAAAGGAAACAGGGCCCGACGGAATAATCCAAATCTGGCCGCGCAGCTTGAGAGCATCGATAAAGGCGTCGGTATGATTATGGATAAGCTTGACGAACTTTCTCTGGCAAACAACACTGTGCTAATCTTTACCGGCGACAATGGTGGCGAGGACCGCGTAACTACCAACGCACCACTGCGGGCCGGCAAGTCCACACTCTACGAAGGTGGAATTCGCGAGCCGCTGCTCATTCGCTGGCCCGAAGTTGTAAAGGCTAAAAGCGTATGCAATACACCAACATGTAATATTGACTTTTACCCAACATTTCTGCAAATCATCGGACGCAAGGTAAGCCGAGGTCAGCACATTGACGGCATTTCCGTCTTACCTTTGTTGAAGAATCCGAAAGCTGAACTTGAACGCGATACATTCTATTGGCACTATCCGCTGGAAAAGCCGCATTTCCTTGGCGGACGCTCGGCAGGAGCGATTCGCCAGGGCAGCTTCAAACTCATCGAGTTCTTCGATACAGGCCAGGTCGAGCTTTACAATCTCGCCGATGACATCTCAGAGGAACACAACCTGGCGGCGGAGATGCCCAACAAGGCGACCGAACTACAAAAGCGCTTGGCAAAATGGCGGGCTGAGGTCGGGGCAATGTTGCCGGCCGGATAAGAGAAATTCTTCCATCACAAATAACTGATACTGAACCGACATGGTAAGCGCATACGAAGGCCGAGCAAAATCAGCCCGGCCTTTGTAGTAAATACCAAATCTGTTCGATAAATTTACTTCGGCAGATTCTCCGGCGACACATCCTCGACACGCAAATCACCATAAATAACGCGGTAAGTCTCCGAGCCTTCCGGCCGATACCAGAAAATAGCGGTATCAGCGTCACCGAGTTTTACGCCATTACCCGCATAATGCCACTTGTCCTCGCCTTTGAAAAAGCGGAGAAACGCCATATGCCGGCCAAGTTTCATCCCAAGCTCCATTGCCTGCGCATCATCTTTTGCCAAAGCCTCGATTGTTTTACCTAATTTCAACGTATTCTTTAAATAATACTCTACAGAAACATCTTCCGGAAATACACCATCAGCCTGAGCAAACATGCGCAATCCCTCGATAAAATCCTCCTCGGTTGAGCCTGTTAAATCGATTTGATTTTGCAGTTGTGTATAGCCTTCCGGTATCTCCGTACTGAAAAGTGCTTCATCCATCTGCACATCAAATTCGATATTCTTAAAAATAATTTTGAAATTGGGTTGTCTACGCTCTATACGGATCGGCAAAGCGGTCCGGGAATCAGCCCAGATCTCAACTTCAGTCCTGGAGCTTTTCGCCAGAAAACCGATGGTCTGACAACCATCAACTTCCCTTTGGCCCAGTTGCTCAACTGTAAATTTCGGGTCGTTCTCTAATTCAGCAACAAGGTTTCGCAGCCTCTCGAGATAATTTGAATGGATGGGAAAATTTTGCAAATTTACGTAAACAGCGATCTTATTAGAAGGATCAAGACTTAAAACCTTCGAAGCCTCCAAATCAATAATGGCGACATTTTCGATATCGCCTATCTTTCGCCTGATTCGTGAACCCTTCACCATATCGTGAATGACCGGTCCATCCCCCTCTTCACCGACAATGATATCCAGCTCTGCAGTTTGTGCATTTAAAATCGGTTGAATAACATCAGCGAACGTAATTGTCGATGTAGATAGCCCCACAAAGTGCATCACTATAAGCACGCCGGCAATTACCAGTATGGCGGCTGCTATTTTTGTAATTGGACTTTTCATAATTGTTCTCCATATATCCGGTGCGGTTGCACCTGCTTTTTGTTTTTCAGATTCGTCCAGCGCCTGCATAACATTGTCAAGGATTCTGTCGTGCGTTTCGGCGCCGGCCTTGTAACGCAGTTTCTTAATTAGCATGTCTATATCTTCTGATGGTCTCATTTTCTTACCTCGCCGTTCAGGACTGACCGCAGCTTATCCAGTCCGTACCGGTATCGGCTTTGGGCCGTTTTAATTGAAATACTCTGCAATTCCGCTATTTGTCTGAATCTCATCTCGCCGTGCAAACGAAGCACTATTATCTCCCGCTGCTCATACGGAAGCTCCGTCATCGCGTGACTTAGCTTCTGTAATTCTTCACTGCATATCACCAGCTGAACCGGGCTTCTTTCATTCGATACCACCTGTTCCGCATCAGTGATCGCAGCGCTCTGCCGGCGTCTTTTCCTGCGAATATAATCACGCGCCCGGTTGGCGACACAGGTCGCTAAATAGCCTTTCAGACTTCTTCTCAGACGAAACTTTTTTACGGATTTCACGAACGAGATAAAAACATCCTGCACGACATCCTCGGCGACAATTTCATCACCCAAAAGGTTGGCTGCTAACATTAGCAAATCACCGACGTACTTTTCGTAGATTACCCGGAAGGCATCCCTGCTGCCGCGCTTAAATCTCCACAAAAGTAATCTGTCTTCGAGCATTTGTGACTCACTTGCCTGATATCAGAACAATCGATTGTCACTAATATAACGATACCGGGTCACATTTTGCTCTAAACAAAATCTTTTTTTCCGGCATATCCTCCTTTTCAGCCTAAATTGTCTGATTTTGCCGCAGAATCTGCAAAAAGAAAAGGCCGACCTCCTGCTTGTCGCCGGCAGGGGCCGACCTTTGTATAGACAAATACATTCAATAGCAAATTTACTTCGGCAGATTTTCCGATTCCGCGTCCTTTAAGCTCAAATTGGCCGGCCCGGTGGTTTCGGCTGATAACCCACACCAGACAAAACTAACAGAACAGGATTCAGTATGACCGGCCTAATTAGAAAGCTTCTTCCAAATCTAAGCACGGTCAGCTTTAAGCCATTGCCAAATTGCCGGTAGCTGCGAATTCAGGACCATCCTTCCGCACAAACAAGAGCGAAAGGACTCCGGCATAGACCACCGAGTCCACCAGAATCTCAACGCTATGTACTACCAGAAGGACCGGTGCAAGCCAGTAAGCCTGAATCATACCGAACAGCCCAACGAGCACGAAGAATGCAAAACCCAGTCGGACAGTAAGCTTAAGCCTTGAGCCCGACGACACGATCAGAATAGGAATTGCAGCTAAGAAGAACAGACTGCTGCGAAGCAGCTGGACAAGCACAATCACACCGGTGCCCGGCAAAGTCAGCCCGAATTGCCCCTGCTTGTAATACTCAATGACCCATGGCGCAACCATCATACCAAACGTCCAGTAGATGACCGGAAACGCACAAACGGCCGCAACAAAACGCCATGCCCATTCTCCTGAACTTCGACCTGAGAAGAAACGCGAGACGAGCAGACTAAAGGATTCGCCTTTACCCGCCGGCTTAAACAACAACGCTGTAACACAGGCAAACATCAGGCAAGGGAGTATCGAAAACACTACCATCGTTTGCATCCCGCCGATGTTCGTAAAGATTGCCGCTTCGACGGGAGTATTGACACCGAGGCAAACGTACGTCAGCCCTGCCAGTATAAGACATCGCACCAGGTATTTCGCCCGGATTGTCCGGGCAAGCGGTCCGACTCCTATAGCAAGAACAAAACTCCCAATAAGCAGATACAAACCCATTGTCTCCTCGTTAGCTTGCTCAGGGATCGAAGGAAGCTTCATACCAAGGGCTGAAACCAGGGCCCCACCTGCCATCGTTCCCGCAATGTATGCAAAGGCACAAAGCGGCAGCCTCCAAACGTAACCAACAGCAGTTTTGAAAATTCGTCCAAATTTCATAATTTCTCCTTTCTTGCAGGTATAGCTTGTATACCTTTTTTGACAAATACTAAGCATAGACCAATGCCCAACCAAGTATTGTTATGTGCAGCGTTCAAACGTCAGTTATTATCAACAAGCTTCTCGAATTTGTCTTTGTCCATCGACCTTATTGTTGTACTGCGCTCCATAACGGAGTTGATATCCTTCTGGCTTCCCAGCGTCACCTTAGATACAGTCAGCTCGCCCATCGCGCACTTTCTGACCCATCTCGACTCGAGTTCGATATACAGGTCTCCCCAATAATGCGCGGCTCCAACTGTCTTGATTTCCATATCCGGCGTGGGCTTAATATGGAACTTGAACGAGCTATCACCCGAATCAAATCCCACGATGGCGCAAGCCACATCGTCCACAATGCTCAGGCCTTTGAATTCCAGAGTAATCTCCCCGTTTCTGAAAAACGAGCCTTCAGAAATGCTGCCGGACAATTGCATAGTCGGCTCAGAAAAAGCCGATTCGTGGACAATTTTCTTTCCAATTCTTTTCAGGTCCTGGATTCCATTTCCCGTCATTGCCCTTTCAGCGAATTGATTACAGAAGGCGTGAAAATCAACGAACATATTGTAAATCCCATAAGCTCCCTCCGGCGGCAGGGCATTGCCTTTGCTGTCTTTCAGGCCCTGGAATCTCCCATGGTCGATGCCGAATATCAGGCCTCCTTGATGGAACCCGCCGTCCTCTGTCCTTTTCAGAAGATATGACCATCCATCGAGGGCGGGGATGTGCACTTCAGGTTCGTTCTCTTTTCGGATTGTAAGCTTCGCGCAGGTGTACCGATAGCCGTCCTGAGGGGACTGACCGGCCGGCACGCACATAAGAAGCAGCCTTAATGTGACTGGGACTGTGCGGGTGCCGTCTTCCCCAAGATAGACGACCTTTGTCTCCATGCAGTAATAGCGTGACTTCATCGACCGCTCTGCCGCCAGGTGGTACTTGCCTTGAAGGATTGATTCAGTCGCTGATTGCGTCCCGGCCTCTTCCTTTTCGGTGGCTGAGTTTGTTGAGCCGAAGACGGCTGCTGCCACAGCCGATTTTTCTTTCTGCTTAGAATACCTAACAGGCATCGTAAGCAACAAAGTCACTACAATCATAACAGTAGATAGTTTTCTTGACATTTTAAGTTTCCTTTCATACTTAAACCAACCAACTTTTCAAACCAAACTAATCGTGACACAACTGGCATCAAATTTCTTCTACTCGCACAACTGTGTCTCTGAAATCCGGATCCCATATTGTTAATCTCCCTCCAGTTCTTTGATAGCTCGTTTTGCCCACTTTGCATTCATCTTGTAAATCTCGATTCCATTTTCCATCGCCAACCTTCCACAGGGTGATATGAATTCTTTGACCTCATCCAGATATTGACGGAGTGAGCGATGATGAGATTCAATTTCTGTCATGAATTCCTTCAAAAATTGCAGGGTCCTTTTGCGGCCGACAACTTGCTCGATAAACGCGAAACGCAGCATTAGGTCATCCATACGCCATATCACATCGTCCCTGGTAACAGGTTGTTGAAGGTGCTGTTTTAGCACCTCCTGTCCTCTTTTCGTAATTCGGTAAAGCATCTTTGGCCGAAGGGTTTTCCTATTATTGATGCTGCCCCGGACCCATCCGCTCTTTTCGATACGTTTGAGGGCGGGATAAATGGCGCCCGGGCTGGTGCTGAAATGCCCCATAGGAGTTGTCGAAAAGACCTTTCGCAGGTCGTAACCGGAACGAGGTTTCTGAACAATCAAACCAAGAACAGCCAGGGAAAGCGTTGATAAATTATTTTCATTATTCATAATACTAAATACAATAATACGATTCGTATTATATGTCAAGTGTTTTTTTCAAAAAAAAAAATTTTTTGAGACTGTAGCAAGATTACAGAGTTTGCCGCTTGGAGGGCATTTGTTGCCTACGGTTGAATGGCGGCAATAAATCTCGTTTAGTGTTTGGATCAACTCCAATCGAAATCCCGAAGGAGCTATTTGCCAACTTGAATGTTGTATAAGTCATTGTGCTTGAGCTCTTTACATATTATTTACTCTGTAAAGCTGAATCCTTCGTGCCTACCCTGCAGCAAATCACCGGCGCGCAAATTCTTTCGCACTGACATTTCGAATGATGATATCCCGTTCGCCAACAGTATTTACCTTGTTCGGCGGCATGGGCAAAGTCGCTTCGACCACCACAAGCTCATCCATAGTCACCTTCTTGACCCAGTTCGTCACAAGATCTATATAAATATCGCCCTTGTAGTGCGAGCTCCCTATGGTCCGAACCTCCATATTCGGCATAGGTTTTACGGTCATTTTGAACGAGCTCTCGCCGGAATCAAAGCCTACCATCGCACACGTCGCCCCGGCCACCCTACTGAGGCCCTTAAACTCCAGCGTCACCTCGCCGTTTTTGAATGTCGATCCCTCAGACACGCTGCTCCCTAAATTTACGGGCCCTTCACTGAATGCCGCCGCGTGCACAATCTTTTGACCGATGCTTTTCAGGTCCTGGATACCCCTACCGCCTTCAATCCGCTCGGCAAAAATGCAGAAAGAATGAAAGTCGATGAATGCATTGTAGACATGGTACGTTTTGTCCGGAGGTATCGCCATCCCACCCGAATCCACAAGATTCTCGAACGGGGCGTGATCGATGCCCAAAGTTCGTCCTTTCTCGTCGATACCCGTGGGAGGAACCTTGAAAACGTACGTCCAGTTCTTCAACGCAGGAATCTCAACCTCCGGCTCGTCGTCCAGTTGCACCGTGAAATTCGCACACGTGTACTCGTCCCCATCCTTACCGGCTATCTTCGCGGGTACACATTTCAAACGAAGCCTGAAAACATCGGTGCCGACACGCTTACCGTCAAGCGCATAGTTGATTCCCTTCGATTCCATCAGGAAGTACTGCATTTGCTGTGAACGTTCACCTCCCAGCTTAAATGTTTGCCTCAAAATCGCGTCGTCTTTAACGGCCGATTCAGCCGTCAGCACCGGCGCCATACCGCATACCATCGTCAAACTCAAGAACGTTAACATCATGTTATTTTTCATGGCTCAGATCTCCAAAAAACTTAAATAATTATTACAGGTTCGTGTTCTCACTATATAGTGAGGAATCAGCCGGATTTGCGACACCAAGCGCCCGGCTGGGCCGGATCCTCTTAGACAGACCCTACCGTGCCTACCCTGTAGGAAGTCACCGGCGCGCAAATTCTTTTGCACTGACATTTCGAATTACGATATTCCTTTCGATAACGGCATTTACCTTTCCCGGCGGCATGGGCAAAGTCGACTCGGCCACAACAAGCTCATCCATAGTTGCCTTCCTGACCCAGTTTGTCGAAAGGTCTATATAAATATCGCCCTTGTAGTGTGAGCTCCCTACGGTCCGAACCTCCATATTCGGCATAGGTTTTACGGTCATTTTGAACGAGCTCTCTCCGGAATCAAAGCCTACCATTGCACACGCCGCCCCGGCCACGTTGCTGAGACCCTTAAGCTCCAGCGTAACCTCGCCGTTTTTGAATGTCGAGCCCTCGGCTATGCTGCTCCCCAAATTTACAGGTGCTTCGGTGAATGCCGCCGCGTGCACAATCCTTTGACCGATGCTTTTCAGGTCCTGGACACCCTTACCGCCCTCCGTCCGCTCGGCGAATATGTTGCAGAAACCATGGAAATCGATGAACGCATTATAGACATGATATGATTTGTCTGGAGGTAGCGGTATACCACCCGCGTCCACAAGATTCTCGAAACGGGCGTGCTCGATGCCCAGGGTCTGTCCTTTCCCGTCGATACCCGTGGGAGGAATCTTGAACACATAAGTCCAGTTCTTTAACGCAGGAACCTCAACCTCCGGCCCGTCGCCCAGTTGCACTGTGAATGCGGCACACGTGTACTCGTCCCCATCCTTGCCGGCCGCCTTCGCGGGTACACATTTCAAACGAAGCCTGAAAACATCGGTGCCGACACGCTTGCCGTCAAGAGCATAAGTGAGCAGCTTCGATTCCATCAGGAAGTACTGAGTTTGCTGGGAACGTTCACCTCCCAGCTTAAAGGTTTGCCGCAAGATCGCGTCGTCTTTAACGGCCGATTCGGCCGTCACCACCGGCGCCAGACCGCATACCATCATCAAACTTAAGAACATCAGCATTGTGTTACTTTTCATGGTTCAGATCTCCAAAAAACTTAAATAATCATTACGAATTCGTCTTCAAAAAGAGTCTCACAAAAGGCCGGTCGCTGCTTGTCGCTGGCAGGGGCCGGCCTTTGTTGCAGATACCAATTCCGGCCGATATGCTTATTTCGGCAGATTCTCCGGCGACACATCCTCAACACGCAAGTCACCATAAATAATTCGCCAGCTTTTCGAGCCTTCCGGCTGATACCAGAATATCGCCTTGTCAGCTTCACCGAGCTTAACTCCATTTCCTGCATATTGAAATGAAATCTGTCTTTCTAATATTTGGAGGAACAGCATACCTCGTACGAATGTCATCATCATTCGCCCTGTCTCTTCTTCCGGAAGGTTCAACTGATCAAGCTTCTCTGAAAACATAGGCACTTGTTTCATGATAAATTCGGTGCTTAGAGCCTCCGGGAACCTGCCATCATAAACCCTGGTCCAAATCCGCAGGCCTTCAATAAAATCCTGCTCGGTTGCTTTTGAGAGGTCGAATTCAGTCTCCTGCAGCGCATATCCCGGCGGCACTTCCATACTAACCAGCGAGTCCTTTATTGGCACATCAAACTGGAAATTCTTCATGATAGCAAAAAACTGTCCAATCCGGAGCTCTACCCGTACCGGAAGAGCCGTTTTAGGGTCGGCCCATATCTTCACTTCTTCATTATCTGGACCCCTCGCTGCAAACCCGATTGCCTTTTGGCCGTCGATTTCCTGCTCGCCAAGCTCCTCGTAGTTATCCTGCAGCTTAACAACTACCTTTTGAAGAAACTCTACGTAGATTCTTGATCCTTCCACAAGCGGGCCTTGCATATCAACATAGATCGCCGTTTTCTCTTTGTCGTCAAGTGCGAGCATTTTTGCTTCATCAAGGTCAATAATTTGAGTGACGTGTTCCATGTTCGACAAGGTCCTTCGGATTCGTGAACCCACAACTATCTCATGCATTAGGGGGTTTGTTTCTTCATCGCCTATAATCAGGTCGAGAATCACAGTCCTCGCATTAAGGATGGGTTTGATGACATCGGCAAAGGTGACAGATGGCGCCATCATATAATTGACACCAAGGGCAGCTACGACGAGTACCGCGGCCGCAACTGCTATTCTTGTAACTGAACTTTTCATAATTATTCTCCTTAGCTTGAGGCCTGCGGTAGCCTTTTGAGCTGCTTTGAGCCTCACATTTTGTTCCCGAACAATCAGGTTCATAACATCATTTTCAAGGTCTTTTTGGGCCACTACTCTGCCATTGCTGACCAATCGCTCCTGAAGGTTCGTTAGCTGCTTTACTTCGGCCTGACAAGTGTGGCAGTCCTTCAGATGGTCTGTGACTGCTTGTTTTTGGTCTTCGGCTAACAGTCCTTCAAGATAGGCAAACAAAATTTCTTTACATTCCGCACAGTTCATTTTTGCACCTCATAACTTTCTGTTTCCTTTGGCTGCTGTAACGACTTACGCAGCGTGGCATAGGCCCGTGATAATGTTTTTGTAACCGTACCCAACGGCATATCGAGCTGCTCAGCTACCTCAGAGCATGAGCGGCCGCCGTAATACCGCAGCAGAACAACTCTACGGTAGCTTTCAGGCAGCTCGGCAATTGCTGCTTCAAGCCCGTAATCCTGAGACAATTCCGGGCCGGCAGCTTCTTGCGAGAACGAACGGATAGCTTCCCGCTGTTGGTGAAGCATGTCTTTTCTCTGATGTTCTTTTGCTACACGGTCGGCGATACCAAGCAGCCAGGAAAAGAAAGACCCCGGGCTCCTTAGCTTATTCATATTGAAGTAGGCCCGCACCAAAGATTCCTGGGCGGCTTCTTCGGCCTTGTCCCTGCTGCCTAATTTACCGGCCAGATGGGCCAGCAAAACCGCCTGATAGCGCCGAACTATATAACGATAATCATCCGGATGGCCATCCAGGCAACGCTCAATGTAGTATGTATCATTCTCAGACATTTTAGCACCTCAAAAAATTATTAAGTATCCGTGTTCTCGCTATATAGTGCGGGATTAGCCGGTTTTGCGACAGGAAAAAGATAAAATTGCTTTTTCAGCAGCTTCCCAGAGACCTTTTTTTCTTCCCGCTGCTTTGGGGTAGTATTTTGAAATTGGGTTTGAATTGGGTTTGTTTTGACCAAGTGTCCAATTGGCAATATTTTCATAATCCTTTGTTATTAATAAATTTATGTTCATTTGAGCATCCAGGAAATTGGGTTTGTTTTGCATAAAAAGAGTTGATTTGTAGAGGGTTCTCGACAGATGTAGAGGGCCGAGAGAGGATCCGGTTTCGCAGAAGGCTACGCAGGGCAGGCCCTTCGACACTTCGACAAAGCTAAGTGTAAACAAGCTAAGGGTCGAGCAGAGCTCGATTTTGGGGGCGTTATGGCGGTTTGGGATGGTGGTTCCGGTGAGATAGGCATGCGCCATCTCACGGGATAAAATTTGGGCTTCGGTAGCCATGAGG
The DNA here is from genome assembly GCA_035528395.1 of Sedimentisphaerales bacterium. Classification (GTDB taxonomy): domain Bacteria; phylum Planctomycetota; class Phycisphaerae; order Sedimentisphaerales; family Anaerobacaceae; genus NIOZ-UU13. The sequence goes on from DATKYR010000006.1 coordinate 22,795, forward strand.
AACTCCTTCTTTATTATTGGTTATTGGCCCAGCACCAATTAGTCGTGAGCTAAGCTCAATTGGTGCGGGGTCTGTGCTGCGCTACGAGATTCTCGATGCTGGATTCGACCGGACCTTCTGGTCCCGGGACCGTGCCACGCTGTGGCTTACGTGAAATGTCTGTTTATCTCCGCTTAGGGGCGGTATATGTTTGCCTGCTGGCAAATATACGGGTATTTTAACATATTATCAAACATAAGTCAACAAAAAAACGGCAAAAAATTGCCAAAATTTTGGCCTCGCTGCCGGTTCGTCGAGGGCTTCTTGCTCAAAATTCAACAGAACTGACCTATGATTCACTAACAACCATGTTATCGTTCCTGTATCCGCCATAACGATAAGCCCACAAAAGAATATTTGCACTCCTGCCCAAGAGATGGGTTGAATGGCGAAAGACACTAATGCTGTACCAAGATCTGAACATTTCATCCCAGTAATCGAGCAGTCCATCTACAAAACGCTGATATCCAGCCATCACCATACCAATATATGACTGTAAATCTTCATCATCTATTACATGAGCATTTTCCCGAGGTGAGAACTGCTGGGCTGTTTTCTTACCCTCAGAGTTCTGCCCGAAGACAATGAAGTATGTCTCATAGCGATGAACTATATCGTCTCTCCGGTCTTCCAATTGAGGAAACCACGTCTCGACACCCAGAAACACCATATTGAGATTATCAGGCAATTCTCCCGTGAGTGACCTGTTGTACATGACGTTGAATCTTTTGGTAAGCTCACAGCCAGTCCTAAATTTGTGTAAATGCCGCACAACTCCCGCTGCGCTGTCCAAGAGTAGTTTTGAGAAAAGGTATACTGCATCAAGAAAACATATAGCCTCAGAATATGCTCCATAATCACAATTTACTTTCTCACCCTTTAGCGATCTCTCGAAACGTGTGAGACGTTCATCAAAAAGCTCAAGCATGAGACACAAATTGAGTTCATGACGCATTAGAGACTGCAACGGTTGTGGAACTGTCAATCCTGAAGAGGGTTTCCCCTCCGCACGAGGTTTAACATTCATGCGTTCAAGCCATTCGCCCAAATAGCCCTGTAGGCAATTCTTATGTGATATTCTCATGTTTTCGCCTACCAATGATTATACAGTCTGTATAGAACGGGAAACACAGAGAAGTTTCTGCCTGTATAAGAAATCCCCGATGCTTCTTCCGTTAATGAGCAGAATATGCAAATTGTGGGCCGTTGTCAAGCGCGAGTTTTGGGATTTGGGTGAAAATTACCTCGCCGGTGAAGGACGGCATTTGGATTCCCGCTTTCGCGGGAATGACCCCCGCCAAGTAAATGCGGGGGCAAGTCAATTGGTGGGGCAAGCCCCACCCTACGGCTAAAGTGCATAAAGAATATGATGGTGTGCAGTGCACACCCTATCTTTCAAATGATTCCTTCAAACGGGGCCGGATTTCTGCTGCGCTACAATATTGATTATTAACACGGACTGACACGGAAGATATTAACCACCCTAAAGCTCGGAATGACCCTTCCGATTTATTATTTACTATTTTCTATTGGTGTTGAGATTGCCACTACTATTATTATGACGATGGCTGGATACATTTTGATATGAACAAAATTGTGTTTCCGGCAGATTTTGTGGAATTCACAAAAAGAAAAGGCCGGGTCCAAAAAAGCCGGCCTTTGTAACAAATATTGTTCGGCAAATTTACTTTGGCAGATTCTCCGGTGCCACGTCCTTTACGCTCAAATCGCCGTAGATAACGTGGTAAGTCTCCGAGCCTTCCAGCTTATACCAGAATATTGGGGTCCCGGCGTCACCGAATTTTACGTTTTCGCCGGCATAGCGCCAGTTGCTACCAGCAGGTAATTTCGTTAAAAACATTATCCCGCGATACATTGTCATCGCATCCCGTTTACGCTGCTGCTCCGAGGTCTGGCCGTCACTAAACTTACCCTGCTGCTCCATCTCCATGGAGACTTTTTGCAGCTCCATGGGATTAAGCGTCGGTGGGAACGTACCATCTTTAGTCCAGCTCGACCACGCCCGAAGATATTCGATCAGGTCGTGCTCTGTAACTCCGGATACGTCCGCCTGAACTTCCACACGTGTGTAACCATCCGGCGGAGTAAGACTAAAGAGCGAGTCGTCCAGTTCAACGTCAAACTGGAAATCGGTCATAACCACGTTCATGCCGGGAGCATTTATAAACTCGGTCTCCACACGAACCAGGTCACGCGTTTGCGGGTCGATCCAGACAGTGTTAATCACATCCTCTTCAGTTACGCGGAATCCTTGCAATACCCGGCCGTCTATTTCTCTGGTTCCGAGCTCTTCATCCGCCCGCTCGGGAAGCGTTCTTAATTTTTCGATAACATTGAACTGCTGCTGTGCCGGATCATTCGGCAAATTGGACATTTCCATTTCGATGTATTGGTTTCTCGTTGGAAGGGTGCTAATGCCCTTTCCCTGTGTCCAATCTATAACCGTGACGTAATCACCGGGCATTGTAGTTCGCATGTACCCCGGCTTCTTGAAAGCTATTTCAATTGCTGTAGTTCCGTTCGATGTGTATGTCATCGTGAGGGCATTGTGTAACCGTTCGACAATTTCCGCATAGGCGGTGCTCGTAATATTAACCGAATCACCGAAGTAATTTAAGCCGATAAGCACTGCTATAATTATTACCGCGGCAGCGGCTATTTTTGTAACCGGACTTTTCATAATTTTTCTCCTTATTGTCTTAAAGTCGATTATCCGGGTCGCGGGTCGTTGTCCGGCCTCGTTGAAGACAGAAAGCACCTCCCGCCGCAGCTCTTGGCGATGCTTCGGATTCGGCTCGGTATCGATTTTAAGCCGATTGACGATTTTCTTGAGCTCGGATTCGTCTTTAAACATTTTATGTTTGCCTTTCGAACACACTTTGTAAATTGTTTCGCAATTCGTTAAGTATCCTGTGCAAAGTAACACGCACATTTACTTCTTTGACGTTTAGAATTTGAGCAATCTGCTCGTATTTGAGATTTTCAAAGAACCTTAACGTGACAATGGTCTGGTGCAGTGGCTTTAATTTCAGGATGGCCGCATAAAGCCTCGGCCAATCCATCTCAGATGATTCATCAGTGCTCCCGTCAGCGGACTTCATTAAGCCGGCAGCCTCTTTCAGCAGCTCTTTGCGTCGTGAGGTCTTCCTTATATAGGCATTTGCCTGGTTGGCCGCTATGGCATACAGCCAGTTTTGGAAATCCTGCACAGTCCGGCCTTTGAAGAGGCGAATACTGCGAGCCACTTCGAGAAAGACCGTTGAAGTTACATCCTCGGCGATTTCTTTGTCAAAGAGCCGATGTACACAGAACCGGAATATTCGCTCATAGTACATCTCGTACAGCCGAGACAATGCTTCGGCTTGAGTACGGGCTTTCAGCACCAAATCATCTTCTGTTCGCTCAACAAGTTTTGCCATAGCACCAACCATTGTCGCGGTTATAATTGCGCAGGAGGGGATTATGTTACAAAAAATCGTAAAAATAATCCTGCAAAATGTATCTTTGGACCATAAAGGTCTTTATTTATCGCATGAAATTTCATTGCAAAATCGGCTGATTACGAATAACCTAAGCGCAAATTTTTCAGTTTTGTTCCCTGTTAGAAGTAATTTGCAGGTCCGGAATTCCAGGGGGCCTGGTATAGTGGCCAAGCTGCCATAAGTCAATTATTGAAGGAACTTTTACTATTCGAAAGGAGACACAAAATGGATTCAAATCGTATTGAAAGCAGCTTTTCCGCACGGAAAACGCACAACAGCAGCAAACAGTTTTTAAGGTGGGGGAGATATCGTTTTTGGGTCATAATATCCATAGTGTTGTGCATTTGCTCATCTATATGGGCCGAGTGGGAGGTGAGCCAAGGCCCGCTTATGACCCAATGGGCAATGCAGGTCTCGCCGGATAATGTCCACGCTGAGTATCCTCGTCCGCAAATGGTTCGCAAGAACTGGCTGAACCTTAACGGATTATGGGAATACGCCATTCGGCCAAAAGACGAACGGCAACCGGAACAGTTCGACGGACAAATTCTGGTGCCGTTTCCGGTCGAGTCGGCTCTGTCCGGTGTAATGAAGCCTGTGGGCGAAGACAATAGACTTTGGTATCGACAAACGTTTGAGGTCCCTAACAAATGGAAGAAGGCGAACCAGCGCATACTGCTGCATTTTGGCGCTGTGGACTGGGACACAACAGTGTGGGTCAATGGCAGAGAGCTGGGCAGCCACCGCGGCGGATACGACCCGTTTACCTGCGATATAACCGATGCGCTGAATGATGCCGGGCCGCAGGAAATTGTATTAGGTGTGTGGGACCCGACGAATGCAGGCTATCAGCCGCGAGGCAAACAGGTAAAAAAGCCCGGCGGGATATGGTACACCGCAGTTACGGGAATATGGCAAACGGTATGGGCCGAGCCGGTGTCCGAGACGCACATTAAATCGCTGAAGATAGTTACGGATATCGACGCTGAAACAGCATATGTAACTGCGGTATGTTCGCAGGGAACAATCGGCTACAGTGTGGAGGCTCAGGCCAAAGATGGGTGGTTTACCAAAGCCAGGGGTAAAGGCGAAGCGGGTGAAGAAATTGTTTTAAAAATCAAAAAGCCGAAATTGTGGTCGCCTGATTCACCGTTTTTGTATGAGCTGAAAGTAACGCTCAAGAACAGTAAGGGCAAAACCGTCGATGCCGTAAGCAGCTATTTCGGTATGCGTAAAATCTCGTTGGGCAAAGACAAAGAAGGTGTTACGCGGTTATTTTTGAATAATAAGTCGCTGTTTCAGTTCGGCCCGCTCGACCAGGGCTGGTGGTCGGATGGGCTGTACGCTGCGCCGACGGACGAGGCGCTGCGTTATGACATCGAGGTATTGAAAAAACTCGGCTGCAATATGCTGCGCAAGCACGTCAAAGTTGAACCTGATCGGCTGTACTACTGGTGCGACAAGTTGGGGCTGATGGTCTGGCAGGATATGCCCAACGGCGACAGACACATAGGGGGCAGGGACAAAGATATTGTGCGCAGCGAAGAGTCCGCAACTCAGTTTGAGCTGGAGCTAAAGCGTGTCGTCAATGCTTTCCGCAATCACCCCTGCATAGTGATGTGGGTGCCGTTTAATGAAGGCTGGGGGCAGTATGATACGCCGCGAATAGTCGATATGATTAGGGAGCTCGACCCGACGCGGCTGGTGAATAACGCCAGCGGCTGGGCCGACCGGAGAGCTGGTGACGTGCACGATATTCACAGCTATCCGGGCCCGGCTGCGCCGCCGACCGAAGAGAACCGCGCTGCGGTGCTCGGTGAGTTTGGCGGACTTGGTCTGCCGGTCAAGGGACATACCTGGCAGGATGAAAAGAACTGGGGATACCGCAGTTATGAAACTCGTGAGGAGCTTACCGATGCGTACTTGGTTCTGCTTGATAATTTGCGTTCGATGATTGGTGGCGGCCTGTGTGCCGGAGTATATACGCAGACGACCGATGTGGAGATCGAGGTCAACGGACTGATGACTTACGACAGGGCGATGATAAAGATGGATGTCGAAAAGGCCACCGCGGCGAATCGGAGTTTATATCTGCCGCCGCCGGTAACGAAGACAATTGTCCCAACTTCACAGAAACAGGGACAGCTCTGGCGATATACAACAAGCGAACCACGCAACGGCTGGTACCGAACAGGTTTCTTAGATTCGGCCTGGCAGGAAGGTAAAGGCGGTTTCGGCACCGAAGGGACGCCCGGTGGTGTCGTCGGTACCGTGTGGAACAGTTCGGATATCTGGCTTCGCAGAACGTTTGAGCTGGAGAATACAAAACTTAGCCAGCCACAACTTTTAATCCATCATGATGAGGACGCTGAGGTCTATATCAATGGCCTGCTCGTTGCAAAGCTGGAGGGCTATACTTCCAGTTATGTTCGAGCCGGGCTTGACGAAAAGGCGCAAAAGGTATTGAGGGTCGGCTTGAATTGTTTAGCCGTTCACTGCACTCAGACCACGGGCGGCCAATATATCGACGTCGGCCTCGTGGATGTGATAGAACAATCGGCGGATTGATTCACTATTTGAGTTGAACTAAATATAAACATTCGTTGTCGAGGAGTATTTCATTTTGGTAATACCACTTCATAATTTGACTTTGGGGAAATGGAGACAGTTGTGCAGTTGCTTCCTGATTTTGGCGGTTTGTTCTATCGAAGCCAAAGTCTGGGCTGTTCGGTCAGATGAAATCATCCTGAGCAATGAGTACTTGTCGGTCAAAGTATTGCCTGGAACGTTGGAGATGAGCGCCGAGCTGCGGGGAGGGAATAAAATCAAACTATCCGCAGGTCAAGTCGATTTGGGTGAAATCAGCAAGGTCGTAAAAACGGGCAATCAGGTTCAATGGGCCCTGGAAGCGAAGGGCGTTAGTATAGATGTTCGATTGAATAAGGAGGATTTATCTGTTCGATTTTTTTCTGAAAAGGCCGGTACATTCACCTGGCCGGTTTTGCAGGAAACTGTAAATATGAAGGCGTTAATCTGGCCTCGCTGGGAGGGCTGCTATATTCCGCTGGACGATTCGCGCTGGAAGAACTATCTGGTGGAACTCGGCGGCTGGGATACATTGGAGGGTTTGAGTATGCCCTTTTGGGGCCTGGATTGCGGCGACTTCTCGCTGACCTATATCGTAACCAATCCTTATAATAACGTGATAGATTTTATTCATACCAGTAATAAGCTCGAAGCCCGGTTCTCCCACGAATTTACGACTCTTCAATCGAAAAAAGAATACGGGTTCCTGATTCGGCTGGGGGACAACAGCTCGCCGGTGGAACCAGCTAAGCAATTTCGCCGCTGGCTAATCGAGCAGGGTAAGTTTGTCGATATGGAAGAAAAAATCAAGGCGGTTCCTAAAGCGGCGCGTTTGTTGGGGGCACCACATGTCTATCTTTGGGGAGATGCGTTTCTGACATGGCATGACATCCATCCCAACAAGTGGAAATCCTTCTGTCAGAAGCTGGTCGAACAAAGCAGGGCCGGGCAGCCCTCGCCGGGCAGGCGAATTAAGCAGCTAATGGAGCCGGAACGCTGGGCGGAAGTGGTTGAAATTTCCAACGCTCAATGGCCGTACAAGTATCTTAAAAGCCAGGTTGCTGGTGAGTTGTCACGTTTATTGGAAAGGCCGGACTTCTACGACGAAGGCTGTTGGCGAAATGTTGTCCTGCCCGAGGAGGCAGCCGAATTGCTTGGGAAGGGGGCGGATGAGCTTACCACCGCGGAGATTTGCCGGATGAACGGCCTGATTCTGCGTGCAGGATTTCCGGAATTTATGCTGGCTGTTGCAGAGTGGGGCGACGGTGTTTCGGTCAAGATGCTGGAGCAGTTCAGGGCAAATGGTTTTGACCGGATGAGATTGTGTGTTGACGGCTGGGAGGGCGTAGAAAAACGTCCCGAGGTGGCAAAGCAGGCCGACCAAATGGGTTACCTGTTCGGCACGTATGATTCTTATCACAGTATTCACGACCCTTCGACTCGTGGCACGGATAGTACCTGGACTACGGCACAGTTTGATAGGGAGCTTTTTGAGAAGGGGCCGATCGTTCGCAGGGACGGAGAGAAACGAGGGGGATTTAAGGGAGCCGGTTATAAGCTAAGTCCGATTGCCGCCAGACCTTATGTTGAAGAGCGCGTGCGTGACAATATGAGCAAGGTTCCTTATAATTATTATTTTGTTGATTGTGATGCTTACGGCGAGGTTTATGATGATTATTCGCCTTTTCACCGGGCAAGCCAGGCGGACGATGTTCAGGCCCGCATGGCTCGGCTGGCGTGGATTCGCGATACGTTCCGGGTAGTCATCGGCTCGGAGGGCGGCAGCTCATACGCCGCTGGAGTAATCCACGTGGCCGAGGGGATGTTTGGGCCGGTGTTTGGCTGGGGCGACTCTGATTTGAAGAACAAGGGCTCAGATTACTATCTCGGGCAATATTATCCTCCTGATGGCCCTATGGTATTCGTCAAACAGGTGCCGATGAAGGAGGAGTATAGGTATTTTTATTATGACCCGCAGTTTCGGTTGCCGCTTTATGAAGTGGTTTTTCATGATTCGGTTGTGACTACTCACCAATGGGCCAACGGCAGTCTTAAATATAGCAATATGCTCGATACCGTCGCCTTGACCGAGCTGTTGTACATGGTCCCGCCGTTGTATCACATGAATCTGGATGAGTTTGACAAGCATCGGGATATAATGAAAAGGCATTATGCATTTTTTTCACCACTACACTGGCAGGTGGGTTTTGCACAGATGACGGAATTCAACTGGCTGAGTTCCGACCGAATGTTGCAGCGTACTGTCTTCGGCGATAAAGTGGAACTGGTGGTGAATTTCTCACAGGAATCCCGCCGGTATCAGGGAATTGATATTCCTGGGCGAACTGTTTTGGCCAGATGGACAGAGAAGGGAAAGGCGAGGATATTGACATTTACGCCAAATCTGAATGAGAGTGTGGAAAAATGAGCCTGAACAGACAAGGTAAGGAGTTTGATTGTGAATCGTCGGGAGTTTATTAAGTTTGCTATCGGCGGTGCAGCAGCGATGATGATGCCAAATTACGGCTGTTCGGTGGGGGAGAGTGCGAAAGCAACAGCCGAGCGGCCGAATATCATTGTTATTATGGCGGACGATTTGGGGTACGGTGACATTGGCTGTTACGGCAGCACAAAAATACAGACGCCAAACATTGATGCTTTGGCGAGAGGCGGGGTGAAGTTTACGGATTATCATTCCAACTGTCCGGTGTGCAGTCCTACGCGGGCGGCGCTGCTGACGGGACGCTACCAGCAGCGATGCGGTATCGAGGGCGTTATATATGCAAAAGGGCCGACCCGACAGACCGGGATGGCGCTGGAAGAGACAACCTTTGCCGAGGTTCTCAAAAGGCACGGCTATGCGACGGGGATTTTCGGTAAGTGGCACTTAGGTTACAACGTGGAATTTAATCCGGCCAAGCAGGGGTTCGACGAGTTTATCGGTTATGTCAGCGGCAACGTGGATTATCACTCGCATCTCGACGGGGCCGGCATCGAAGACTGGTGGAAGAATTGTGAAAGAGTCCCCGAAGAAGGTTACTGCACCGATTTGATAACCAAACACGGAATAGAGTTTATTGAACGTCACAGGGATGAGCCGTTCTGTTTGTATCTGCCGCACGAGGCGCCGCATTCTCCTTATCAGGGCCGAGAGGACCCGCCGGAGCGTCTGAGCGGCGGCGGGAAAGGCAGGAAGGCCAAAGGCGATGAAATTCTCCGGGCGTATAAGGAAATGGTTGAGGTGATGGATGAGGGTATAGGGCGGATTGTCGAGACGGTCAGGCGTTTCGGATTGGAGCGTAAGACATTTATCTTCTTCTGCTCGGACAATGGCGCTACAAAGAATGGTTCCAACGGTGCATTGTCCGGCTACAAGGGCAGCTTGTGGGAGGGCGGGCACCGCGTTCCTGCTGTTGCCTATTGGCCGGGCAAAATAAAACCCGGTACAACTACTGATGAAACGGTCCTGGGGATGTATTTGTTTGCCACGATGGCCTCAATCGCCGGCGCAAAACCGCCGGCGGGTTTGAAGCTCGACGGCGTTGACATTTTGCCGGTGCTGACGGAAGGCAGAGAGCTGCCGGAGCGGACGTTGTTCTGGCGCTACAGAAAAGAAAAGGCAATCCGCAAAGGGCCCTGGAAGCTGCTGGTACAGGGTGACAAGGTGAGGCTTTTTAATCTTGAAGAAGACCTCGGCGAGAAAAAGAACCTTGCTGGTAAAAAGCCGGATATGGTCAAACAACTTGAAGATGAGTTAGTGGCCTGGGAGCAGGAAGTTTCGGCTGGTGTTAAGCTGAGGGCGTGAAAAGCTACTATTGCTCTGTCGCTGTTCGATTGATGGATGTCATTGCGAGCCCTTCGCTTCGCTCAAGGGTAAACTCCGCGAAGCAATCTCTCTATTGTTCGAAGACAAGAGATTGCCACGGCCCTTCGGGCCTCGCAATGACAACTTCTCAAATTATATGCGACAGAGCACTCTGAAGTTGGGGACAGAAATTTGGTGGAAGATACATTTAATACTGGAGGTATAGATTATGGAAAGTAAATCGATTAGCCGGCGTGGATTTATTAAGGGCTGCGCTGCGGGTGCATCGGTTCTTGTCGGTTCGGGATTGATTTCAAGAGAAGCGGAAGCGGCCGGGAATAAAAGGCCTAACGTTGTTTTGATAGTAAGCGACGACCACGGGCTTGAAGCTATGGGCTGTTATGGAAATCCTGTTATCAAGACGCCGAACCTGGACGTCCTTGCGGCTGAGGGGGTGCGGTTTACGAATGCCTTTTGTACGACGGCCAGTTGCAGCGCCAGCCGGTCGGTGATTTTGACGGGTATGTATAATCACGCCAACGGCCAGTATGGGCATCAGCACAGTTATCATCATTTTGTCTCGTTCCCCGATGTAAAGTCTCTGCCCGTGCTGCTGACGGAGGCCGGGTACCGGACGGGGCGGATAGGCAAGTATCACGTTGCGCCTGATGAGGTCTATAAGTTCGATGTGGCGCTTAAAGGGAACAGCCGGAGCCCTGTCGAGATGGCGAATAACTGCCGGGACTTTGTCGGTGGTGACGATGGCCGGCCGTTTTTCCTTTATTTCTGCATGAGCGACCCGCACCGCGGTGGCGGCAAGGCAGAGGAGCTGCCATATAAACCCGACCGGTTTGGCAATCGTGACAAAGGAGGCTATCCGGGCATAAAGGAAGTAAAATATGATCCCAGGGATGTGATAGTTCCGCCGTTCTTGCCGGATTCGCCGGAATGCCGTGCCGAATTGGCGCAGTACTATCAAGCAGTTTCGCGCGTTGACCAGGGAGTTGGGCGATTGTTGAGCGTTCTGAAAGAAGCGGGGAAATATGAAAATACGGTGGTTATCTATATCTCAGATAATGGCGTTGCATTTCCGGGGGCCAAGACGACTTTGTATGAGCCGGGGATGAGATTGCCATGCATTGTGCGAAGTCCTGGCTCCAAGAAAAAGGGCATTACCTGCGATGCGCTGGTTAATTATGCGGATTTGGCGCCGACGATTATGGACTTTGCCGGAGCATCGGCGAAGGGAGATTTTCAGGGCAGGTCGTTTAAGCCGGTGCTCGGGCAGGAACATCCGGAGGGCTGGGATGAAACTTACGCTTCGCATACTTTCCACGAGATAACAATGTATTATCCGATGCGCATGGTGCGCGAGCGCAGGTATAAACTCATCTGGAATATTGCGCATGGGCTGGATTACCCGTTTGCCAGCGATTTGTGGGAGGCATCGACGTGGCAGGCGACGATTCAGCGGGGCGAGAAATATTACGGAAAGCGGACGGTCGAGGCGTATTTGCATCGGCCAAAATTCGAGCTGTATGATTTAGAGAATGACCCGGATGAGGTGGAGAATCTGGCTGATAATCCGAAATATGAAAAGGTACTAACAAGACTAAAAGCAAAACTGAAGGCATTTCAAAAGCGAACAAAAGACCCCTGGATACTCAAATGGCAGTATGAATGAAATGATTGCTGAACTTGACAATCGGCCTTTGATAGATATGATGTGGATTGCTTTTAATATTTATAAAAATGATTATTGCAAACCACAAACAATGAAGGATTATGTAAATGGCGCTGTTATTGGGATATGACGTTGGGAGCTCGTCGATAAAGGCGACGCTGATAGATAGCCAGACGGGTAAGGTATTGGCGAGTGCGACTTCGCCGGATAAGGAATTAGAGATTATCGCAAAGGAATCGGGCTGGGCGGAGCAGGAGCCGGCGGTGTGGTGGAAACATGTCAAAGAAGCAACTCGGCAGGTTGCTTCGAAAATCAGAAATCAGAAATCAGAAATCCGAAGTTTGGAGGATGTGGAGGCGGTTGGGATTTCTTATCAGATGCACGGATTAGTTTGTGTGGACAAGAATCAGGAGGTGTTGAGGCCTTCGATAATCTGGTGCGACAGCAGGGCGGTGCAAATCGGCGAGAAGGCGGCGGCGGATATCGGAACGGAAAAGTGCCTTAAGAGCCTGTTTAACCTGCCGGGTAATTTCACGGCTTCGAAATTAAAGTGGGTGATGGAAAACGAGCCGGAGGTCTATTCGAAGATTCATAAAATGATGCTGCCGGGCGATTATATTGCGATGAAGATGACGGGGGAGATAAAGACGACGCCTTCAGGTTTGTCCGAAGGGATAATGTGGGATTTTGAGAAAGACGGCTTAGCGGAATTTGTCTTGGAAAACTATGGAATCCCGGCCGATTTGATAGCTGAAAGGGTCCCCACGTTTTCAGTCCAGGGTGAGCTGACAAAAGAGGCGGCCGGAGATTTAGGGCTTAAAGCCGGGACGAAGGTGAGCTACCGGGCGGGGGACCAGCCGAATAATGCCCTGTCGCTTAGCGTATTACAGCCGGGCGAGATTGCGGTTACGGCAGGGACGTCCGGTGTGGTCTATGGAATCAGTGATAAGAAAAACTACGACCAGCTCTCGCGAGTCAATGTGTTTGTTCACGTCAATCACTCAAAGAAAAAACCGAGGTATGGTGTATTACTTTGCCTTAACGGGACGGGGATTCTGAATAGCTGGCTGAAGCATAATTTTGTCGGGGGTGAGGGGCTGGATTACGAGCAGATGAATGAATTGGCGGCGGAGGTTGCGGTCGGGTCGGATGGGCTGGTGATACTGCCTTACGGCAATGGGGCCGAGAGGACTCTGGAAAACAGAAATATAGGGGCATCCGTTCATGGGTGGAATTTTAATATACACAAGAAGGCGCATTTCCTGCGGGCGGCACAGGAGGGGATAGTTTTTGCGCTGAATTACGGGCTTGGGATAATGCGCGATATGGGGATTGAGCTGGAAACGGTCAAGGCGGGAAATGCCAATATGTTCTTAAGTCCCTTGTTTGCGGAGGCCTTTGCAACGATTACCGGAGCGACGGTGGAATTATATAATACCGACGGCTCTCAGGGGGCCGCGAGGGGGGCGGGAATCGGTGCGGGTATTTACAAAGGGGCCGACGATGCCTTTGTGGGCTTAGAGCCGGTTAAGAGCGTCGAGCCTAACCAAAAGTTGGCAGAAGCCTATCAACAAGCGTACGGAAGATGGGAATACGTTTTGAAAGGGCAATTAAAAAGTTAAGAGCACAAGGCATAAGTGCATAAGTCATAATTTTTAAGCGTTTAAGAAAGGAGTAATTAAAAATGGCAGAAAAATCTTTACATAGTATATGCAGATGGACATTTAATCCCGGCAAGGGTGGTTTTGTGCCGGGTGATATGCGGCCGGAATGGGGCGGTACGTTCGGGACGCCGGAAATGATTAAGCTCGTCGCAGACAAGATCGTTCCAAGGATGCCTGATAACGTTGAGTTAGGTATTGAGATGCATTATGACGCGGAGGTAGATGATGACAATGCCGCGGCGGTTGCGGATGCTTTGTTGGATTCGAACTTGTATCTGGCGATGATTACGCCGGGTGCGCATTGTCATTTCGGATACGGCGGGGTGGCGTCACTGGACCCGATAGAACGAAAAGCTGCCGAAGAATTAGGCACGAAGACGGTTGACCTTGCATACGGCACTTTGAAAAAGGCCTGGCATCCGGACGCGGACAAGGCGCCGGCGCTGATAATCTGGAACGGCTCGTTCGGCTATGATATTGCGACAGTCGGTATTCGCCAGATGTATCAGAACCTCAAGGAGAGCATCGCCGGATTGTGTAAATACGAAGAGAAACAAGGCGGAAGCTTATACATAGGATTTGAGCCGAAGCCGAACGAAGGGCATCCGGCCATGCTGATTCCGACGGTGGCGAGTGCGCTGCTATTCTGGAGACGAATTGAGGACGAGTTCGGGGTGCCCAGAGAAAAGAAGGGCGTCAATAAAGAGTTCGGGCATTCGGAGATGATAGGGCTTGACCACGTGGCGGATACGGTTGAAGAATTAGATAACGATGCGATGGTGCATATGCACCTGAACAGCCAGGGTTATAACGATGGTATTATTCTCGGCGGGCCGGGCAAATATGATATTGACCACGGTACACGGGTCAATGGTATGAACGTCGCTATTGCAGGGCTTATTCAGCAGGCGGGCTTTAGCCGATGGAAGGGTCACGACATGCAGGCACGGGCATACGATAATGCTGAGCAGGGAATCGACCGCGTGGTAAGAAGCGTGCTGAGCTGGGAGGCGTGTGAAAAGGCGGCGAAGGAGCTGGATACAGCCGGGCTGATGAAGGTATTAGCCAAACGGGAAACTGCCAAGGCCGAAGATATGATGCGAGCGGCAGTGGTTAGCGCTCAGGGCTATTTCGATAAGATGTATAAGTAAGGCGTGTCATATCAAACATGAGGAAGGCACTTTGATTCAGTAATAAGCTATGGAAAGAGCCCGCCTATTTTTCATTGACAACCTGAGAATCCTGCTGATTACGCTGATAATAATGCTCCACCTGTCAATCACATACGGGGGCGCTGGCGGGTGGTATTACAGAAATGTCCCGGAAGGCTATATGTCACTTCCACTGACCTGGCATAACGGGACGGTCCAGGCCTTTTCGATGGGCTTGTTTTTTTTGATTTCGGGTTACTTCACCCCCGGTTCGTACGACCGCAAAGGGCCATGGCGATTTCTCAAAGACCGGCTGCTGCGTCTGGGCATCCCTTTGCTTTGTTACGACTTTATCATTCAGCCACTCCTGGCATATCCGCTGATTCGGGTTGGTGCCCAGGAATCGACCGGCTCTTATTTTGATTTTCTTGCCCGGTATTACAGCAGGTTTCACGTTGGTACCGGCCCATTGTGGTTTGTCGAGGCCCTGCTGATATTCGCTGGTTTTTATTTTTTGTGGCGACTGTTTGCGAAAGCTCCTGCTTCTTCTGTTCAGGACGGCGGTAAATTGCCGGGTAATTTGGCCATAGCTTTCTTTGCCCTTGCTCTGGGTGCTGTTACTTTTATTGTGCGGATATGGCTTCCGATTGGCTGGACTTTCGAACCTTTGAATTTTCAGTTTCCCTTCTTCCCTCAGTACATTTGTATGTTTATTGTCGGAATTGTCGCATATCGGCATAATTGGCTGGTGCGGATTCCCGATGCTATGGGTAAGTTCTGGCTTTGGCTCGGCATCATCTTCATCATCGTTTTATTTCCGACTATATTTGTATTAGGCGGGGCGCTCAAAGGTGATATAACTTCATTTGTGGGTGGCCTGCATTGGCAATGCCTTGCTTACGCCCTATGGGAGCAGTCGGTTTGTGTGGCAATGATAATCGGCTTGGTAGTGCTTTTCCGCAAACAATTCAATCATCAGACAAGGCTGACGAAAACGATGTCTGCCAGCGCCTACACGGCTTATATTATCCACGCCCCGGTTACAGTGCTCGTGGCACTGGCGATTAGAAATATTACCCTGTATCCACTTTTGAAATTTGCATTTGCTGTATTTATTGCAGTGCCGTTGTGTTTTGCTTTGGGTAATTTCATCAGGCAACTGCCGCTGGCCAAACGAATCCTGTGACGGCGTAGATCGAACCCGAAGAAACATCCTTGTTTTTTCGGTCCGGGGCTGATAGACTCAACGACCGTTATGACCCTTGCTATCAAAACCAGCGGACTCACTCGTTACTTTGGCGACCTGCGTGCCGTCGACAGTCTCGACTTACGTGTGGAAGCCGGGAAGTTCTACGGCTTTCTCGGTCCCAACGGCGCGGGCAAATCGACGACCATCAAAATGCTTACGGGTCTGCTGGCCCCCACGTGCGGCACGATGTGTATCCTGGGTGAGGAAGTAGAAGATCCCGACAAAGCCAGAGAGATCAAGCGCCGTGTTGGTGTGGTGCCCGAGGAACTGGCTCTGTTCGATAATCTGACGGCACGGGAATATCTGACTTTCATAGGACGTATGTATAAGATGCCCATGGCGACGATCCGCGAACGTTGCCGGGAGCTGTTGACCATGATGAACCTGGATAGCGAGGAGAAAAAACTAACCCTCGAATATTCACATGGGATGAAGAAGAAACTCACACTGGCGGCGGCGCTGATTCCGAATCCGGATCTGCTTTTTCTCGATGAACCATTTGAGGGCGTCGATGCCGTTGCCTCGCGCGTGCTGCGAGACACATTGAAGCGTTGCGTTGAGCGCGGTGCGACCGTGTTCCTGACATCGCATATTCTGGAGATTGTCGAAAGGCTCTGCACAGACGTCGGGATTATTGTCGAGGGCAAGCTCGTGCATCAGGGCACGATGGACGAGATTCGCGCCGGTGGCTCGCTGGAGGAAAGGTTCCTGGAGGCCGTCGGCAGCGATAACATCGAGCAACAGAAGCTAAGCTGGCTGGAGGATTAAATGGACTGGAGCCAACTTCGCACAATCATCTGGCTGCGCTGGCGCTTGACCCGAAATCAATGGTCTCGCAGCAGTCAGTTGAATGCCGTGCTGATAATGATCGTAGCCGTGGCTGTGCTTGTCTTGGGTTTTATGAGCTGCGTTGCCGGAGTGCTGGTCGGTTTCTTTGTGCTGGTCGAAGCGTCGCCTCTGCGTTTGCTTCTTATGTGGGATATGTTCATTGGTGTGTTTCTGTTTGCCTGGATGATTGGAATGGTTTCGGAGATCCAGCGTTCAGAGACGATCGACATCAGCAGGATGCTGCACCTGCCGATCTCGCTCAGAGACATTTTCCTGGTGAACTATCTCACATCGCACCTGACTATTAGCATTATTCTGTTCCTGCCTTTAATTCTGGGTCTTTGCCTGGGATTGCTCCTCAGAGGGCAATGGTTAATGATCTTGATGTTTCCGCTAGTGCTCGGTTTGGTCTTCATGATCACGGCGTGGACCTATTGCTTGCGCGGCTGGCTGGCCACGCTCATGGTGAACAAGCGGCGACGCCGCGTCATTATTGCCGTGTTCACCTTTTCATTAATTGTGCTTGTACAGCTTCCAAATATCATTAACAACCTCATGCACGATCGTAAACGGCACAGACCCGACACGGTGAAATCGGCACCATTGGACGAACAGACGACGAAACGCCCCGAGGGCCGGGAAGGCAAGCCCATTCCCCATGCGGTCTTGGTAGCGCATAAGGTTGTGCCCTTCCTGTGGGTTGGCAACGGTGCAATGTCGCTGGGCATGGGAAATGCCTTGCCCGCCGTGTTAGGTGCGGCCGGCGCGTTCGTCATTGGTGGATTGGGTTTGAGAAGGGCCTACCGCTCGACCATTCGTTTCTACATGGGACATGCAACTGGCAGGAGGTCGAAACAAAGACCGAAAGCCGAGAAGACCCTCACTGTCAGGAAGAACTTCCTTGAGAGGCAGCTACCCGGTACTCCCGACGAAGCTGCGGCGCTGGCGCTGGCCTTCTTCCGTTCCCTGACGCGGGCGCCCGAAGTGAAGATGGCGCTGGCCACTAATTTCATCTTGCTGCTGCTTTTTGGAACTATGTTCTTCGCGCGGCGTATGTCCAACCTCACCGACAACTTCAAATTGTTCGTCACCGGCGGCCCCGTCGTATTTACGTTTCTCGGTATGAGTCATCTCATGTTCAACCAGTTCGGTTTCGATCGGGGCGGATTTCGTCAGCTCGTGTTGCTGCCGGTGCCGCGAAGACAAATTTTGCTGGGAAAAAACCTTGCACTCCTGCCGATTGCCATAGGAATTGGATTAACTTTCCTCTTGCTTATTAAAATCGCCCTGCGTATCTCGTTTATCATCATATTTGCCGCCGGTTTGCAGTTGGTGGCGACCTTCTTACTGCTCAGCATAGCGGGCAACATGATATCCGTACTCGTTCCTTATCATATCGCCCCGGGGACTATGAGGAAGACTAAAACCTCCGCCATGACGAGCTTCCTGATTTTTATATCGCGATTGTTAATTCCAACGGCTATGGGTCCTATGTTTATTCCACCAGCAATTGGTCTGCTCATGTCCCGCTTGGGCTGGCTGCCGGCCGGACCGGTGAACCTCGTGCTCTCAATCGTAATATTGGCCCTCCTTATCTTCTTTTACAAGCTCAGTCTGCCCAGCCTCGGAAAACTATTGCTGCGACGGGAAAAACATATCCTTCAAGTGGTCACCGAAAAAGTTGAGTAACTTAAAAGCATCACGGCGATCAGAAACATATTCACTTTTTTTAGTTGCTAAATAATCAGCATTGCGTCGCCGTAGGAATAAAAACGGTATCGCTGCTCGATAGCGTGATTGTAGGCGGCGAGGATATTATCCAGGCCTGCGAATGCTGCGACCAGAGCGAGGAGGGTGGATTTGGGCAGATGGAAATTTGTTATCATTGCGTCGGCCATTTTGAATTTATAGCCGGGCTTTATGAATAAACTTGTTGTGCCGGCTACAGCTTCGATTTGTGAGCCGACGGCTATTGTTTCGAGGGTCCGCGTCGAAGTTGTACCGACGGGGATTATTCGTCCGCCTTTGCTCCTCGCTGTATTTATTGTCCGGGCATTTACCTCGTCAATACTGAATAGCTCCTGGTGGATTTGGTGGTCATCGAGGTTTTCCGTGGTTACCGGTTTGAACGTTCCTGTTCCGACGTGCAGTGTTATGTATGCAAAACCGATGCCGGTTTGTTTTAACTGCTCGATAAGCTGTTCTGTGAAGTGCAGGCCGGCGGTTGGTGCCGCGACGGCGCCGGTATGTCGTGCGTAAACCGTCTGGTATCGTAGTTTATCCATTTTGGCCATAGTCAGGTCGTCATCTCGTTTGATGTATGGAGGAAGCGGTGGAAAGCCGATTTTATCGAGGACGGTTTCAGTGTCTGCCTCTGTATTCAGTCTTAACAGGCATCTGCCCTGGGCTTGCTTTTCGAGCAGTACGGCTTTGCAAAAATCGGCCTTTTGTTTGTCTTTTAGAATAAGAAGGTCGCCGGGATTTAATTTACGGCTGCCTTTTAACATTATATCCCAGGTTCTATCAGAGTTTTCAGCGAGGAATAAACCTTCGAGTTTTCCTCCGGTATCCCGACGTGCAAAAAAACGAGCGGGTAAGACTTTTGTGTCGTTAAGCACAAGGCAATCGCCGGGCAACAGAAAATCTCCAATATTGCCGAATCGGCTGTCGAGAATTTCACGGGTGGTGCGATTGAGAACCAGCAGTCGCGATTCGCTTCGAATACGAAGAGGATGCTGGGCGATCAGCTCAGGTGGTAAGTAGTAATTTAACTTTTCTGTTTTCATAGCCAAACGTTATCAGACCGTCAGCAAAATGACAAAAAAAAATTTGCTGAATAACAAGCTAAATCAGAAGTTTATGCAGCGGTATAAAGATTCCGGCAAAAGTGGTTCGATATGAGGAACGATACTAATACTAAATTAACACGAGTCCAACTTACTTATGGGAAAAGTTTTTCAAAGGTGAGGGTTATGTCTTCGAGAAAGTATTTTGACAGAGAAATAACTTCAATCACTGCTTTGGGCAGGAATGAGCTTACGCGACGAATCAGAGGTTTCAGAGGCCGATTTCAGTTAGATTTTACGGAAGATTACCTCAACAATATCAGCGTTGACAGGTTGAGGCATATCCTTTTGGCAGCGTTAATAAACGCAAAGCCGCATAGTTAGGAAACTATATCAAGACTGCCGGTTTTAGTAATATACGCAACGGCATCTATAAGCCAAAGAATTATGCTTATCGATTAGTTGGTGTATAACCCAATCTCCCCCACGTGGCCTTCTGCATCTTTTGCAAATCATCCAGGCCCTCGTTGGTAGTAGGCGCATATTGATGCGGCGGGTTTGCCATCTTGCCGACCTTTATCGTCTCTGCTCCTCTATACTTCCAGTAATTGCTGTGGCCATCAGCGAAAGAGACGTTCGTGCCGTCACCATGTCGGACAAACGGTGGGTCCCACCAATTGGGAATAACGTAATGAATAGCGTAACTATCCGGAGTTATCCGCCCTTCGTCAAGAAAAACGAGTCTATATGCCGGAGCGGGGACGGTAATCTCTGTTCTCCTCTTAACCATCAACACCGTGTTGCCCACTCTCGCCCCCTTGTTACCACTATAAGTTCCAGCTGCATCGAAACAACCATTCATACCGTAAGATGTGGAGTACGTGCGCATCTCTCCACGAATACCGGTCGGGCACCGGTAAAGCTTTTCGGTTTTGCAGTATGTAAATAGCGCTCCGAGTCGGATAGCTTGTATTTGTATGTCTTGCGGTCGTTGTTCTCCCAGCGCGTAATTAGTGGCGCAATCGTTGCCTACCCAATAGCGCTCGCCCTTATGAGGACCAGATGTGGGCACGGGTGCAACGGGGTCGGCGGTAGGGGCCCAATGGGCTTCGCCGTTAACAATCCTGTCATCGTTATCATCTGCATACATAATCCATGAAAGTGTCAGCTGCTTTAGGTTGCTCAGGCAGGCGGCGCGTTTGCCCTGCTCCCTGGCTCGGTTCAGCGCGGGCATCAGTATCGCCATCAATATGGCAATAATGGCAATTACCACCAGAAGCTCTATCAGGGTGAATCCTTTTCGTTTGTTCATATTGAGACTCCTTATGTATTTTATGTTGGTTGATTTTTTGCGATGTTGTTTTATAAGCTCAGTATAATCTTTTGTAGGTTTTTGTGCAACTGTTTTTTTTAGAGTATTCCTTGAGCATAAAAAAGGCGGACATTGCGTCCGCCTGTTATCCCAAAGAAGCCAAGTTGTCTGCTTAGTGGAAAATCAATAAGCACAAAAAATCACGCCAATAGCTCCGGCTAATATCCTAACCTTCCCCAGATAGCCTTTTGCATCTTTGCCAAATCCTCCCTGCCTACATCAGTAGTAGGCTGATACTGGTGCAGCGGGTTGGCCATCTTGCCGATTTTTATTGTCGCGGGGTCATTCCACTTCCAGTAATCACTGTGTCCATCTGCAAAAGAGACATTTGTGCCGTCACCGTGTCGGACGTGGGGCGGATCCCACCATCGGGGATTAACGTAATGCGTAGCATAGCTATCCGGAGTTATGCGGCCTTCATCAAGAAAAACTATTCTATATGCCGGGCCTGGGACGCTAATCTCGGACCTGTTCTTAATCCATAATACCGTCCTGCCTACTCTGACCCCCACGTTACCGGAGAAAGTCCCGTCTCTGGGAATACCGTTCATAGAATCGCCTATGGTGTATGTCCGCATCTCTCCGCGAACACCGGTCGGGCACCGGTAAAGTTTTTCGTTTTTGCAGTATGGATATAGTGCACCGACTTTGATAGCTCTTATTTGTACTTCAAGCTCTAAATGTTCTCCCTGCATGTAACCAGATGCGCAGTCGTCCCCTGTCCACCACTGCTCACCCTTATGCCTACCGCTTGTGGGTATAGGCGCCAGGCCATCTCCACCTTCATATGCCTCGCCGTTAACAATCTTGTCGTCGTTCTCATCCGCATACATAATCCACGCAAGCGCCAGCTGCTTCACATTGCTAAGACAAGCCGCGCGTTTGCCCTGCTCCCTGGCCCGATTCAGTGCCGGCATCAATATCGCCATCAATATAGCGATAATGGCAACAACCACCAAAAGCTCTATTAAGGTAAAGGCTTTTCGTTTGTCCATAATAATAGTCCTTCCTGTATTTTAAGTTAGTTCACTTTTTATTATACTGTTTTTTATGATGTTTATTATTTTAATAATCTTTATAATTTCTCATCCATGTCGGCCAGTCGCTCGGATTGGCGCCGCCGCCTTTGGTCCATCGGCCGGCTATGTTATAGCTTTTATGCCATTTTAACGTCCAGAGCTCCTTGATTCCAACCTTTCTGACAGACCAATCGCAGAACTGAGCGTTTAAGAATCCATCGTGCCGGTCGACGCAATTGCGCTCCATTTCGTTTGTGTTCGGTCTGTCCGGCGGCCCTCCCGGGATTTCGGGAGGATTGTCATTCTCTCTTGGCCAGGCATCGACCCACCAGCTACCGGTAAATAACGGTATATTACTCGCACCCGGCCACTCGGGCTTCCTCCAATGGTCTGAAATGGGGCTGCGTCCCCAGACACTACCCGAAGGGTCCGTCGAGCGAGGATTACACATCCACCCATTGGGACCGTAGCTGCCTATCCATTCACCGGTTTGCCAGGCTTGAGTTGAAAAGTAACCTATGCCCATATGAACACCCTCGCCCGCAGATTTTGTAGCCTGTGGGCAGCAGCGCATATTCTCTTCGATTTTGTAAGTCTGCAGCATCGGCTCGAACCACCACCTGCCGCTGCCGCCGCCTTCGCCGCTAACCCAGTATCCGTCGTTATCGTCACAATACATTGACCAAAAAAGGCTCCATTGATTGAGATTGGCCATACAAGCAACAGCCCTGGCCTGTTTCTTTACTCGATTTAACGCAGGCATCAGGATTGCCATCAGAAGCGCAATAATGGCGATTACAACCAGAAGCTCTATTAGCGTAAAGCCTTTTCGCCTGACCATAATTATGCCTCCTTCTGCATGTTTTAATTGTTTACTTTTGCAATTGTATTTTATAGTTCGTCAAAATCCTACTTTTTTTAGTTTTTGTACGACGTTTGTTTTTAATAATCTTTAAGATGCTGCATCCATTCGGGCCAGTCGCTCGGCTGGACACCGCCGCCGAGGGTCCAGGGGCCGGCTTCGTTGTACTCTTTATGCCATTTGAGGGTCCACAGCTCTTTGAGCCCCACTTTACGAGCCGAATAGTCTAAGAACAGACAACCGGCGAATCCATCGTGTCGGTTGAGGCTAAACCGCCCCATCTGCGCGTTGTCGTTCCACCGCTCGCCGCTATAGCTGGGCGGTGTGTCCGTTTGTAACGGCACGCCGTTATAGCGCTGGGCCTCCAGGAACAATGGCGCGTACCCGGCCCCGGCCACCGCGGGACTTCGCCAGAAGAATCCCGGACTCCCCCGCTCGGGATGAGGTTCATTGCCCGGCTGGGGATCAACACACCAGCCGTTCATCCCGTAACTTCCCTTCATCGACTTTTTCCAGTGACTGCCCCCGCTCAAATACCCCCAGGCCATGGTCACACCGACACCTGAAGCGCTTCCTTCGGCACCCGAATTTACCCCGTTTTCATCCACCCACGGCTTGAACGCATTCGGACAACAGGTAAACTCGTCATCCCATTTATAGTAGTCGCCAAGTGCGTAAACCCATCGGTTGGCTCGAGGTGAGGCCGTGAAACCCATCATGAATCGGCCGTCGTAGTCGTCGGCGTACATCGCAAAAAATATGCCCCACTGTTTGAGCTTGCTTAGGCAGGCAACGCTCCTGGCCTGCTTCTTTACCCGCTGCATCGCCGGCATCAAAATCGACATCAGTAACGCAATGATAGCGATTACCACTAAAAGTTCGATTAGTGTAAAGGCTTTTCGTTTGTTCATAATGGCCCCTTTTACTGTTTAACTGTTGGGATGCGCAAAAAAAGCTTTGTGTTTCGTTAATTTTGTATCCCTATGTTAATTTAGGCTATTTTACCAAAAACTGTATTATACACCCAAATTTGATTTTCCGCAATAGCAAAATAGCTCAAATTCAGGGTTTTTTTGAAGATAATGTGGAACAAGACCAGCCGATGCGGGATGTTAGTGACCGTACCATAAAGACCTCTAAGTATTTATAAAAGTTGACCTTACAGCTCAGGGGACATGCAAATTGCCGGGAGCATGAGAAACCCGCTGAGTGTTTAGGTAAGTTTTGCTTGAAGCAAAGCATCGAATTTGTTATAAGAGATATTAGTAAGGTCTGTGCCTGGTAATTGAATTTACTGCATTTCTATTTGCAGTTGACGTCATTTTTTAAAGGAAGGAGGTAGTGTCAAGTCGGAAAAAAGTACCCCGGACAAACATAGGTAAAACTTAGTAAGTGTGAATGTTATTATCGGTCGTTTTTATTTTAACTTTTTTTAAGGAGGACTATTATGTCTAAGAAATTGATTTATTCAGCCTGTTTTGTTTTAGCGCTGAGTCTGGCCGCCGGTGTGGCCGTGGGAGGTGTCGAATATGCAGAACCCCTTGGTGGGTGGACGTACATCTACACCGGTGACGCGGGTGTTCCCGGAGCGGATTTTACCGCGCTGGATGGGACGTGGAGCCACGATAACGGCTCGGACGAGTGGGACGAAACTGAAATCGGTACCGGCAGGCCGGGTGGTATCAACATCCTTAGCGATGGCGATGTGACTTTTGTACGCCTGCAGGACACAGGAGATCCCAGGGACCACGGCCAGAACGACCCGGGCAGTAACCGAAAAATCTTCTTCGGTCATAGCATCACGGAAGAGATCGGAGCAGTCGGAGACACCCTGCTTGACGACGGGGTAACCATCTCGTTCCGTGCCCGTATTTCCACGACACCGCCGTTGGATGATCTTCATCTGCCTGGAGGCGGTGCGCCCAGTCCCTGGCCGGCCGGCGGCGACGGGTATTTTTGCCACGACACCGGCAAGGACGTCTTCGGCATCCACCAGTCGAGTGGAACAGCTAAGGTCTCCTTAGCCCTGTCCCTGGCGTCGGAATCGGACTTTCTTGAGGGCAAGCAGGGCTTGACCATGAACAGCATCAACGGCACAAGTCCCGTTGGGGAAGTAGATATCCAGGATAGCGAAGGAACGCTTAATATAATGGAAATTGATGACCTTACGGTCTGGCATGAGTTCTGGATTACCATCCAGGCCGATACGAGCGGAGGCGGTACCCACAAGGTCAACGTCTATATGGATGGCTCGTCCACGTCAAGCGAGTTCCACGTTACCGCCGGTACAGGTAATAGTGACTATACCGACACCTACCTTGGTCTCGGCGTCGGCGCCACACCGCAGAGCGGAGCAGTCGATGTGGACTTTTTCGGCTACAAGGAAGGCCTCATTGCTCCGGCCCCTGCTGACCCGGAAAAGGCCCGCGCTGTAGCTCCCACACCCGGGACAATAGTGGACCTGCCGGATGCCAGCCCACTTGGTTGGATAGCCGGGGAGGGTGCGGTCCAGCACGATGTGTACTTTGGGACTAATCTCGACGATGTGAACGATGCCGATGTCACTGATACGACGGGTATTTATCGAGGCCGGCGGGATCTCGTCATTTATACTCCACCCCAAGCTCCTGAATTAGGCCGGAGTTACTACTGGCGAATCGACGAGGTCAGGGCCGACGATACGATATACAGAGGCGACGTCTGGAGCTTTACGGTAATCGATCATCTTCTTGTGGACGATTTTGAGGACTACAACGACTATTCGCCTGATGAGATATTCAGTACGTGGCTGGATGGATACGATATTGATACAAACGGTGCCCTTGTAGGACATGACGCAGATTTTAGTCAGGGAGAGCACATTGTCGAGACTACGATTGTCCACGGCGATAAGCAGTCGATGCCATATTACTACAACAACATTGGCGCGGCAGCTTATTCGGAAGCCGAACGCGCGTTCAGTCCAGCGCAGGATTGGACCAGAGAAGGCGTTGGAGTATTGTCGCTGTGGTTCAGAGGCCATCCGGCGTATCTGGGCAGCTTCGTTGAAGGACCGACCGGCACTTATACGATGACCGCAGAGGGCGCGGATATCTGGGGCAATTCCGACGAGCTCCACTTTGCCTGGAAGGAGCTTTCCGGCGCAGGCTCGATTGTAGCTAAGGTCGAGAGCGTGAGTGACACTGACCCCTGGGCCAAGGCCGGCGTGATGATTCGTGATACGCTTGAGCCGGGTTCGAGGCACGCGATGGTCGTCGTCACGCCCGGTAACGGGGTCGCGTTCCAGTATCGTGATAACGCGGACGGTACCAGTTCAACCGCCGCGGAGGAAACCGGAATAACCGCACCTCAGTGGGTGAAATTAGAACGCACCGTAGGTGGTCTTGTCCGGGGCTACTATTCGGCGGACGGAAATACGTGGACGCAATTGGGTACGCCTCAGACGGTGACAATGAATATGCCTATGTACGTAGGCTTAGCACTGACCAGTCATAACTCCGGTGTAGCATGCGAGGCCAAATTCTCCAACATTACCAGCGATGGTACGGGCCAGTGGGTTGATGAGGACATCGGTCTGCTCAGTAATGAGGCTGAGCCGATGTATGTAACTGTCAAAGACGGCAGCGGCACGGCTGCGACGGTGTACCACGATGACCCCGACGCAGCGCTTATGAACACCTGGACGGAATGGAAAATCGACCTGAAAGAGGTCGGTGATGCCGGAGTTATTCTGACCGATGTCAGCAATCTGGCTATTGGCTTTGGCGGCGCGGACGACCCACAGCCTGGTGGTTCGGGCCTTGTGTTCTTTGACGATATCCGGCTGTATATGCCGGAAGCGGCACCTTAAGCTAAGATTTAATTGTCCCCCTTTGCTTCTGCCGCAAGGTATCTTGTGGTCCTCGGATTGCGAAGCAAGATATGGGGGCGAGGTTAATGTAGTAGATTTGGTCACTTGTACCTGCCTGCATCCTCGTGCTTTCTTGCGAAAGCAAGAAGGGGTGTAGCGCAGGCACGGGTGTGTAGCTTGATTAGTATCAATTCGGGGCCTATGCTGATTGGCTCGGCATAGGCCCCTCTTGTTTAGTTCATTCGGTGATTTTTTCAGTAGTCTTTAAGATGTCTCATCCAGGGCGGCCAATCACCCGGCTGGACGCCGCCGGATGTGGTCCAGGGGCCGGCCTGATTATATGCGCGATGCCACTTCAAAGTCCACAGCTCCTTAAGTCCGGCCTTTCTGACGGACCAATCCAGAAAAGCCATGCCTATGAATCCATCGTGCCGGTCAATGCAGATACGTCTCATATGCTGCATCCCCTGCCAGGCTAAATCCTGTAATTCCGGCGGGGTATCCGTATCCCTGGGGAAAATATTAAACCTCAGGGCGTCCATAAACAGAGGCACATAGCCGGCACCTTTTACATTGGGAGTTCTCCAGTTATATTTGGTCTCAAAATCTTCATAAACCGTCGCATATGACGGCGGCGGGTTTTCCACCCATCCATTTATCCCGTAGCTGCCCCAATCACCTTCCGGTGCATAGCCCTGGCCCCAGAATCTGCCCCAGGCTGAAAACACATTCCACTGGGGTGACTGCTGTCCGTTCTCGTCGATAAGAGGCTTCATAGCGGTAGGGCAGCAGCGAATTTTCGGGTCGTTTTTATAATACGACCTCAGCGCATTGGTCCAATGGTGTGTATGCCCATCGCCGACGCCTTCCTGGAACTTGCCTTCGTGGTCTTCGGTGTACATCGAAAAGTAAAGTGTCCATTGTTTGAGGTTCGCCAGACAACCCATTGTCTTTGCCTGTTGCTTTACCCGTGCCAGGGCCGGCATCAGTATCGACATCAATAGTGCAATAATGGCGATTACCACTAAAAGTTCTATCAGTGTAAATCCTTTTTGGTTGTTCATAATTGTGCCCTTTTATTTTGTTTTAGCTGTCCACCTGTTAAGATATGCAAAAGCAGCTTTGTGTTTCGTTAATTTTGCATTTCTGCGTTACCTTAAGGTTCTTTTGCCGGAAAAAACATTATACCTTAAATCTGCTTTTGTTACAACATCAAATCGTTAATGTGGATGTAGTAATATGGTTCTCCTCCAATAAAGTCAGTGGATTCCAGCCTTGTCGGAGGCTGTTTTCCACCGATTGGTAGTTGCGCTTTGTGTTGATTTTTCAGTATTCTTTGAAACTTCTCATCCAGCTCGGCCAATCACTTGCCACACACCCGCCTGCCGTTGTCCAGGGACCGTTAGTGTTGTACTCTTTGTGCCATTTGAGTTTCCATAACTCCTTAAGTCCCACCTTTCTGACTGACCAGTCCATAAAAGCGTGGTTTACAAATCCGTTGTGTCGGTCGATGACGAAATGCATCATTTCCCTGTTGTAACCCGACCATTGGCCATGGTATTCGGGAGGGTCGCCTCGTGTGCCATTTTCGTATGGCCCGCCTCCCCTCCACATTGCATCTCCTAATACCGGCGCATTGGCTGAGCCCTTAGTATTAGGTGTCCTCCAGTTCCATTCCGTGGGACGTGATTGAATTGCAGTAGTTCCTGCTGGTGGATGGTAAATCCAGTTATTGCCTCCATAGCTTATTTCTTCGCCGCCTCCTGAGCTGCCTTTTCCCCCAACCGGCATGAAGTAGGTGTTGAACGGACCACCCCACTCCTGCTCGGTAGGCAGGCGTTTAACAGCCATCGGGCAGCGGAGAATGTTTGTTTTTGTCTCGTACTCGTCTCGTAAGCAAATTATCCATTCGCCCCGATTCCAGCCGACACCGATGCCTGAGCTGAAATAGCCATCGTTGTCCTGGCAGTACATCGACCAGATAATGCCCCATTGTTTCAGTAAGGCCTGACAGGTAACCGTCCTTGCCTGATTCCTCGCTCGTGCCAGTGCGGGCATCAATATCGCCATCAATAGGGCAATAATAGCGATTACGACCAAAAGCTCTATTAAGGTGAACGCTCCTGGCTTGTGCATATTATTAACCCTTTCCTGCACCACCTTATTTGATGTAATTTTGCCTTTATGAGTTAGGCAAAGTCAAGGCAGTTGACATGTGATAGAAATATAACCAGTTAATCCTTTAACGTTCTTTAATATTTTACCAGATAGGGAAATTACTATCAAGGCAAATTTGCTCGCGATGACCCATTTTTGAGGCAGGTTTGGCTGTAAGCGATGAGTTTAGAGTCAGTTAAGATATTCTCCGGTATGTTGCTGATAAGAGCGGGTAAAAATTTTCTTATTTTGAGACAAAATCAGGATAATGCAGCCTTAG
>DATKYR010000007.1:0-38358 GCA_035528395.1 Sedimentisphaerales bacterium
TACTTGTTTCTGTCAATGACCATTTCTCAGCCCTTCCATATTTTGTACATGTTATATAAACCACTGTACATATTATATCGCCATTTTGGAGGCTGTCAACTATTTTTTGTAAATATATATGTAATATTATGTACAGTAAATCGGCTGTTTTGGGCTGCTTTGGGGGGGCATTGTTGCCCCGATCCTGGCAGGAGGTGCCAGAATTGCTGGCATCAGTGGCCATTTCTTGGCTTTGGCTTGCGTATTT
This sequence comes from Sedimentisphaerales bacterium, assembly GCA_035528395.1. Lineage (GTDB taxonomy): Bacteria > Planctomycetota > Phycisphaerae > Sedimentisphaerales > Anaerobacaceae > NIOZ-UU13. The sequence continues at coordinate 248 of DATKYR010000007.1, forward strand.
TGTCGCCAAAAATCTGCTTGATTTTCTATGTCTGGGGTGGTAGTTTCAAGTTTTTGAGAGGTTTGGTTCCCAAAGAGATAATTGAGTACATATTAAATGGCGGAGAAATTGCCGTTTAAGCTCAAGAGTAAACGATGGCTAAAGAAGCAAAGGCAAGGATCAAAATCAACAAGCTTCTGGAAGAAGCGGGCTGGCGGTTCTTTGATGACGAAAATGGTCCGGCAAATATCTGCCTGGAGAACAATGTAAAGATTACAAAGACCCATTTTGATGAGTTTGGCGAGGATTTTGAGAAAACGACTGATGGCTATATCGATTTTCTTCTGTTAGATAATAAGGGATTTCCGTATGTTGTTTTGGAGGCGAAGAGCGAAGAAAAGAATCCGTTGGACGGAAAAGAACAAGCTCGCAGATACGCCAAGTCGTCCAACGCAAGATTTGTGATCCTCTCCAACGGAAACCTCCACTACTTCTGGGATATGGAGAAGGGTAATCCCACGATTATCACTTCTTTTCCGACACCTGAATCGCTGGCAATTCACAAAGACTTCATACCCAACCCACAGACTCTGGTAAGTGAACCCGTAGATGATGATTACATTGTCCTCACCCAAAAGCCCGATTACGTCTCTGATCCTCGATGGCTTGACGAAACACAAAGAAGCAACCTCATCAAAGACAATGACCTGAAGTTTCTTCGACCGTATCAGAAAAGGGCTGTGCAATCCATACAGGAGTCCGTGAAAGAGGGAAATGACCGGTTTCTAATCGAGATGGCAACTGGAACAGGCAAGACACTCATAGCAGCTGCCGTTATCAAGCTGTTTTTGCGGACCGCAAATGCGAAGAGGGTTTTGTTCCTTGTTGACCGGCTTGAGCTGGAAGACCAGGCTTGGAAGAATTTCAAGAGATACCTCAAAAATGACTGCAAGGCGGTTATATACAAGCAGAACCGTGAAGACTGGCGAAAGGCCGAGATTGTCGTCTCTACCGTTCAGTCACTACTGGTGAACAACAAGTATCAGGACCTATTCTCCCCCATCGACTTTGACCTGGTGATCTCGGACGAAGCCCATCGATCAATCGGGGGCAACAGCAGAGCGGTCTTTGAGTACTTTGTGGGCTACAAGCTCGGATTGACCGCCACGCCAAAAGACTATCTGAAGAACATACCCAACATCAATGAGAGGGACCCCAGAGAAATTGAGCGGCGTTTGTTGATGGACACGTACAGGACATTCGGCTGCGAAACTGGCGAGCCGACTTACCGCTACTCACTATTGGATGGAGTTGCGGAAAAATGGCTCATAAATCCTATCGTGGCCGATGCAAGGACTGAAATCACAACGCAGCTATTGTCCGATCAGGGCTATTCGGTGATTGTCGTCAACGAGGACGGTGAAGAAGAGGAAGCTTTCTTCACACACCGTGATTTTGAGCGGAAGTTCTTCTCAGAGAAGACGAATAGGATATTCTCCAAGACATTCATCGAAAATGCTCTGAGAGACCCGCTGAGCGGAGAGATCGGCAAGAGCATCTTCTTTTGCGTAAGCCAGAATCATGCCGCCAGAATTACAAAGATACTGAACGAATACGCCGATCAAGCATTTCCCGGCAAGTACAATTCAGACTTCGCAGTCCAGGTGACATCCCGAATACCGGGCTCTCAGCAGTTTACGATCAACTTCACAAACAACAATCTGAACGGCAAGACCAGATTCTTGGATACGTACAATTCCAGCAAGACGCGCGTATGCGTCACAGTTGGAATGATGACCACGGGCTATGATTGCCAGGACATTCTCAATCTCTGTCTTCTGCGCCCGATCTTCTCACCGACCGATTTCGTACAGATCAAGGGACGGGGAACGAGGAAATACTCCTTCTCTTACAAGCGGCGAAATGATCTGGGCGAGATGGAAGAGGTAGAGGTTGCAAAGGAGAACTTCAAGATATTCGATTTCTTTGCCAATTTTGAGTATTTTGAAGAGAAATACAACTATGACCAAGTGCTGGAATTGCCAAGGGCTGGCACAGGTGAGGGTGGGGGTGACGGCATTGACATTGATGCTTTCACGAGCGTTAGAATTGATCCGCTCAAGACGATGGAAGTGACAGCCATTGGTCTTGAGGGGATGAGGGTGGACAGAGAGCTTTTCGGAGACTTCGCAGAGGCAGTAAAGAAAGACGAATTTGTGACCCAAAAGGTTGAAGAGGGAGACTTTAAGGCGGCGGAAGACCACATCAGAGAGGAGGTCTTTGATAAGCCGGAAGAATACTACAATCTCGAAAAACTACGAAAAGCGGCACGTGTTGATCGAAGGATTAGTCTGCGAGAAATTCTTGAGAAGATATTCGGCCTGATCCCCGGCTTTAAGTCAAAAGAAGAACTGCTGGATGAAGAGTGTAATAAGTTCATCTCGATTCACAAACCCGGCGCAGACTATGTAATGCCAATTAAGAACTTCTTGAAGGCATACATTATGGACAGTGAGATCAGGGACATCGTGGAAACCAGACAATACGCCCGATTTGCCACAAGTCCCGTGGTGGATGATTTTAGGGCGTTGACCAAGCAATGGCGTAACATCATCCCCGAATATGTTAAAGATTACGTTGTGTTGAATAGATTTATGTAGTTTGAACGGAGCATTGAATTGGCACGTAATACATCTACGCAAAGTAGAATTTATGACCATGCAGTTGGTGCCGTAATCACTTTGATTATCTTCGTCACTGTGCCGTATGGGTATCGTCTCATAAAGGAATTCCAGAGAGGCAAATTGAGGGTAAATTATCCGCTTCTCGTTTATAAATACGAATACATCGAAGAGTATCAAGGCCAAAAAACCTTTTTTGGACTTGTTGAATCCAGCCCACAGTGGGTATATCAACTTTCATTTGCGAATCTTTCGCGAAAAACCATCGATAGTATCGATATATCACTTGATTTCGGATTGGAATGCCATGCAGTCTACATCAGGCCTATCGGTTGCCAGCTTCTCGCAGAACCTAAGAAGCTTCTTCCGTCCACTTCTTTTTCACTGGTAGGAACGAAGACAGACCACGTTAATTTGTTAGGAAAAAGACTGAACTCAGGAAGGTCGTCGGTTTGCCTTTTGGTCATCAGTTCAAAAGAAAGGCCATCCATCTCAAGTATTGGAATTAGCTTGCATTGCCCGGCTGGTAAATTCGAGAAAATCACCTCAGTACAATGGCTAGAGATAGGTTGGCAGAAGTTGAAAGATTAGCTTAATCGAATTCTCATGCTCGATACCGAAACTAAAAGAAAAATCGACAACGCCCGTGACATTATGGTGGGCAAAGTACCTGATCCCAAATCACAGGTGGAGCAGATCACTATCGCCCTTATCTACAAGTTCATGGATGACATGGACAAGCAATCCGAGGAATGGGGCGGGAAAGCAAGCTTCTTCACGGGTGAATATGCCAAATATGCCTGGTCGAAGATATTTGATCCAAGGTTAGGTGGCTTCGAGTTAATTGATCTATATGGCAATGCCATAGTCAAGATGAATCAGAATCCGGGCATTCCCCAACTATTCAGAGATATATTCAAGAATGCTTATCTGCCGTATCGTGACCCGGAGACATTGAAGAGTTTCTTGAAAGAAATCAACCAGTTCACCTACGATCACAGTGAGCGGTTAGGCGATGCCTTTGAGTATCTCCTGTCTGTATTAAGCTCACAGGGCGATGCAGGGCAGTTCCGAACGCCGCGACATATTATTGACTTCATCGTTGAGGTTGTCGATCCCACAAAGAAAGAGACGGTACTCGATCCGGCCTGTGGGACGGCGGGATTTCTGATCTCATCTTACAGACATATTCTCAAGGCCAACACTGAAAAGAGAAACGGTGACAAGCTAACCGCTACCGAGAAGAAGAGGCTGCTAACCAACTTTGAGGGTTACGATATTTCTCCTGACATGGTGAGGCTCTCACTGGTAAATATGTACCTGCATGGTTTTTCCAATCCGAAGATACATGAATATGATACACTTACCAGTGAACAGCGGTGGAATGAAACAGCTGACGTGATCTTAGCCAATCCACCGTTTATGACACCGAAGGGTGGTATCCGGCCGCATAAACGGTTCAGTGTTCAGGCAAAACGCTCCGAAGTGCTCTTTGTGGATTACATTGCCGAACACCTAAATCCAAATGGTCGTGCAGGTGTGATTGTCCCCGAAGGAATAATCTTTCAATCATCTAATGTCTATAAGAATCTGCGAAAGATGCTGGTGGAAAATTATCTCTGGGCGGTAGTATCATTGCCTGCTGGAGTTTTTAACCCGTATGCAGGTGTCAAGACATCCATACTATTGATGGATAAGGCACTGTCTAAAAAAGCCGACAAGATTCTTTTTGCTAAGATTGAAAATGATGGATTTGATTTGGGGGCTCAGCGAAGACCCATAGACAAAAATGACTTACCCAAGGCACTGGACTTCATCAAAGACTACAAGCGTGCAGTTATTGGAGGCACGGAAGTTGAAGACACAGATTTTGCCCACACAGTTGAAAAACCAAAGATTGCCGAAAGTGGTGATTGGAACCTGTCAGGTGAAAGGTATAAGACAAGTGATAAAATCCGAATGTCGGATTATAAGTGGGTTGAGTTAGGCCAACTATGCAACTATGTTCGTGGTGTAACTTATTCAAAAAAAGATGAGGTCACAGAGGGAGGCTTGGTTATTCTAAGAGCAAACAACATCTCACTCGATACCAATGCCCTTGAACTTGTGGAACTACGAAGAATTAAGAAAACCGTGAAGGTTAAAGAAGAACAAAAGCTTAAACAGAATGATATTTTCATTTGTGCTGCCAGTGGAAGTAAGAGTCACATTGGAAAGGTTGCTTTTATTGATAAAGATTTAGATTATTACTTCGGTGGATTTATGGCTGTGTTGAGAACAAATGGAAATGTCGAACCAAAATACCTGTTTGAAATATTGAAATCAAAACATTTCAAAAAGCATATAGAGAAAAACACAGTTGGAGCCAACATTCGTAATTTGAAGTTTTCAATTATTAATTCATTCAAAATCCCCCGCCCGCCTTTGGATATTCAGAAAGCTATAGTTTCCGAGATTGATGGCTACCAGAAAATCATCGATGGTGCACGGCAGGTCATTAACAACTACAAACCCACAATCAAAATCGATCCCGATTGGCCAATGGAGTCAATAGGTAAACATTTTGATGAAACAAGACTTGGATTAGTAAAAAGCAAAGGTGAGCAAAGTATCGAACACCCACATCCGTATATAAAAATGGATAACATCACCGAGAAAGGAGAGTTGGATTTGTCAAAGTTGGTGTACGTTCGAGCTACTAATTCAGAATTAGAAAGTACAACATTAGATGATGGTGATTTTATATATAATACAAGAAATGCACCCAACCTTGTGGGGAAGTGTACTGTCTATCACGGTGAAAACGGTAAGTATTTGTTCAACAACAATATATTGAGGATTAAGTTCAAAAAGGAATTGAATCCAGACTTTGCTAATTACTATCTTAACTCAAAAGCTGGAAAAGCAAAAATCAAAAGTTTAGTATCTGGAACAACAAGTGTCGCTGCCATTTACCAGAAGAATTTTGCAAAAATCACAATTCCAATTCCTCCTTTATCTGTCCAGCGGGAAATCGTCGCCCAAATTAAAGCTGAACAGGAAATCATCAACGCCAACAAAAAACTCATCGAAATATATGAGCAGAAAATCAAAGACAAAATCGTTGAAGTCTGGGGAGAATGACAATAGGCACAATTCGCAGAAGAGGAATATTCAATGCTTCAGTTTGAAAGATGCTTCATAATGCTTTGTGATAATCATACCGAAGAAGAATGCCTCTTGCGTAACTTGTTTGGCGACAAGGCTCGGAAACTTCAATATCTGAGTGATATAAAGCTTGGAGATATAGGATTGCTTTTAAACGTGGAAAAAGATGAGCTGATTGGGATTTTTCGAACTTGCTCTGAGCCCCAGCTTCACATAGAACCACACGCTTGGGATGGAAGGTTTGCTGCTCAGGTACGTGTAGAGCTTATCGGTAAACTTAAGCGTATGAAGGATGCTGCTTTTAATCTCAAGAAGGCAGGCGTGGTAATGTCACAGTTAAAATCAGGAGCACCGGCTCCGCAGTTTCCAGTTCACGGGCGAGATGTCGGAGAGAAGATTCTGGCTCATTTTAGAGAACCAATAGAATGAATTCACTGCCACAATATTAAAGCAGATTGACGAGCTAATCGACGACCACGGCGGCTGGCCAATAAGCTAAACAGGAGAGAAATTATGATAGAAAAGAATCCTACGAAAGTTGAGTGTATATGAGGTATGCAGGACTTACCGATGAGCCGAACAGAAGAAAACGGGAACATGGAAACCCGAGCGACTTCAGAGTTATACAGCAATTCACTTCCGAGAAGGCTGCCCGGCAATGGGAAAGAAGAATGCTTGCCAAGGGATATGAGGAAGATACCAGCGGCAAAGGTTGGAAATATGGCTATACCTTTTCAATCCGAAGTTAGTTCGTAGCTTATCGTTAAAATCCGCCGGAACTGGGCTTTCGACCCACCTGACACCGGCAAAATCGCCGTCAAGGTCATCAACCACTGCGGCGATGAAGTCTTGAAGGTTTACGACGCCCACGCGGCTGGCCAATAAAATAAAAAGAAATCATGATTCGAGATGCAATTGAAGAACATGGGAGATAAGCAATGGCTAAGAAAAAGCGAAAGCTTAAACATATCGCTCGTTCGATAATTCAAGGTCATATGGAGAAAGTCAGCAGTGCGGTTTTTGAGCGGTATTTGAATGAGATAACAAGCCTGATTTCTGGCAATCAGGGAGTTTATGCGTTGTACCGTCGTCAGAAACTCTATTACATCGGTCTTGCAAGCAATCTCAAGTGGCGGATAAGGCATCATCTGAAAGATAAACACAGTGGCAAGTGGGACCGGTTCAGCCTTTATGTGATCAGGAAAGAAGATCATATACGAGAGGTTGAAGCATTATTAGTTCATATCGCTGAGCCTGCGGGGAACAGTCAGAAAGGGAGATTGAAGAAGTCGTTGAATCTGCTGCCAAAACTGAAACGAGAGGTTAAAAAAAAGCAGGAGGTGGAGCGCAAGAAGCTTTTTGAAGAGCGCGCAGGTAGTAAGAAAAAGGTCAGAAAGAAAAAGACGGGAACGAGGAAGCCGAAAACAAAGTCCGTTACCAAAAAGGTCGAGCGCCCTTTGAAGGGAATTTTCCCAACCGGCAAGATGATCTATCGCAAATACAAAGGTAAAATGTATAAAGCCTGGGTCTTTAATAACGGACGAATAAAGTACGATGGTCAAATATATGATAGCCCGTCTACTGTTGGCAGCGTAGTTCGTGGCGGAAAGGCAACCAACGGCTGGCGATTCTGGAAGTACAAGAACAAATCTGGTGAATTAGTCTATCTATCAGAATTGAGGAAGTAGTAGCCGCCCATGGTGGCTGGCCAATAAAATAGGGCTCCGAACAGGTCACTATTGCAATCAAAGGTGGTAACGAGCAAAGTAGTGCAGCATATGTATTGCATGCGCGGTAGATTATTCTGTTACCTGGATACGAGAGTACTGGGAGGTCATGCAATATGAAGACTTTTTCAATTGTGTTAAGAACTCTGCTAATCATATTGGCTGTCAGCGTGTGTACCGGAGGTTGTGCCGGTGCAAAACTCGGATCGCCGACAAGGGTCGCGGTTTTAACGTACAATATCTATCACGGCGAGGACGCCAACGGCGGTTCAAATCTGGATGCCGTTGCCAGGATAATAAACTCGCTCGAACCCGATCTGGTCGCGCTTCAGGAAGTCGACAAAAAGACGACACGCGCCAAAGGGCTCGACTTGACAGCCGAATTAAGCAAACGCACCGGCATGCAGGGAGTGTTCGGCAAAGCTATGGACTATGCCGGTGGTGGGTATGGAGAAGCCGTTCTTTCTCGCTATCCTTTCCTCGATACGAAGAATAACCCGCTGCCGCACAGCGCTAAAGCTGAGCCGCGAACCGCCCTGGAAGTTCAGATAGAACTGCCGACTGGAGCGAAAATAGCGTTTGTAGGTACGCACTTGGATCATCTGCGGGACCAGAGCAATAGGATGATGCAGGCAAGCCGTATCAGGGAGTTGTACGAGAATTATGACCTTCCGATAGTCCTGGCGGGCGATCTGAACGCGGTTCTCGGCAGCGACCCAATCAATCTTCTCAGCCGACAATGGTCTTATGCCGCTCAAGGTGATCCGCAGCCGACAGCTCCCTCCGTCAGGCCCAGAAGAAAAATCGACTACATTATGTACAAACCGAAGGACCGATGGAAGGTAGTAGAGGTACGGGTGATAGATGAGAAAGTTGCCTCAGATCACTGCCCGGTGTTCTCGGTGCTGGAGCTGCTGCCGGATGGCGAGGGCAAGAAGCGCTAATCGCAGCGGCTGGCCAATAAAATAGGAAAGGAGAAAAAATGTCTGAGGAGATTATTGGAAAAGTGTCAGATTTCTTCGCCCAGTGACACTGTAGTGTTGCGATGCAAGAGAAATCCATGGAGTGTGGAGCATGAGTAGCCATATAGGAGTTGGTTACGGAAGCGAGTTTCACTTGATGCGGTATTTGGCAAGATACCGAAACTGGCTTAACCGTCGAATTGAAGAAAAGGCCGATGGGCGCGTTATAGAGTGGCTGGATTTTGTGCCAGGTAAGCCTGAAGAATACAGCACGAGAGTTCCTTGTAAGCCGATGCTGCCAGACCATGAACTCGTCGGACTGGAGTTTCTGAAGGATGAATATCCGGCAGTCGTTGAGCAGTGGGGGTCCTTCTGGCCGCAAAGAGGCAATCAACAGAACTGGGATGCCGTTGCAAAGATAGAAATCAGTGGCATTGAGCATTGGCTATTGGTGGAAGCAAAGGCCAATATCCAGGAGATCAAGAGCGACTGCGGGGCAAAATCCGAATCATCCATCAAAACCATAGATAAGGCGCTTAGGAAGGCCTGTGAACTGTTTGGCCTTCAGCCGAGGGGTGATTTGAAGAAGCGATATTATCAGTACGCAAACCGGCTTGCTGCCTTGTGTTTCCTCAGAGAGCACGACATACCCGCCAGGTTGCTGTTCATATACTTCATCGATGACGAGAATCCGGAGAAGAAGATAATCTGCCCGAAATCCGAAAAAGAATGGAAAGAATGTGCGAATGCATTGAAGGCCCAGTATGATTGGCTTGGGATGGATCTAGAGAAGGAGAAGGCCATCGGTATCATCGATCTGTTTCTGAATGTTGTGCCGTCCACAGAATAATGGGCACGGCGTCTGGCCAATAAAATAAAAAGCATGAAATACCGCGCTTATCTTGATATTGAAACTACTGGCTTTAGCCGTTATTACTGTGATTTGACAGTAATTGGGATTGCCCTTGAGAAGGGTAGAAAATGTCGGGTTGTACAGCTTATTGAAGATGATTTATACGAAGAGAAGCTATTCAAAAATCTTGAAGGTGTAGATGAGATTTATACTTACAACGGCAGCCGTTTTGATCTGCCCTTTATTGAGGCCAAGCTTGGAGTAGACTTGAAGCAATGCTTCATGCACACCGATTTGATGTACGACTGCTGGCGGCAAAATCTTAAAGGTGGACTGAAAGTAGTTGAGAGACTGCTGGGTATAAAAAAGGCGACTGACAGGTGTAGATGGATATATTGCTGTGCAGCTGTGGTATGATTATGTGAACAACAATAATAAACAAGCCCTGCGAACGTTGTTAGTCTATAATGAAGAAGATGTTGTTAATTTACGTGTGCTTAGGCGAAAACTGAGTGTTAAATAGCCCAAAGCGAATTGATGGATCGAATGTACGCGTTCAAAGGTGTTATAGATTTCAAGCCGATTCCAGCGTGGACACGTTAGATGGAGAGCACAATGAACGAAGAAACAATAGAAGAAAAGGCACGGACTGTGCTAAGAAGCTATCTTATACGTTGCCATAAGACCATATCTGCCGATTATCCAGCAATTGCGAATATGCCGCCTGAAAATGCGGCTGATTACCTAATTCACCTTCGGGATACAGGTAGGATTACTATAAGCCTCGACACAGTCGGTAATAAAATCGTATTTCAAATTGAGAATTCGGACAGACAACAGTCGGAATGCGGAACAATCATATAGCCAAGGAATATAGAAAAAGACCATGAAGAAGAAATTACCGCAGGGCTCAGATATACTGAGCGAAAGCTGCTATTGGATATACATAAGATATTGAATGGCAAAATCGATGCCCACAGCGGCTGGCTGTGAGAAACTAAGAAAGAAGGGCAGAAATGAAACGCTGTGCCAAATGCAAAAAGTGGAAAGACGAAATTCAGTTTGGCAAGAATCGCACTCGCACAGACGGATTGAGGATTTGGTGCAAGGAGTGTGAGTGTGAATATGCCCGCGAACATTACAAGAAAAACAGAGGTGCTGTGAAAAAATATAATAGCTATGAGGACCTTCATAGGGTCGTTGGAGGTGTGAGACAGAAGCAATGCGGCAGATGTAAAAAGTGGAAGGCCGAGAGCCAGTATTACAAGCATCTCAGACACAAAGATGGATTGGCGGTGTGGTGCAAGGAATGTGCAAATAAAGCTACCAACAAAGCACGTAAGAAACGATTAGCAATCTGTAACTAACAGAGAGCAATATGGACGAAGACGCTCAAACAAAGGCGATAGAGAAATGGCTGCGGATGGTGGATAAGCCACTGACGAAAAAAAAGAGAGACAAAAAAGGACGCAGAGCCAAGAGATAAATGAGGCCATGCCAACGCACAGAAGCTTTTATGCGGCGGCTGGCCAATGAAATAAGAAGTGTGTAATGATCGGAGAAACCGAACTTATTTATCGTGAAGAACAGAGATTTGGCTTGTGGCTTCGTTGGCTGGTTATTCTGTCGATGGTTTGGATAGTGCCGCTTAGCATCTTCTCATTAGCAAAAATGCCTTCTGGGCAAGGCTCACCTGAAATACTGCCAATTATCACGCTCATAGTGGCCGGAATATTTGTGCCGATAGCAATAGCGGTCCTTTTTTGGCTATTGAAATTGGAGACAGAAGTTCACCCGGACGGTTTGTATGTACGTTATTTTCCCTTTCACATTCATTTCAAGAGATTTACTGCGGATGATTTGAGTAAGTTTTATGCCCGGAAATACAAACCCATAAGGGAATATGGCGGCTGGGGCATCAGATGTAGTTTCGGAAAAGGTAAGGCATATAACGTAAGCGGCAATAAAGGCGTGCAGCTCGTGTTCAAAAACGGCAAGCGACTGCTAATAGGTTCTCATAGGGCTGAGGAGCTTGAAGAAGCAATTCGGTCAATTATGGGAGGTAAACAGAATAAATCAGAAAGCGTGACTATGGCTGAACGTGGCTTGCTTGAAGAAAGTGTTTGGAAGAATGCTCTAAGAGGATTCCCACTGGGGCTTCTATCCTCAATTCGGGCAAATCTGGTTGAAACTGTTCCCGGATTGAAGGAAAAGTTTAACCGTAACGGATGTTACTTTGGGTATTGGATTGGATCTGAAAAAGACAGAGTATACATTTACATACAACAGAAGAATCTTCGAATCGACTTGTGTATAAGCCGCGATCTCGAGGAAGATATTCGCCGGCAGGGTTTCAACGTACACTACGTAAACAACTATCAGGGGAGAACTGGGTGGTTGACCGGTTGGAAAGTGCCACATTCAACTAATAAAATTGAAGCTGTTATGAAATGGCTTCACAAAGCATTTGAAGGAAATTTATAAACGCCCACGGCGGCTGGCCGATAAAATGATCCATCATTGTCTATAGAAATACGAGCAAAATGAACATCAATAAGAAAGAAATTGCTCAGGTTTTGAAAGAGAATAATTGGGCATTTTTTAACAGTCTACTCTACAAGATGTGTTCTAAGCATTTTGAACATAAAAATATTGATGTTGTGATGGCAAAAGTTTGCATTATTGGAAGGACCTATTCAGCTTCTATTGAGAGAAGAAAAATAAAAACCACAAAAATTACAAGTGATGGTTTTTATGAAAAAGTAGTTGCACCAGCAATAATTGATTCCGATATTGATAAGTGGTTAAGTTGTCTAAAAAGATTTAAAGAAATAAGCGAGGAGAGTCTGCCTGGCATTTTAGAAACGCATTTAAAAGTAATGAAGTTGTTTAAAAGAATATCGGGAATGGATAAACGGTCTTTAGCTTCCAAATACTTACATTTTCATTTGCCAGGTTTATTTTATATTTATGACAGCAGAGCTGCTAAAGGTTTGCGTCTGACTCTGCCTGGCTTCCGGATTAAAAGTAAGCTCAACAGGTATGATGAAGAATATTCTAAGTTTTGCCAGAAGTTATTTTATCTTCAGGAGAAGATTAGAGAAAGATTTGGCAAGAAACTCAATACTCGGCAACTTGACAGACTACTATTGTTGAAATCATAATTGATTCGAGGTTGTGAATAAACCGATGGGACAATCGACTCCTACGGCGGCTGGCCAATAAAAAATGGTTGTATTGTGGCTATGGCAAAGCTTGATGAAATTTATGACATCGACCAACGCACGGATGCTATCGCAAATTACCATAATGGTGTACTTGTCTGCCTTGCAGGTCCCGGTACTGGTAAGACCTATTCATTTTTGCGACGAGTTAAAACGTTAACTACCGAACGACAAGTGGATGTCGACAAGATATGCTACATCACCTTTACTAAAGAGATCAGTAATGCCTTCATTGCTGACTATGAGGAAAGAGCAGAAGTTGAAGCAGATGAAGCACTTAGACCTCGAATATCTACTTTACATAGCTTTGCCTGTCGTCTGATCCGGAATCAGGGTTTTAGGTATGGTTTTGGTGGTCCCCTCCACTTCATGAGTATTGCGGATACCCAATCATCCTGTTCTCTATCGGTAAGCCTATCACAAGCAGGAATTCCTAAAGCTTCGTCATGGATCGCAGCAAGTAAAGCATACTCGCACATAAGCATTTGTGCCCGATTTCCTGGTTCTTCCTCTTCGGGAAGGAATAGTCCAAGTAACCGGCATTGGAAGCGAGAAAGCCAACCATCTGGATTAAACGGTAAAGGCGGTCTCCAAAATCCCTTTGGTTGGGTATCAAGCACATGATAACTTTCAACTTCATAACCTTCTATAGGAGGTTTGGGCGGAGCCTTATCCTTGTCTCTGACGTCGTCATAATCATAGCGCAATTTGGGATCAGCAATAGCTGCTTCCTGAGCTTTCTTCAGAGTACCGGAAAATTTGTCTCTCAAGCTGCGAAAGTCGTTTATTTGACTTTGAAATTCTTTCCTGTTGTTTTGATCTTGAATAAGTTTATGTACACTGCTCGCTACTTCGTCCAAAAACTCTTTATGTTCTTTAGGATATTGCCTTGTTTCTACTGGCTCTTTTGTTTTCAACCTCCTTTTAGCTATCTCAACCCTTCGCAACAGAGTCTCAGCCAAGTCGTGTGTTCTATTCCTGACTTCATCCACAGGGCCTAATATCTGATAATTATCAGCTTCCTCAACAGTGATTGCATTTACCATCTGCCAGAGTTCCTCAGCTTGGCTTTTTATTTCACCATCATCCAACGGAGGAGCACTGTAACGCAACCAGTCTAAGATTCCCCAAAATGATTCGACATTTATTATACCTTCAAGCTTTAACTTCCACTGAGAAAAATCTGTTGAGGTTTTCGGGCAAGACTCTATAGAGTTCAAGTCTTTCAGTTGATGGGCAATCTGCTCTATCAATTCGATTTCGGATGTCGCTTCTGTCTCTTGACTTTGTGCTTTTTTAGCTGCTTTTTTTTGTGCCAAAACCTCTTTAGCATTTTTGGCTATATCTTCAAACTTTTCCGCCAGCTCAACGACATACTCTCTTGCAGAACTTGTATCCGTATTTCGTGCGAATCCTCTAAAGCTTTTTATGTTAATATTTCTCGCGAAATGCAGAAGATTATTGTAATTGTACTTTAACAACCCAACTTCGTTATCTTTACCCGCTTGTTGCAATCGTTGTATACCCAGGTTAAACCATCCCTTTAATGACCTGTCAAGATTTAGCCAAGTTTCATCCTTCTCCAATACTCTTGTAGTGCGTTTCTTGAATTTCTCGGCTATTTGCTCGAACAGTTCAACATCAGACAGCATACTAATCTGCTGTCTCTGTTCTTTTTGAAGTGAATCTTCAGGTTCTAATTTAGATCCACCTCCCACACAGTTTTCTTTAAGGTCAATATTCACAAGATTGAAAAATTCCTCAATTAGATATATTTCCCCCCAAGGCGTAGTTCCTCCTTCAATCATGGCCTCGGGCGCTAACAACGTTTGCTTAATTATCTCTTCCGACTTAATTATGGTGTTGATTTTCTCTAAGTGCGGCAATTGGCTGTCATGTATAAAAGCAAGCAAGGCATAAGAGGTAGCAAGTTTCTTCGCTTGCTTTTCGGCATCACGCCAATAAGGATCGTAGTAAGGCGAGAACACATTCAGCGGCTCCTCAGGTTTTCCCATTGATGGTATCCAGCAGCCCTCACGATTTGCATCTTCAGCAATTATCCATTTCATCCACATCTCATTGTATAAAGGTAGTTGTTCTCGAAAACGTTTTATTTTTTCAGAGTCAACAACCAGCATTGCTATATCTTTTGCCAAGTCTAACAGGTATGCTTCGACGGAATGGTATTGTGGTCTTTGTGGTGCGCCTGGAAATTGAGGCATTCTTAATATATCCTATTTGTTATCTAAAAAATGGGCTATTTTCAGCCTTATTCATACATATCATTCTATGGATTTTTGGGTTCTTTGGCAAGTATTTGCACAAAATATCCTTGTTTGACACTCGTGAAAGATATATAATACACTTTCACACAAATTGTGGAATTTTCTGATAAGTGAGGGCGAGTAGTATGGGTAGGAACTATTGGCTGGATCTGTTTTCGGGCAGGACGTGGGAGGAATTTAAGAAACACGGCGCCAAAGTGAGTGGCTTTCGCAGTACGAGACGCCAGCGTGTAAAAGATATTCAACCAGGTGATTACTTGCTATGCTACTTGACTGGTCTTTCGAGATTCATCGGTGTCTTAGAGGTTAAATCCAGATACTATGAGGATAAAACTCCAATTTGGGAAGACGCGGTATTTCCGTTGCGATTTAATGTCGAACTCCTTTGCGAACTCACTCCAGGAACAGCGGTTCCCATTTTAAATATGAAAGACAGGCTATCAATATTTCAAAACTTGTCATCCCCTCATGCTTGGACCGGGTTTTTCAGAGGTTCTCCAGCCCGATTTGATCCCGATGACGGTCGCATTATTGTCGAAGCGATCGAGGAAGTTATGACTAACCCTCATCCGGTTACCAGGACATTCGATGATGCTAAATACTGGCGCCATCCCAGAAAATCCAACTTGTCAGAGAGATCCTCAACCCAGCATCAGCATGTTGAGAAGAAGCGACCCTCTGAGGACTTCTTACGAATGTCCAAGGAAGAAGTCATAGAAGCAATAATTGAAACGCTCAAGGATCGTCCAAACCATAGCTGCAAAAGCAGAGACCTACCGAATCAAATATTGAAACATTTAAACTTGCGCACACGAGGTGCACCACGACGAAAGTGTGAAAACTTGCTCCGTAAAACTATGACGGTTTTGAAGGGGCGACGAATAATCGAAGAATATAGAACCAGCAAAAATAGGCGAATTCGTTTAACTCGTGACTATAAAAACCGTTTTGAGAGGTACAAAAGGCAGATCGAAAAAAAACGTGTGGTCGATACTTCACAATTAGGTTCTGATGAGAAAATAAATGAAGATTGGCATAGTATGACAGAAGACTTTTTCGGTGAAGTCGGCTTGCCTGAACTGCCGGATGAAGATATAGATGCCTTGAATGTCATAACTGGAGAGGATAGAACAACCTTGTTGCCCTCCGATACTGTGGATTCGTTCGAGGATACAATTCAGAGTTCAAAAGAAAGCTTCGATGCACTTCAAAATATTCATGATACGTTTGCAGACAATGAAGAAATAGAAATTGAAATGCGTTTTCGGCAATTAACTCTGAGCTTTTCACTAACTTCTAACATACAAGGAAGGCTTTCTATCCGCTATTATGGCGTCGGAAAAAACAATATTATAATTAAATCTCAATTGCCATACTCTCACAACGTAATTAGAGACCTTTTGGAAATATTTGCTGAACCGGGATACCAAGGTCACTTGTGTATTGAGAAACACAATAATGTTCCATGTTTCCTAATTAAGGAGGAAGTGGAGTTATTTAGGTATTCATCAACAGAAATAGTGTCTATTGTAAGTCAAATCATCCAACAATCTCATGAGTTGGCTCAAATCATTGAAGGACAATCCCATGAGTCGGAATGAATTCCAGAAGAATGCTGACCGAACTCGACACTGTTTTACGTTTCACAAAGTACTTGATATCGTAATTCGGACTCTGACATTGGGTGTATGCAACAATAAGAATAATACAAATAAATGGTTAGAGAAATATGATATGAGCCGATCCGAACGTGATAAGTACACTTCTCTTCTATTGACAAAAGAGAAACTCGATGGATTTGGCGAGACCTTTGAGATAGAAGGAGTCCGAATCAGTAAACATACATTTAGTGACCTTTCGACTATAAAACCAGAAGACTATGGAACTAATTGGATTTCAATTAGAGATACCGTGTTGACAAGAGATTGCTACGAATGCAAAGAAGAAGATGGGCGCTGCTTTGGGCCACTTCAAATCCACCACGTCACCCCTCTATCTAAGGGCGGGACAAACGAATCCAAAAATCTGATCACGCTGTGTCTATACCATCATAGTCAGAAACATAAGCATATGTGGAGAAAACTACATGGAAATATACGGTGCTGATATCAATGGTATTAATGGGCACCTTGTAAGATTCCGTACTGTGACGGAAAAAGATGGCCGTGGTGTACATGTACTCGGTCTTGCAGGAAAAGTCGTAAGAGAGGGAATTGTCAGAGCGCAGAAAGCAGTAGAGACGTTAGATGGAGACTGGAACATAATTGGGAGTCAAGGATACACATTTACGTTGAGCCCTGCGGAAACTCCAAAGAATTCTTCTGGCTTGGACCTTCCGATTGCTATCATGCTTTTAGTATCAAGTATTCTACAAAAAAAAGAAACCGTTGACCAGAGAATTGGAGACGCTCAACTCCGCGCAGAAAAAGAACCGAATGAGGACAAGAGAAGGCGGATATTAGATCATCTTTCTGTTTTAATGGAACAGAAAAAAAACATTGAGAAATACCGTCACCGTCTTTCCCAAAACACTAATAAATATTTACTAGTGGGAACATTGGATATAACCACTGGCAATATCGAAGCTCCCCAATTTGGGATGATGGGAATGATCTCTGCAGTCAAGCCTGGTTATACGCTCATAGTTCCTGAAGAGTCTGAGTTACACGCCGCTTTAATAATCAAAGCTCGAAAAAATTTCTTAGCATACAAAGCCATAAACCTTGAGGAAGTTTGGCATATCCTACTAGGACAGGTAAAGCCAAGGCGAGTCCGATGGACGAAAGAACAAGTGGTAAAAAAAGAAATAATTTCATATGTCCCAAATCTGAACGCCATAGAAGGTGTATCTAAAGGCAAGATTGCTATGATGGTTGCCTTAGCCGGCGGGCACAATATACTGCTTGTTGGCCCCCCAGGTTATGGTAAAACAATGCTTGCCACGGCTGCAATGAATCTAATGCCACCACCTTCACAAGAGGAATTGTTTGAGATAAATAAAATATATAGCGCTGCTGGCGATCTTGGGCAAAATGAGCTTGTCTTGGAAAGACCGTTCCAACAAGGTAGTAATAACATTACGAAACCAGCGTTGTATGGAGGAGGTAGACCACTTAGGCCAGGATTGGTATCTCTGGCTCACTATGGTATACTCCTACTAGATGAAATTAATCTTTTTCCGAAGCAAGTTGTTGAAGAATTACGAGTTCCTCTGAGTAACCGCAAAATATCTGTGCAAAGAGTAAATTACAGCGTTGAGTTTCCCTGTAGATTTATACTTGTGGCCGCAATGAATCCTTGTCACTGTGGCTGGCACAATCACTATTCCTGTCCGATATGTAATAGACCCTTCATAACAAAACAAGCAAAGTGTCCCGAACACCCAACAGAGGGATTAATTTCTAGATGCAATTGTAATAGAATTCAAATACATCGATATAAGAACACACTAAGTAAACCACTGCTTGATCGGATTGACCTAAAAATACTCGTGTATGACACCAATGCTTCCAACGCATTTCAGTATGCTACCCGAACAATCCAAAACCGAATAGCTAATGCTCGAAGAATACAGGAACACCGATACAGAGGGAATCAATATATCCACTGTAACGCTGACGTACCTGATAAATCTCAGTTTAGAGATATGCATCCAAAAACTGAGATGTTTTTAAAAGATCTCTATGGAAGGATGAATATCACTCCTAGGATGAAAGTAAAGATATGTTTGGTAGCCCAGACAATTGCCGACTTAAATGAATCTACGCGAGTAACTCAAAAGCATATCAACATCGCCGTTGATTTAATGGGACTTAATAATCCCTATTTTCAAGATTTTTGAGCCTTGTATGCACTTTTAGACTTAACAATGATTGCTGATCCAATCTGTTTTTCCCTAAAGCTCATAGATGCCGTCCTGAATTAGCCGAAGGGGCAGTCGAAGCATTGACACATCTGTTTGGAGAACCCTATGCGAGATAAGAAAGAACCTTAATGAAAGGGAGAAATAAATATGGAGAGATTCCCAAATAAAGATTAAGATTAATACTGATTCTGTGTCGAATAATAAAATAATAACGAGCACAAAGACAAAATAAGAAATATAAGGCATTTATATATGGCAACAGCTCAACAGCTAAAGGCTTTGATTGAAAGTTACACGGAACATAACGCCGATAGATTCTTGTCTGTTGCATCCCAGATCGCAGCCCATGCTGCGAGAGCAGGAAAAAATAAGCTTGCTGAAGAACTCCGCAAACTCATTGAAGAAGCTCGTAGAAAACAAAAAACGCAACCTATGTTATCGAAGTCTATACCAATCGCTCAGCCAACTGGTGATCTAAGTGGTCTCTTTAGTGCCGTTTTCCCAAAAACCAGGCTTTCTGATATGGTTTTAGGTTCAGAGCTTCAGCAACGGCTCGAACGTGTCATTCATGAATATAGGCAAGCAGATCGATTGCATTCACATGGTTTGGCTCCACGCCGTAAGTTGTTACTTGTTGGGCCTACGGGATGTGGCAAGTCGATGACTGCTGCTGCATTAGCAGGAGAGCTTAATCTACCTCTTCTGACTGTTCAGTTCCATATCTTAATCACAAAATTCATGGGGGAAACCGCTGCGAAACTTCGACTTATTTTCGAGTCAATGAAACAGTCAAGCGCTGTTTACCTTTTCGATGAATTTGATGCAATCGGAGCACATAGACACACCGGGCAAGATGTAGGAGAAATTCGGCGTGTTCTCAACTCATTTCTTGTATTTCTCGAAGAAGATAAATCTATGAGCATTATTGTTGCGGCTAGCAACCTTGAAGATTTCCTTGATAATGCTCTATTTCGGCGTTTCGACGATACATTAAGATATAGTCTACCAACTTCATCAATGACTCGTCAGCTAATCGAAAATCGTCTTAGTAATTTTTCAATAAGACAACTTGGTTGGAACACTATTCTTGAAACTGCTGAAAATATGACACATGCTGATATTGTAAAAGCTTGTGAGGATGCTGCTAAAGGCGCGGTTTTGCATGAGAGGAAACAAATCCGTACGAATGAACTTAAAAGTGCATTGGTTCAACGTCGTCGTCCCAAAAAAAAATAAAAGTGAGGGAGAGATAGCTAAATGGCTAAACGTAAACACATCATTATCGATGATCCAGGCGAGGAACGTAATTACACAAGACCACCGGGTGGAGGGGGCGAGTTTTCGACTCCACCGAGAGACCGTAGAGTCCATGCAAGAAAGCTGCTAAGCGATGTCGAGCAAGCAAGAGACCATGCAAACGCCCATGCGGAAGAAACTAGGCACATAATCCATGACCTTTGTTTGGAAATCATTGGAGAACAAGATTATGCACTTAAGATTGAGAGCCTTGAATATCTTCGCTCTGGGATAGAAGTACGTTCTGTCAAACGTTTGGGCAATCGAATCCATGCAACAATTTATGTGCCAGAAGGGAAACTGGCAAATTTCGTAAGAAAGATTGAACGATACGAAAGAGAAAACACTAGAAGCAATCGTCCTAAGAATGAGGATCTTGTTGCAGGCATCAGCGGCATTCGATTTCCTGTTCTCCGTTCCTTCTGGACAGATGACGAGAATCTATTTCCAAGCTCAAATACTGAATGTATATGGTGGGAAGTATGGATACGTGTACTGCCCTCAGAAAATTTAGATAATGCTTTTGCTTTATTTGTCGCTGCTACTGCTGATTCAAATCTTCATGTAAGTCAACATGCAATCAAATTTCCTGAAAGACTCGTCTTTTTAGCTTATGGTTCAGCTCAGGATTGGACACAAATTTTTGTGCCTCTTCTTGACCGCATTGCTGAATTTAGAAAAGCAAAA
Organism: Sedimentisphaerales bacterium; assembly: GCA_035528395.1. Taxonomy (GTDB): domain Bacteria; phylum Planctomycetota; class Phycisphaerae; order Sedimentisphaerales; family Anaerobacaceae; genus NIOZ-UU13. The sequence continues at coordinate 20,954 of DATKYR010000007.1, forward strand.
GAAATTCCTACGGAATATATCCGCCTTAGTGCTCACGATCAGAGATCACTCGTAAATAATTTAGCTGGTCGAGTCGTTTTACCTGGTGCTAACGCTCCAGCCGTGTGTTTATTAGATTTTGGAGTTCACATAGAACATCCTCTTTTAAGATCTCTCATAACAGACGATGATGCACAAGCTTATGACCCTGAATGGTCGGTAGTTGACAACACTGAATCACATGGAACTGAGATGGCAGGTTTAGCTATATTTGGAGATAAGCTTCCTGAACTCTTAGCTGGAAATCAACGTATTAGCCTAACACACCGCTTAGAATCTGTTCGTATGCTTCATAGCAACCAGTCCCACGCAGAAGATACTTGGGGTTATGTTACCCAGGAATGTTTATCTAAGGCTGAAACTCAAGCTTCACAACGTAGTCGCGTTGCTTGTCTTCCAGTTACCTCAAATGATGAGGGTCGAGACCATGGTCGTCCAAGTTCATGGTCGGGAGCTATTGACCAGCATGCTTCAGGAAAACTGGATAACTTCCAGAGACTTTATGTAATCGCTGCTGGCAATGTCCGAGATATCATGACAAGAACTGATTATAGCTATCCAGAAAGCAATCTCGTAAGCAGTGTGGAAGATCCAGGTCAAAGCTGGAATGCTTTAACAGTTGGTGCATTTACAGAACGGGTACAAATTCAATCAGAAGATTTCGATGGTTTTCAACCGCTTGCAACACAAGGGGGGTTGTGCCCATCTAGCCGGACATCAGATTCATGGGAAGACAAAGTATGGCCATTGAAGCCCGATATAGTAATGGAAGGTGGAAATTATGCACGTTCGCCTTCTGGAAGAGTGGATGGTTGTGTAGACCTTGCACTTTTGACAACTTCTCTATATCCCACAGGTCGCTTGCTGACATGGTCAAGTGACACCAGCGCAGCAACTGCTCAAGCCGCGCGTTTAGCGGCTATCCTTATGGCTGACTATCCAGAGCTTTGGCCGGAGACAATTCGAGGGCTTCTGGTTCATTCGGCAGACTGGACTGATGAAATGAATCGGCAGATATCTGGTGACCGTGAAGAAGATCGACATCACCGACTTCGTTGTTTTGGCTATGGTGTTCCGAATCTGGACAGAGCACGATACACTGTCGAAAACTGTGTATCGCTCGTCCATCAAGGGACTATTCAGCCATATAAGCTTGAAGGAACAGAAGCTAAGACAAATCACTTCATGCTTCATTCTCTCCCTTGGCCAAGAGCATCTCTTGAGGAGTTACATGACCAAGATGTCACTGTCAAGATAACCCTCTCATATTTCATTGAGCCAAGTCCTGCGGGTCGAGGCTGGGGGAAAAAATTCAGATATGCTTCACATGGCTTACGTTTTGCGTTGAGGGGTCCGACTGAAACTGAATATCAATTCAGACAAAGAATAAGTAGGCAAGAGTGGGAAGAAGACCAAGATGGACGCCCTTCAACAAGTGATCCTATTAACTGGTCAATTGGTGTCCGCTTGAGGACAAAGGGCTCGATTCACTGTGATTGGGTAACTTCATCCGCAGAAGAATTGGCACGATGTGATCAGGTTGCTGTTTTTCCTGTAACAGGTTGGTGGAGAGAACGGAAACATTTGGGATTTGTAGATAAACAAACTCGTTACTCATTGATCATCACAATCAGCACACCAGCTACAGAAATAGATTTGTATACTCCAATAGCACAAGAAGTAGGTCTGATTACTGAGATATCAACTTAAGGTAAATGGTGTGATATTCCGCACTATATGTGGCCGGCTTAGCAGAGGTAGGAGAGAATATACTACCTGTTGAGCACGCAGGAGGTAAGGTGGCACTTATGGGTGCATTGTAAGTCTTTGTTAATATAAGACTTATCATTTTTAGGCACCGGATACTTAATCCGATAGAAGTAAAAAATTTCTGAGAAATACTTATATTTCCGCAAAAAATTGACATTTATTCGGACTCGATATAAGCAAAATCAACATTTGTGGTGACAAAATGGAGTCATGATGTCACCTGGAAATTAGGGTGTTTTCCAGCTCCTGACAGAGGTGATATTTCGAAGAATTCTGGCACTTTACAACTCGGGGGAAGGGTGCCTTTCAAGATACTTAAAGACGATTATTGAAAGGAGCTGACCATGGGTGGATATTATAACTGATATGCAAGGAAGCAACTCGTGATAAGGTCGGTGCATACTCCGTTTAGAAAGCAGACCAACAAATCCTGTTTATGCGAAAAAACAAACGACTTTTTGAGATACTATGTCGCACATAATCTGCAGCTGTTCATGGTCGGTTTCATACACCTTAACAACATCAGTGTATTTGTTGCTCTCTGGTGAGAAATGAGTCAACAAGTTAGGCATGTGTGAAAAACAATCTTTGTTAAAAAAAACATTGCCTTTTTGTGGAAAGATCGCTAAGTAAAAGATGTCAGTTTCAACCAGGTCCTGGAAAAAGTGGGTTCCAAAAGAAAGCTCCGGCATTAGATTAACGCCCTCGTAAGCAATCTCCGCCAACACGGCGACCTTGTTGATTTCAGCGAAACTGACAGGAACCCCAAGACTCGGCGTTGTTGTTCCCCATCTACCAGGCCCGAGTAAAATTGTTGGGGTGGTTTCTCTGTCGGGTATTTGGCTATTTAATTTACCCACCAATCGGGCTATGTCATATTTCTGTGTGAGAGGCATTTGCACATAAGCTGCAGGATTAACATAGATGATTCTTCTTATCTGCGTTGAGATACTACCACCCATTGTATATCCACAAGATTTAAATAAAATCTTTTCCGAATCGATTTTTTTCGGTATCGTCACTCTCGCAGTCAGCCCTTTCGTCTGTAATGGTCTACATTGAACCAGATTAATCTTCAACTCATCATTCTTAGTAAAGTTAGCAGTAAATTCAATATCAACAGGGTATTGATAATGACTTTCCAAAGTCTCAAGCATTTTCTGCATAATTTGCGGAAAATTGGTTTTTGATAGCAGTTTTTCAAATGTCAATATCCAAATGTTTTTACTTTTCATGCCGAGCTCTTTCATCCTTCGCTCTGCTCGATGGTCCCGACTTGCTATCAGGTCTAACTTCATTTCGACCTTTTCGAGTAGCTCGGTCACCTCAAGAGTTCTTAACTTATCTTCTTCAGCGTCGAGTAGGTCAACGTTATGTTGAGAGAACTTCATAACATCTTCGATTTCAGAGTAAGGCCGTAATAATGGTTGGTCTAAAGCAATTATTTGGGGATAATCATCTTCAACACGTTCTACTGCTCTTGTGCCAAGGCCGAAAACCAAGCGCAACATACCTGCTTTGGGATCAAGCTCAGACTTCCAGACAAAAGTGTTATGGGAAAAACCAACGCCGGCAAGAGTAGGGAAAAAGTAATGATTTTGATATGAACCTGACACTCTCTGGACGAGCAAAGCCATTTGTTCATCCTGCTGGTCCAGGCCCCTTTGTAAGCGATATGTGAGCGCGTTTTCGTCCATAGTGCTTGCATAAATCCTCCGAACCGTATTCTCAAACTCGGCATAACGTTGTTGCGGGTCGCCCTGATTCACCAAAAATATGCTCTCATATTTACCGGCAAAAGCGTTTCCAAAGGAATCTTCAAGCAGACTGCTCGAACGTACAATTATGGGAGATTGACCGAAATACTCGATCAATTCCTGGAATTGTTCGCGTATTTCATCAGGGAACTTTCCGCGAAGCAAATTTTCTTTCATCTCAGGGGCGACTTCGAAGTAACCATCTTTAGTTTTTTGCTTCATAAATAATTTCCACCACCCGTTTTCTACTATATAGCTGTAAAAGACATCCGAACCTACATAGAATGAGTCATGAGGCTCCAAGTACCGACTCCAGTCAAGAGACTTATTTTTTAACAAGATATTCTGGGCTATGAGCATACCTGCCGCCTTGCCGCCGACGAATCCACTTCCAATCAATTTATTCTTGATGTTGATAAAATCACCAAGCGAAAAGTTGTCCTGCGCCAGAAGTGAAATTCTCTTTTCGCGTCCAATCATTATTCTGCAAAGCTGTTCAATGATTTCCTTAACCTCTTCGGAATCCGAGGGTTCCGCCATTAAGCTCTCGGCTCTCATAAAGAGACGATCCCAGTAGTCCAAAGTTCTGGCTGACCCCTTCAGGCCTTTATCCGAAATATGTGAGAAAAGTCTTGCTGCATCCATACTACTCATAATCGGCGAGAATTTTTCCCCCTGCTGTACGTGCGGAAGAAACATTGTCGGGGAGTAACGATTCCAAACCTTCAGCGGGTGGACGTAAGAGTTTCCCTCGAAATTATGCAGGTCTAATAACAACTGAGTTGTTTCTCGAATGCGGGCAATAGTCTGAAACGAATGGCGGTTTCGCAATATAGTGAAATAGGTAATGGTGTCCAGCTCAAAGAGGTAGGGACAAGTAACCATAAAGAAATTGCCGATCATCAAGTCAGTTGCCCATGCCGACAGCAGGTCGGAAAGACAGTCGAATATGTAATAAGTCTCCCGTCCTTCCTGGGATATTATATTATGGACCTTTGTAGTGAAAGCCTCGAAACCGGTCTCCGCATCCAGGTAATAGGTAGTAACGTTTGGCTGATTTTCCACGAGCGGTTTATGTTTGGCAAACCTCAAGTAAATAATGTTTCGACCGTCTTGTACGGCGCGAGCGATATAAGGAGTTACAAATCGCTGATAATCCTCTATACGATCGACCTGCCATACAATATTATCGCCTTTTTTCAAGCCGCAAAGTATTTCATCCAAACCTTCAATGCCAGTACTTGCCCATGCAGTCATAAATCAACCTCTCTTCCTGTAGTATCGTTTGTAATCAATTCCCAGCTCCTTTACTTTGTATCCTATAATCCGGGCTGTGGTTTTTAAGTCACGGGCTGTTGCAGCAAGATTGCCATTGCAGCGTTTTAGTGCATCGACAATAACGTCACGCTCGAACAAATTGACTCTTTCGTTAAGCGAACCTGTTCCAATGGTATCAGATGCATCGGAGGTTTGTAGTGTCGGAGGAAGGTGATGGCCTTGTATAACACCTTCAGTACTCAGCAATACCGCTCTTTCAATACAGTTTTCCAGCTCTCGTACGTTTCCAGGCCAATGATAGGATACCATCATATTGATGGCCGGGGTGCTGATTCTCCGCACATCTTTGTCCATTTTCTTTGAATACTGCTCCACAAAACAGTCGGCCAGTAAAAGAATATCGTCTTTGCGGTCTCGCAATGGGGGGAGAAAAACAGGAAATACATTTATACGATAGTAAAAATCCTGACGAAAGACACCTTCTTCCACAGCTTTTTCCAGGTCACGATTAGTAGCGACTATAATCCTGGCGTTGGTTTTTATGGTGCGGTTACTGCCTACTCGTTCGAATTGACGTTCCTGGAGAATCCGAAGAAGTTTGACTTGCGTAACAGAAGAGAAATCCCCTATTTCATCAAGAAATAACGTGCCGCATTCAGCCTCTTCGATGCGTCCCTTTCGGCTCTGTATTGCCCCGGTGAAGGCGCCTTTTTCGTGACCAAACAATTCGCTTTCAAGCAGGTTCTCATTCAAGGCGGCGCAGTTCACTCTTACGAATGGCTTGTCTGCTCTGGGGCTTAAATGGTGAATCGCATGGGCCACCAGCTCCTTACCTGTACCCGACTCCCCGCGAATAAGGACAGTTGTGCCACTGGTGGCTACTTGATGGATTTGACGATATACGTCCCGCATAGCACTGGAATTGCCTATGATATTTTCAGGCCTGAACCGGTCTTCAAGCTCGTGGCGCAATCGCAGGTTCTCATCCTCAAGCTCCTGCTTTCGTACCGCAACTTCCCGCCTTACCCTTACGTCGTTGGCGACCATGCTTGCCACAATACTGAGAACACGCATATCCTCATCAAGTGAAGCCGTTTCATCAAAGACTCTATCAACTGAGATTGCGCCGATCACATCCTGCCCAATCGAAACAGGCACACAAATGAAACTGATCTCTTCTTTTGTCACGTTCCAGCGGTCGAAACGATTGAGGAATAACGGTTCCTGTGATACCTTTGGAACAATCATTGCCTTTCCCGTCTCCATAACCTTTCCCGTTACACCTTCGCCCATGCGATACCGTATCTTTCGGCTATGTTCTTGTGAAAGATTGTGTGCCACTTCAATTCTTATCTCACTGCCATCCGGTCCCAGAAGTGTTACGGTGCCTCTGTTCATGCCCAGCTCCCGGTCAAGTATATCCAAAACCTCGGCAAGGGCCTGTTTCTGGTTCTTAACTGCCGCCAGTATATGGCTTATTCTGTAAAGCGTCTCAAGCTCCTGCACGTGCCGTGTGGCATGTGCTATCCTCTTTTGCATATTTAAAGGCTTTGAAGGCATAATTAAAACTCCTTATAAAACTGCTTAATATTATCATAGGACATAATTGTACTGAATTCAAATAAATATTACAAATATGTAATATAAGTAAAAATAAACTTTGCCTCATTATTTGTATATAAGTCGCCTCACAACAAGGATTTATAACACCGCACAAAAAGACCTTGTTTTTCCTTTATTTTTGCTGACATTTAACAATATAATACTACTTAGCTACAAATATGTAGCTATATTGCTATGTGCGACATAAATGTCACAATCTATTATGCCACTCCGCACCATAATATAACGCATATCTCATTGTAATATAACGAGTTATGCTCATATCCGTAATCTGGCACGCTTATTGCTTAAAAGTATAGGCTGTAGGCCAAAGTGCATCTCGGTTTAGATGGTTTTCGCACAGAACCGAGTATTGCCAAGCCATAAGCTGAAATGCTTTGAAAAGGGACTAAAGATGGCTATTGTGAAAAGTAGTGTTTTTCGAAAAAGTGGATTAGTTTTGTCGGTACTTTTAGCATCGACTCTGTTCTGTAGTAATGCACTGGCTAGTGAGGAGAAGATAAGTACCGTGCATTTGAAGCAGGGGCTGGATACGGTGTGGGTGCTATTAGCAGCATTCATGGTATTCTTCATGCAGGCTGGATTCGGGATGGTGGAAGCCGGGTTTATCAGAGCTAAGAACACCTGCAACATCCTGACAAAGAACTTCCTGGATTTTTGTATGGCTTCGTTGGGTTTTTTCCTTATCGGCTACGCTTTGATGTTCGGTGACGGCAATGGTTTTTGCGGTGTGAAAGGCTGGTGTCTATTTAGTCTGGAACCTATGGCTAACGGTATACCTCTATATGCGTTCTGGCTTTTCCAGGCGGTGTTTTGTGGTGCAGCGGCGACGATAGTTGCCGGTGGAATGGCAGAGCGGATGAAGTTCCCGGCTTATCTGATTTACTCGTTTATTATCTCGGCCTTTATATACCCAATCGTCGGGCACTGGATATGGGGCGGTGGATGGCTCGGCGATATGGGCTTTGCTGATTTTGCCGGCTCAACTGTTGTACATACGGTCGGTGGCTGTGCAGCCCTTGTCGGGACCTCTATCCTGAAACCGAGGGAAGGAAAATATGGAATGGATGGCAAACCAAATGTTTTTGCCGGTCATAACATCCCGCTGGCATCCTTAGGTGTTTTTATTCTTTGGTTTGGCTGGTTCGGGTTCAATGCCGGTTCAACACTCGGCGTAGCTGACGGTTCGGTTATAGGTCGGATTGCCATCAATACAAATTTAGCAGCAGCGTTAGGTGGAATCGCTGCTATGGCAACAGTTTGGAAAAGATTCGGCAAACCAGATTTGTCTATGGCAATGAACGGCGCTCTGGCCGGGCTGGTAGCTATAACCGCACCATGTGCATACGTGGAGCCCTGGGCAGCATTAGTGATAGGGACAGCTGCCGGGTATCTGGTTGTAAGAGGTGTCGAGCTGCTCGATAAGCTCCAGATTGATGACCCTGTAGGAGCGTTTCCTGTTCACGGCATCTGTGGGATTTGGGGCACGCTTTGTGTCGGAATCTTCGGAAGACGGGCGTTAGGACTGGCGAATAATGGCTTTGTCTATGGCGGCAATCCAATGCAATTGGGTATCCAGATAGTAGGCAGCGTAAGTACGGTTGTTTTTATAGTTGTGAGTATGGGTATAGTATTCAAATTGATTGACTTGACTGTTGGTCTGAGAATAGGTCGGGAAGAAGAATTGCGAGGGCTGGATATCGGTGAACATGGTATGGAAGCCTATGGTGGTTTTCAAATATTCAGCACTACATAAGACAACTACATAAACATGGAGCGCGACATGAAGCTTGTAATAGCATACATTCAGCCACACAAATTAAAAGATATCAAAAAGGCATTATATAAAGCCCAGGTATTCAAGGTCTCCGTTACAAATGCGCTGGGTTGCGGTGAACAGCATGGTTATGAGGAGAGCTATCGGGGTATAAAGTTTGAAGTAAACCTGTTAAAGAAAGTCCGCCTTGAGATAGCGGTAAATGAGGATTTCGTTGAGAAAACAATCAATGCAATCGTCGAAGGGGCAAAAACCGGCCAGATCGGTGATGGAAAGATATTCGTGCTTGACCTTCCTGAGTGTATCAGAATTCGTACCGGCGAAAAAGGTAATAAGGCAATTGGTTAATTAAAAGATCTCAATGACAACAAAAAACAACAGTTTTTGAAAGGAAGTAACTGATGACACCGAAAGATTTTCTTGAATTCGCAAAGAAAAATAATGCGAAAATGGTTGACCTAAAATTTACCGACCTCTTAGGAACATGGCAGCACTGTTCTTACCCGATAGAAACCTGGGATGAAAGCACCTTCGAGGATGGGCTTGGCTTTGACGGCTCGTCGATTCGGGGATGGCAGGGGATACACGTCTCGGATATGTTAGCTGTGCCTGATGCGGATACTGCTGTGATTGACCCCTTCTTCAAGGAGCCGACTGTCAGTGTAATAGCAAATATCGTTGATCCAGTCACTAAGGAAGACTACACACGTGACCCAAGGCATGTGGCACGTAAGGGAGTGGCTTATTTGAAAAAAACCGGTATTGCCGACGTTTGCTATATTGGGCCTGAGCCGGAATTCTTTATATTTGATGAGGTCCGCTACGAGCAGAATCAGCATACGGGAATGTATGAAATAAATTCTGTCGAGGGAGCATGGAACACGGCCCGTTTCGAGGAGCCAAACCTGGGTTATAAGCCGAGTTTTAAGGGCGGTTATTTCCCGGTAAGCCCCACCGATACCTATCACGATCTGCGTGGTGAGATGGTTCAGGAGATGTGGAAAGTAGGCATTCTGGTCGAGGCGCACCATCACGAAGTTGCAACGGCCGGGCAGGCCGAGATAGATATGGTGTTTACTGACCTTCTGAAGATGGCTGACCAGTTCATGTGGTACAAGTATATCATTAAGAATGTAGCCAAACGCAACGGCAAGACGGTAACCTTTATGCCCAAGCCGGTCTTTGAGGACAACGGCAGCGGGATGCATACTCACTTTTCGCTTTGGAAGAACGGAAAGCCTCTGTTTGCAGATAATGGGTATGCCGGACTCAGTGATATCGGCCTTTATTCAATTGGCGGCATCCTCAAGCATGCACCGGCGATTCTGGCTTTTGCGGCGCCGACTACAAACTCCTACCGTCGTCTTGTACCTGGTTTCGAGGCTCCGGTGAACTTAGTCATGTCAAAGCGGAACCGCTCTGCGGGTGTCCGAATCCCGATGTATTCAGAAAACCCGAAGGCAAAACGCCTTGAATTCCGCTGCCCCGACCCGACCTGCAACGGCTATCTGACGTGGACAGCGATGCTTATGGCAGCTATAGACGGTATCCAGAACAAGATTGACCCTGGTGAGCCGTTGGACAGGGATATTTACGAGATGACACCTGATGAGCTGGATAAGTATCCAAAAACCCCCGGCACGTTAGCAGAAGCGATTGACGCCCTGAAAAATGACTACAAGTTCCTGATGGCCGGTAAGGTATTCACCGACGACCTTGTGGAAATGTGGATCAAGTGGAAACGCGAAAAAGAATTGGGACCTATAGCTCTTCGACCACATCCTTATGAGTTCCACTTATATTATGATAGTTAAAAAAAAGATGAAAAATGCTCATAAAAATCAAGGCTTGTATGAAAGCCGGCGGGAACACGATGCCTGTGGAATAGGTGCAGTTGTAAATATCTGCGGCAAGCGCGACCACTCGATTATCGAGTATGGCAAGCAGATACTTATAAATCTGCATCACCGCGGAGCAGCGGGAGCCGATGAGACCACCGGCGATGGCGCTGGGATTCTTATACAGATTCCACACGAGTTTTTCAGTGCTGAATGTGAAAAGCTGGGCTTTAGCCTGCCTGAACCGACTCATTACGGTGCGGGTATGGTCTTTGGTTCAAAAGATACTAAACTTCGCCAACAGTGCGATAAGGTCCTGGAATCTGCCCTTGATTATTATGGGATGATGGTACTTGGATGGCGGGATGTGCCGACCTCCAGCGACTGTCTTGGCCAAATAGCTCTGACGGCTGAGCCTTCTATCAGGCAAATTTTTGTCGATGGGTCTGCTTTCGAAGACGAGCTGCTTGAGCGACGTCTTTATTTGGCACGCAAACGCTCCGAACGGCTCGTCAGAGAGAATTTCGGCGAAACGGCACAGGACTTCTATATAACCAGTCTTTCGTGCAGAACAATCTGCTACAAGGGAATGTTTATGGCCTGGCAGTTGTTTGCATTCTATCCTGATCTTGCTAACAGACTTCTTATATCGGCTCTTGCCATTGTGCATCAGCGTTACAGCACAAATACGTTTCCAAACTGGCGTCTTGCCCAACCATTCCGCTGTATAGCTCACAACGGTGAAATCAATACTCTTAGCGGCAACCGCAATTGGATGCAGGCACGCGAGACGATTATGGCCAGCGACGTCTTCGGTGACGATATGGACGACCTGCTGCCAGTCTTGACGCCAGAAATGAGTGACTCAGCGTGTTTTGATAGTGTGCTCGAGCTACTGGTTCGCTCTGGAAGGAGCCTGCCTCATTCGATGATGATGATGATTCCGGAGGCTTTTGGGCCGAAATATCATATCAGTACTGATAAACGTGCATTTTACGAATACCACGCATCTATAATGGAACCGTGGGACGGCCCAGCCGCCATGGTCTTTACCGACGGCCGGGTCGTTGGTGGAACACTTGACCGCAATGGGCTAAGGCCCTGCCGCTATCTTGTAACAAATGACGGATTAGTCATCATGGCCAGCGAAACAGGAGTTGTACAGTTTCCACCCGATAAAATCCGTCATAAGGGACGCTTACAGCCGGGTCATATGTTCCTGGTCGATACTCTCGAGGGGCGAATAATTTCCGATAACGAGATAAAAAGTAAAATCGCCCGTCAAAAACCTTATCGCAGATGGCTGGATGAAAACAAAATAGAGCTCCGCGGTTTGTTTGATGCCCCTAAACTGGCACAGACTGACTCTGAAACACTGGCTCGCAAACTTCGATTGTTTGGTTATACCCGGGAAGAGCTGAAAATGATTTTACTTCCAATGGCGTTGAATGCTCAGGAGCCGGTAGGCTCCATGGGAAATGATACACCCCTGGCGGTTCTTTCCAACAGACCGAAGCTACTGTTCAACTATTTCAAACAGCTTTTCGCACAGGTGACAAATCCTGCCATAGACCCTCTGCGAGAAGGTCTGGTTATGAGTTTGATGAACTTCGTGGGCAAGAAGCTAAACATCCTTGAAGAGACGCCTGAACATTGCCGTCAGCTTAAATTGCCTCACCCGATTTTGGCCAACGAGGATATTCAGCGATTGCGAACAGTACAACGGAAGGACCTCAAAACCATAGGCATCTCGGCCGTGTTTGATTGCAACGTCACGAATATCAGACACAGTTTGAGACTCGCATTGAATGACCTGGTTGATTCCGCCGAAGAAGCCGTCAAACAAGGCGCTTCACTAATAATAATCAGTGACAGGCAAGCGTCACAAACGAAGGCCCCGATTCCATCGCTTTTAGCGACCGCCGCCGTTCATCATGGACTGCTCAATCGCGGTCTTCGTGGTGAGGTTGGTCTTATTATTGAAAGCGGTGAGCCGCGTGAGGTTATGCACTTTTGCCTTTTATGTGGATTCGGAGCTAATGCGGTCAATCCATATTTGGTGTTCGAATTACTTGATGAGCTGCACCGGCTGGATGACCTGCCCGTGAAGATGGACCCGACCCAGATAGCGGATAATTATATTGCCGCCGTTAAGAAAGGTATCCTGAAAACCATGAGCAAGATGGGCATCTCCACCCTTCGAAGCTACACGGGAGCTCAATTGTTCGAAGCTATTGGTCTGAATCGTTCTTTTGTAGCCGAGTACTTTACCGGTACAAGCTCACGAATCGGCGGGATTGGCCTGTCAGAAATTGCTCATGAAGCGACAGCTCGACACCAGGACGCTTTCCAGCAGCGCCCTGCCGGGGCGCTTGGACTGGATTTTGGCGGTGAATATCATTTCAAACATAACGGCGAGCAGCATCTTTGGAATCCCACTACCGTTGCGAGTCTGCAACGTGCTGTCACATACACAGACCGGCAGGCTTACGATGATTATGCCAAAGCAATAAACCAACAAGCAAAAAAGTTATATACTCTGCGGGGACTTTTCGAATTCGTTGAGGGCAACGCGATTCCACTTGAGCAGGCCGAGCCCGCCGGTGAAATAGTCAAAAGATTTTGCACCGGTGCGATGAGCCACGGTTCAATAAGCAAAGAAGCGCATGAGTGTCTTGCTGTAGCCATGAATCGCATAGGTGCGATGAGTAACACCGGTGAAGGTGGCGAGGACCCGACCCGGTATGAGTTTGAATCCAACGGTGATTCGAAAAACTGTGCTATTAAGCAGGTTGCCAGCGGACGGTTTGGCGTCACATTGAATTACCTTGCTCATGCAAAAGAGCTTCAAATAAAAATAGCCCAGGGCGCGAAACCCGGTGAAGGCGGCCAGCTCCCGGGCCATAAGGTTACGGAAGAAATCGCCAGGCTTCGGCATTCGACTCCGGGAGTGACGCTGATATCGCCTCCACCACATCATGATATATATTCGATTGAGGACTTGGCACAGCTAATCTACGACCTCAAGTGCAGCAATCCAGGGGTCAAAGTATCGGTTAAACTCGTGGCCGAGGTGGGCGTGGGCACAATTGCCGCGGGAGTTGCTAAAGGTAAGGCGGATGAGGTGCTTATCAGCGGCCATGACGGCGGCACCGGGGCAAGTCCTCTCTCCTCAATAAAACACACGGGCTGTCCCTGGGAGCTCGGTTTGGCTGAGACACAGCAGGTCCTGGTGATGAACAACCTGAGAGACCGAATCCGGGTTCAAACTGATGGCCAGCTTAGAACAGGAAGAGATGTTGTTGTTGCGGCTTTACTTGGGGCCGAAAGATTTGGCTTCGGCACATCCGCCCTGGTGACGCTTGGTTGCACCTTGTTACGCAAATGTCATGAGGGGTCCTGTCCCTTCGGAATCGGTACCCAAGACCCTGAATTGCGAAAAAGATTTGCGGGGAAACCCGAATATGTTGAAAGATTCATGTATTTTGTAGCTGAGGAAGTGCGCCAAATCATGTCACAACTCGGCTTTAAGAAATTTGAGGATATGATTGGCAGAGTTGACAAATTGCATACCAAAACGGCAATTAATCACTGGAAGGCAAAGGGCCTTGATTTCTCTATGGTCTTTTATCAGCCCGATGTCTCGGGCCAAAAAGCATTAAGGTCGGTGAATTCACAGGCGGACAAACTCGATGACCACCTCGATTGGCGGATACTTGAGCAAGCCAAACCGGCAATTGAGCGAGCCGAGCATACTGTTATTGAGATGCCGATCCGAAACATAGACCGGACGGTTGGAGCGATTTTGAGCAATAAAATAGTAAAAAAATATGGCCCGAAAGGTCTGCCCAACGACACTTTGGAAATCGTCTTGTCCGGCTCCGCCGGGCAGAGTTTCGGGGCATTCTTAGCGCCCGGTGTAACGTTGAAGCTTCTCGGCGATAGTAATGACTATCTGGGCAAGGGTCTTTCGGGCGGACGGATTATCATCAAAACGCCGGAAGGTTCGCCGTTTTTGCCCCATGAAAATATCATTGTGGGCAATACTGTGCTTTACGGAGCTACATCCGGAGAGGTTTTTATTAATGGAATGGCGGGCGAGAGATTCTGCGTGCGTAACAGCGGAGCAACCGCTGTTGTTGAAGGTCTCGGTGACCACGGATGCGAATATATGACCGGAGGAACAGTTATTGTACTTGGTAAAACCGGTTGCAATTTTGCAGCCGGTATGAGCGGCGGTCTTGCTTATGTGCTCGATGAGGCGCAGTTGTTTGATACCAGATGTAATCTTGACATGGTAGAGTTGGAAAGTGTCTGGAAAGAAGAAGACAAAGACCTGCTGCACAATTTAATTCGGCAGCATCTCAGATACACTAACAGCAAACGTGCACAACACATCCTGGATGCTTGGCCGGATATGGTCGGCAAGTTTGTGAAAGTTGTCCCCATAGATTATCGCAAAGCATTGCAAAAGATGCGTGCCGCCCAGCAGCGGGACACTGAAACTATCCCGGCAACCGAGGAGGTATTTTCATGGGCCAGGTAATGGGCCAGGTAAAAGGTTTCCTAAAATATAAGCGTCAGGAGGTTGGACATCGGCCAATCGAGGAAAGAGTGCATGATTTTGCTGAGTTCGACCTGCCCCTTACACCCGAGCAGATTTATCAGCAGACCGCAAGGTGCATGGATTGCGGAATACCTTTTTGTCACGGTACCGGCTGTCCGCTTAACAACTGCATACCGGAGCTAAACGAGCTGGTATATAAGGGAAAATGGGAGCAGGCTTGCCAGCTTCTGCACTTTACGAACAACTTTCCTGAAATTACCGGCCGGGTGTGCCCGGCGCCCTGTGAGGCAGCATGTACGCTTTCTATAAATGACGAACCTGTATTGATAAGACACATAGAGCTGCAAATAGTCGAACGCGGTTTCGAGCAAGGCTGGATAAAGCCGATACCGGCCCTGCATAAGACAGGCAAGCGTGTTGCCGTGATAGGCTCCGGTCCGGCGGGTCTTGCGGCCGCCCAACAACTGGCACGGACCGGACATGATGTGGTCGTTTTTGAGAAAGATGAGCGGGCGGGTGGCCTGTTGCGTTACGGCATCCCGGACTTCAAGCTCGAAAAACGCATTATCGACCGCAGATTGGAACAGCTAAGGGCTGAGGGTGTTGAGTTTCAGACCGGTGTCAATGTGGGAGAGGATATCTCCACCCGCTATCTGCAAAAGATGTTCGATTGTGTCTGCCTGGCGATGGGGGCAGGTCAACCACGGGACCTTAATATACCCGGTAGGGGGTATGAAAACATTTTGTTTGCAATGGAATACTTATCATCACAAAACAAGGTTTGCTCGGGCAAGTCAATAGATGAATCCAGGGTTGTTACGGCCAAAGACAAAGTCGTAGTTGTAATAGGTGGTGGTGATACCGGCAGCGACTGCGTAGGAACTGCCCGCCGCCAAGGTGCTGAAAAGATATATCAGCTGGAAATTTTGCCTGAGCCTCCGGATACCCGGCCCCCCGATACACCATGGCCTATGTGGCCGCGAATTATGAGGACATCTCCATCTCACGAAGAAGGTTGTGGGCGACGATGGGGTGTAATGACTAAGAAGTTTACAGGCTATGAAATTCGGGTGGGGCAACTTCATTGCTGTGAGGTTAAATGGATAAAAAAGTCCGACGGCTGGAAGATAAAGGAGATACCGAGCACTGATTTTGTTCTTGAGGCGGACCTTGTGATTTTAGCGATGGGATTTGTGCATGTTGTTCACGAAGGCCTAATAAAAAGCCTGGGTCTCAAATTGGATGATCACGGTAATGTGGAAGTGAATGGTTATCAGACAAGCCAGCCTTGTATATTTGCGGCAGGTGATAACATAAGTGGGACTTCACTGGTCGTACATGCGATTAATAGTGGACGCCAAGCAGCAGCGGCTATTAGCCAATCGCTGCGAGAGAATAGCTAACTACGGATATTGCAAAGAAGAAGGCCTCAGATCGCAAAGCTGGGATTACAGCCAGTCACCAACCGGTATTTGATCTACCGCATGGCGCAGGGCAGGGTCGACATTCATGTATACCTTGTTGGTTAGATTTGGTGAAGAATGCTCCAATAATTTCTGTATGACAGCTGTGGATACGCCGTTCTGAGCAAGCACAGAGCCGAAGGTTTTTCGTAAATCATGAAATTTGAAATCATCCAAGCCAAGTTTATGACGTATCTTTTTCCATCTGTACCGGCTGAAATTATCATTAAATATATTTTCTTGTTCAGTATCCAATCCGGAAACATATTTCTTAAGCTCTGCCATGATCGGAACCGGGACAGGCCGTGAGCCCATGCTCTTTCTGGTCTTTTTGCTCCTTGTAGTGACATAGCTGTTTTCAAAGTCAATATCCGAGACCCTCCATATCTCAATATCACGGAGTCTAAGGCCTGTGCCTAAAGCCAACAGAATTCTCATCCACATTGTCTTATAGCGTTTAGAAGTTGACAGCAATTTCTTGATCTGAGTGTGACTTAGGGATACGACAGGCCTCTCATCTTCTTTCAATTCTTTGATTTCTATTTCACCATTTACGTATCTGTTTTTCCTGCACCAATTAATAAATGCTCTCAGGTTTCTGATGTCTTTATTGACTGTTGAACGTATTACCTCTTTGCCTCTTTCGAGTATGTACTTGTCAATAGCGTTTTGCTTAATTTGTTTTGAGTTACATCTTCCAACCAGCCGTTCAAAATGACGTAGCGTGAGGGCTACTTCATAAATTGAAGCTTCGACAGAACCAGCGACTTTTTTGCTGTGCACATACTCGTCTCGCATCTGGGGCCAATCAACGGTAACAGTTCCAGTAAAAACGTCAGAGTTCAACTGAACATATTTTATCTGGCGAAAATGTTCGGCCAGAGCTCTACTTGGTAAGGCCTTTGTTTTGCGTTTGCCGCTTTCATACCAGCCAACCCACCAGCCTTTTATACGCTTTCTTTTGTAGATCCATACCTTATTCATAACTTAATCTATCGTGATTTTAAGTGTCCAAATCAAGTGGAAAAGAAGGTCGGATTTAGTTCAAAATAGTGTCAAAATGGTGACATGGCCCGAGATTGTTAAACCAGGTGAAATATAAAGCTATATTTTCAAAAGAGTTATATAAATGATAGATTTCTTTTCATCCGGATACTTAATCCGATGCTACAAAAACCTTCGTTTTTTCGCTAAAATCAAGGGTGAGCAAATCCAGACATCTGTTACATATGGCCATCGCTAAGACGTGTTGAAAGCGGTTATTTTCCTCTTCTAAGAACATCGTGTCCAAAT
>DATKYR010000008.1:0-31039 GCA_035528395.1 Sedimentisphaerales bacterium
ATTTGGACACGATGTTCTTAGAAGAGGAAAATAACCGCTTTCAACACGTCTTAGCGATGGCCATATGTAACAGATGTCTGGATTTGCTCACCCTTGATTTTAGCGAAAAAACGAAGGTTTTTGTAGCATCGGATTAAGTATACGGTGAAAATTAAATGTAAAATATGTATAACTCTTTATAAAATATAGTCTTATATTCAATAGAGCTTAAAAATCTCGGCCTTTGTCTCCATTATGTCACTATTTTGCCCGAAATCTGCCCTCCTTTTTCACTTGATTCATACACCTAAAATCACGATAAATCTAGGTATGAAAAAGGTTTGGATATACAAAAGAAAGCGTATAAAAGGCTGGTGGATTGGCTGGTACGAAAGCGGCAAACGCAAGGCAAAGGCCTTACCAAGTAAAGCCCTGGCTGAACATTTTCGCCAGATAAAATATGCTCAATTGAACTCCGACGTGTTTACTGGAACAGTTACCGTTAATTGGCCCCAGATGCGAGACGAGTATGTGCACAGCAAAAAAGTCGCTGGTTCTGTCGAAGCTTCAATTTATGAAGTAGCCCTCACGCTACGTCATTTTGAACGGCTGATTGGAAGATGTAACTCAAAACAAATTAAGCAAAATACCATCGACAAGTACATACTCGAAAGAGGCAAAGAGGTAGTACGTTCAACAGTCAATAAAGACATCAGAAACCTGACAGCGTTTATTTACTGGTGCAGGGAAAACAGGTATGTTAATGGAGAGATTAAGATCAAGCTGTTGAAGGAAGATGAGAGGCCTGTCATATCCTTAAGTAACACTCAGATAAAGAAATTACTCTCAACTGCTAAACGCCATAAGACAATGTGGATGAGAATTCTGTTGGCTTTAGGCACAGGTCTCAGACTCAGAGATATTGAGCCATGGAGAATCTCGGATATTGACTTCGAAAACAGCTATGTTACTACAAGGAGCAAAAAGACCAGAAAGAGTATGGGCTCACGGCCTGTCCCGGTTCCGATCATGGCTGAGCTAAAGAAATATGTTTCCGGATTGGATGCTGAACAAGAAAATATATTTAATGATAATTTCAGCAGGTACAGATGGAACAAGATACGTCATAAACTTAAATTGGATGATTTCAAATTTCATGATTTACGCAAGACCTTTGGTTCTGTACTTGCTCAGAATGGTGTATCCACAGCTGTCATACAGAAATTGTTGGAGCACTCTTCACCTGATCTTACCAATAAGGTGTATACAAATGTCGATCCTGTCCTGCGACATGCAGTAGATCAAATACCAGTTGGTGACTGGTTATAAAGGAGCCATATTATGTTTACTCGGTTGTTAACATTTCGTGTGTTTAAGCCATAGTGTCCTGAGTTTCTATATTGCTCTAAGACAAAGGGGCCTATACCGAATAAATCAGTATAGGCCCCAAACTAATCTTCGTAGTCGAGTTCGCGTTTGTTGCGAACTAATTCAGATCTTCATTAATTCGAGCCAGGAATTTTAGTGACTCGCAATTCTACTTCTGCAATCTGCATACTGTTATCACCTGCAGCATCCCGAACGATCGGGAACATGAGCTGGTAGTACTTGTATGCCACATCATTATCAAATGAAATCGGTGTGGCGTTCATGGTGAATCGCGGCCACTCAGCTTCCTGGGTGAAATCGACAACATCACCACTGGCAATCAAGGTATAAGGACCATCAATACTGTCATTTGAACCGGATAGTTCAAATGTAGCCGGGTCACGCGCGGGCGAATCATTTGCCGTTGTGAGAGTCAGTCCCGTAACAATACTCGCACCAGAAGCCGGCTCAACCTGGATTCCGGTCGGCTCGATATCACCCTTGAAATGCAGGAACTTCGTTCCTATATCATCATCAATCGCCAAGTCAGGCGTTTCTGCACCAGGCCAGCCGAAATCATCGCCATTCATTAGACCATCGTTCGGAACACCCTGGACGACATCGCCAGGCGCTGTTACGTCAGGGCCAAGAAAATCATCCATCGGCCTAATACCGGCAAGGTAACGAATCTCACCGGCAGACAAAATACGGCCGTATATAGCGACCTCATCAATGAGGCCGGTTAAGAACTCATTCCACTGATTGTTACCGATACGAAAAGGTCCCGTGCCCGTGTTTATGGCTGAACTGGTCATCCGCTCGGTTTCGACTCCATTGAGGTAGAATACAAGCCCCTCGTCCTGTCCGGGCTGGAAGGTGGCCGCTACATGCTGCCATACTCCGGCTTCAAGAGTGAGGTTGGCGCTGCTGTGATCTAAAATACCAGGCGTAGTGAACCGAACGCCTTCGCCATGGGCCTTGAAATAATACCCCGCGTCCAGGCCGGCGAAACCTTGCTCACCGCCGAGTTGCATTGGATTAACCCAACAGGAGATGCTAATCGCCTCGGTAATCACCAACTCGGGGGGACTGCCACCGTCCACGTAGTCGCCATCACCATCTAAATCCAGTGCCATGCCAACCTTTCCTTCGACAAATGCCGCATCGCCAACCAAAGTGCCATGGAGCTCATTACCGGAACTATCATTAGCGTCGCCGTCCAGCGCATAGAATGCAACCAGACCATCTGTGCCCGGATCAACCGGCGTCGCACGCGCACCTGCAAGGTAAAGGACCTCGCCCTCAGACAAAGCCCGGTCGTAAATTTGTACATCGTCGATCAAACCATTGAACGGTGCTCTCAGGCCGCCAGGATCGCCAAGCGGGCTGTTACCGATCGCCACAGCCGCGGTGGGGTCGGCCTGGATCGTACCAGTCTTGTCCATGCTCATAATTTCCACGGCGTTGTGGTACAGCCGCATCTTGCTGCCGTCGTAGGTTGCTGCCACGTGCGACCATACACCAGCCTCCAGATACCCGGTGTCACTAAACATCGTTGTGGTACCATTGTCGGCACCTCCGTCGTCCGTCTTCAGTCGCATCCGAAGAGCCGTGCCGTCTGTATACGTGCTCAACATCCACCAAATATCACTTGAAGACCAGGTTTTCTGTTTGGTGATAATGCGGGCGTCACCAACATCGAAGCCCTCGGGCCTAATCCACGCCGCCAGGGTGATACCGGGGCCAACGACATCGAACGGATCCACGGACACCCAATTAATAGTACCAGGATCCGTCGTGTGGTTGGCACCGTCGGAGTGCCCGTCAAAGGAAAGCGCGTCACCGTTCACGGGAGATCCCTCACCCGCCCAGGCCACTCCACCTTTGAGCGTGCCGTCGTGGCCACCGACAATATCTGCGGCCGTGTTGCCGGCACCTTCGTCCAACGGCCAATGCGCAATCAGACCATCGGCGCCGGGATTAACCGGCTCGGGCTCGGGAATGGCTGTCAACGTAGTCTTGCCGGGATTCCTGCCATCAAAGTCCAATTCGAATTGGCCAGCGCCGCCGTAGGCGGTAATCAGGCCCGCGGCGACAAGGTCATTGATTTTCGCCGTCTCGTCACCTTCTAACACTAACGTACCTTCGGTGATATCTATCAGGCCGTTTTCCTTCACATTGAGGCCGCCGGGCTTGGTGACGTTATAGGTACCGCCATTTAGGAATAGTTCCCCAAATGCTCCACTACCCGTAGGGATTACCGCCTCTCCGGCGTTGATTGTACCGCCGGTAATAGTCAGAGTGCCTGCACCGCCGTCCCATCCAAGCTCGAATTCATTAGCAACAGTTACGGTGCCGCCGCTCATGACCCAGATGCCGAAGGAATCGGCTCCGTCACCCCACCAAATCCATTCTGCTACCTCAAGGGTTCCACCGGTCATCGTCAGCGTGGGCTTCCCAGGCGCTTCATTAAAGATCCCTTTAGCCTTCGCATCGATCCCATCCTGAATAACCGGGCCGTTTGGCGCTCCTGCGGCTGGCACGTCTATCCTGACCTCGTCGGCCAGGGTAGGGACTCTACCCAGATCCCAGTTTTCCGGATTGCTCCAGAGGTGGTCGGCGCCAAGATCGGTCCACTGTATGTCCTCAGCTTGACTAACCGATCCCAGCAATAAAACAACAGAAACAAAATAAATCAATTTCTTACACATAATAATCCTCCTTTAAAACAGTTACTGTAATAACTCACTGTGCTTTGGCCACACACCAAAACAAACGTTATCGTAGAGTGATATGAATTTTTCGTTGAAATGTGAAAACCTCCACTTGCGAAGCACAAAGTCGCTGTTTCAACTAACTCTGTGTCTTGCATAATAACTCCTCCTCTATCGAAAAACTGAAGAATTTTGCCCGCTGGATGACCTCAAAACCACAGATGCCCGACCGTGCAGGCACAAGATTCACTAATATTATCTATACAATATTAGCTACCCTCCCGTCAAGGAAAAAATTCGATCTAAATCGGTTGAAATTCAAAGAGGCTTATGGTAATATGTAAGGTTGAAAGAAAATGATGCGCTTTCAGCACGCTCAAAAGGAGAATATCGATTCATGCAAAAGAACAAGGGGCATATCATGAACACAGCAAGAGGTTTCACACTGATTGAACTGTTAGTTGTAATCGCCATAATTGCCCTCTTAATGGCTATTTTGATGCCGGCGCTAAATGCAGCAAAGAAACAGGCGACTATGGCGAGGTGTCTGACAAACCATCGCAGCCTCACAGCCGGATGGATCATGTATACAGATGACAATGACGATCTTCTCATGAGTAATGGCGCCTGCTACGAAACTCCAACTGATAAGAGCCCTTGGGTTCACCGACCGAAGGACTTTGCAGGAAACAATTTGCCCCAGCCGGCACCCGAGACCATTACGAATGAGGATAGGTATCGAGGAATACAACTTGGGACGATGTGGCCGTACGTCAAGGACGTGGACGTTTATCACTGCCCGGGTGATAATCGCCGAAGCACCAGACGACCCCCTCGTGATTGTTTTCGAAGCTATTCCATCTCCTATGCTTTTGGCCCTCTTAGCGAGGGAGAACTCCAGGGTCGTGGTGGATATCGCTACCATAGAAGGATGCTCGAGGTAAGGAATGCGCCCCAATATTATGTTTTCGTCGAGGAGGAGCACAACGGTAGTCAATACGGGGAAAACGAAGGGGGATGGCATTTGCCTATGGGAGGCAGCATGAATCGCCTGGCTAATCCGGGGAGTTGGGCCTTTTATGATCCCTTGGCTTCTTACCACATCAAGGCAAGCACCTTCGGCTTTGCTGACGGCCATGCGGAGAAACGCAAATGGATGGATAAACGCACACTCGAGTTCATCAGAGTCAATGCAGCAGATCCATCGGCTCATTCCGGTATAACGCTCGCATCGCCGGACAACGAAGACCTCCGGTGGATCGTTCAGCACTTCGTCTCAGTGAAACGTGTCGAATAATCGCACTGATTGTTTCCTTTTCCCTATCCATACTCAGGTAGATGTTATTTTCTAATAATTGTATGTCATCAACATAAATGAAACAAAAAGGTCTCGATAATCTTCCTAAAAAAAGTAAAATAACAATACCTTGGTTGCTCTTAAATTCATAATTTGACACCTATCGCACCGGTGCGTATAGTCGAATATCATCGAAGTACATCATACCTGCACCACCGGCCACCGGATTGCTCCTGTTACCAAGACCAAGAGTAATCGAACTGACATTGGCGAGGTTCACTCCCTGGTCTGCAAACGCCTGCAGATCGATATTCCATTGGGTCCAGGAACTTCTCAGTGCTGCATCAGGATTATCATGATTGACCACCGCGCTGCCATTAAGGGCAACATACAAATTCTCAGCAGCATTAGCGGCTTCACCTCTGAACCAAATAGTCAGTGTGTTTATACCGTTCACCGTCCAGTCACGATTGGAAGTCAATGTCAAAGTCGCTTCGGATTTTCCGACTGCGTTGTCGTAGGTCATCGGCATCGACTGGATGCCGCTGTGAACAATACTTTGCTCGGCATAAGGAGGAAGGTCATTACCAACGAGAGCTCCGTTTGTCGGGATTTCATAACCGTCCGGCCACGCTTCAAATATCCTGTTGCTCCCCGGGTCAGGGGGGTCAATGTCGTTGTAGGACTCAAAATCATCCACGATAAGGAAGTTGGCCGTCGTAAAGCTCCATAAAGGACCTGTCCATGGGCTGTCGGTGTTAGCGTTATTGAATTCATCAATACGCCAGTAGTAGGTGGTATCCCACTCAAGCTTTCCGGGGTCATAGCTTTCAGAACCGAGGGCCCTCATACCTTTGTGCTCTGGTGAACCGGTATCGGCATTTTTCACGGCATCTTTATCTGCTCCGAAATAGACCTCATGCGAAGCAGCATAGACACTCGGTGACCAGGTAAGAATTGCTGTCTGTTTTACATCCACAGCGCCATTTAATGGATCCAGACTTTGGACGGCGCCCTGAGTAGTAAAGCTCCAGACGTCGCCCTTATATGTCTCGATAATATCAAACTCATCGACCCGCCAGTAGTAAGTCTTAGCCAATTTAAGTGTGCCGGGAGAATAGGTCGTAGTTCCCTGAGGGGATCCACCGGCTGCATTATCCACCTCTTCAAAATTGTCACCGAAGTAAACCGTGTGCAATTTCGCACCGAAACCGAGTGTCCAGCTAAGCTCTGCGTCCAGATCTACAGACTCGGCAGCATCAGCCGGGTCGGGATAGTATGCAGTCTTGGGAGGAATACTAAAGCTCCAGACAGTACCTTTCCATGGACTATTCGGCTCATTATCATTGACCTCGTCAATCCGCCAATAGTAAGTTGTGCCCGGAACAAGACCATCCGGAAAGGCGAATCCGGGAAAGCCGGCAATAATGAACGCATCGCCGTGGTTACCCCGGAACGTAGCGCCGGTGCCGTCATCATCATTGACATCGTCAAAATTGTCGCCCATGTACACGTCGTGCGAGACGGCGGAGTCTCCCGGGTTCCAGGAAAGATTCACCCATATGTCGGCATACAGGGCACCATCAGCAGGGGCGGGGCGGGATGCAAATGGATACGATACTCCACCGCCCTGCATAACCCCAAGAAGTTCTTGCTCGCTCAGTGCAGAGTTATAGATGCGAAGGTCATCGATCAGGCCATGGAATGTTGCTCTCAGGCCGCCGGGATCGCCAAGCGGGCCGTTACCGATCGCCACAGCCGCGGTGGGGTCGGTCTGGATCGTACCAGTCTTGTTCGTGCTCATAATTTCCACGCCGTTGTGGTACAGCCGCATCTCGCTGCCGTCGTAGGTTGCTGCCACGTGCGACCATACACCAGCCTCGAGATACCCGGCGTCACTCCACATTGTCGTGGTACCGTTGTCGGGCCCCCCGTCGTCCGTCTTGAGGCGCATCCGAAGAGCCGTGCCGTCTGTATACGTGCTCAACATCCACCAGATATCACTTGAAGACCAGGTTTTCTGTTTCGTGACAATGCGGGCGTCACTAATATCGAAGCCCTCGGGCCTAATCCACGCCGCCAGGGTGATACCGGGGCCAACCACATCGAACGGATCCACGGACACCCAATTAATATTACCAGGATCCGTCGTGTGGTTGGCCCCGTCGGAGAACCCGTCAAACTCCAGCGCGCCGCCTAACTTGCCAGCCACCCACTGTGGATCGCCATTGAGGGTGCCGTTGTTCCCATTACCGCTTGCATCCGACGCCGTTGTACCAGAACCTTCATCAAGCTTCCACCAGCTGGCGAGGTCTGCCTTAGCTATGCTCGTCAGAACCAGGCCCAGCACCAAAACAAAAGAAACCAAATAAATCATTTTCCTACACATAATAGTCCTCCTTTGAAATAGGCTTAAATATAAATGGTTAATAATAATGTCTCGCTTCTCTAAATTATTGTAAGTGACACATCCACACAGGATAATTATTGTACTACTTGAGATTACCTCCTTCCCTCTAAAGCCCTATGTGAGGCGCAAATCAAAACGTGAAAACCTGAAATAAGCCATAGAATTTACTCCTCCTGGAAGAATGAAAGTAAAAAGATTCTACTGATCTTATTTATACCAAATTAACCTCGTTTCCGTCAAGAGTAATCTCAGGTTTTTTATAATTCTCTACTCAAATTCACTGAAGCTACAGGTTCTCAAATACCCAAACTTTCGGATTGTACCACCCGATGGAGATGATATCTAAATCGCCATCACCATCGATATCCACGGCCTGGGTTCCATCATGATGGTCAATAGTGTTCTTGGAGTCTTTATCAATAACGTGTTGTTTCCATCTTTTTCCTAACCTGATATTCTCAAATAGGACCACGCGGTTTTCCTGCTTGCCCCGATGCTCACCGATAACCACATCCGGGTCCCCGTCTCCATCGAAATCGGCTGTATCCATACTGAAACCCTGGCCATCAATCACATCAATCTTGTGGCGTGTCCACTTATCCGTGGGATCCTCCGGCGCTTCAAACCACCATACATCAATACCTTTCTCCAAAGAGACCACGGCATCCAAACGGCCGTCTCCGTTAACATCCGCCAGGTCCACACGGTCGGGTTCACCCTCGGTAATCTTTCCCATGCGGAACGTTGTCCACTTGGCACCATCATTGCGCAGCCACACATCACCAAGCAGAAGATCCAGGTCTCCGTCCCTATCGATGTCACCGTAGTCCAGGTCTTCTCCCTGTGGTGGGCTGCTTACAGTTGTACTAAGCAGTGTCGATGTCCATTTTACCTTGGCAGGTTCTGAAGGGATATTCAGGGCGTGGATACCACCCCCGTCACGATGCCACGAGAGTGCGATTTGTAAGTCATTGCCCAGTCGTCCCACAGTACAACCCTGGAGAAAATCACCACCCCCGCTGTAATTAATGTTCTTCAGGATGGAGAACTCGCCTTTACCATTGTTTTGTGCCCATACAAATGTGGTATTTTTGTCTGCCCCCACACCTTCCGTGCCAAGGATATCCTGGTCACCGTCACCATCAAAGTCATGTACAATGGCCATGTTCCTAAGGGAGTTACCGATGGTTCTTTGTTTCCAGGTGCCCGATAGTTTTCCGGGATTTTTCCACCACCAGCTTCCCGCCACTAAATCCCTGTGTCCATCACAATCAACATCAGCACCTTGTATGAACATAGCCCTTTGTGGCAAATCATCGATAAAATGGCGCTCCCACTTGTCCAGTGAGATCTTTTTCACACCTTTGTTCAGCAGCACATCTACACGAGGTGAATTGTGATTGTATGGTTTCATAAGGATATCCAGGTCGCCATCACCATCCAGATCGGCCAGTTTGCCTTCGTGAATACCCTGACCATGAGAGACGATTGTCTCAATGAAACTGCCTTTGCCGTTTCCGTACCACATATATGTTTTAGCATTGTCACCAGCACCGGGCTTGCCCATCTCACCGATAAATATATCCGGATTTCCGTCTTTGTCTATGTCCCTTATCTCGCAGGTATGTCCATGGATGATATATCGTAGCGTTTGAGCGATCCAGGCTTGGCCATTCCACTGGTACCACTTGGCGTCACCGTTCATATCGCCGGGGCTAAAAACCACTTCCGGCCGGCCACCCTTGACCAACTGGCCCACAGCGCATTGAGTAAAGGCCATCTCGGTATCAATGACATGTTCCTCATACCGGGTGCCGCCTTGATGTTTGAACCAGCGGCCGCCTCCCACAATATCCACCTTGCCATCC
Organism: Sedimentisphaerales bacterium; assembly: GCA_035528395.1. Lineage (GTDB taxonomy): Bacteria > Planctomycetota > Phycisphaerae > Sedimentisphaerales > Anaerobacaceae > NIOZ-UU13. The sequence continues at coordinate 9,637 of DATKYR010000008.1, forward strand.
AGGTCAATGTCCATGGGAATGGAAGGAAAACCTTCACGCTCGCGTCCTGAACTCCAGGAATAGAGGGTGTTTGATGACCAGGGCCCGGTTTGTTTGGGATTCGAGGGTATCTCGTAAAGCAGAAGTTTCCTGGCTCTTTGATGCCATGAAACGAACTCCAGCTTCCCGTCACCGTCGAAATCTCCAACAGTCTGGTCATGATGTTTATTGCCGTCAGCATTTTTAATAGTGTGACGTGTCCATGGCCCGGAGAAAACCGGATAAGGATTTTCCCACCACCACATCCTGTTTCCGCTGGCATCTTGGCCAAATATGACGTCCAGATCACCGTCTCGGTCAATATCGCAGGTATCACCACCGGCTTCCGGCTTAAGGTGGGTGTTGTCGATCATCTTCATGTCCCAGCTTTCTCCATTGTACTTGTACCACACCACAGAGGGTGTTTTAGTACGTTCGGTCACGACAAAGTCGTCGATACCGTCCTTATCGAGGTCTGCTACAACACAGGCTGTCTGCTGGTTGCCGCTGTTAGGGCCGGGCAAGGTCTTACGTTCCCATCGAATCCTGGCTTGGGCACTATGACAACATGTGAACAATCCTAACGACAAACAGACCAAAAGAAATAATCGTTCGGTCCTATTCGTTGTCAAAAATGAATTCCTACCTTGTATTTCTTGATTGTCCATCTTCATATACCTCCGAAATCTGTTTCAAAGCTACTGTATTCAGGCAATCTCCGGATTGCCCACTTCAATAACCATCGGGCAGTATGCCGAATTGATAATTTTGCAAAACTCCGCGAAAGTGGAACAATCACAGAGACCTATTGTAAAATGGGCCGGTACCATTTCTATAAACTTATTCAAGCCTTTACGGCCAAAGCCAAACACCGTCATCTGACCCTGCATCGGCCAGTAAGAGTCTGTCACCTCATCATCCTCGTGATGAATCAAAAAGATTGCACGATTGTCATCACCAAAACAAAGCCATTCTCCCAGATGGCCGCCGAAGGATATGTCTCCATCCCATTTTATTTTTGCTGGCGTTCTCATGCCATTCGGTGTACCAGGTCTAATGCAATAATCTGAATCTTCATCAAGTTTTCCGCCCGGAGTGCCTTCATATAAAAACCAGTATGGTTTTCGCATTTTCAAGACAGTCAGCCTTGCATAAGCTGGAAATATGTCCCAGATACATTCCATTTTTCCATCATTGGACACCGAGAAGATGCTGACCTTTATTGGCCCGCTGCTGATTATTTTACTTTTCGATACAGTTTTACCCGGGTGGCAATAACCTTCCGGATATCCCATATTAGGGATGCCGCGATATTCCCCGGCAGGGCCGCCTCCCAGTCGATATCCGAGCCAGTCGTTTCCGTCTTTATCTATGATGCCGGCGAATCCGGCCCCTTGTTTGTGATAATAATACGTGGCGTTTTGTGTTTTAATCCTGAAACTTTCCTGACCTTGATACTCAACAGTGTCAGTTAAGCGGACGAGCGGTTTGAAAGATGGTGGTGAATAAGTAGTGCTGACTCGGCTGAAGTAAACATGAAAGATGCGTGTCGAATCAGCAGGAGTCTTCCCATCAGCCATAAAAGTAATTTTGCCTTTCGCATAAGTCACTGGATCAAAGCCGGGAGCTTTGTCAAATTGGAACCTGACTAAACGGTTGACTATTTCGCCTGAAGCATCGACCTCTGTCACTCTGATAGATTTGGCATCAAATTTCGTTTTTTTACCTGTTCGTCTGAGCAGTTGAGTAAAATTCATCTCCACCTCAACGGGTTTACTCTGACGCTCGTATCCTGCTGCGCTTACTCTGACAGGAACACGGTATTTGCGCGCTTCATCTAACCATGATCCCTTGGCTTTGTATATGCCATTGTTTAACCAAATATCAACCCGCTGATGTTCCTGGAAATCTTTTTGGAGTATATCTAAATCACCATCACCATCCATATCTCCAATTCGACCTTCATGCGTTCCTATACCGGTGGATACAATCTGCATTTTAAAGTTGCCTTTGCCGTCTCCATACAGAATCAACTGTCTGCATTTATCGCCCGGTCCCGGCCTGTACATTTCAGCGGCGTAAATATCCAGATGGCCGTCGCTGTTTATATCACCAACCTGTAATGTATGTCCGTGATCAACTTTTTCAATCAGCGTATATTTAATCCATTTATCAACTTTCCATTCGTACAGGTTTAACGGTCCCACCCCATCGCCTGAATTCAGCACGATTTCAGGCCGGCCTCCTTTGATGAAGTCACCGGCTGCTGAACGTGACATCCCGTATTTTTGGTCAACTATGTTAGCGGTAAATTTCTTGCCGCCGTTGTGTTTGAACCACATACCTCCGCCAACGAGATCTATCTTTCCGTCAAGGTCAATATCAGCCTTGGCAAAACCTTCATATTTGAATGCACGCGGCCATGACCATATTTCCGTAAACGACCAGTCATCTTTCTTTTTCGGATTCTCAGGTATGTCGGCGATCAGGAGCTTTCGGACTGTTTGGTTCCAAAAAACCAATTCCGCCTTGCCGTCGCCATCAAAGTCACCGAATATCTGGTCGTGATGCTGCTTTTGTCCCTGATCTTTGATGGTATAGCGATTCCAGGGTTCATCAGGGTTATAGTTCGGATATGGATTCTCCCACCACCAAACTTCATTAATTGCCCAACTGCCGCCTTGCAGGATATCAAGGTCACCGTCGCCATCGATGTCCCAATACGTACCACCGGCCTCGATATGGCTTTTTCGATTGTCGAGAAGATACCTTTCCCAGCCATCACGAGTATGCCGGAACCATACCATGCTCGTTTCCTCACTCCAGCCGGCAATAACAAAATCATTTACTCCATCCTTATCGATATCCAAAATTAACGAAGCGGCCTGGCGTCCAACATCTGGTTTTAGTATATCTGCTTTCATACTCGAAAGATGAATCCAGGTCTTGCTTTTATTTTCCCACATCTCGATTGGTTGATAATTGCCGCTCCAGTTCGCACCTATGATATCGATATCTCCATCATTTCCAATATCACCAACCTGGATATAATGAGAGCCTCTGGTAGATATGATTTGCTTGTTCCATGATAAACCACTGCTCTGATTTAAATAGACAGCTACCTCATCAGGATCAGCACTCTGGTGCATTTCCGCCGATACCACATCTATTGCGCCATCACCGTTGATATCCGCTGTTACCAATCCATGAATAACACATTCGATAGATTCGGCTATAATATGTTCGGGCCAATCTCCCTTCTTTGGATTGGAAGGTGCTTCGAACCAGGACAACTTATAAAAATTACTCTTTAGTTCCGCCGGTGAAAGAACGATGTCAGGCAGGGCATCGCCGTTGATATCGGCCATTTGTATGGTCGCATCAGAATGCCAATCTGCAAATCGGTGTGCCTTCCATTGCCCCTTTACTATGTCCCGGGTATTTTCGTACCAGATACCACCGATGACTATATCAAAGTCCCCATCCTTATCGATATCACCCAGAGTAATACCTTCTCCATGCGGACAATCAATAACCCTCTCAGTCCACGAGCTGGCCCCATCCTGGCGCCATAGATGGATTGTATTTCCTGCTTTATGGCCGAACTCAGATTGATCTCGCGTAACAATGTCCAGATCTCCGTCTTTATCCAGGTCACCAAGCTCTATATCATGGGTGGGATGATTCGCAACTTTATGAGCTTTCCAAATGTCCTTCGCAGAGTCATCGTGAGGTCGTGGATTTTCATACCATATCAAACCACCCATAACGATATCTAAGTCGCCATCGCCATCAACATCGCCTGCTTCACCATCTACGGTCTTATATCCCCCTTCCGCTATGGTTGTTTTAGTCCAATGGGGGTAAGAATACCATACAAGAGGCCCACTGCGACCTCCAATAATGACATCTAACAGTCCATCTCCGTTGATATCACCCATCATCTTTGCCCAGGGATCTTTCGGCCCTTCACTGTCCAAAACCACATGACTAAATGGTACGTCAGTGGCTATAGATATCGAAGAACTCAACAATATTAAAAAGACAATTCCCACTCTGGTTTTCATAATAAAAATTGGACTCATGTTAGTATCCTTTTTATATTCATATCATTTAACTTAGACCAAGAATCTTCTTATTTTGCTCGGTATCAGTTTGGCCACCGGCGAAGTCGTCAAAGGCTACTTCCGCTGCTTCAATTATATGGCCGGCAATGAATGGCGCGCCTTCTGCAGCGCCTTGTTCGGGACTTTTAACACAGCATTCCCACTCGAGGACGGCCCAGCCGGTATAACCTGCTTCTGTAAGCAGGGTAAATACTTGTGTAAAGTCCACCTGGCCATCACCAAGGGAACGAAATCGCCCAGCCCGTTTTGCCCATGGTTGATACCCGCCATAAACACCGACGCGCCCCGTTGGTCTGAACTCGGCGTCTTTTACATGGAAAGACTTTATCCGGCTACCGTATAATTGTATGAACTCAAGATAATCCAACTGCTGAAGCAAAAAATGGCTCGGATCATAACACAAACATGCAGCGGGATGGTTTTTAGAGATATCAAGGAAAATCTCAAAGGTTGCGCCGTCATAGATATCAGAGCCCGGATGTAGTTCGAAAGATATCGCAATACCATTTTCTTGCGCCAAATTCAGAATCGGCTTCCACCGTTTATGGAGTTCTTTGAAAGCTTCTTCAATCAGCCCTGAAGGTCTTTGTGGCCATGGATATACCATATGCCACGCAAATCCCCCGGACAAAACAGGCACATTATTTAGTCCCAGATTTACTGATGCCAAGATAGCTTTTTTCAGTTCTCCACTCGCCCACTCGGCTCTATCCTTGTCTTTCAAGCCCTGTGGATAGAAAGGCTGAAAGGCTATCTCATACGCAGGGTGAATAGCCAAGACCTGCCCCTGTAGATGGGTGGGGAGTTCTGTGATTACCAGTCCTATCTGTTCGAGCGTACCCTTTAGTTCATCACAATAGTCTTTGGACTTAGCGGCTTTGTCAAGATCGATAACGCGTTTATCCCAGGTTGGAATCTGAACGCCTTTATAGCCAAGCCCTGCCACCCATTTGCTGATGTTCGTAAGATTGTTGTAAGGTTCTTCATCTCGCAAAAACTGGGCAAGAAAGATGCCCGGGCCTTTGATTGCTCTCATGTCAATCTCCTTTTTTACTATATTGTATCAAAACCATAATACCAGGCCAGTTTACCTCCATCCCATGTACCATCTTGCCGTTGTACTTTGGGGTTTTACCGGTTGTAAGAGTATTACGCCCGGATTGAAACATGCTAAGGTCCTTCAAAGTAATGCGATGAAAATAGGTCTGGTAGCGAGGGCCTTCTTGATCAAAAACCTTTGCCCCGTTAATCAGGATACCATTCATATAACCCGGGCTCCAGCTCGACCACACAAGCTGGGCTGCAACAGCACCGCTGAGGTCGCCGCGGACATCAAAACTTTCTGTCTTTTCGCCGCTGCGCGTGACCCACTTCTGCGGTATGTTATAAGGCTTACACAATTCTACTGATCGGGTAGTTCGCTTAAGCGAAAAATTTGTGATGGCCATGGTTTGGTAGGTCAAGTCGGTTTGGTCGGTGATTCGTGCTGAGATCTGTAAAGGTTCCTTTTGGTCCGGAACCCACGAAGTATTCCAAATTATCTCAAAGGGAGCCTGAACCGCCGAACCGATGTGATTCATGAGTCGGCTATGAAAATAGTTATAATGCCACTGGCGATAGATACCATCTCCCTCATAATTGACATCTTCATACAGACCAACATAATCAACCTGTTTGATCGAGTCGTTGGCGCTGTTATACTCGACAGACAGTTTCACGGTATCACCAAGGGCGTCACCGGATTGAGGCGATGTTATGGCGCCGGTCGGGTGAGGTTTGGTCTTGGGATCGTAGTAGATGCGAATATGCAGGCCGTTGATTAAATTCTGGGGCCAGCGCCACGGATGTTGTGGATCCACGCGCAGACGGAAACTGTTGTTGGATCCTGATTTGAATAATGATAATGGAACACGCACAACAGGATAGGTGTGGTGCTGGTACTTGACCTGTGGTGCGGGAATGTGGCTGGCTTCAGGGAAATAATACCAATCGCTATTATTGATTTGGATGGCCAGGCCGGTGGTTCCATCATGGCAAAGGATTTTTTCAACAACAATCTCGGCCTTTACAGCCTTAGCCAAATCCAGGTCATGCGGCAGTTGCATGGGGGCATTGATATAGCCATGTTCTGAACCACGATCAGGATGAGATTGTCCCTGTTTTCCTCCGACCCGAATCGCCTGGCCAGCATCACCTTTTTCATGAAACCATCTATATTCGCGGAACAGATCGCCCGGAGCAGGTTGTGCCCCGAGACTCTGACAGTAGAGCAGGATAAATATCCAAGAAAGCCACAGTTTCTTCATCATATAGCTCCTCTTCAAATCATTAACATTAAACTCACTTGGGCACACTTTCCCAATCCTTAATGAACTGGGCTAATCCGATGTCTGTAAGTGGGTGCTTGTACATCTGGAAAAACAGAGATTCCGGAACCGTCACAATATCAACACCGGCTCGCAGGCAGCTTAGCACATGATTTTGTGTCTTCAGGCTGGCCGCCAGGACATTGGAGCCAAAATTGAAATTATGCTTAATGGTGACTGCATCAGAGATCAGTATGTCACCCTCATTACACACAGCATCGAGACGGCTAATCACAATGCTTACAAAGGTGGCGCCGGCTTTCATGGCCAGATAGGTTTGGGTGGAAGAGAAGACCATAGTGACATTACACTTGATGCTCTTGTCTTCCAGGATCGGCACGGCCTTGAGTCCTTCTACTGTCATGGGTATCTTGATAGCTATGTTCGGGGCCAACTGAACAGCTTTCTGGGCCTCACGCACCAGACCTTCGGCTGTATCGGCCATAGCTTCTACGCTCACTGGGCCGGACACGATGCCACAGATCTCTTTGACTACGTCTTGAAACTTGCGCCCGGTTTTGGCAATATGTGTGGGGTTGGTGGTTATTCCATCCAAGAGCCCTGTATCGTGGGCGCGTTTTATGGCTTCGACATCACCAGTATCCAAGAATATCTTCATTCGTGATACTCCTTTGGTTTAATATTGGTTACTCGTTCGCTATAATCTTTTTCAATGTCTCCATAGAGGTGCATGTCCCATTCGATGTTCAATCCTTTTTTGGCAAAGACCCGGTTAAAAGCAACGCGGTGTCCGTTTCGTTCCGTATCGACAAGAACACCGTCACAGTCAAATATCAGGGCTTGCAATTCTTTATTCATACTCACTCCTCAAAACGTGTTGGAATTTCCAGATGATGTTTAATAGTTTCCATGAATCGGGCGGCATCCGTGCCGTCCACGGCGCGATGATCGCAGGCCAGAGTGGCGGTCATAATGTAGCGGATACATAGGGCTCCATTCACTACTGCCGGTTTTTCCACAACCTGTCCCAATGCCAGGATAGCACACTCAGGCGGATTAATGATGGGTAAAAACATATCAACTGAGTGCATTCCAAGGTTGCTGATCGTAAAGGAACCAATCGCATTGGAGAGCAACTTGCCTTTGCGAATGGCCTCAGTGTTTTTTCGGGATTCCTGACTTATTTGGATCAGAGTTTTGGTGTTGGCCTCGGCAATGACCGGCACGGCAAGGCCGTCCGTTACTGACACCGCGACACCGACATTCACAGCCTTTTTCAGGATAATCTTGTCATTAGCAACATGAGCATTCATATGGGGAAACTCACAAAGAGTGCTTGCCACGGCCTTAACGATCATGTCTGTGACCGTGATCTTGATCCCCTGGCTTTCATTGAATTTTTTTCGCCAGGCGTTGGCCTCGGTCATGTCTATGTCTGCGAACAAGATGAAATGAGGAATGGTTTGCTTGCTGTGCGTCAAACGCTCGGCGATTTTGGCTCGCATGGGTGAGAAGGGAATGACTTCCTCTGCTTCGGTGCCAATTGTACTCTCGGCTGCTTTCAATATGTCTTCTTTAGTAATCCTGCTTCCAGGGCCTGTACCGGTCACAGTCTCCAGGTCAATACTCTTTTCACGGGCAAGGCGCCTCGCAGACGGGGAGGCCACCGGGCCTCTGTGTTCGCGCTTAGGCTCTGACATGGATGGAGCAATGTTATCAGCCGTCGGTGCTGAGGGAGTGTCGGTGAGGGGGGCGTCTGTGACTACTTGTTCACCGGGTTGGCCGATATAAGCAATCGGAGTAAGCACCCGAACTTCGTCGCCTTCCTTATAAAGGATTTTTAGAAGCACTCCCGATTCGTATGCCTCAACGTCAAAGGCTGCTTTGTCGGATTCCACAGTCGCAATGATGTCACCTTTTTGAATGGGATCGTTCTCTTTTTTAATCCAATCCACAATAGTGGCGGTCTCTATGTCTTGCCCCACCTGGGGCATGATAACTGCGGTTGCCATGTTTATGCCTTATTAGAACACATCGAATGAATTCCTTGTTACTTGTTATGCCTTTTATATGCTCTTCCCATGAGCAGGGCAATAATCAACAACACACCCGCCATAATTGCCGTGATGGGAAGGGACTGTTGTACGGTTTTGTTCACACTGAGGCTACCGATCAGCTTCGGCAGGATCATGGAGCCTAACAGACCGATTGAAAAGATAATACCGAAAATACTGCCATACAAACCGGCATCATATTTGGAAAACGTAACACCCACAATTGTGGGAAACATCGGAGCAAAGGCCAATCCGGTTACCAATACGGCCAAAGTAGCCAGCCTGGGATTGGCGGTACATACCATTACTATGACCGAGCCTACTACAACCAGAGCCCCGCCGGCAACAACGAACGTGCCGATCTGAGATAGATTTTTTACCATCGATGTTAGGAATCTTCCTACAGCCATAGACAAGCCGAAGAGAGCTAAGATACGGCCGGCGTCACGCACAGCATTGGTATTGCCTGTTTTCTCGTAGAGTTCGGTCATTAAAGGTTTGATCCATGTGCTCATGGAAAACTCCAGACCAATATAACAGACAAGAGCAAGGGCCGCCAGCAAAACCAGAGGCTGGCTGAGCAGGCGTACAGCTTTGGCCAGTTCAAAACCGGTGGACACGCGGGGATAGTTGCTGATGAAAGCAAAGACAGCAAAAATGAGCACTACGCTTGCAATGATCGAGAGGGTCCTTTCGTAAGACCAGCCAAGATCATTGATCAGTGTGACAATGGTCAAAGGAATTAGAACAAAAGCCAGGCCGACGAAGGCATTACCGAAGTTGCTGGCACGGGACGGTTCTTTGCCGTCAAATAAAACCACCGGTAGCAGGGTGTTTCCTACAGTATTGCAGCAAATGGCTCCGATTCCCAATAAGACGGCCGCCGCAAGGACCAAAGCAAAATTCTGGGCAAAGGCCAGGAGAAAAATACTAATTCCGGCTACCAAAAAACCTAGGACTGCCAGGGATTTGTGACCAATACGATCCACCAACGGTCCCACTAAGAGCTGTACAATCATACAAGTGAGTGAAAAAATAAAAACCATCGTGCCAATAGCAGAATTATCGATACCGAGCTTGGATTTGAGTTCTTCGGAGATAGAGCCGGTCATGATAAAACATACCGCCAATGTAAATACGGCCATTATAGCGACGATTGCGCACATATTTTTCATTTTGCATGCCTTTTATTTAAGTATTTAATATCTCCTTTACTGCGCGCACAATACCCTCTTGTCTGGGCACGCAGGCCTTTTCTAAATTTACATTGAATGGGATCGGAGTGTTCTTGCCGGCCAATATTTTAATCGGAGCATCGAGATAATCAAAAGCTTCTTCCTGTACAATTGATGCGATGTCCGAGGCCACACCACCGCGCCGTATGGCTTCCTGTATGATGATGAGATGTTCGGTCTTGCGTACAGATGACAGAATCATCTCTTTATCCAATGGCACCAGGCTGCGGGGATCAATTACTTCAGCATCAATACCCTGAGCCGAGAGTTCTTCAGCGGCGGCCAGCGTGCGTTTGACCATGCCGGACCACGCAACCAGGGTCACATCGTTGCCCGAACGTTTGATGTCACCAACACCCAGCTCAATCGTGTAATCAGTATCCGGGACCGGCCCTTTTTCCATATACAGAAGTTTGTGTTCAATAAAGATTACGGGATCCTCATCTCGTATGGCACTCTTAAGCAGACCTTTGGCATCATACGATGTTGATGGCATAACGACTTTGAGACCTGGTGTGTGATAATACCAAGCCTCCAGGCTCTGCGAGTGCTGGGCTGCTAAGCCATTGCCGCTGCCGCCTTGTGTGCGCAGAACCATAGGAACTCGACCCTTGCCGCCGCTCATGAAGCGATACTTTGCGGCCTGGTTGACAATCTGGTCAATAATCAGAGAGGTGAAGTCGATAAAGAGGATTTCTACTACCGGACGCATCCCGGTGATAGCCGCACCTACGCCCATGCCTGTAAAGCTGGCTTCGGATATAGGAGTGTCAATTATCCGTTTGGGCCCAAACTTATCGAGCAGTCCGGCAGTCACTTTATAGGAACCACCGCGCTGTGCTATACCTTCCCCCATGATAAAGACACGTTTATCCTGGGCTAACTCTTCACATAAGGCTTCATTCAAAGCCTCTCGGACCATAAGCTCGCGCATCTTGGTATCGGTGTTAACAGTCTCAGTACTCAATTAGTTTCAATCTCCTCAAGAAAAGCCTCGACAGAAGGTTGGGCACTGTTTTTGCCGAATTCAATAGCCTTTTCCATCTGCTGGTTGATGTGCTGTTCAATGGCTTCTATGTCCTGATCCGTGCAGCGGGCATGTTCAATCAGATTACTACGTGCAATCTTGATTGGATCACGGGCTCGGTAATATTCCAGACGCTCTTTAGGCATATAAGTTCCCGGATCATTAACATGATGACCGCTATGCCGATAGGTTTTGGCTTCCAACAACACCGGCCCTTTATCCAGGCGGCAGGTGTCCACGGCTTCACACGTCTTTTCATACACCGCCAACACATCATTGCCGTCCACCTGATGAGCCTCCACACCATAGCCCTCGCCTCGCTTATACAAATCCGGCACCCGGCTCATCTCTTCGACCGGGCTCGATACTGCATATTGATTATTTTCCAGCATAAAGACTAAAGGTAAATTCCAGATAGCCGCTAAATTCAGGGATTCTGCGAATACACCGTTATTGCAGGCCCCATCTGAAAAGAAGACAATAGTAACCTGGTTGCTGCCTCGCACGTGCACTCCCATGGCTACGCCAACGCCAATGGGTAATCCCCCCCCGACAATTCCATTCGCTCCGATATTACCAGTTGCAATGTCAGCTATATGCATGGACCCGCCTCGTCCTTTACAATAACCTGTTTCTCGGCCTAACACTTCGGCCACCATTTTATTGAGTTGGCCGCCCCGGGCGATGCAGTGGCCATGACCGCGGTGGGTGCTGACAATATAATCATCCTTACGCAGGGCGGCACAGGCACCCGTGGCTATGGCTTCCTCGCCTAAATAAGGATGAAAATAGCCGATGATCAATCCCTGGCGGTAGAGCTTGATGCATTCTGTCTCAAACACACGTATCGTGTAAAGTGTTCGATAGAGCTGTTCTAAGAATTCACGTGAATAGGCTTTCATTTATCAGTTCCTGATATAAAGAAAATCGTCATTAAAGGCTCTTTCTGTGCTCCTTAAGTGCACTAAGATAACAAAGGTCTGTTTCTTATGCAATTGCCTAATGAGGTTTTTTGCTTTTTGTCTAAAGGCTGAATAAGCAAGTACGTATTCTACTGATTAAGACCTTGCAATAATTCAGGATTGCTTGTAACCTTGTGCATAAGGAGTATTGAGAACTATTCTTTTTAAGCTTTATAGTTAATAGGGCAGTTTCTCTATACCGCACCTGTTGGTTCCGGCCGGGGCACGGTAGTATGCATTCAATTGAAATGATTTAAGGAGTATCAGGATGGTTCATCAACCGCATGTTATTGAACGGCCATGGGGACGGTATCGGGAGTATGCACGCAATCAACCGTGTACCGTATGGATTGTGGAGATGAAACCAGGAGAACATGGAAGTCTGCAATCTCATCAAAATTTTGATGAACTGTGGATCATGCTAACAGATAATGCCCAGGTCCAGGTCGGGGACGAAGTGCTCCGGCCCAAAGCCCTTGATGAAATCTATATCCCCAGAGGAACCAAGCATCGTCTCAGCAACCGGGGTGACCAATTATTTCGCATGATGGAAGTGGCTTACGGTGACGTGCAGGATGACGATAAGGTTCGTTACGAAGACAAATACGGCCGCGCTTGATTAATCCAGGCGCCATTACCGGAGGCAATCCGTGAATATGCCCAAAAACGTAAAGAAGATTCTATGTATTGGGGACATGGGGGCCGATATCTTCGCAAGCCCCTTGAAGCGACTTCCTGAGCCGGGTGAGCACCTATTGACCGAAGATTAGAATGATGGTCTATCCTGGTGGCAATGCCTTGAACACGGCGGTTGCATTGTGTCGCATGGGAGAACAGGTCGCCATCGCAGGCTCTGTAGGAGATGATGCGCTCGGCAAGCTGCTGCTGAATCAGTTGCATTCATTAGGCCTGGATGTACTTGGAGTGCGTCGGGAACAGCAAGGCCAGACAGCATCAACATTTATTCTTCGCATACAAGGCGAGGATCGGCGGTTTATTCATGCCCCGGGTGTGGGAGCTGAATTTAGCGGTGAGCATGTGTCAATGGATTTGCTTCCCGATAACGGCATAGTGTTGGTCGGAGGGTATTTGAAACTCGGTGCATGGAATGACGAGGTATTAGCCAATCTGCTTTACCAGGCGCATCAGCGGAATTGTCGGATCGTGTTTAATGTGTGTATCTCTCAGGGCAGTGGTGTTGATCCGAGTCGATGTCTGCCCTTACTTGAGCATGTGGATGTTTTCGTTCCCAATGAAGACGAAGCCCGTATCATCACCGGGGAAACCACGCTGGCGAGCCAGGCGAAGGTCTTACACCGGGCCGGAGCATGTACCGTCGTGATTACACGAGGCCAACAAGGACTCTATGCAGACGATGGTGTGCGCACCGTAGAAATGGGAATCTTTCGCGTGCCTATGGTAGATCCATCTGGATGCGGAGACTGTTTTACCGCCGGGATAGTAGCGGCTAAAGGTCGAGACTGGGACATGGTGCGAATGCTCGAGTTCGCCAGTGCAGTCGGTGCACTTGGTGCGACTGCCTTAGGATGTACCAGTGGAGTTCCCTCTTTTGCCGAGGTCGAACGATTCATAAAAGAAAACCATGTGAAGGTAATCGTCAATTCCGATGATAATTCGTAGTTTAACTTAGTGCTCTCATCTTACAGGCTGGATAAGGGGCCAGTGTTCTTGGTAATCTCCGCATCATCGGTAATCCTGCATTACACCGCCTTATGGCCACTGTAGCAATCAAGCTTTTTTAGCAGGCCGCTAAAGTAGCGATGGGCATCTATGTAGCGCTGGTCAATCGTCTCAAGAGTACCGAGTTTATGACCTTTCACAATGATCGGTGAGCACTGCTCGTGGGACAAGTAACCATTGTAGCCAATATCCTTACAAGCCTTTAGGAATACCTCCCATGGCAGCGTATCCTTAGGCCCGCCCGGCGTTACCTCCTCCCAACTGTAAGGAGCCCCGCCTACTGTGGCAGATTTCGCCAGAGTTATGGTATGTGAGTAAACCATAAGCCCCTTCATCATATTGACGGTATTCCTTACAAACTCATGGTCGAATGACTCTAATAACGGCAAATCAAGCCCCACCTTCAAGCTCTCGACACCCACTTCTTCAATCATTGCCAAGGTTTCTTCATTGTTGCCCGTAATCTCAGGATGGGTCTGTAGTGCCAGGTCAATACCCTTGTCCTGAGCATACAACGCTACTTCTGTAAGGCCTTTCCTGACCTGATGCCACGCCTCCAGAAAGTCCTCGTTCCTTGAAACTCTCCTGGAACGTGATTCGAAAGCCGGGGAGCCGTACCCTTGGCTCGCATATGGATTCTGGAAATAGCCGTAGAATGCCGCAAGAATGCGGACTACTTTGGCTCCTAAATCTTTCGCCAGATCAATAGCTGATCTTACGTACATTATTTCTTTTTCCTGTGAATACAATAGCACGTGGTTGGCTTCCTGGAAGTTCGTACAACACACAACGCTGCCGAAGTCAAGATCAAGCTCATGGGCTAAATCCACAAGTTTCTTACGACGATCCTCATTTATGTCCATGGGAAAACCAATAGGACGGTGGGCATAAATACAGATTGCATCATAACCGAATCTTGCTGCTCTTTTCATGGCCTCCTCAAGGTCAGCTTGTTCTCCAGGAGCGGTAAAATACCCTCCATATCCAATCGAATCGAGACTTAATTTCATGATTGAAATACCTCCTTTTTTACGTTTAATCTGAACCAGCTTAAGTAAAATCTATTATGTTCGTACAGGCCTGTCAAGGAACTATTTTTTCCGCCTGCCTACCGAAGAAAGCCTCTGATTTCCCTTGAATGATACGGCGTGGCGCGCTATGATCATCCCATCAGTGGAAATCAAATTTCCTATCAGTGTGTGCTCCTTTGCAGCGGTGTGGTTTGGTGATAATAACGGCCTGGGGCCGACGAGATGTGTAGTTGGCATCTCGTGGCGCCTCCTATTAGGTGGCATGGCTAAATCAGAAAGATCGAGGTGAATAATGGGTCTTACTTCTATTTTATCGAATCGAGTTCTCACAGTGTATTTTTCGACAGCCATTCGAATCACGGTCTGGTTGCTGATCTTCTTGGAGACGACCTGCTGTGCAGGTTTACCCAAGGCCGGGCCCGTTTCGTTTCGACATGTTGTGGTCGATGCCATGGGGCCCGAAAACATGCACGTAAAAGCAGTCGGTGACATCAACGGCGATGGTTTCATGGACCTCATAGTCGCCGGGACTGGAGGCGAACTTATCTGGTATGAGTACCCCAACTGGACCCGGCATTCGGTCAGCGCCGATGACGACGGCTGGAGCACGGACGCAGAAGTAGGCGATATGGACCGTGACGGCGACATGGACATCGTCATCTCCGATTGGTACACTCACAAGCGGCTCGTATGGTTTGAAAATTTCAACGTCCGAGGCCTCCACTGGCGGATGCATCTGATCGGCGATGTGCGAGCACATGATATTGAACTTGTTGACCTGGACGGCGACAACGATCTTGATGTCGTCACGCGGCAGCAGGGAGGAGACGGAAACGTCCTGGAGATATGGCTTCAGAAAAGCCTGTGGAAGTGGGTCCACCGGCAGGTGGCCTGCCCGCCCGGCGAGGGGCTGGATGTAGCTAAACTGGACGACGACGGCTATCCGGACATCATCACAGGCAGCCGCTGGTACGAGACCCCGTCTGATGTTGCCAACGGTGACTGGGTCGAGCATGTATTCTCGACGGCCTGGACCCATAAGGATTGCACAGTACGTGTAGTCGACATCGATGGCGACGGTCAGAGAGATGTGGTCCTCGCTCCAGCGGAGAAAAGAGGCGGGGTCTATCGCATTGCCTGGTATAAAGCTCCTGCTGATGCGAAATCGCCTGGATGGGAAGAACATGTTATTGATCCGGAAGTAGAAACAGTCATACACTCTCTGGGTACGGGCGATATCAACAGTGACGGGATGGTGGATGTGGTGGCCGCCGAGATGCATCAGGGCTCCGATCCTGATAAAGTAACAGTTTACTTGAGCAGAGATAACGCGGAGACGTGGAAACCCCAGGTATTGGCAAGCTCAGGCTCGCACAGCATTCGCGTGGTGGATATTGGCAGTGACGGAGACCTGGATGTGTTCGGAGCTAACTGGTCCAAAACACGCCAGGTCGATCTGTGGGAAAACCTCACCGCTCTGGAGGTCCGCCGCAGCAGGTCACTGCTTTCGAATAAATGGAAGTACATCCACGTTGATGGCAGTCGCATCGGTAGGGCATTCGGCGTGGCGATGAACGATTTCACCGGCGATGGATACGCCGACATCGTATCGGGAAAGTACTTCTATCGCAACCCTGGTACTAACATGACAGGCAAATGGGAACGGTCGGAATTCCCCATCGAAGTAGATGCGTTGCTGGCCTTCGATGCCGATGCTGACATCATGCCAGACGTGATAGCGATGAACCGGACCGGTAGAGTTTACTGGCTCGAGGCCACCGGCAATGACGTGAAGGCCTGGCGAGCTCAGCAGATTGCCGATTTAGGCAAGGCCGACCACAAGCTAAGCAGCCAGGGTTACGCAATTGCCCAGGTAGTGCCCGGCGGCCCGCCTGAGGTGATCCTGAATGTCGGGGAAATTCACTACTTTAAGGTTCCAGACTTGCCCGAGAAAGAGCCTTGGCACCAGGTAACGATTGCGGCTGACGCCTACGGGGAGGGTGTTGGAACTGCCGACATTAACGGCGACGGAGACATCGACGTTTGCTCAACTATCGATGCGCAGAGAGTCGCCTGGTGGGCAAACCCGGGCGACGGATCGAGTGCGTGGGAAATGCACTCCATGGGAGCGATGCCCGATAAATACGCTGACAGATTTTATGCGGCCGACGTCAATGGAGATGGGCTAACCGATATCGTAGTTTCGGCAGCCAACGGCAAGGCCAACGGTGTGTACTGGTGGGAACAAGCGGGCGCCAATGATGATCCAAAATGGCATCTGCACACGGTGGTGCGACAGGACACGACCAACAGTATGGACGTGCTCGACCTGGATCGCGATGGTGACGTCGATATTGTCACCGGCGAGCACCGCGGGACAAAGAAAGTGGCCGTATGGGAGAACGACGGGACGGGCAAGTTCGTCGAGCATATAGTCTCTACGGGGATCGAAAGCCATTTGGGTACACGAGCGGCTGACCTGGACGGAGATGGAGATTACGACCTCGTATCAATCGCCTGGGACAAACCGCAGGATCTGCATGTATGGCGAAATGACGCCCGCACCTTCACCGGGCCGAAAAGCAGTTTCATCCTGTTCGATGGGGAGATTAGCCACCCGGGTGATAAACGTCTGTTTGAGGACTGGGATTTCCACCTAGGTATGGATGTCGAGCCTGGAGTCCCGGTTAACTGGCTGGAGCCGATCAATTTCGCCGAGGGCACATACCATATCTGCTGGAACATTTTGGAGATGACTCCGGTAGACAAGCCGGTCTTCTTTGGATTCGGCTGGACCAATCGCCCCAAAAGCGAAGATCCCACCATTCAGCACCGGGCGAACAAGCCGGTTCAGGTTACGGGGCCGGGTCTCTATTACGCAACGGTGCCGGTAACCACGGACTGGCACGGGCCCGGATACGATCCTGACCCGCCTATGCCCTGGCTGTGGGACAAGGCGTACAAGCCGAAGAGTTTCTTTACTTTCATTCGGCCCAACGGGCAGAATCCGTTCCCGATTAAGTTTCGCCTAACAGTAACGGTCAGTTCCAGGGAGCCCGCGGCCGACTAAACGCACGACCGTTGGCTGATGGGTACGATGTGGAGATCGCGATGCTGATGCATTACTTACTGATCGATCACAAATCCTCGCGACGATTACCGTTCAACAGAAGAAACTCTAGATTTTTCAGAGTTGTTGCCACCAAGAGAAATGAAATCTCCATCCCTTTTTTGCTTTGTAGAATGTTGGGATAGAGCATACACTGGTGTAGATTAAAGTTCATCTGGATAGAGTTGCTATGAGTAAAATTCATAGGAGAAACACATGAAAAGAAAGACCACTATGAGGTCTATTGTGTCCTCATTATTTCTCGCCCTAGTTGTTAATGGATCGTCCAATCTGTATGCCAATAGCCAAGCTGTTTTGAATAAACTTGGAATTAACAGAGGAATTTGTATTGTATGCGATGATTCACACTGCGAAGTGGCAATCCGTTTGGTTAATTCCAGTGACTTACTTGTTTACGTTCACGTGCTTACTGAAGTTCAGCGACAGACTGCGTGCCAAGCAGCTGATGCTGCAGGCCTGTACGGCACACGTATTTATATTGGCCATGTAAGAAATGGTAAAATTCAAATAGCAGACAACATTGCTGATGGAGTAGTGGCAAACAGTGATCCGGGCAGCATCTCCCGAACAGAGGCGCTCCGTGTGATGCGCCCGGGTGCAAAGGCGCTGCTCGGCAAAGAGGTCTTGACCAAGCCGATTCCGTATGGAATTGACGACTGGTCCCATCATTATCACGGACCTGATAATAATCCTCAATCCAATGACCAAAATGCACAGGCACCCTTCCTAACACAGTTCATCGGTATACCACGCTATTCAGCGATACCACAAACGACCGTGGTCTCGGCCGGGCGGATCTTCATGGCCTTTGGCCACGTGGCCTGGAAGGAGCGAGCCGAACCCTGGCTCGATACATTGATCGCCGTGAATGGTTATAATGGGACAATTCTCTGGAAGCGTAAGCTTCGCTCGGGGATCATGATCGATCGCAGCACCATGATCGCCACGCCAGAGATTCTCTACCTGGCTGACCACGAAGCGTGCCAACGGATCGACGCGGCGACTGGGCGGCTGATCGACCGCATTATCGTGCCAACCGATCTAAGCGGCGGGACCTTCTGGAAATGGATGGCCCTGGAAAAGGGCGTGCTGTACGCGCTGATCGGCGAGCAGGAAGCCCTTGATCCGGTTAAACGCTGGAAGAGAACGGTAGGGGGATGGCCCTGGGGTCAAATATCCGACGGTTTCAATGCGAATGATCCGAATTCATTTCAACCGAATACCTGGCAACGTTTGGAGAAGTTTAGTGAGAAAGATTACCAATGGGGCTTTGCCAAAACTTTGCTAGCAATTGACGTGCAGACAAAGGATGTGTTGTGGCATCATAATGAGAAGCAGTCGATCGACAGCCGAGCGGTGTGTATGAAGAATGGTCGCCTTTACTTCAGTCGCTTCAGCAGCTACATCGGATGCCTGGACACACATACAGGCAAGGAGATCTGGCGCAAGACGGCCGAAAAGAACCCTGAACTGTTCAAGGCGATTGGTCCCTATTGTCCGTTTGAGTTTGCACGTACGGGCTGGCGCACCACCATCTACGCACGCTGTTCGGACGATGTCCTTTACTTCGTCGGCCCCCAGGTCTTTGACCTGACCGCGATCGCGGGCCAGGACGGACACCATCTATGGACCTACCATGCTCAGAGAAATCCGCATGTGTTAATACGTGACGATGGGTTGTACATCACCGGCGCCTCTGGTCTGGCAGGTGATACGAACAAGCTTGAGCCCCTCACGGGCGAGATACTGGAAAGTTATAACATCGCACGCGTAAGTTGTACACGCACTACCGGCAGTGCGGACAGCATTTACTTCCGGGGTGGTGGCGACGGTACTATTCAGCTTGATCCGGCAACCGGCAACAGACAGTGGATCTCACCCATGCGCCCATCCTGTTTTGTGGGTACGCTAGTGGCTAACGGCCAACTCTATTGGATGCCGGGCACATGTGACTGCAACTTGCAGATGTTCGGCCTGATTTGTTGTGCTCCAGCAGGTGACTTCCAATTCAACCAGGCTGCTGAACAGTCGCATGACCTCGAAACATGGATCGCTGGTGATGAACAAGTCGCTGCGTTCAGACAATCGCCTGATGACTGGCCGACTTACCGTGCGGATAATGCCAGGACTGCAACTACACGGGTCACGGTCCCCACATCCTCACGCTTACTTTGGACATTTACACCGAAAGCAACATTTGAAGCTACAGCCCCCGTGACTGCCGGCGGGTTGGTCTTTCTCAGCGGCTCCGACGGGATTGTCCGGGCACTGGATATGGCGACAGGACATCCACGTTGGACCGCATACACTGGCGGCGCAGTGCGATATCCCCCATCCGTGTCCGACAGGCGCGTGTTCGTGGGGTCAGGAGATGGCTACGCCTATGCATTCGAAGCCGCTACGGGAAAACTTCTGTGGCGTTTCCGGGCAGCACCCACTGAACGTAAAATACCTGTTTACGGATCTCTCCAATCCACGTGGCCTGTGGCAACCGGCGTGCTGGTCTCCAAAAATGTAGCCTACTTCGCTGCAGGTATGAATAATTACGACGGTACACATGTCTATGCCTTGGACACAGCAAGTGGCGCTATAAAGTGGCAAAACAATGACATGGGTGGCACTGGCGCATCGGTTAGCGTTCAAGGGGATCTGCTGCTCTACGAGGACAGACTCTACCTGGCTGGTGGTAATGCAGCATCGCCTGCGGTGTTCGACATTATTAATGGCCGTTGCTTAGATGCAGGCAAGAAAAATCGATCTGGCCGCGAGCTCCGGCTTTCCGCATCTAAGAACAAAGATGGAGAGACAGTCAAGCGTCATGTAGAGGCGGTTGGTCAGCCCTTTTACTCAATTCCCAGCAGGCCGGTGTTCCGCAGGACATGGGCTCAGGGAAAGGGATTGGAGTTGGAGTGGCCAGATCCAATCGTGGCAACGGCAAACTTAAATCTCCTTGTGCGTCAAGCTCGGGATGGTTGGCGTCTGGTTGCGCAAGCACCTTCGGGCAACACATTATGGGAGCAGCCCCTGCCGACCGAGCCAATACGATGGGGTGTAGCCGTGAATGCACGCGGTCGCATCGTCGTAGTATTGCGCGACAGCCGGGTACTCTGCTTTGACAGCTCCGCACAGTAGGAGAACATCGCTGACTGATCTTAATAGAATCTCTTTCATGAGCTGGAAAATACCCTGATTTCCAGGTGACATCTTGGTCGAGTAGACGTAAAGCTCTATCATTTAGAGCATTTTAAGTTTTCGTGTCCGGCTTATGCCTATTACTGACGACTATGAAGTAGGTGAACTGACGCCGGACAAGAAACAGCCAACCTTGTTTCGTGGGACCACCGTCCACGGTGAACATTGGGCATTTGAATTTACCAAAGAGGCAGAAGGAGAACCTGCCAGATGCAAGTTCATCGATGAAGATCTCGGGCTCGAGATAGTGGGAGTTAGAATTTAGGATGATATCTATACCAAATTATCTACTTTCACGTCAAGGAAAATCTCTGGATTATGAGTGGGTATCTATTCTTGATGTGGTTGTGTTTAATGCTCCTCATTGGCCATTTAAACGGCGAACTCGTCCTGAGCAGTATCATTTGGAGGAGTGTAAGGGGCCATCGACTTCTGGAGGCTTAAAAAAAGCGAGAATAAAGGCTTTTGCAAACTAAAGAACATAGTAAACTGTAGCTGCGAGAAGCACAAATGATTGAAATTATCAAGGGAAACAGGGAACATATGTGAGATGCACATAGATCCTCTTTTTCCAGATCAACATGTTTGCTCATTGTCAA
>DATKYR010000009.1:0-17727 GCA_035528395.1 Sedimentisphaerales bacterium
TGGTCGCACTTTTCCTTTTTCGATTCGCCGAACGTATCCCTGGACATCGAGGGTAACCCAAATTCCTTTTCTTGGTGCAATCCTGAGAAGCTCTCGCTCAATGTCAAGTGGGTGCAGTGGACCCAAGTGAATGTGATCGACCCAAAACTGACCCACTCAGCCCAAAAACGTGCTTTTCCGGGCAGGAAGACATTTCAGTATGACCGTTAAGATGTTTCTTAAAAAGAAGTTACAACAACGCGCCCGGCAGGACTCGAACCTGCAACCTTCGGATTCGAAGTCCGCGACTCTATCCAATTGAGCTACGGGCGCAAAAATCCTAAGCGTTTGTAATGTAACAAGTTACTGCGCATCTTGTCAATTCCAAAAGCACTAAAAAGAGCAAAATACGCAATTTGTGTCAAATTTGTGTCAAACAGCTTTCACTTTGGCAAACAAATTTTTCAATACCTTGTTTGCAAATACAATGTCTTGAGACTGCACGGTCAAGTAGTATTTTCTTGTTGCAGCAATGTCGGAATGTCCTGCAAGCTGCTGAACTACCCGGATTGGTAATTGGCTGGCGTCCATACCATAAAATCTATCCGAGTATGAGAATCGAAAACAGGCATTACTTTTGGGCAGGAGCACGCAGTAATTCAGATGGACATTGCTGGTTTGAGGATTCATCGCAGCCTTTTTGGTTTACAAAAATGGTTGATTTCAAATGATGGACAGGCATTGGACATCATACATATCTGTTGCCGGCATGAAAATTAAGCAACTCTTGAATATCGATGGTGCAATCCACCTGCTTCCGGGATTGATATGACCTTATCTTTTGAGGGTGGCTCTTGCCAAATGCATGATAGAAATACCCAGAAAATTCTGTCCCGTTTGCAAAGCTTTGGTCGCTTAATGGTTCTTAGCTGGACGGCCAATTCGGGAAGTTCCTGAGCCCTCCAATTCTCTTCATCAGGTTATTTTGCCCGAGAAAGTGACGATGCTCCGGGGCGTCATCTGGAAAGCGGCCTTGCTGTCACTGACCCCCACTTCGCCCACTTCCTGCAGGTTCTCGGATGCCGAAGTGCGATATACCTTCAGCGAAGCCAGGCCCTTAAGATTATTGAAAGCCAGATTCAGTGTTTGCTCCTGCCCGGTGGGATTGATGGCTACGACGGTCAAGTCCCTGGTCTTCTCATGAAAGAAAGCGCCCACCTGGACGGCGCCGAAACCGCCCCTGGCGTCGATGCGTTGGGCTCCGGGCCGGATGAACTTGCTGTAATGCATGGCCGTGTAGGTTTTCGGCGTGTACCTGCTCATCACCATGATGGCGTGGATGGATTCTCTGCCTTCGGTAATCTGCCAGGGAACGAAGGCCGAGCAGTTGCCGGCCACCAGCGCATTGTGAAGGGCGTTGCCGATGCCCCTTTGAATGGGGCTGGGCCAATCGTGGTCACCGGTGCCGCCCTCGGTTATCCAGAAGGGTTTGCCCGTATCCTTTATCATGTCCCAAAACCTGCCGGACGAAGTGGCCGACATCTCCGCCCTGACCCCGTCCTCATACCCATGGGTCGCAAAGACATCAAGGGCTTCCAGGGCCTTCGGATTATCAATAATGGCTTTGACGTAGGAACCTGTGCCTCCTTCATACATGTGGCTGGTCATCGTTTCGGGCCCGAAGATTTTCACATCGCCATATCCATCCGCGTTCAGCATCTCGCGGAGCATGATTATAATGGTGACATAGTCCCTGCCGTCCCATACGCAGCTTTCGAAAGATTGTGTGAACTGTACCTCATTGCCGACGCTCACGGCATAAAAAGGCACACCCTGCCTGTCATGTATTTTCACATACTCCACCATCCACTTACAGAAGTGCCTGAAATACTTCGGGTCGACCCGGTTATTAATGTCTCCATAACCTCCTGCCCGAATGGCGTTGGACCGTTTGTCCGTGATGGATTTGTTCATCTTCATCCAGGCCGGCGGGCTCCAGACCGTCCCGATTATCTTAATCTCCGGATTTATCTTAAGGATACCCCGGCCAAAATCCACGAATATCCTGGCCCGGCCGTTGCTCGCCTCCATATTAAAATCCTCGCACCGGATTTGCCGCCAGTCTTCCGTCGGCTTCTCGAACGTCGGGCCCCACATATTCACGCGCAGCATATTGCAGCCAACACCCTCTACGTAAATTCTCTGGAACTCCTCCGTGCGGTAAAGCTCTCGGAACCTCTCGGACCACGCAATAAGGCATGTCCCGAAACCTTCTATGTTCTGGTACCGTTTGGCCCCATCCACTATAACGTCCACCGAATAAGCCGAACCGGCCGGAATAAAAATACCCAAAATAAATAGAAGTACAATTACCCACACGAACCTGACGCGCATGATTATCTCCTTTCCAGACTCTAACTACTTTCTTGAAGCCGAATTTTATTCCTGTTCAAGCGTTGTAAGAGTTCAAAATTCTAATAGATTGTGAAAAAAGGGCAAGATAAACAAGGTCAGTGCGGATGCGTCGTCGTCGGTGACGATATACTCGTGGACGAAGTGAAAGGCGAGGGCAGCGGGTCGATAGCCGTGGCCGCCTTCGTGACATCGTTGTTCCCGAACAACCCCGCTTCGGTCACCGCGCGGTGCCTCAGGAAAGTAGTCGTGCCCTCGGCCGCCTGCGAGTTGCGGACAATGACTCCGCGAACCGAATCAAGCGCAATCGCTGCCTGCCCGTCACCCGAGCCGGGCTGCCGGCCGCGAAAGCCGTCAACCACCACACGGCTCGTTTCCTCACACCAGAGGGCGTACGTATAATACTCCGGCATATCGGCATCCCAACGAATGTCGACCTGATTCAAGGTCAGCCCGTTTGCCCCGTGGCAGAAGATCCCGGCCAGGTCGTGCCGGAAGATCGCCAACTGGTGATCGAAGGCGGGCCGAAGGTCGATGTTCCCGCCGTAAGACGCACTGAGCGGACCTTTACGGACGTGCAGGCGGATTTGGTCTAAGGTCACATCCTCAATCCGGCCCGGCTCCTGGGCCCAGATCACAATGCCGCTCTCGCTCTCGGCCAGGATGTTCGAGAAAGTGACATTTCGAATCCTGCCCAACGCCCCGTTCGATTCCAGCGCCGGCAACACCGAGATGTGTATCGGTTCACCCTTGCCCCACCAGTGCCCGGTGTGCAGACGGGTCTGAATGATAATGTTGTTGAACAAAACGTTCTCAATGGACCCCTCATGGCGAACGAACAGACCCAGCCCGCGGTTCGTGTCCCGTATCACCAGGTTTTCGAAGACGCAGTTGCGGATGGTGTTCATGCCGTAGCCGACGCGGATGCCGGCCGAACGCGAAGACAGCGTGCAATTGGCTACCGTGACATTCTCACATACGCCGGGCTTGCGGCTGTTCACACTTGTTATGCAGATCGCGTCGTCACCACAGAGAAGCTCGCAGTTGGCGATGTGTACGTTCCTGCAGGTCTCACAGTGGATGCCGTCGCTGTTCGGGACAACAGGATTATTGAGCACCTTAACTCCGTCGACGTCCACGTACTCGCAGTCGGCGAAATTGATTGTCCAGCAGGGGGCGTCTGTCACCACCACATCGCGTATCATCAAGTGCCTGCAGTTATAAAACGCAATGAGCCGGTTTGGTCGCGAACGATAGGTCACCGGCCCGTCGTCGGTGCCGAACTTCGGCGACATGAAGTCCTCGCCCTGGCGGGTGAAGCGGGGTTCGAAATCGCCGGCGGCCGTTCGCGGCTCATCAAGTCGCATGAACGTCACGCCGCGCCCGTCAATTCTGCCCTGCCCGCAAATCGTCACGTTCGTGGCGTTCTCAGCCCACACTAAGGGCCGGGTTCTTCCGCCGTCAATCCGGTAGTCTGCGACCACCTCGCTGCCCCGAAGGACCGCCCCGGCTTCAAGCCGGAGTGTTACGTTGCTTTGGAGCTGAATAGGGCCGGTGCGGTAAACGCCCGCCGGGACGAGGACCGTGCCGCCGTTCTGCTTCACGCAGGCGGCCACGGCCTTCCGGAACGAGGCTGTATTCAGCGTCGTTCCGTCGCTGACCGCGCCGTGATCCAGTACATTAACGACTGCTGCGGTCGTCGTGCACGAGGCCGTCAAAAACAAAAACGCCGCTGCGGACAGAACGAGGGCCTGGAACGATACCATTGTCAGTCGAACCATAATTGCACTCCTTAACTGCCAAATCCGAAATTCGCTCCAAACGGTCTCGTGTCTCGTATTTCGTGAAGCGTATTTCGCATTAGGCATCTATAGTATCCCGTACCTCGCCGAAAGCTGCAAGATTTCCTTATAAAGATGGTCAAAATAATGCTCCGTCACATATCAATTAATAGGATGTCATTGCGAGCCCTTCGCTTCGCTCAGGATAAACTCAGCGAAGCAATCTAAAGTGTAACGAACGAGATTGCCACGGCCGCAATCTGCGGCCTCGCAATGACGACTCCTCAAATCATATGTGACAGAGCACTACCCCGAATAGTCTCCATTAACTCTATACTATAAGAATCATGTTCATTTGTCACAAACTACCTGGGAAATCCGGGTTCCAACTATTTGTTAGCGACTCACGAGTTGAAACGATGGCTCTCTGGATTTATGTAACACTGAAAAGGATGAAACGCAAGACCTCATTTAACCACGATATGGATGCTCCCAGGGGTCACGATACTTACGCTGCAGCCGCTTCGCGGCCTCGGGATTACCGACTATTGTCTGAGATTCCCGATCCCAAAAAATCTTGGTCTCCATGTCATAGGCAATCATTGCTAATTTCACAGTGGCAGTAGAATAATGTCCCTCCTGGGTTGTGCAAAGGGGCTGTCTGCGGTAGTGCACAGCTTCGAGGAAATCAGCCATATGCTCCGCACCCATATCGTTTCCGATCTCGTTCACCGTGCGTTGCTTGTTTTTGCCCTTTGGAATGATGACCCATTTTCTGTCGGTTGCAAAGACGGTCCCCTTCTCACCATAAAAGAAAATCCCATTTGAGACTTCGGGATCATACTCCTGTGCTCCCCAGATTCGATGACGCCAGATCACGGGACAGGTGTCGAAGTCAAAATGGACAGTCAGTATATCAGGTGTAGTGATCTTGCCTTTGAAATAGTAAAGCCCGCCGACAGCCTGGACTGACCGTGGCATGGTCTCTCCTAAAATCCAACGAGTAGCGTCGATCAAGTGGATACCCCAGTCAACTAAGTGGCCGTGGCCATATTCTTTCTCCAACCTCCATGCAAAGTGACCTATTTGCGGGCAATACGGCAACTTAGGGGCAGGCCCACACCACAAGTCCCAGTCCAGAGTTGCGGGCGGCTCCTGTGGCGTAGTGTCCAGCATGCCGGCCGTGTAGTGAATTTGCGCCTCAGCCTGAATGATTCGCCCGATATTGCCTTGTTGAATATACTGCCGCGCTTGCTGGATTGCCTTGCTCTGCCGGCGTTGAAAGCCAATTTGCACTATTCGGTC
The DNA here is from genome assembly GCA_035528395.1 of Sedimentisphaerales bacterium. Classification (GTDB taxonomy): domain Bacteria; phylum Planctomycetota; class Phycisphaerae; order Sedimentisphaerales; family Anaerobacaceae; genus NIOZ-UU13. The sequence goes on from DATKYR010000009.1 coordinate 5,478, forward strand.
GTGCTTTTTCGCAGCCTTAACCATTGCCATGCCTTCACATATATCGTAGGCCAGCGGCTTCTCACAGTACACATCGAGGCCCTTTTCCAGGGCAGCAATAAACATAAGCGCATGCCAATGCGGCGGCGTAGCGATAATCACAGCCTCTAATCCTGGAGTGTTCAAAAGCTCCTTGTAGTATTTGAAAGTCCTGGGACGTGAACCCTGCATCTTCTCGACCTGGTCCGCACTGCTCTTGAGGTGCTGGCTGTCAATATCGCAGAGCGCAATTACCTCAACGCCACCGTCTTTGAAAGCAGCTCTCACATCTGCCATACCATACCCACCACAGCCAATTAAACCAACTTTTAGCCTGGGCCTTTCAGTCTTATCCTCCGAACCCCCGCAGAGCATAGTTGTCATGGTCATAGTACTCGCCACAGTCGCCCCAATGAATTTCCGTCGATTCATCTTTTCCATGGTAAAATGTCCCTTCCGCCCGGGCAGGCAATGCAAACATTAACATTCGATATTGTTCTAAAAAGAAACACAATCAATTTGACACAAAACGATCAAGTGTTCCACATACAATGGAACACAATTATGATACTTCCAAAAACACAGTTGTCAATCACGGTTGTCCCTACCGGAAATTCCGTCCTGGTTTATTTTCAAAGGTTTACGTACAATCATCAGAGCACGATAAACCATTGTAGATGTGGGTTTTGAGCTGCAAAAGATGACTACCCCCGTGAGAAGCTACCCACTGACCTAACTCCCATACACCGAGCAATAGCGTGCCTGTTCGAAAGAGGCGGGATAGGACTAAGGAAATCTCCACGCTCCCTGGGCCCTATCGAAAGGTCTACCCGAATAGTCTTCTTATGTCTTCATCTGTAATTCTTTCATCAGGTCTTATAGGCTCTCCTCTTCTCCTCCTTAGGTGCTCAAAAAACTCCTTCACATTTCCTGGAGCTGATTTGATCGCGAGCCCCAACGAATATCTCATCAAGGAGATATCTGCTCCATTAAGAACTCCCTTTATAAGCCCGGTTTCTATGTCCTCCTGGTTTTCCATCTCCTTGTTAAATCTGTCTAATACACTCTGTAAACTGCCATATTCCATCTCTTCCTCAGCAATCAACTTATTGGTTATTCGAGAGTATGGCATTTGCATGGCTCTAAGGAGATGTACCGCTTCAGGGGGAATTGCATTTGCATGTTCAAAACCTTCTGTGAACTCAGGTCCACCGTAATGCGGGGGCAATACTATGTGGGGTCTCTGAAGGAGAATAAGGCCTTTCATTACAACGGCCCTGTCCTTAAATCGGCCGTGTTCGGCCACCAGTACATAAGGCAATTCCATATCCCCGAAGGTAAAAAGCATCCGTCGGTATTCTCGGATTACCTCGGTGGATCTCCAGTATTCGTTGAATTTCTCTCTGTCAAATTCGGACATTTCTACCTTTTAAACGAAACAACAAAAACACACCCTGGACAGTACACGGAGAAAAACGCCTTGAGGATAATCCAAGATGCAAATCGCCGGGCAAGGCTAACAGGGAGAGTGAATTGTCATCCGGCATAGCCGTTATTCTTACTCCTGGTTGTTGCATAGCTTCTGCTTCATGATCCGACCCATCTTGAATTTCACCGCTCGTTTGGCTGGAATATGAACTTGTTCCAGAGTTCTGGGGTTCCTCGCGTCTCTGGCTGCTCGTATCCTGGTCTCAAAAACACCAAAATCACGGAATTCTAAGCGGTTTCCCTCTACAAGCTCTGCAACTATTTCGTCGAGAAAATGCTGAATTACTGACTTAACCAACACGCGCTTTGTTCGAGTGCTCTGAGCAATTCGGTCGACGAGCTCTTTCTTTGTTACTGTTGACATTGGTCATCTCCAGAGTGATTTATTATAACAGTCTTAAGACTCCAACTTGTACTTAGAGTAGTCTAACAAACAAGGCCCTTCTAATCAAATATTTTGTTGTTTTCTCTCTAATATTACAACGGCCATATATGCCAAGACAAATCAGCGGGAACCATTAATAACAGAATCAAAGAGGGGAGCTCGGGTCCCTGGCGGGGGTTCCGGGAGTGGCCCTGGTTCGGCGCTCCCCTCAAATTAAGCCCTCGAAGGTCGGTGACCGCAGATGCCCCATTTCCGTCAGCCCGAAGTAACGAACTCTGCACCGCCAGCCCGGCAATCGGCATATAGACCCAGAGGGACAATCCACTGGTTCCTGCAGTTTTGGTGCTTGCATCAATTCAGCCAGGAAATCCTGCCGCTGCTTTCTGGTAAGGCCGCTGCCGACCTTGCCCTTAAACGCCTACAATAGTGTACTATCTATAGAATCTTGCAGGGTAGACTCCAACGAGTACCAACAGGTCTGGTGTGAAAACAGCAAACATATGCAACGTAAACATTTAGCCCTTAGGAGTGAGTTTGCTCCGAACCGGGTATGCAAAGTTAGGAATTTATGTGTTCAGCAGCACGGTAAGCGTATGAAAGTGTTTAGGTGGTAGTATCCATGCCAGGAAATCAGTATAAATCATTGATTTTGCAACTCTTAAGTAGTATAATCTTTAGACAATTATGGTGCGTATGCATTTTGTGCTCTTTGGGAGTATTATAAAAAGAATACCTGTCTGTCTACAAGATTCAAGCTTTTGGCTACTTGTTGAATGTTTTTCAGGCAGAATGGTCGGTCGTTTCATATCGGTGTGATGACGGTGAAATGCAATCACGGCAATGACTACGAGTATAGGCGAATGTACCAGTGCAAATTTCAGAAAAGTTCGACTTTTTAGTTCAAGTCTCCCATATTTCGTATATAACTCTTAAAACAAATGCCGATATAATTCGTAGTTAGTTGGCTATTTTATTATCGAAAGCCTAAGTAAAGAAGGATAAGGTCGGTTTCAGCGAATTTGAAAAAATAGTTAAATGCGGAGGGATTTTCATTGTAACATCACTTTTACAGTCAGCGAAACCTGGATATCCATCGATCAATTAAGATAAGTGACCTGATTACATCGTTCTCCTCCTGCTAATTTCCATATATCGCAAGAAACCCCCATATAACCCACTTCTACTCGTGATAGGTATTTAAGTATGAGAGTGATGTTATGAAGATACTTCTAATCAATCCGGAAATACCACTTACTTTCTGGAGTTTCAAAAGTGCCTTGAAGTTCATCTCGAAAAAGGCCATTTTGCCGCCTCTGGGATTATTGACGGTTGCTGCAATGCTGCCCCAAGATTGGGAAATAAAGTTAATTGATATGGCCACAACGAAATTGCGGGATAGAGACATTCAGTGGGCCGACTATGTATTCATTACGGCTATGCAAATCCAGCGAAAATCTGCGGATCAAGTAATTGAGCGATGCAGGAAAATTGGAGCCAAAGTCGTTGCAGGCGGCCCTCTTTTTACCACTCTTCCCGAAAAATATTTGCATGTAGATCACCTGGTTCTCAAAGAAGCCGAATTGACTTTGCCGCTGTTCATAAGAGACCTGCAAAAAGGTTGTCCCAGGGAATTGTACAGCACGCACGAGAAAGCCGATTTGCGTGAGACCCCGATACCCCTTTGGAATCTTATTGACATGAAGAAATACGCATTGATGTGCATCCAGTATTCGCGGGGGTGCCCTTTCAATTGCGATTTCTGCGATGTTACAAGGCTTTTCGGACACAGGATGCGTACGAAGACCACAGAACAGGTGTTGGATGAATTAGAGAGTCTGTACTCTCTTGGCTGGCGAGACGAAGTGTTCTTTGTAGATGATAACTTCATTGGAAATAAGGCCCACCTAAAAACGGAATTACTTCCCGCTATCATAGGCTGGATGAAAAAGAGGCAATACCCGTTTCCCTTTAATACACAGGCATCCATCAATCTCTCAGACGATGAAGAATTGATGGGATTGATGGTTAAGGCCGGCTTTGACTGTGTTTTCATCGGGATTGAAACTCCCAGTGAGGACAGTCTGAGCGAATGCAACAAGGTCCAGAACAAAGGCCGTGATTTAGTTGCCTGTGTCAAAAAGATCCAACAGTCCGGCATGCAGGTTCAGGGTGGTTTTATTCTCGGTTTTGATAGTGATATGACTTCGGTTTTCGATAGTCTGATTCAATTAATTCAACAAAGTGGAGTAGTGACTGCTATGGTTGGGCTGCTGAATGCCCCGAGGGGAACGAAACTCTACCGCAGACTTATGACTGAGAACAGGCTGTTGAAAGACGCTACAGGTGATAACACGGATTTTTCAATGAACTTTATTCCCAAGATGAAGATTGAGGAGCTTCTCAAAGGGTATAGAAAAGTTGTGAGCACGATCTATTCACCGAGGAACTATTATGAACGGATTCTGACATTTCTAAGGGACTATAAGCCTGGGAAAAATAGCAAGGTTAAATTTCGCTTTTGTGATATTAAAGCATTTCTGAAATCTATATGGCATCTTGGAATAATGGGTAAAGGCCGGCTCTACTATTGGAAACTGATCTTCTGGTCAGTCAGAAGGCCGAGGTATTTTCATCTGGCTGTTACACTCGCCATCTATGGATTCCATTTTCGTAAGATGTTCGGAGGCTATAGTCAGTTTCCTGTTTAACTTGCCCCTCAAGCCGTTTGGTGCACGATCTCCGATTGGGCAGTTACACATCCCCTGACTTTTCTCAAAATCTTCCAGACCAGTCCCACCAGCCAATCAGGCAAAGTGCGCGCGCACGCAGCACCGCTAAAACGGCCCCATTTTCGCGAGTTTAAGTTTACAACCATCCTGATATGGAACCAGAAGGCTTGTTATCTGCCAATTCAACAAAAATGTCTATCTCATAAGTTCTTTACTATAAGTGAGTTATAGAAAATACGAAATTTTTGAACATTTTCAATAGCCGATTCGATCTCTTGCGCAGTGTCGGGGCATTCTTCTCCAGATTTGACAAACAAGGCACATACAAACTTTGATTTTCTCCTGATCCCTTTTCGGTTTTTTTGCAACACAGTGTTTTTTTAAATTACCGAAAAATTGTTGACTCCTAATTGAGATTATGTTATTATAGGACTCTTAGTAGGGAAGCCCGATTCAGTAGGGTATGAATGGGAAAACCCAACTCACAATTGCGACAAGTAAGAAAGGAGAAATAAAATGAACACAACGGTAAGATTATTTGGGACTAAAGTGAGGAATCTCATGCTCAAGACAATGTACAGGCCACATTTTCACATCATTCTGCTGCTGACGGGCTTGCTGTGCTTCTGTGGCCCACAGGCTATGGCCCAGCCCGATCCTCTGGATACGGAACTCACTAATCCGCCGCCCTTCATTGCCGAACTCGTGGAGAACACCGAACTGACGCAAGAGCAAGTGGAGCAGATGCGAAGTGACGGCGCCGGCTGGGGCAACATCATGATTGCTGCACTCTTGGCCGAACGGATCGCCGCTGACAGCGGTGGCGTATTGACATTCGATATGGCGCTTGCCAATGTGCTCGATGCGCGCGCCGAGGGCAAGGGATTCGGACAGATCGCCAATGAGAACGATCTGAAACTCGGGCGCGTGCTCGGGGATGAAGAGACACCGGACGCAACTAATCCGCCGTCCTTCATTGCCGAACTTGTGGAGAACACCGAACTAACACAAGAGCAAGTGGATCAGATGCGAAGTGACGGTGCCGGCTGGGGCAACATCATGATTGCTGCACACTTGGCCGAACGGATCGCCGCTGATAGCGGTGGCCTATTGACATTCGATGAGGCGCTTGCCAATGTGCTCAATGCGCGCGCCGAGGGCAAGGGATTCGGACAGATCGCCCATGAGAACGATCTGAAACTCGGGCGCGTGCTCGGAGATGAAGAGACGCCGGACGCAACTAATCCGCCGCCCTTCATTGCCGATCTCGTGGAGAACACCGAACTGACACAAGAGCAAGTGGAGCAGATGCGAAGTGACGGTGCCGGCTGGGGCAACATCATGATTGCGACACGCCTGGCCGAACGGATCGCCGCTGACAGCGATGGCTTATTGACATTTGATGAGGCGCTTGCCAATGTGCTCGATGCGCGTGCCGAGGACAAAGGATTCGGACAAATTGCCCATGAGAACGATCTGAAACTCGGGCGCGTTGTCGGAAAAGGCAATAAAATTGCAACCGCTGCTTCGGGCGCTCCCGGGATAGTAGGAGCCGGCGCCGGTCCGTACTTAAATACCGAGCGCAACAGGGAACGGGAGAGGAATCAAAACACCTTCAGACGGCTCATTCGCTTCATGGGCCTTGGCGATAAGGGAAGACCCGAAAAACCGCCGAAACCTGAAAAACTCGAAAGACCGGCACGCCCGGATAGACCCGAAAAGCCCGAAAAACCTGAGAAGCCCGAAAAACCGGAACGCCCGGAGAAGCCAGAGAAACCCGAGAAGCCGGAAAAAGGACCCCGCTGGTGAAATATCGACTTTTTGCATTGACCCTTTTCGCATGGATCTGGGGAGCACTCATTGGCTCCCCAGATTTTTCCTTTGCTGATACTGCGCCGACATGGCAGTACGGATTTTCTTTTTCCTACCTGACCGGTGATTACGGTAAGGACGAGGACACGGATATCTACTACACCGCGGTGACCATCAAGCGGTATCTGGAGAAGGGAGACGTTACGCTGACGGTTCCCTACCTGGACATCTCGGCCGATGGCGCAACATTTGTAGGCGGCGAGGTGGAGCCTATCGATGGCGGCGAAAGCGGATCGGGCCTGGGCGATATGATATTGAAAGGTCGATACTACGCAGTCGCACAGGACGCACTGTTACCCTACATCGACCTGGTAGGAAGTATAAAATTACCGACGGCTGACGAAGACAAAGGACTGGGAACCGGTAAAACGGACTTCACATTTATGGCCGAATTCGCCCGGAGACTGGAGAATAAAGACTTGATAGCCCTGTGGGAGCTCGGTTACACGTTTGTCGGAGAGCCGTCCGGATACGACGCAGATAATCGGTGGCTTTACAGCGTGGGATTGGCTTACGAATTTGACCCTAAGATTACCCTCAGCGGCTACCTTGACGGCCGTACCGCAATTTTCGAAGGTAACGATGACCCACTCTCTGTCCTTTTGATTAGCGAGTACAAGTTCCGTCCTGATCTTCGCTTTGACACTTTATTGGAGATCGGTTTGAACGACGGCGCTCCCGATTTTGGCATCACGTTTGGCCTGCGCAAGCGCTTCTAACCTAATACATTGCAGCAGCGTTCACCGTTTCCTGGGTGCCAGGTCATCCGTCTTTCACATCGCTACTTAACAGGAGAGAATGTGCGTTAACTGCAATTATCCTTGACCCCTTATCTTTTTTACTTGCTATCTTGCTTGTCTAATCTCAATGGTGCAGTAGCCAGTGGCACTCCACTTTCTCTCCAATATTTCCCGTCGATGTTGTTTGTAGGGCTCATATCCATCATGCATGACAATTGTCGAGAGATCCACTCCCTCATAACCCACAACCTCTACATTCCAGTAAGCCAGCAACGAGTCGAACTGTCCAATGCAAACCTCACTATAAGAAGCGTATCGCCAACTGAAATACGATTGAGGATCGGCTGAGAAAAAACTGGTTCACCCCAAGAGCTCCAACAGCCCAAACTGGCCCGTGAAAGGCCGTACAACCGCGCTACAACCGGAGGCCTCTTTATTTGCCAATTCAACAAAAATGTTCACTTTATGAATTCTGTAGTTTCGGTGAGTTATAAAAAACATGAAATTTGTGAACGTTTTCAATGACCGGTGCCGGTTGGTGACTGGCTGTAAGTAGTGAACGTTGGCTGATATGTCGTAGCAGGATGCCTCAAAAAAAATTTTTATGGCGGCAGGGATTTTAGTATTTGACTTTGAGCTCTTCATAGGTGGCCGTTACGACCTCCTGCATCATACGTGACCTGTGCAGGTGTATTTATCCCTTCGCCGTCACCGCCTGCCGGTTTGGGTTGTTTTGACGAAATCTACCGTCACTTGCTGGGGATCGGTCAAGTGAAGCGTTTCATCTCGAGCTGCAAGCCGACCACTGAAATCACCAACAATAAACAATATTGGACTGCCTCTGATAGATGAATTCCGAGAGCGAAAAGCTACCCGGTTGGCGGCGACGTAAATAGTCCCATTTGCGGGAATGACCGTGCCACCGCGGAACGTAAAAAGAGGGGTGTTGAGATCTTGCCCACTACTCAGTTTCCAGCCGGAAATATCTACCGCAAAACGATTGGGATTTTGCAGTTGTATGTACTGCTCGTCCAGATTATCACTGGCAGGGTTGGTATCAATAATACCGAAGTTAATAACCGTACCGGCCGGTTGGGCATCGGGTATTCCATTGGCCCCGGGAGCTAAGCCGTTGAATAGTTGATGCCGCCGCTCAGGCAGGTAGTAGTACTTCAGCTCTTCGACGGCTTCCAGCAACGTTTGGGGGCAACATGGAGCCGTTGAGCCATTACCCCAGGCGTGCGAGCCCCATTTAGCGGCGTCTAAGGCCGCGTCCGGAGCAATGAGAGCCGCTAACATATCAATACGCGGCTCAAAATACAGTTCCTCCTCCGGCGTGTCCGGTGCTTTGAGAAGCTCATCCATGAGCGTTCGTATGCGGCGCAAATACATCTGTCGTGTTTCCGGGGTGTTAAAAATAGCGTCTGGCAGACGGTTGTTTGTGCCGACAAACAGCCCCGTATTTGGAACAAGGTTCTCGTTCCAGTAAGTCTCCGCGGAATTCCACACTCGTCCGAAGCTCAGGTCCACGTCCCACGGCCACATCTGCCATTCATTGCTGGCGCCCGTATCGCGGTAAAGGTAGTAGTTTTTGTGGCAGCAGTCGATGTCTCCAGTGATTATGTGTACAGCCAGGAAGTTGACGACCTGTGCGACGTCCACATTGTCATAGAGATATCGGCGGCGCGCTTCGCCCCCGAGGCTGAGGCCATCGTAGAGTTCCAACAAATCTGTGTTGTCTTCATACTTGCGTGTCTTCTTTTCGGCGCCGCTGGTGGTGTGACTCGCATTGTTAAATATGTTGTACATCTTGTAAAGGGCTCCCTCGGCATTCAAGCCCATCCGAATCAGCCAGTCTTCATCGCCGTTCTCCATCACATGGGCTGTGCCCCAAAAGTCGCCGTTTTGTTGGACCCGTACCGGAAAAACCCAGTGGTAGGGACTATTCGCGTCCCGATATGTCTCATAGGCCAGTATGTTGCGCATGTGCGCCTTGTCCGGATAGGTCGTCATCAGGTTGATGTCATCTGCACGCGGCTGTCCCTGGGCCCATTTGAAGTTATGACCAGGATGGAAATCGATGTCGTAGCTCTTTTTCGGAAAACCACGACTGGATTGACCATGAATATTGATCAACACATTATCGTAAAACTCACCATCGTAAAAGAGCATGCAGCGGGTTCCGGCATCGGTGTTGGCGGCTTGCGAATCCCGGATAAACCAATGCAGCACCGGTAGCGGATTGGTCAGGCCTGGATCCTCCACTATAGTCCCGCAATACTGCGGGGAATTCAGCGGATCAATGTATGCCGGGAATCGTGAATTGCGTCCGGCTGTGTCTGTGGCCGTAATGTACCAGCTGACCATCTGCCCCGCTTTAAACCTCCAAGCTGGGATTCTCACACTGTAAAGCCCATCCTCGCTTACGTCATCGCCGCCCGTACCATCATCCAGTAACGGAACGCTCCCTTCGCGATTAAACATCACACGATAGTACAACATGACGGTGTCAATGGGATCGAAGGACGGCTCGATCCGGGCCGTGATCTGCAGGTCATCGTTTTCGGTGGGTATGCGCGGGTCGTGGTCCGTATCGGAAATGATCGGCCCCAAAATATCGATACCGATGTTGTTCGTCTTTCCAGGCGTCGGTACCGGGAAATACTGACATGACGACCCGTCTGCTGTAGCAAGTGTGGCGAGCAATTCGGGAACGATCAGCAGGTCCGAGTCATTCGTCTGATAGTTCAGCCCCTGCACGGCCAGCAGGTTGGTCCCCACATGGAGAAAGTCGGATTGCGGGATAGTAAAATCAACCGATTGAACAGCGATGCTGTCGGACCGATTGGTTGATGCACTGGAGTTCCAACTCTCTGAGCCCGGGCCCGGGGCATTGATCCGTGCCACCTCCTGCCCGTTGATATAGGCAATCATTCCATCGTCAAAACGCATGCGCAAGGTCAAAGCTCGGATCGCCGAGGGATCCTCCACCACGAAGGGCACGCGAATATACACCGTGGTATTGACGTTTCGCATCGCCGAGACATCCAAACCAATCAGTCCCGTGTAATCATAACCGACACCGGTGGTGCCTGTCTGCCAGGATGAATCATCCGAGTCTTCTTGCGTCCAGGGACGCAGCGTCTCCGAACGCCGTGGGTTCGGTTCCAGGGCATTGTTAAGGGGTATCAGGGCCTTGGCCGGCGCCCCGGGCATTAAGAGCATTGTTTCCGCGGTACTGCCAATGGGGCCGTAAGAAATATCGGGGGCCTGTTTCGGATACCACGGAAAGAACTCCGAAACCACGGTCTTACCGTCCGGACGGACCAATCCCAGATACTCGCCACTCCCTTTTAGCTTAAAATTGGTGTGCAACACCGCCAGGGGATCTCTCCGGTTCTTTCCGGAGGCAAAGACAACCAAATAAGTATCGGGCGCGAGCATCACCTCCGGAAACGCCCACTGCGTCATGTTGTTGACGTCATCCGTCAGATACCACCCCTCCAGGTTGACCGAGTTCATACCGGCATTGTAGATCTCGATCCAGTCCGCTTCATCCCGGTCCTCGTCATCAAGACCACTATCGTTCACGGCCATGAACTCGTTTATCCGGATTAGCTCCTGTGCCCGGACCATAGTAGAAAGGCTGAGGGTGAGATTGAATACAACGAGAAAAGCAAGAGTCCGCGAATATCTCATATGAATAGCATTCCTCCTTGTTCAGACCAGCAAACCATAAAGCACCGCTTTTAACAGCCGATAAGCTTTATAACTACACAAGATATTATAACATACCGAGCGGTATCTCACAATAGTCCCTACCCAGGGGCAGGGATTCCGAAAGGAGTCAGTTGTTTGGGCATTTTAAGGTGGCTAAAAGCTGCTTTTGTCCCTTTGTACTTTTAACCCACCCCTGTGCTGGGGGGATTTTTTGTACTTTCCCCCCTATGGAGGGGATAAAGGGGCCCACTCCACTTTATAATTTGCTCTCTCTTAATCTTTTATTAACTTTCTCACAAATCTCCCTGAATTTGTCCGGCTGAAGCCTACCATACAAATCGGACAACTCGACGCCCCGCGTCGAGCGTATTTAGCCCCGGTCTCTGGCCGGGGGTGCAGGGGACGAGGAATGCTAAATTTTCTTTGACTTTCCCCTTCTTTTGTGTTATTTTCTGTCCCTAAAAGCGTTATGCGGACATCTTGAACAGCGCAGCGAAGAACCCGATTTATCGGGGTCAGTGCCGTAAGAAAACCACAGGATATGCTAATGGTGGAATGGTTTAAGAATCTAAGTGAGGGTTGGCAAACGGCCATATTTGGAGCAGGTGTAGCTGTTGCTCTTGCAGTTATCGGTGGGTTATTCGCATTATTCAAATGGCTGTTTGGTAAAAAGGATGGCCCTCCCCCGCAGGAAAAGACTATAGATCAGAAAGGTTCGGGAAATAAAGCCGCCGTTATCGATGGTTCCGGAAACACTGCCAACATTGCTGGAAGAGATATTCATACTGGCATAAACGAAGACGTACTAAATGCTGCATTGAAGGCACTTAATGCGGTACTGTCTATGGTTGACACAGACCAGAGCAAGAATCTTGTGTCTGAACTTAAGAAGATCTCAGATGAGAAGCTAAGCACCCCTATTGAACTGGTACAAGATAAACATAACAATCAACAGAAGCTTCAGTTAGAGAAAGAATTCCAACTCTATGGTGAACTTTGGAAAGCGCTTGTAGATGTGCGTTCATCAATAATCATTACACCTACCCTTGATAGGATGCCAAAAGGAAAATCGCCTTATGACGTATACAAGGACAGATATGATGTTGCCGTTGATGCCTTTAACAAAGCTAAGAACTTACTTGAAAATAATCGCCCTTGGCTACGCAAGAAGTTGTCTGTAAATTTTTTCATTTTGCATAGGCGGTTCAGTCGTTCACTCCTGTGTTCATGTTCAGATATCGTTTTCCAGTGAGCCATCGTTCATCCGTCTCCATCAATACTGCTGAGACCAATCGCAA
>DATKYR010000010.1:0-5996 GCA_035528395.1 Sedimentisphaerales bacterium
TGATCAGCGACAATTATTCTTACCTTCCGGCGACAGTTAAAAGTTCCGGATATTAGTCGGAAACAATAAGCTATCTGGATTTCCATAAATCAGGAGATTTCAGATGGTTACCGACTTACAGGTAAGGAGATTGTTCGCTATGAAAAATAAAGTCAAATACCTCTATCAGCTGGCAGACAAGGCTGGTATGGGTACTAAAACCGCCCGCAAGTATCTAAAATCCGGCTCTCTGCCGAGTCAATGCAAGGCCGTCCATGACTGGGCCACCCACCCGGATGCATTTGCCCAGGACTGGCCCTGGGTTGAAGACTTCCTCAAAAACAACACCGGGCTTGAATCCAAATCACTTTTTGAGGCTCTTCAGCGTGAATATCCCGGTAAATATCAGGATGGCCAACTCCGCACTTTCCAGAGACGAGTAAAACAATGGAAGGCATTGTGTGGGCCTGGCCAGGAAGTTTTCTTCCCGCAAATCTATAAACCAGGCCATTGGTGTGAATCAGATTTTACAAGAATGAAGAAGCTTGGCATTACTATCTGCGGGGTGCCTTTTGATCATATGCTGTATCATTTTGTGCTGTGCCTGTCTAATTGGGAAACTGTCACAGTATGTTTTTCGGAAAGCTACGAAAGTTTAAGCACTGGCCTTCAAAATGCCCTCTGGAAGTTAGGCGGCATACCGAGATATCACAGGACAGACAATTTAACTTGCGCGGTTAACAAGGTCGGCAATCCTGAGGAATTCACTGCTAACTATCAGGGTCTTGCGAATCATTACGGGTTGGAAAGCTGTAAAATCCAGCCTGCTCATCCGAATGAAAACGGTGATGTAGAAACCAAAAATAGGAAGAAAAAAAGAGTCAGGTATTACACACAAATAGTTGGATGTGCCTCTGGCCTGCTGACTATTTGGCCTGTTCTTCCTTTGGAACCGCCGCAACCGGTATTTTTTTCTACGGAAAGATGTTGTTATAAGTCGGTGTAATCGTTTCAGAATATAAATAAGGGAGATTACACCTATAGCAAGAGCCACGATACCAATGACTATATTCTTAACCCAATAGCGGACAACTCTCCCAGGTATGTAACTGCCAGCTTTTTTCAACCGTTCGGGATGGTCTGGGGTCTTCAAGAACCATTTCAGTGTTTTGATACCAATAGCAAAGTTAAGATTTTGTCCCTCGTCTATACCAGCATAGGTAATTCCTATGACTAAACCGTCCGTATTAAGCATAGGTCCTCCGCTGCTACCTGCGGAGATGGGGGCCGAGATTTGAATTTCCGGGAACCCCCACGAATCTTTTATTGCGCTTATCAATCCATCGGACACAGTTCGCTCAAAGCCAAGCGGGTTCCCTATAACGAGAACCCGTTGACCGACGTCCAAGTCGGTATCGTCGGCCAAGGAAATTATTGGCTCTCCAACACTTTGCACCGAAAGCACTGCCAGGTCCACCTCATCGTCACGTTTGTCAATTGTGACGTTTTCATAAGTCTTGCGTAAAGAACGCACCTCAACAGAATATGCACCTTCTACGACGTGCGCATTAGTCAATATCTTTCCACTGCCAATGAAGAATCCTGAACCAAATGCCAGTTCATCGCCAATATCGTCGTAAACAGAGATAGTTACTACGGCAGGTGATACATATTTGACAATATCTTCCACTGACGGATGCTTTGGAAGTATTCGCGAATCTATTGTGCTGATACATTGGGTCGATGATGGTTCGTTTATTTTTTGGCTCCAGCGGATTCCATTGTATTCAAAATCGACAGAATCAGGATTTATTTTGACGACCTTTACCCGACTTATGTTCTGCCCTTTGGTCAGGATTATACCATCTATAACAGCCAAAGGAGTGCCGTCAATGTACGTTATGTCGGTAACAATTCCTATATCTACTCCTATCTCCTGTTTCTGACGTTTATCCTCGGTTTTTGTTACCTCTGCTTGCTTCAAGTTATGGTCTTCGACGTAATCTTGCGGAACATTATTGCCGTCGGCGGATTCTGATACATCGTTTAAGGTGTGCGTTGCATCAAAAATAAAGCAGTATACAAATGCTACAACAACTGCCATTACAATACTGACAATCGCAAGGATAAGTAGTCGTAAAAGGCGTCGTATGGCCAAATTGAACCTCCAGAAAATTCTCTCCTGAAAATCTCGATTTTGAAAAACCGCACTTACTCGAGGACAGGGAAGTCAATTTTCAAAACTCACTGTATTTATTGATTCCTTGAATATACGTTCCGACCTAAAGAAAGTCTGTTTCGGAGCATACCCTTGAAGCATAAAGATATTGTTTCCGTGCTCAAGTAATTTCACCAGTTGAATAAAATCCATATTTGATGTTGAATTATGTATAGTATTGACTATGAAGCCCTCGCTGTCTCTCGTTGCTTGAGGCAATTCTTTCCTAATATCGGAAAGTTTGAATGAAGGATAATCAGCAGTTACATTGATTATACTTAGGGAATGACCGGCTTTATTTACAAAGGTAACAATTATACTTTTACGACTCTTCTTTTCTCTTTCCTGCATGTCAATAGGATGTCTGAACATGAGGCCAGTAGAAAGGTCTTTCCAGTATTCATCTGACAACCTTGCCCCTAAAGGCAAAAGTTCAAACGACTTAACAAACTCATCGAATGATGGTTGCGGGTCTACTTCTTTGGGGTAGCCGCAACTAAGATAAACAGAATCTCCATCAAGGATAAAAACAATTCCCTCACACAATATTTCCACTCCTTCTACAACATAAGTGTATTTATGCCTACTTGCGTTGAAACCACGAAAGACGATTCGGTTGTTTGTGATAACTTCACTATTTTTGGAAACCAATAATTTTCCGGCTAAATAGCCATCCAAGAAAGCTTCTTGAGATTCATCGCTTAGGAATTTTTTGTCAAAATAGTTGAGAAAAACGTTATATCCCACAAGTCCATCTTGGCTAACTGATTGATAGTTCCTGACAGTTCCGCCCATAACATTCTCAATTGTATTTTGTTGGACTGTTGAAGGGAAGTATACAGTAAAGCCATCGCTCAACGAGGTATATTTGGTGGGAACATCATTCAACTTCTCTATGAACTCTTTTGTTATATTCTCCTTAGATATTCCTTCTAAAGCACATGAAAGTTCTTCAGCCATTATTTCAACATCAGGCTGGGGTGTTGGTTGTGCCTGGCTATCTCTGAGTCCGAGATATATGCTCTTAGCTATAAATACCAAACAAATGACGACGGCGAACCAAGTGAGTTTGTCTCTCATTTCATTTCCTCCACAAAATATCTCACAGGAATTTAGCGGTTTCGATATCGGAGAGTGTCACATGCCTGTACTTTTCATTGTAACCTCATGTTCAACGTCCTCTCTTGCAGCGGTAAAATTTGTATTGACTCGACCGTTGTCAGATACCGTTGTGTGTTCAAGCAAGGCCAACGCCCATTCATCTGTCAGCTTCCCACCGTAGACCGGACGGTAGGAAGGTCTGAAATCCAGAACATCATGGATGAAAGGTGCCAACCTATTCAATTCTGGGTGTTTGTCTACGATTGTGCGGTGTGTGATTTCACTCAGTTCAGGGTGTCTTGCTCTCGATATTTCCAGAAGGGATTCCCTCTTATCATAGCCTTTCTCAAGCAGGGTTGCGAGCTTGTGTTCAGACTCCTTCCAATACTTCGCCCCTTGAACAGAACGTCTCAGTATGTTGAAGAAGTTGTAGAGTACGAAAGCTACTATCGCAAAACCAATATACTTCATAACCTGTTCCCTCCTTTTGCATCATTCATCATGCGGGTGAGGTGTTGACTTCTGCAAGTCCCTGTTCTTATCCATCGAGTAATCCAGACCAAGCATAGCACCGGTAAGGATAACAGGACTGTTAGAAACATCCAGATAACCCATATTGCGCTCCAGATGGGGTGTTCGTTCCAGCTATTTCCATTCTCTTTCGCAGAATTCATAACACTTTCCCCCTTTTCAATAGACTCGCATTAGATTAGCACGATTCTTTGATACGGTCTCTGACGTCGCTTTTTTGTTTTTGGGCCTGTTCTTCGCTTATACAATCGATTCTCCTCATCTGGTCTATGATGACGTCATATACATTAAGAAGTGCCTCTCCGGCTGGATTAAGCAGTCCTCTGTAAACGAAAAAATTGGAACTCCCGCTTGTCACGTAGTCTCCGGCAATCCACTCCAGCATTGTATACACTTTCTGACGTGGAGTTATACCTTGTTCTTTAAGGGCGATAGAAAATTTCTCCTGCTGTTCCAAAATAGCCGACTCGACAACTTTTCTTGGCAATTGAAAGGCAGGACTGTCGCATATATAGTCTAATTCATCAAGGATTCCCAATGCAGCCTTGACTTCCTTTGAAGCAAATCTCTTTCTAAGGAATTTCATCTACTTCCTTTCGCTTGAACATCTTAGGAATCATCGGCCATCTCTTACAGAATGCCAAAATATCTTGAATTCTCCACAGGTCGTTATTGTGTCTGTTCTTTCTCTACTGGCTCTTTGAGAGCGAAAGCAACGAACGCGAACAATAGGGCAGAAACCACATCAATTGGCTGCCGATGCACCACTCTTTGGCGCAGTCTCAGCAGGCCACAGTGAGGCGGTAGAACTGCTATGACCGCGTCGGAAGTGGGTACTGTTGGACATACTGAGTGAGATATCTCCGTCTTCATGCCTCTGCTACGCACGTATCTAGCCTTTCAACCCGGTGGTTTTTATCCGTAAGGTCGAAGCCCTTTTTTTGCCATGTCCATAAACGCATAACCATTAAGATATTATCGACTGGATTCGGGGGGCTGATAACTGAAAAAATGGGCAATAGCGGGGGAAGAGTATCTCAGGTAGGGTTATTGGGATTTTAACACAAAAACGAAAAGAGCGTCTTTATCTTCTCCCCATCACCGCACCCAAGCCGAACGGTAATTGGCGATTCTACGAGCACAAAACACCTATGAAAGTGACCCTGTGAAATTCTGTAGTTGGCTTGTAGATTGTTGTAATCCTAAGAAGATTTTGATATTGTTGTGGAATTGGAAGGCTAGCTTACGGAGCCAAGCGTTTAATATGGGAAATATCGAGTTAAATGGAAATTGAGATTTTTCTCGTGGAATGAGAATCCATAACTCTGGAGGATGTCAACTAATGGTTGATTTCAGCAAGCGATTAGGCAAGCGGATACCAAAGCGGATCATGGATCCGGTGGCATTGTATGACACGCTTGACCGTGACAGTGACAAGGGACCGCTGCGGCCAGCACAAGAAGCAGTTCTGAAGCGTTGGTATGCGGAATCCGCTAATGTGAAGGATATGATCCTCAAGATGCATACAGGTCAGGGTAAGACACTTGTGGGACTGTTGATGCTTCACTCGAAACTGAACGAAGGTCAAGGGCCTGCCCTTTACTTGTGCGCCAACCGCTTCCTCGTGAACCAGACTTATGAACAAGCTGAGCAATTCGGTTTGCCTGTTTGTACCACAGATGGCGATTTGCCGAATGATTTCATCGACGGGAAGTCTATACTGGTCACGACAGTGCACAAGCTGTTCAATGGGTTGACTCGTTTCGGTCTTAGCAACAAAGCCAAAGAGGTTGGAGCAATTGTTATTGACGATGCTCATGCTTGCGTCGATTCCATTAGAGAGGCCTTTATTATCCGCCTCAAGAAGAGCGATTCTGCTTACACAGTAATCCGCGATCTGTTCGCTGACGAACTTGAGAAGCAAGGCGTTGGAACCTTCGCGGATATTCGGAAACATAAGTATGATGCAATGCTTCCAGTGCCCTATTGGGCTTGGCTAGACCGAGCTAGCGAAGTCGCCGACATTACCAGACTATCGATTAATCGTTTGGAGTGACAGACGATAGTCAAACAGATTTGTGTCAATTCGGGGCTTATACTGATTTGGTATAGGCCCCGTTTGTTTTAGGGCAATATGGGAAGCCGGATATTAGAGGCCATCTACGAA
>DATKYR010000011.1:0-2602 GCA_035528395.1 Sedimentisphaerales bacterium
GTGGGCATTATGAAGCAAGGGCGCCTGGTCGCCATTCGAAAGAAGCAGGATTTCAAGCACGCAGACCTCGAGGAAATCTACATGCACGAAATGCAGGCAGCCGAGACTGTATGATGGAAAAGGCTGTTTTATAAGCAGAGGTAACAATTGTGGAAACCGAGACGATTGTTGGAATTATCAACAGTCGCGAATGCCAGTCCATTAAATTGTGAAATGAGCCATCCTGCAGCAAGTTGCTGGGTATGTAAGAATTTCGATAGGGAAAAATACGTTGTTTTTTACCCTGTGGCAAACCACAGGGAGTTATCGATTTTAAAAAGTTATTAGAGGAAAGACCATGCTTAAGTCAATAATCAGAAAAGAGATACTTAATAACCTTCTCAGTTACAAGTTTTCGATAATAATTATTCTTTCCACAATATTGATTCTCGTCAGCATATTCGTTATGTATCGCGATTACTGCCTGGCTATGGAAAATTACGCTATTTTGCAGCCGAAATCCAATGAGGCCATTGCGATCATTCCACCCACTCCACTGTCTATTTTTGCCAAAGGGCTGGATAAGAATTTATGCCGCTCCTATGAAATAGGATTTGGTGGACAAATCAAGGTTGGCAGCAAACAGGAATCGGTGAACAATCTTTTCCGGTTGTTTACAACGCCTGACCTGCTGTACATTGTTAAAGTCATACTGGCCCTTTGCGCCATGCTCTTTGCTTTCGACATGGTTTCGGGTGAAAAAGAAGTAGGAACGCTCCGCCAATCCTTGAGCAACAGCGTGAAAAGACCAATTCTGATTATAGGGAAATGGATTGGGGGGTTTACCAGTTTCATTGTTCCTTTTTTCATCGCTGTTCTTTTAAGCACTATCCTGGTGACTCTATCTCCTATGGTACAGATGAATGGTCAGAATTGGGCAAAACTGGGCATGTTTCTATTTAGCAGCGTGCTCTATTTGGCAGTTTTTTTCTCTTTAGGATTGTTGATTTCCTGCCTTACCCATCATTCTTCTTCATCGCTGGTTATTTCTTTGTTCCTTTGGGCAATGTTGGTCTTCTTCATTCCGAATCTTGGCAATATTCTGGCACGTCAATTTGTTGAGATACCCACAGTCCAGCAGCTTGAGGTAAAACGTTCGCAAATTTGGATTAAGGAGGTTTTCGAGAGAATTAATCGAGAGAAGAATTACCGCGAGGTAGTGGGATCCATTAATTCAGAAAATGATAAGCTTATTGCCGATTACCGCAACCGTTTTGATAGGTTAGTTTCAGTGTCTCAAAATATCACCCGATTTTCACCGGCTGCTGCTTTCACCTGTCTGGCAACTGACCTGATGGGAACAGGTATATCAGAGGAGCGCAGATTAAAAAAGGCCGTTCTGCAATATAAAAATCTTGTTTGGAATCTCGAAGGCGATTTACCGGCTTTTGCTTTTCATCGCAGTTCAATCAAGGAGGTATTGGGTTTCGGAGGGCTGGCCAATCTTATGATTCTTATTTTGTTCA
Organism: Sedimentisphaerales bacterium; assembly: GCA_035528395.1. GTDB lineage: Bacteria > Planctomycetota > Phycisphaerae > Sedimentisphaerales > Anaerobacaceae > NIOZ-UU13. The sequence continues at coordinate 1,506 of DATKYR010000011.1, forward strand.
ATATGCTTTTTTTCGTCTCTGCGTATGCAGCTTTTTTAAGATACGATGTGCGGTAATTTTAGATTAGAAACAACCAAAGGAGAAGACTATGTTAAGCGCGATCATTTCCAGAGAATTTTTAAGCAATATTCTTAATTTACGATTTATAGTTGGGCTTGTTTTGTGCGTGATTATCAGTGTGACTTGTGTCATGATTTTGACGCATGATTACCAGCAGGAAATGGCCGATTACAATCTTCGTATAAATCTACAGGATGAATTCTTGAGCAAATACGCTCATACTAATCGTATGGGTGGGATGATTACTTCACAGAAGCCCCCTGAACGGTTTCGGCCCTTAATCATTGGGATTCCGAGAGAAGCGAATTTGGGTTCTTTTGATGATAATCCATTGCCTGTGCTATTTCCTCCGCTTGATTTTCTATTCATCGTGACGATTATTATGAGTTTGTTGGCGATGTTATTTTCTTACGACGCTATAACCGGAGAACGCCAGCGGGGGACTTTAAGATTGGTAATATCCAACTCCGTACCAAGAGCAAAAATACTTTTGGCCAAATTCATTGGCGGTACCGCCAGTCTGCTCATCCCGTTTATTTTATCGCTTCTCGCCGGGGCGCTTTATATTTCCATAAATCCGGCTATCCAATGGGATGGTTCAGCATGGGCAGAGTTTTCTCTATTAATAGCAGCTTCCGTTACCTTCATTTCGTTGTTTTATCTGTTAGGGCTTATGGTTTCCACATTTTCTCGATATTCTTCTACATCAATCCTGACCTGCCTTTTCCTCTGGGTATTGCTGATTCTGGTAATTCCCAATATGTGCCCGTTTATCTCAGCCCAGCTTTATCGTATTCCCTCTGTGAACAAAATTGAAAGGCAGCTTAACCATCTTCTTGATATTGAGCGTGACGAATTGGGAAGGGAGTTTTCGAGAGAAGTACTTAAAAAATTTGCCACTCAGTATGGCGTCATTTATTCTGAATTTGAATCGCTGGAATTTGGCGGGCTCTGGGGTGAATGCAGTCCCGCGAATCGAAAAGCAACACAACAGCGAGCGGCTGCCGATCCACAATTTAAGGCCATGGTAGATGCTT
>DATKYR010000012.1:0-3221 GCA_035528395.1 Sedimentisphaerales bacterium
TGCTGAAACCTATGACCCCGGAAAGCTTGAGTGGGATACCACCTACTACTGGCGTATTGATGAGGTCAATAACGCTAACACCGACAGCCCTTGGGTGGGGCCTGTCTGGAGCTTTACTACAGCCAACTTCCTTATCGTGGATGATTTTGAGTCCTACAACGACATTGACCCCCCTGACCCGGGGAGCAACAGGATATTTGAAGCGTGGCCGGACGGTTATGATATCCCGACAAATGGAGCTCTCGTTGGTAATGACCTTCCTCCTTATGCCGAGCAGACTATCGTTCACGGAGGCAACCAGTCGCTGCCGCTTTATTACGACAACAGTGTTGGTTACTCTGAGGCGACATTGACGTTGACTTATCCGCGTGACTGGACCGAGAAAGGTGTCAACAAGCTGACGATTTGGTTCAGGGGCGATTCGGCTAACGCTGCCGAGACGCTGTATGTAGCCCTCAATGGCAGCACTGTGGTCTCTCATGATAATCCTGATGCAGCGCAGATAACTATCTGGACGGAATGGACTATCGACCTGCAGGTGTTTGCAGACCAGGGCGTAAACTTAGCCAATGTAAATACGATTGCTCTTGGCCTCGGTAACAAGAACAATCCGTTAGCTGGTGGTTCAGGTACAATGTACTTTGATGATATTCGTCTGTATCCACCGGCGCCCTAAGCCGGAACCGGCAGTCAAGATTGCATAGTTGATATTGAAGATGTGTGTTAACTCGGGGCTTATACTGATTGATTCGGTATAGGCCCCGTTTGTTGATCCCCCAAAAGAATTATGCGATTGATACATTTCTTTTCCTCCGTCTACTTAATCCGATATTAATGAAAAAATATTTGTTTTTAGACAAGAATTTGAGGTTTGGTGCTTCTATCAATCGTCAAATTTGACATCTGTGGAGACATTTTGGAGACACAATGGCACCTGGAAATCAGGGTGTTTTTCAGCTCCTGAAAGAGGTGACTTTTCGAAGAATTCTGACATTTTGTAGCTCGTGGGAAGGGTGACTTTTATCCGTGCGTACTGGGCCTGAAAGGCTGGTGGGACTGACCTAAAAGCCTCTAACAGAACTGTGGTTTTCACAATCAATAGAGCTAAGTTTGATTGTGGAGACATTGGAGCACATCGCGCTTTTGGTTGGGGGATTTTCCTTGACGGGAAAGTAGCTGATTTGGTATAAGTTATGTTAGTGAAGCTTGTGCTCGTGCAGTCGGGCATCTGCGAATTAGAGGTCATCCCGCGGGCGCAATTCTTGTAGTTTTTCGAATAGAGGAGGAGTTATTATGCAAGGTACAGAGTTAGTTGTAACGGCGACTTTGTGCGGCGCAGTGTAGATTTTCACATTTCAACGAAAAATTCATGTCCCGCCTCTGCGGGAACGAGAGTTTTGGTGTGTGGCCAAAACATAATTCATAATTATTTAAACTTTCTTTAAGGAGGATTATTATGTCTAAGAAATTGATTTATATGATTTCTTTTGTTTTGGTGCTGGGCCTGGTTTTGACAAACGTAGCCGGCGCTGCCGACCCTGATCTTATTGGGTGGTGGCCCTTGAATGAAGGCTCCGGGGATACTACTATTGATTGGTCCGGCTCTGGTAATGATGGGACCATCCACAACGCCGATAGCGGCGGCATGGGCGCAGGCGGTTCGGTCTGGGTCAATGACCCGGAACGCGGTATGGTACTGAGCTTTAATGGAGACAACAGCAGCGGCGCATACGTTAGCACCGACCTAATTATTCCGGCAATGACCATGGAGAACGATTTTACGTGGGCATTCTGGGGCAAACAGGAAGGAGATGGCACCGGTGTCAATGAGATGATCTTAGGCAATCGTTTTGGCGGTACGCAATCGCCGCTTCAGTTCATCAAGTTCACACCGACGAGGTTTGAGTTCTTCAACGACGACTATAGCTACCTGGAGGGTATTAATTACGAAGCCGTCCCAGGTGGCAAATGGGTCCATCATGTGATCGTCAAGGATGGAACGAGCCTGACCTATTATCGAAATGGTGAGGAGGCGGGAACCAACACGATCACGAAGACCATCGATGAGAATCCTTTCTTTATTGGTGGAGAGCCTGAGGGCTGGCGGTGGGCTGGCTGGATAAGCGACGCGCGCATCTACACAAAGGCGCTGACGGTGCCTGAGGTTCTGGGTGCTATGGAAGGGTCAGGTGAGGTATGGCCATACGCCTCGTCGCCGGATCCGCCTGATGGCGCCATGTATGCCGATACATGGGTAAACCTTTCCTGGAGACCGGGTGGTCATGCGGTCTCCCACGATGTGTACTTCGGTGACAATTTTGACGATGTGGACGCCGGCGCTGAGAGTACGTTCCAGGGCAACCAGGCCGACACGTTTTTAGTTGCCGGTTTTCCCGGATTCGCTTTTCCCGATGGCCTTGTTCCGGGAACGACTTATTACTGGCGCATTGATGAGATAAATGATACCGAACCTAATTCTCCGTGGAAGGGCGACATCTGGAGCTTTATGATTCCCCCCAAGACTGCCTACCTCCCAGATCCGGCTGATGGTGCCGAGTCTGTAGAAGTGGATGGCAAGCTTAATTGGACTCCGGGTTTCGGGGCAAAATTGCACACGGTTTACTTTGGTGACAACTTTGACGAGGTTGACAATGCCACCGGTGGACTCCCTGTAGGAATAGCGACCTATGATCCCGGCACACTCAAAATGGCTAAGACTTACTACTGGCGTGTCGATGAGTTTGATATTATCGACACGTATAAAGGCGACGTCTGGAACTTTACTACTGAGGGCGCTGTCGGGAACCCGAATCCATCTAATGGTGCTGTGGATGTAAAGCAGACACAGATTATTACCTGGTCGCCGAGTGTCTTTGCTGCTTCGCATGAGGTCTATTTTGGAACAGATGGAGATGCCGTGAAAAATGCCGACACAGGTTCACCAGAATACAAAGGCACCAGGGACCTTAGTTCTGAGAGCTATGACCCCGGAAAACTTGAGTGGGATACTGCTTACTACTGGCGGATTGATGAGGTCAATAACACCAATCCAGACAGTCCATGGACAGGCATCCTCTGGAGCTTTACGACAGCTAACTTCCTTGTCGTGGACGATTTTGAATCTTACAATGACCTTGACCCCGCCGACCCCGATAGCAACAGGATATTTAACGTGTGGATAGACGGATATGACGACCCGACAAACGGTTCTTTAGTTGGTT
>DATKYR010000013.1:0-6417 GCA_035528395.1 Sedimentisphaerales bacterium
CTTCGGGCAAGTTGTTTGGCAACCTCTTTAGTGCTTCTGTTTTTAAAGATCTGCTTTAACTTTTTTAGCTCCTCTTTCGACCACGGATTTCTTGTTGGTTTGGTTTTGTTTGCCATAAGCGAGTCCTTTCAAGAACAAAACATTGCAGTAACAAACCTTTAATTACACATGTTAACAAGGACAATTGTCGAAATCAACTCTTTTTTATTCTACAGCCAATAGCTCAACCACATTTCCACTATCCAGTCCAGGAGTACAGCAAGACCGATCCCATGAGATTGCAGCCTGGAATGCGGGTTCTGGACATCGGCTGCGGCTGGGGCGGAACTGCCAAGTTTATAAAGGAAAAGAATTAATTGTAAAATCATTGACACAATCCGCAAATACATGTACAAGCCGCGAAAACCTCGCGAAAGATCAACTACATGGCTGCCATTTTTGCGTAACCACCTGGATATATCTTGGGCAATCGACTTCTTCACTGTCACGACCATCGTGACGGGATCTATGGCACATTCTTTGAGCAACGAGTTGAGAATATGGGCATCACAAAGAAGTCCTCATTGCTCCAAAGTCACCCTGGCAAAATCCATATTGCGAACGTGTAATCGGCTCAATAAGAAGAGAATGTCTGGATGCATCCCCCACGTTCAAGATCGAATCGATGCAATGGACGAAAAAGCAGAGTTGACTTTCTGGGGGTTTGTTGAAGATGCTCAATAAATATGCGATTAGAAGCATGGCGCTTTAACAAGTCGAACCATGCGTTCTTTTTAATCTGGATACGTTGGGCTTGCGGAACGTATAAAGCTACATCCGGCCAGTCGGATTTTGGAATGTTCTCATTGCCAGTTGCCTGCAGAATCGCCGCTGTGTATAGATCAATAACAAGTCTTCTACCCGTTCGCTTGGAAGCTCGGAAAATGGTAACTATGCGGTCGATATTCTGAGCTGAAGTGTGAACCAGCGCCAAACCTTCTGTGGCGGAAAAGGCTTGTACCAATTGAGCTTCGATGTCGTTTTCTTTTGGAAATTGTTGGTCATCGCTGAGACGTCCGATTGAAGATCCTTCTAACAGTAATGTATTTATATTCGTTGGCGAGTTGGCCATTAAACGCTTAAACAATGTAGCCTTTCGGCCATGAGAACGGAAATCACCGGTGTAGAATATCCTTTTTCCGCCACTTTCAATCAGCAGCGAATAAGCGTCATAAGCCGAGTGGTCGACGAGAATGGGAGTTACACGAAAAGGGCCGATGACCAAGCTATGCCCTGATTGGTAATTCCATCCCTGTGCGGCAGTTGCCCAGTTTCCAGGAAGGAAAGGAGCGGCTGCTGCAAGTATACGGCGCGCGGCGGCTCCCATACCGACCGGAATTTTCGGTGAAATGTGTGCCAATAGGCCATAATGATCAAGATGTGGATGAGAAATGAGAATGCCCAGCAGGGTTGGATCACTACCATCAAGTCCTCTGATTTTAGGTACATATTGACCATAGTCCTCTTCCGCGTCCAGTGGCAGGCCGAAATCAATAAGTAGTCGCTTGTCGCTACTTTGGACCTCGACACAACTGCCGCCTATTTGTTTGCTACCACGATGAATACATATGCGCATGATATTTTCTTTTTGTTGCCGAACGACTCCGCATCACCTGCGCCCAAAGCCAATGAGGGCTTAGCAAGAATGAAGTTTTATGCTGAAATGGCTAAAGCGAAAAAACGCCCCGGCTTTGGGTGTTAAGGTGCATGCGATTGTTTGGCAATTTGGGCCTTTGTCTGTTCCACGAACTCTTTTTTGTTGCTCCCAATTCTACCATTATTTCCAATTTGGGGATCGTCGTAAAAATATCCGCTTCCTATTAACCAAAATATTTTGTCCGCATTGTATGGTGTTACTTGGGCATGTAAAGAAACTCGAATAACACTCTTAAAGAGCGTATAATCATCTGATTTCTCAACACAAAGGCCAATTCCCTGAAATATGTCCCTAAGGTGTACATCTGGTTTCGAGAAGTTAACATACCCCATTTCTTTAAGAAAGTCACACCCAAGAGCAAAGCCAAAGCCTAATATTTCACGACTAAGCAACATAGGAAGGCTTGGCCGTGCCCGATTATCCTGGTCAAAAAAGTCCACCCATTCGAAGAAATCAGCCGCTGAAACAAATTGCGATATGAACTCAGCACCTGAAAGGATTGTTCGGCAGTACTGTGGCCAAATGCTACGATTTGTTCTGCGAATCTTCCCTGTCGGGCGTATCTCCCTTTGTATATCATCAAGTAACTTTTCCCAATCGTTATCGTATTTTCTAAGAACCTTTTCAGGATCAAATCTAAAAAGAACAGGCGATAGATTTTCTATACCCCCAATAGCTCGTCCAATTACGCCTGCTTTCATATTTGCATTTTGAGCGGATTCCAATATTCGTTCATAGATTTTAGGGATAGAGTCTGGGCGTGGTTGCAATGATGTTGGACTAAGGTATTTTTCAATAAGTAAAGAATCGACACCAGCTATACACAAATCAAGCAGAAAGTTCTTTGCTTCTGCATAAACAAATTTATCAATATCTTCTTGATTCATATACTTTCCGTGCCCAACGTGGAAATCACCCGAGTACGGTGGATTTCATGGTTGTTCGTCCACGCGCTTCTCAATCAGATCCCAACGGTTTAAGTACTCCTTGATTGACCATCCATTCCGGCAGGTTCTTGGGGGAAGATGTACTGTACGCATCGTGTTCTCTGGATTATGGGGACGCCCGTTCTTGCCGGGTGTCTCGACCCAGAGACGAAAGCACTCTCGCATGTTCTCCGCCATGACCTGTGATGGGATGATATAGTATTGAAAGGATTCATCAGTCTCTGGGTCGGGGATGCCGCCGAGAACCCAGAAGAAGTTCGTCCCGTAGTCTCGTTCGGATTTCATGCCGACACTGCAAGTACGGATGCCCGGACGAAACGTCTTCACCTGGATATGGGCGAACCTCGTGCCTTCAGGATTACTGCACAGAATATCCGTGTTCGGACAGTTTCCCATCGTGACCGTTGCAACCAATCCCCGGCGGCAGAGCTCACCCGCAACAAAGAACTGGCTTGCGTCACCTCGAAAACCTTTATCTCGTCTTTTCATCTCTCACGCCTAACTATGTATATATGGTTTCCGTATAAAACTCCTAACCTCTCCGAGTGTCAGTATAACACCCTTTTGCCCAAAGTCCATAAGGGATCCCTTGGAAACGACTTACTAATCCCGGGGACAGCATACTTAATTCCAGCCGATGTCTGCGTCCCAAAACTCCCCAGTAATTCAGCCCACCCGCTGTCCTCTATCAAAACCTATCATTATCAAGCACAACTCATCGAAAAATGTACCGGACACCTTTAATTGCCTGGTCAGACGTTTCTGTGTTCATTGGGCGTCTCCTCTTCTTGGCGACATAACGCCGCGGCTCACCTGCGGCCTTTAGGCCGTCCAGGTGAAGCCGCATGTTGTGTGTTTCTGATTTCTGCATCACGCAACTGTTTGAACCAAAACTGTAGATCACTGAGGCAGATGTTTCTGGGAACTGGATTTCCTTCGGCACACTGGGCATTGATTATTTGAGCCATATGTAAAGCTTCGCCTGTTCTCCGGGGATGACGAGCAAGGCCCGACTCAAAATAATCTGAGCAAACGGAGTAATGGTGCGAATGAATAAAGGAATCCCAAACGCTAGTAAGATCATCTTCAGACTTGATGTCAATGATTTCTGTGTCTTCCATTACTCGCTGGTTGGGAGAACCCCATCCTTTCTTAAGAAGATTAATTGCGCTCACATCAGATTTTGGCGCACTATAGCCCAAGACAGTAAACATGAAAGCGTCTGCCATATAGCTTCGCATGTCTTTCCACTGGGTTTCGAACCTACGACCTTGATCTCAAAGTCTCTGGACAATACGGCGTTCTTCTTCCTCGACCTCCACCGTCAGCGTCCCGCTAAAGCCCGTCTGGTTGCTACCACTGAAGGTCGATGACAGTAGAATTGGACAGGGGCGAGGACGATTAGTCACAGTGGTTTCTCATTTGAGAAAATCTCTCGCGAACATTGCAACATCCAAATAATCCACTCTGCCATCTGGCTTTCCATCTGGACCAGTAATATCTCCAAGATAACTTCCTGGATTTACCGATTTTTTCCAATCACTAGCAAGATAAGACCAGTCAAATAAATCAACCCTTCCATTCATATCAAAGTCTCCAGGATATTTACCAAATGGCAAACCCGGCTCGTAGTACCAACTCCGGAAGAAATCGTCAAGCGATGCGCCGTGGACGGATTCGAAACACTGACTATAGTCGTCGAGTGTAACAGGTTGGTCACTGCTCACGGAAAACAGCTTCTTGAACCCCTGAAAGAAATGCTCATCTCCGATTTCCATCCGCAGGGCATGGATCGCCACGGCTCCCTTGAGAAAATAGAGGGTCGTAAACACACGAGAGTCGGAAATGGGCAGTTCCCCCCACGTGGCGTACGGCCAGTAGGGCATGATAGCCTCGACTGAGAGGCCAAGCCCTTCGGCCGCCTGCTCCACGGACATGCCCTTGTCCTGGAAGGGCTTCAATCGGTTCAGCAGATCGACGATCTTGGTATAAGCCTCTCGATACGTGGCCATGTTGGCGGCGATCCGGTTGCTGTCCACGAATCGCTCGATGAAGAGATTATCCGTGTACTCCGAAATCCCCTCGGCAAGGTAGTTTGGAAATTGGATGTGGTAGAAGTTCCATTGGTGGGCGCACTCATCGACGAGCACGATGGCTGGTAGAGAGTCGTACGCCCTACCAATAGGGGCGGAAAACCACATGTTCTCTGACAACATGACCATCCCCCTGGCCGCCAAGCCGGTATTGCCTTCCCCAGGAAAGACTTCGATGATCCGGAGATTGGCTAAGGGATAGTTCCCCATTAGGTCCTCCAGAAATGGCAGAACCTTCGTTGTGACAAATTCCAGTTTCTCCCGGGCGTATTCGGCGTCGGCGGCCGAGCTGTAGATACCCATAAGGACTCGGTCCTGATAAACCTTCTCCTGTATGACGTATGGAAATGCGGCGATCGGGTAAGGCAGTCTGCCACTGGCATACGGGATCTCATAGACGAACCGGCACCGGTCACCGAGAGACTCCTGCTCTTGGAGGACACCCGCACTGACTCCCATCCATCCCTGCGGGACCGTGATGGCAATCCGTGCCCTCCTAGGTTGTCTGTCTGTATACGGATAGTAGAACAAGTGACTGGAGTAGACCGATTGTTGTGTGATCTGCCCCAACACGAGATTGTCCATGGTTGCAGGATTCAGAGCATAGCCGTAGAAATCCTTCCCACTGTAGGCATATCCGAGTTCCAAGACGCACTTCTGGCCTAATCGACTCAGGCTCATCGTGCACATGTAGACGCTGTATTGCGGTAGGGACAACTGCTCGAACCAGTATGACACGTTTCGGCCAGAGGCCACCTCACGAAGATACTCTATCCGGGTAGGCTTAAGAAACAGACATGATAGTTGCTGGTCCCCGGTATTGTTGACATGCAGGCGGACCTGTGAGGTCATTGATTCACCGTTCGGATCTATGGCCAAATCGATCTCCATCTCCTCGATCTCGGCCGCACCGGTGAGAACGCCGAAAATCATCACAACGGCAATGCTGACCAAGACTATCTTGACCATCGTCCACAAGAGACCCAATCTCTGTCGTAAGGGCTTGAACATCTCCACCAATCTCCTAATATGACATTTCAAACATTATAACCATTCTTTCCCATAAAAGCAATATTGGGGGGCGGTCTGCATTTGAGATTTCCATTAAGAATAGCGGATGACATTGCTAAAAAACACGTGGATATCTGAGCCTGTGTCCATTTCCGCTGACGTCATACAACAAATATATTATACAATGTAACTTGATTAACGTCAACTATAAATCCCTCCCTGTTGCCTCAACTAAGAATGTTACTATAAGTATTTCAGTTAGGCTCAAAGACGACGGCGGACACCACGGGGTCAACGAGGTCTGGGTCAATAAGTTCAGCAAGTGGTCTCAACGGCGGATCGCCCGAGAACTCGGCATCGACCATGAAATGGTAGCCAGGAAATTCAGTTTCTGTAAATGTTTTGCCCTTAATGAATGTCGGAGTTGTCGGCTGACAGGAGCGGTAAATTTCTGTAACTCTTTACAAATGTGAGACTTATCTATTGTCGGCCACGCAGACCTCGACACAAGGTCGTATGTTCGAAACGGGCCCCCGCTATGAACCCACGACCCCAAAAACCAGACCCATTTTTCAGCTCAAAATCGCAGTTTCCTGGGTCTCAGTGTGTATGTAAAAGGCCTTGGTTATTTGCTTTTCGCGTCTCATTACTTGTCTCAAGATCTCACTTT
>DATKYR010000014.1:0-17973 GCA_035528395.1 Sedimentisphaerales bacterium
GTTCTGAAGTATATTCTGTATCCGGTTCATGTCAGCGACCTTCAACGTCGGGACTGGGCCGAGCAGCGTAACAACGTGCTGGAATCAGCCGTTGATGTTTATAGACGTAATAAAGCTTTACCAATATCATGAGGTAGGACCAAAAAGATGCTTTCTTAACAATCGAAACTTTCCCATTTTTTTACGCTCCTTTTCTATTCTCCCGGCAGAACTTACCCATCAGCTCCATTGCCCTGTTCATACTTTCAGCCGAGCCGTCCATCTTTGTGTAGGCATCCACCAATTCCAGCAGTTCTGCAGCCGGCTCAACCTGCCCATAGTGATGCCCAACGTTGACAATCGCGGCATCAAGGCCGTATTCGGCCGCCTTTGCAACATAGGCCCTGCATATCCCAACCCTTCGGCCCGGCAGGTCGCGGACGCAGTTACTCACCCCAAGCGAGCAATGCACACCCTTCATCCGCGCATCGCCTTTGATTTTCTTTATCGTCTCGAACGCCCTGTACGTATAACCCGGCACATTCGCTTCCATCGGCATATCTATCGCTAACGGAAACACGGTCGAATCGAAGAAAATTTCGCCGGGCGTAAAGCCGTATTCGCCAACCGCCTTGGCAAAAATCTGTCTGGCTAAGGAATACAGCTCATCAACCGAGTGCGAGCCGCCCGGGCCGGTAGGTGTTCCTTCGCCGACCAAAAGACCGATGAACGCAAAATTGAAATCTTTTTTTAACGGAAATATGTCCTCCATCGTGTAAACCTTGACCGAGTTTATAAGTGGCTGTTTAACCTGACCGCCGGTATTATACCACTCCTTCAGTCCCGCTATCAGGACATCGTTGTTACTGCTGTCAATGCAAATCGGCACGCCATTGCCCCACTTACGAACCATTCGCACATACTCGACCATCATATCAACGCAAAGCTGTGGCTCGTCCTCACCAAAGGCATCGAGATTGACCGCCATATAATCAGCCCCGTCAGCAGCCTGTGATTCAATTAAGGCCTTAATATAATTCAGCGTTTCGCTTGGTCTTGAATATGCATCGGCGCCGAGCCCCCCCAACTGCTTCATTATCTTGCCGGTCTTCGGAATCGAAGCGTGGATTGATTCGCCGATAGTAATCAGTGGATTCTTCATCGTATGGACCTTAATACAAAATAAATCATCCGTTTGCCATTCTTTTTATAACCTGTACTCATAAACACTTATGCAATCCCAGTGCCTCTTTTGTATCGTATTTTGGTGTTGCAGTGACTTGTACAATTACCTCCGTGGGCAACTTTGCGTTGTGGATAACCTGTTGATAACTCAAAATCTGCCCCTAAAGCCGCTTCTCAGCAACACAGATAAATGTCAGATAAAAAAGAAAGGACTTCTGAACCGCCACCTCTGCGATCTGTTTAAAGACCAAGCTTTTTCCCGTAACTTATTTTTAATAAAGAGGTTACATTCACAGACAAAGCCGCCTCTCAAAGTCGTCTCCATTTGACATCCTTCGAGCCCTCAGTATGCCCAAATTACGCTGGATTTGCAACGGACTCGTGAAAATTTATCCCGTTAGTGGATAAATCATGGAAAAATTTTTCATAATTCTAATATCACGAGTAAATACACACAGGCCGGAAAGCTGTGTGTTCCGATAAAAAACGCAATTTCTCCGTCATCAAATCACTTCCTTAACGGCCGAGCTTGGGGTTGGCCCGGAGCAACTAACCGTAACCACCACGCATTTATCGTGTTACAGAACACTAACAGAAACTATCAATACTCAACCGCCACTAAAGTTCGTGGCGTTATTTTAGAAAAATTTAATCTTCCACCATCACAGGAAAAACCCACACTCCCTTCAACCGGCAAGATAAGTGTCTTTTGGGCCTTGGCAGGCTCAGAGAATTCAAGAGATGCATCGACCGGCTCATCATTGAAATTTTCAACAATCAAACAATCCTCGCCGATTAAGTACAAAGCCACTTTGTTCGGAGCATCAAACCTTATCCCGAACGGCGCCAACAGTTTGTCCCTGATTGGTTTGAGCTGCTCTCGAGTCAGCTCAAGCAAGCCTCGAGGATTCCCACCGACTTTTAGGACTACTAAATTTTCATCATCAAGATTTACACCATCCAGCCGGTCAGCCAGCCCATTCGTTATAAGCACTTTCTTTTCTTCATTGAGCATAATTTTTAGTTTGCCGGAGAATTCCGGATCTTTGAGTGCATGAACCGAGAAAAACGAAGCCTTCGCATCGGGGTGAATTTCCGCAGCAGGCACAAGCGGCAATCCCAACATCCCCACAAAATCGAATACATATTGCTCATCATAAGCGTCACTGTTCGGCGGCTTCGGAGCAAGAATACCTATAAGAGGCTTATTTCGTACCAACCTGGCGAGCTCGAACAATCCGGGAATCTCCGTCCGCAATTTTTCAACATTTGCCGGACCGGTATCCCGCAACAGAGACCCGTAACAAAACAGCAGCATTTCCTTAGCATCCGCCAAGACGGTCTGTCGTGCCTGCTCCACGTATGTATTTTCCGTGGTCCCGTAAGGGTCAAACCACCCGCCGCCCGTTTTCGGCCCGCCTATCTCGCCCAGCCATCGCATAATGTAATAAGCTTCGTACTGAACTTTTCCTCCCCAGCGCTTATTATCATAATCGCGCGTCTCGGTGCCGACCCAGATCCTATCATAGTCGGCTGTTTCACGTGAAACCTCGTAGCCGCGATTATGGAAATTGTCATACCATTGAGGATATTTGATGATGATTTTTACATTCGGATTGACCGCCCTTGCCGGGTTCAATATCCTCTCACGGCTCATCCTGACCATAAGCTCACAGCGGTAGTCGGCCCAGGTCCGGCCGCCGCGCGCCTTTTCGCACTCATCGCATTGGCAATCGGTGAAAAGAAAATCATCAATCATAATCTCATCGAATATCGAGGCCGTGTATTCGAAGATTTCCTGCAAGCTCTTTTGCGTGCCTTTATCGGTATAACAGGAAATCAGGTTCCCGCCTGTCGAAATCTTGCCGACCTGCGTGGTCGTAACACAGCCCGAGACCTCAAAGCCTTTCGCTTCAAATCGGGATTTAACTCGTTCCAGGGTTCCTCTCTCGGCGGTATATCGGCTTCTGAAAGTCTCAATGAAAACATGGGTAACGCCGGTCTTCTTACACCAATCGATAGCTTTACTTATGCCCTCCTCGGTACTCAAATGGTCGCGTACATTCTGCGCCGTAAACAGCGTCGCTATCTTCAAAAGCCCCTTATTTTCATTTGCCAAATCCCATAACGACTGCGATTGACACCTCAAGGTCACTAACAAAACCAATCCCGCAACAGCACATTTCAAACGTCCTGGCTTAGTCATTTCCCAGATCTCCCTGAATTGTTGAACTCTACATTATTAAAAAAACGGGTGGAACCCCTGCTACTCTGCAAAGCAGCTCGCTACGTGTCACGATCATACTTGTTTTGAGGTATTGTAATCAACCTTTGTCAAAAGCCGCGATTTTCTCTTTCAGCGCCCGGCAGGCTTTTGCCGGGTCACGGGCCTTCGTGACCGCTGCACAAACCGCAATCGCTTTGGCACCAGCTCTCAAAACATCTTCCACATTATCCAGCGTTATACCGCCGATAGCCACATTACAAATACCGGTATCGATAAGTCTCTCTGTTGCCTGCCTGACATAGTTCAGTCCAACAGCCGGGGCGGTTGGTTTCGTCTCGGTGGCAAAGACCGGCCCCAGAGCAGCATACGTAGGCCGTTCCTCGCAGGCGGCATGCAGTTGCTTGAGCGAATGTGTGCTTTTGCCGATAATCAGCGGAGACAACTGGAGCTTTCGTGCACAATCAAGCGGCAAATCATTCTGGCCAAGATGAACACCATCAGCGCCTGCAGTAACCGCCACGTCAGCCCGGTCGTTTATTATACTAAGGACACCGGCATCTTTGCATATCCGCACAAACTCGACAGCAACGGCGAAAAGCTTGTCGTCATCGATGGCCTTTGCACGCAGTTGGATGCAATCGGCACCACCGGCTGCGCACTTGCATGCCAAAGAAATAACATCCGCCGGCAGGTTGCTGGTAATTATCACATACAGCCCGACACCTTTAAATTTCTCAAAAGCATCGCTGAAAAGAACAATGTCCTTCTCCAGAGTATAAGCAGCGTATCGCAGCTTTTCAATCGTCTCTGCTACGGACCGGTCTTGCGTTTGGGTCATCTCAGCAAGCACCCGCAGCGCCTCGGTTAGGCGTTTGCAGCCGGCTGTAAAAAAATCCTTTAGATTGCCCCGCGCAAGTTGCCGCTCGACCGTCTTTCCAAGACCGACATCACCGAGCGTCTCTCTGCTTGAGATAAGCCGACCGGCATTGAGCTTACCAATAGCTGCTGAAAGCTCGTGCCGAATCCTCTTGGCTCGTTCGGTAAGCGGCGCCGAATTCAAAGAGAATCTGCAAAACTCTTCTATTACGCGAATCGCCTCACGAGCACGATTAAAATTAGCATCGATAATTCTATAGACAGACCGCTCCATGTTATCTCTGATTATACGGGCTGCGCTTGGCTTTGAGTAGCTAAAATTAGGTAAAACGGCCGGGGTGTATGAAACTCTTTTTATGGAGCCAATATAATTGTTTTTGCACTAAAATTAGAATCTATTTCGCGCAAAAAAAACGGAGCCGACCCTCCTCCGGAGCGACCCCGTATAACAAAAATTATAAACAAAATCGGTAACGCCGATTCTGAAATTCCCTAAAAAAAGGGCGGACATATCCTCCTCTAATAAGTTTTTAGGCTGTCCGCCCAATATAACTACCTATAAACAAGGGCGAAATATATGAAAACTGCAAAAAATATGCCAAAAAAAAGGAATTAAGACGGAACACAACCATATTTCGGCTTAACTTCTTATAACAAACTCAGTTACGCTTACAAAAGACGTTTCGAATATAAAAAGGATGATGTTGTATTTTAATATTACGTTGTTATTTATCAACACTTAATGTGCCCATCCAGCCTATTTTTACGTTTCCAGAGCTGTAAGATGCTATATTGTAAGGCCGCTTATTTAATGTTTACGAAATGCAACGCGGAGTGGAAAAAAAGGAACAAATTCACTAAGACAGAGCTGTGTTTGTTAGCAACCCGTCAAAAGCCTAATTTTGTTTCGTCGCCCCGAAACTTACGAAACTGCTACACTAAATCCGGCATTAATTATGCCCTTGTTCATTGTCGCCGATGCGTTATTTCGTGTAATATTTAGCAGAACAAATCCGGTTTGTCCAGCGGCAAAGCCAGCGGTCAAAGAGCACTTTCTTTCCGGTTTTCTGCTGGTCAAGCTGAATAATTGTGCTCTTCCGCCACTTTACAATCTCGTCAGCAATCCTCCGGGCCTGCTCCTCAGGCAGTTCCAGCCTTGCCAGCTCAAAAGGGTCGGTGTTAATATCATAAACGCAGGCTGTTTTGTTTGTTGGATTATATATAAACTTACGACCGCCTCTTATAAAACCCGCAGGTCCCTCCTGCATCCATCCGGAAAAATACACCCTGCGGTCATCAGGTATATACCCAAGCGCATTAACGCCGTCGAAGCCAACAGCTTCCGTTTCGAAACCCAACAGCTCCAGTAGCGTTGGCGTCAAATCAACAGAACTGACTGGATCGGCAACCTTAACACCCGGCTCTACCAGAAATGGGGCTCTCAAGCAAAATGGGACGCGCAGGACCTCATCGAAAGCTATCAACGCGTGCCCTGATTGACCGTGCTCACCGAATGCCTCGCCATGGTCCCCAACAACACAAAAAATCGTCTTGTCTGTCAGATTCAGCCTTGCCAGCTCCACATCCAGAGCCGCCAGGAACTTATCAGTATAACGAACCGCCTGTCGGTAACGCTCCTCCACCGGCTCCTTAGCCGGTGTGTCGAACCACGCAGGAACTTCATAAGGGTCATGAGTAGCCGAGCAGAGAATCGTTAGTAAAAACGGCCTCTCGTCCGCCTGTATCCATTCGGTGATCGGCTTTAACATTGAAAATTCATCGCACGCTAAGTAACCAAGAAAGCTGTTTGGATCACCCAGATCATCCCTGGCCCAGAATTTATTAAAGCCAAGATTGTGCACCAGCCCGGGCCGGGATTCAAAATTGCCCATTGCCGATTGAAAAAACGCCGTCCTATAATCAAGTTTATCTCTTAGAATCGTTACAATACCGGCATAGGGCTTTAGAACGGGGACTGCCTCGGCAAGATCCTGGGAGGCAGAAGAAAATTGGCCGGTTAAAAGCGCAAAAAGTGCCTTTGTTGTGTGGGTTAATGATGAGCGAGCATTTGAAAACTCAACCCCTTCTTCGGCTAAAGTTACAAGATATGGTGTTAAATTACTTCGTTTGTCCACAAGTGAGCTGTACTGGTATTGAATGCCTTCGAGGATAACTATGACCACGTTTCGATTTAGCTGTTGTGGTTTTCTTGTTATCTTTAGCTGGTCAAGGGTGGGAATTTTACGCTCAGGTTTGACCGACAAGCGGTAATCGGAGATAACAATGCTGAATATAGCTCGCAGGTGGCAGTTGTATTGCAACCCCAGGGAAGCCACTTGCGGAGAGCCGTCTCTGGACACTGCACCGCGAGCTATAATACTAATAATTACGATAATGATGGAAATAATGACCCTGCGGGAAAAACGCTTACGGTTGTAATTCGGCGGCAATGGATTTGCTAAAACAACAAAGAAGAAGGTAAGGCCAACCGCACTGGGCCCAAGCAAAATAATCGCTGCATTCGGCATTTTTATAAGGTTAACACTAATAATACACAAAGTGTGTAATGGCGCCCGGATTAAAGGTAAAAGAACACTGGGCAGTATTTGTGTTCCCGTTCTGATTAGCCAGCCGGCGTTCATGACCGACCAGGTGCACACAACGGCGGCAATTATAGTGGCCGTGCGCAGAACCCATTTCCTGGGCCATTGAAAGCAAACCAGCGCCAAAATAACTTCAATAATCAGTAAAAAGGAGACGTCAGCAAGAATCCAGCCTATATACTCACTGACCAGGTTGTAACGCAGCGCATGAAATAATTTCACCAAAAGAGAACAAAATAACGCACCAAACATAATAACACTGTAAGCACGAGGTGCTATAAAATAATAGAGACGGCGAACAGACAAAGCCTGTCTAATCTTATGACTGGAATACGAATACTCATAACTCATAACGCGCCAAGATACTAAAAGCGCCGGCAAATAGCAAGTTATAGCTGTTACTAAAAATTTAATGAAAAATATTTAGCTGCGTAACTTTATTCTTTAGTTGTTAAGAATAATATTCTTATTAAAATAAATTTAGTATAAGTAGTCATATAGCCGGTTAAATTGTTACATTCGTCAAACACCCGGTCATTAAAGCTTCATAATACCGATAGTTAGAGAGAATATATTCAAATATATCTTTGTGGAAAACCTGTTAGTTTTCTTATTATGATCGGGGGCAAAACTCACAGCAATATTGGCTGGGTAGTGTTAAAATGTTTGTTCGTGTCGGCTCTAACACACTTACTAACAGATAATTTACTATAATACGCTTTATCGTGTTAGTTAAATTTTCAGGATTTTATACAGAATTACTTTGACAAATTAGGTCACTGAGAAACAATATATATAAACAAGATATGATATAACAATGCTCGAAAAGACCGCAGCAACATTTCTGGATAGGGTGTGCCTCAAATGAAAGACCTTAGTGTTGTGAGAGTGTAGGGAATAAAAAATGGACGAACAAGTTAAGCGAAAAGTTTCAGGCTCGGCAGCTTTGTTTGTAGGTTTCGATGTTGGAAGCAGCTTTGTGCATTATGCCGTCCTCGCGGAGGACAAGGAGATTGTATACTCTCCGAAACCGATAATGCACTTTGCGGACCCTATAGGGGCGGTGAAAGAAGCATGGCGAGACATAACAGGGAAATACGGCAGTGATCGAATAAAAAATACGGCTTTCACAGGAAGTGGAGCGGAATCCTTCCCGAAGGTTATGGAGGGTATAACATACACGTTTGACAGCGTCGCAATCCCGAAGGGCGCTGAAACAGCACAACCGCAGGCACAGTACATCTTTCATATTGGTGCCAAAGATTCATACTTTTTTAATCTGAAACGGATAAACTGCAAAAAGATTATTCAGGAGTGGAAAACAGGGACCAAATGCGGCGGCGGGTCAGGAACATTGATAGAAAAACAGTGCCGGAGGCTGTTTGAGGGCCAGGTGAACGCCCCTGAGCTTGAGGACATCGCTACAGTAGAGGACAAAAACCAAAAGGAAAATATTAGGATAAAGAACAGGCAAAAGCAACAGGAAAGACTTGAAGAGATGTTCTACAGGGCCCAAAAGGAGGCTGAGCAGTCAAAACAGCCGAGCGAGTTCCTGGCGAGATGTGGAGTCGTTATTCAGTCTGATTTGATTCATAAGCAAAATGAGGGCGCAAAAAGAGAAGATAATTTAGCAGGGCTTTTCAGGACGGTCGTGAGAAACTACAAAATCGATGTTCTTGGGGCAAGGGAATTCAAGGCCTCTAAAGACTCTGCTCATGCTATTGCAACTGGCGGCGTTCTTACTAATGACCTTATAAGAAAAAACCTCGAAGAATTTCTCGGGATTTCTATAACGAGACCGCTGCACTACCACAACATAGCGGCCATAGGCGCAGCAGCCAAAGGAATCGAGGAGAATAACAGGGTTGTTTTTAATCTCGGGCAGCTCGATAAAATCGCAGCTTACAGCAGGGAAAAAAGACAGTTCGCCCCCGCTCTTCTCAAATACCTCGAAAAAGTGAATGAAAACAGCGAAAGCTTAAAAGGCTGGATTCCAGAAAAAACCGAAGTGGTGCTGGGAATAGACGGAGGCAGTACGACCACGAAAGGTGCTCTGGTTGAATTAAGAACAGGAAAGCTTCTCGACAAACTTTACATCAAAACTCACGGCAATCCCGAGGAATCGCTGAAGCTCGTTCTAAAGTACCTAAGTAGGCACAAAGACAAAGTGATTGTAAAGGGAGTCGGGGCTACCGGCTCCGCGAGGAAACTGTACGAGAAGATTCTGGTCGGCAAAAAGAAATCAGAGGAATTGGCGGAAAAGGGGATAGAGCTTACCGACAGAGTAACTGACGAGATTACCTGTCACGCCCTCGGCGTTAAGCACTGCAATCCTGAGATTGACACCATTTTTGAAGTAGGCGGCCAGGACATGAAATTTACCAGTTTCGCCAAGGACGGAACGGTCAAAGAGGCGAAAATGAATTATAGCTGCCAGGCGGGATCCGGCCAGACGCTCGATAATATGGCTGACATCATCAATCTGAATGTGGAAAATTCCTTACAAGAGGCGGCACTAAAAGCCCAGAGAGTTCCAGTGATTGACTCAACATGTGGCGTTTTTATGGAGATGGACGAGAACAGGCTCATCGCCGAGGGTTTTAGTAAAGAGGAAATAGCGGCCGCTATAACCCGTGGAACAGCCGCCAGCTATTATTATAAGTTTGTTGGTGGTTCCCAGCACGCCGGCGATAAATGTTCCGCTCAGGGCGGACCTCCTTTGGGAAAGGCTTTTCTTGCCGCTCTTGCCCAGGTAACGGACAAACAAATAGAGGCATATCCTCACAGAGAAATGTTCGGTGCCTGGGGCCAGGCCCTGGACATCATCGAGAACATAAAGCAGTTGGAAGCGCAGGGAAAGAGCTACGAATCCGCATTCAGAGGCTGGGATTTGGTCGATATGCCTTTTGAAAAGCGCAGAGTATCCTGCAAAGAATTGTTCGGAGAAAAATCCTGCGGCGTCAGGGATTGTCAGCTCGAAGTATTTTCTATTGAGGACGACGAAATAATTACAGGAGGCTTTTGCCCGAGGGGAAATTCCGAGTCGGCGAAAAAACCAAAAACAAACTACGTAGATAGGTACCATAAAATATACGAAAAACATTTCAAAAAACAGGGATGTCTGCTCCAAGAGCTGTCTTCATCGCAGATAGATAAACAGAAGAAGGTGACGGTGGGCATTAAAAGAAGCACTGCGACGCTTGGAGAGAAAGGAATCTGGAGTGCCGCGCTGTTCAGAAAACTCAGCTTCTATCCTGTGGTTTCACCGAGAACCGATAAAGAGATTGCAAAGATAGGGATTGACAACTCAAGAACAGAGTTCTGTATAGCCAGAAAATTGGCGACAGGGCACGCATCCGTATTAAATAAAAATCCGGATATAGAATACTTGTTTAATCCGAGTTTTATCGAGCAAAGGACCGGTACCCCTCCGGACCTGAAGTACTGCATTTACACAGAGTCGGAAGGATACATCTTAAACGATGTTCTTTCGCTCGATAAGAACAAACAGATAAATCCCATTCTGCACTTTGGAGATACGGCTCTTCTCGTTCAGGCACTTAGACAGGAGTTTGACAGATTGGGATTCGGCATCACGGATAGACGGATAAAAAGTGCCATCAGATATGCCGATGTTGCCGAAAACAAATTCAAGGCCGAACTTTATAAAGAGGGGGATAAGTTCTTAAAGAAAATCGAAGAGAATAATGAAAAGGCATATATTGGTATCGGCAGAGATTATGTACTACTCGACCCGGAAGCAAGCTCAAACTCGGGAGTTATGTTCTCCCAGATTAGGGGATTAAATTACATACCGCAGCTCTTTTTGGAACACAGGTTCGAAGATATTGTTCTCGACGATATAGTGGAGAACGAATTTTGGGTCCAGAGCGTCAAAATATTAAAGGCCAATCTTTACGTAGCGAACCATCCAAATTTATTTGCTATAAGGATGATGAATTTCGCCTGTGGCCCGGACAGCTTAAAGATTTATCAGGAAGAAAAAATTCAGCAGGCTGCGAACAAACCTGTCCTTGTCCTGCTGACAGATGCTCAAACCAACAATGCACCCTTTGTAACAAGGACGGAAGCTCACGAAAGGGTTGTCAATCAAAGCAAGCCGAAAAAATTGGATATTGAGCGGCTAAAAATGCGCACATACGATGGTTCCGAAGAAAGGACCTGGCTTCTTCCTAATATGGGAGATGCCAGTTTCGTCGGAGCCGCCGGCCTGAGACATTTCGGGGTAAACAGCAGCGTATTACCGACAGACACCCCCAGAGGTTACCAATTAGCCAGGAAGCACATCTATACGGAAGTCTGCCATCCACTTAAAAATGTTGTGGGTGATGCAATCGGTTTTCTGCAGGAGGAAATTGAAAGAAAAGGCAAAGAGTATGTGGAGAACCACTATCTTGTCATGATTCCGACAACAAGCGGCCCCTGCAGATTTGGAAAATATACAGAGCTGGTCAGGGAATTTCTGGACCGGGAAGGCCTGGAAAAGGTCCCGGTTGCAGGCCCTTCTTCGGAAACCGATTATCAGGACATACCTTTTCCGAAGAAGCTTAGCTCGTCGGACAAAAGCAAAATGCAAAAAATGTTGTTTAAGGGGATAAAAGCATCCGACCTGTTGGAAGATATAACGTTGAGATTTCGCCCGTACGCCGAGGATAAGGAGCTGGTGGAAAAACTCCAAAAGGAAAGGTTAAGCGAGCTGGAAAAAGCCGTTGAAAGAGGCGCTGAAACGTCGGACCTTATAGAGTGGGGAGAAGAAACGGTATCATTGTTTAAAGAAATTAATCTGCGAAACCACAAGAGATTTCCTCTTGTTCTTTACATAGGTGAGATCTATGTAAGGCAGCACGACCCATGTACTGATTTTGTAGTCCGCCGGCTGGAGGAACAGGGGCTGGAAATTGTAAGGGACCCCGTAACCGATTGGCTGGATTATGTAAATAAAATGAATATAAGAAATTCCAGAAGAGACCTGAGACTGGCGCTCAATAGTTTCAATCTAAGCAGGACGTTGAAAGTAGCCGGAAAATTTGCCAGGTCTTTTCTTAAAGGAAAGTATATGTCTTCCATTGAAGGAAAAATAGCCGGGCCGTTTCACGAAGTCCTTCACGGCAGGCATGCCCTTCCAAAACCGATTGATATGATAGAGACGCTGGAAATCAATCACGAATGTCACGGCAATATCGAAGGTGAATCTCCGCTGAGCACGGGCATCGCTTATCATTTTATGAACGATTTAATAAGGCCCACCGGCGAGGCCTATATATCGGGAATATTTCACGTAGGTCCTTTTACCTGCATGCAGGAAGGAGTAGCAACCGCGAAAATAGAGGCAATGGCTAAAGAGTTAAGAAAGAGAAAACCCGACTTGGTCTTTCCGATTATCCACGCCTTTTTCGGCGATTCCCCGAGCGCGAATCTCGATTCGGAAATCGCTGTTTTCACCGAGCAGTGCTACCAGAAAAGAGAAATGCTAAAGGAAAAGTATAGCTTCGTAAGACCACCCGACAAATCTCCCGAGAAGATAGAAATTAAACATGTTTCACCTCCTAAACGCAGCGCCGAAACTCTGTCCCGAGCAAGGGACTCCTGATATGAGTAATAGGATATTTATGCGATGCGCAGATATTCTAACTCACCCGAGAAGTGCAATCCCCCTCTACAGAGGCAGGTCGCGGCGTGACCAGATGACACCGCCCAGCAGGGTGGAAACGGCAAGTAGTGATATCAATACGCACAGGTCGCCTATAGGCCACGCGGATTCAATGAATATCTCCGGGCCGTGAACATAATAGAAAATGGTTGTGGGTCTTAGCCATTTCATTTGAGGCCACCACTCTGCGATAATCGCCACGAAGTAGTTCACCACCAAATAAGCGACTGCCAGCCCCACAGCAATATTGCGGCGAAAGCAGGCAGCCGCAAGCAGTGAAATCCCTCCAACAGCGCTGGCGAGCATCCCACCGTTGATTGCTATTTTGAAAAAGGCATACAGGGGGACTGCTTTTCCGAAGTCGTACAAGTTGGTAGCGGCAACCGTCCCCAGGAACATCACAAGGACCAGTGCAAACATGCCCGTGACTGTTATAAGGCCGGCGCATATATAGATATGAGTTTTTGTGGCTTGACGGCTCAAAATCAATTCCATGGTCCCTTTTTGGACTTCACCGGCGAGCAGGCCGGTTGGGACGCCAACCGCAAACAGCATATACAGGGTCAGAACAAGGGGATGGTTATAACCGATAGCGATTAGCCCTGACACATTGCCAATCTTTAATCCCTCACCGCCTAAGGCTGTTTTGATAAATGATGGAAGCATGTCAAGAAACTGAAGAAGTGTCTTTACGCTTTCATTGTCGTGCACGATGCCGCAGACGGCTATCTGAAAAAGAAATATCACCAATGCAATAAGGCACCATATCGGAAGAATGCGGAGCGTCCAAAACCGCAGCAATGTCCATGGAAATGGTGAATGTATTTTACTGCCCATCGGCAGCCTCCTTTGGGCCGGTGTCTCGATACGTTGTCGCATCGGAGGGCAGATTCTTGTTGTAGTATTGAATGAACGCTTCTTCGAGGGAGGTTTCCGGTGTTGAGATTCGGTCCACAGGGTATTGCGCGAGCCACTTCAGAACCTGCTCAATAGAACCCTGGTAAGCCAGATGAAGCGACCCCGAGTCCTGTTGAATTAAGCGCACTCCCGGCAGTTGGTCAACGGGTAAACGCGGAGCCTGCATTCCTGCAGCAAACCAGACCTTCAAGCGTCTTTGTCCTTGCCGGACAATTCTCGAAACGGAGGCCAGCTCGACCAGCCGGCCCTCGCGCAATATGGCTGCCCGGCCGCACACCGCCGCTACTTCACTGAGGTCGTGAGACGACAGCAACACCGTCGCACCTGCCTCTGCAGCTTCGCGTATCAGGTCAAGAACAACCTGACGCACGAGCGGGTCAAGTCCGATCGTTGGCTCATCCAGAATGAGCACGTCAGGCTGATGTTGAAACGCATATACGACACCCACTTTCTGACGATTGCCCTTTGACAGGGCGCCGGCTCGGCGATCAAGAGCCAGGTCGAGCCTTTCGGCCAGTTCTTCCTGTCGTTTGTCCACCTTGTTGCCGTGGCCGAGTCTTGCCAATATCCTTAGCGACTTTCGGGCCGTCAGCCTCGGCCAGGTGCGAAATTCACCGGGCAGATAGCCGATACGTGTGTGTTGAGTCGCTCGCCCCGGCACCACGCGTTCGCCCAGCACGCGGCATTGTCCACTTGTCGGTCTGAGCAGACCCATAAGACAGCGAATGGTCGTAGTCTTGCCCGACCCGTTAGGCCCGAGATAGCCGAAAATCTCGCCTTTTTCGATGTCGAACGACAAATCCTCAACACCTCTGGCTGAGCCATACCATTTCGTTAAAGATGTTACTTCAAGTGCCTTCACTAAGGACCTTGCCTTTAGTTTTTTAGCGTGTGTAATTTTTATCGACACCGGATTAGGCCGCCTGGAATATCTCGGTTTTCGCTGCGCACGCACATCAGCTCGTTTTCTTTAAAAGTTCTTTTCGTGCCTTGACGCGGAGCTTTGCGTTCTCGTAGCGTCTTTTTTCCTCTTCTGTCTCAGGCAGTATAAGCGGGACCGCCGTCGGCTTTTTGTTCTCGTCCAGCGCTACAAAGGTCAGGTACGCCGTGGTAGTTATGACCTCACCACCACCGTATGGGTCTTCTCTGCTGACCTGGACGCCCACCTCCATCGACGAGCGGCCGACGTAATTTATGGAGGCCTTCAATACAACATGGTCGCCGACACGAATCGGCTCTTTGAAGACCAGCGAATCGATACCCGCGGTAACAACTTCTTTGCCGCTGTGTCTCTGTGCCACCATTGCCGCCACCATATCAATCCAGGCCACAATCGCTCCGCCGAACGCTGTGCCCTGAGGATTGGCCTGGTGGGGCATAAGTAAGTATCTTGATTCCACTGCGCTTTCTTTAGGACTTTTGCCCTTTGACTTTTCCATTATCTTAAGGCCCTTTGGGTTATGAAAAAAAACAGTGTGGCACCCTCAAACTTGTTTGGGGGTGGTACCATCCAGGTGTATTCAGAACTCCACTTTGGGCACTTCGGTCTTTGCCTGCTCGCTGGCCTCGAAGTATTCAACAGGCTCTACTCCCGCCTTTTTGCAGAAAAACGACCCGAAAATTTGCCGGTAATAAGCATTCAGTTGTTTGGCCGCCTCGTTGTATCTCGTGCGGGCTACGTTGATGCGGTTCTCCGTACCTTCCAGAGCAACCTGAAGATCCAAAAAGCTCTGGTTGGCCTTTAGCTGCGGGTAGTTTTCCTGTAACATCAAAAGCCGCGACAAAAATCCGCTCAGCTCATTGGTCGCCTCTATCTTGCCCGCCCTGTTGCCGGCCTGAAAATATTTCTCCCTCGATTTGGCAATGTTTTCAAATAGCTCTTTTTCGTGTGATGCATATCCCTTGACCGTTTCAATAAGATTTGGCACCAGGTCGAGCCTTCGCTGCAAAGCGGCATCAATGTCCGCCCAGGCCTTTTCCGCACCTTGTTCGAGGTTGACCGCTTTGTTATAACCGCCGATGTACCAGGAGAATATCCCAAGGCCGATCAATAACAAAACAACTAGCACTGCAACTAAAACTACCCATGCTTTTCCAAAATCTCTCATTTCTTTTTCCCTTTTTGTCTTTTTAGCTTCTTAATGCTCAATTCTAAATTTTATTTTACCAGCCGCCACTTGCACCGCCGCCGCCAAAACCGCCGCCCATTCCGCCACCGAACCCGCCGAATCCACCGCCGAAGCTCCCGCCCCCGAAAGAGCCGCTCCTGCCGTAGCCTCCGTGGCCGCCGAAACCACCTAACATAAACGGCAGGAAAAACAACATCCCCATTCCTCTGCCCCTTCCACCAAATATCAGGAACATGAAAATCAAAAGCGGCAGAATACTACAGCAGGGCAGGCCCCTTCTTATGTTTATGCGTTCAACGCCGAGGGGCGCCACCTTGGGCATGCCAGTCAAAGCAACGCGATATTCGCTGGCAATTTTCTGGACGATTTTCAAATTGGCTTGATAGATACCTTCACTGTAATTGCCCTGCTTTAGATATGGCACAAGGACATCTCTGCCGACCCGGCCGCAGAACTGGTCAGTTATAAAGCCTTCCAATCCGTAGCCGACCTCGAATCGCCATTTTCGGTCGTTTTTCGCAAGGACGAAAAGCATTCCATTGTCTTTACCTTTTTGGCCGAGCTTCCATTTCTCAGCTAATTCAATTGAAAATTGCTCAATCGGCATCCCTGCCGTTGTGTCCACGGTCAGGATGATATATTGCGCACCGGTCTTTTGTTCCAGCTCCTGCAGTATCCCGTTTAGCGACTGTTCGTGGGAGTCATTTATCACGTTGGCATAATCTTCGACGTAATGGCGCGGCATCGGCAAATCGGCACCGGCCTGTCCGGACGCTACCACAGCCGGTATTACGAGTAGTGTTATTATCATTGCAGGAAAGAATCGTTGCATAATCAGACCTCGAGTTTATCTACGAAAAGAGCTAATTGTTCAACGGTTGCATAAATTGATTCAAAAGCACCTTCCAGCTCAAACCCGCTAAGTCGCACCTTTTGGTGCTGCCATTTTCTTGTGGTTATCAGAGAATCCTTGTTGATTAGAAACTGCTTAACCGCTTCGAGGAGTGTTGGTTCGGCCTTAGTGTGTCGGTCGATATCTTTTAACCATAGCATAGCTCGCAAAAACGGCATCAGCCCTTTTGTCGTTGAAATCAGAACGTCCCGGACGAGTTTTTTATTAGCCGCCGCAGCAATATAGCCCTGCCTTAATCTGATAAGCATTGCTTTTAGCTCCCGTTCACACTGGAGGCGAACATCTTTTTTGTCAAAAGCCAGCGCCGCAAAAGGGTCGTCGCCGAGGATTGTTTGGTGTGTGAGTTGGAAGTCCAGGAGCTCAACACCGAATACGTCACGCGACTGTTCAATATAAGATTCTGTCATAAGCAGCGGCGGCGAGATGCGCTTCTTTCTCATCGGCCTGGCAAGAGCGGCAATGGCATTGAGCGAAGTTAAAGTTTGCCTCCGGAGGACGAGGACGGTATTGATGTCGCTTTGGCCGGGCCTGAAATCTCCGGTCAGACTGCTGCCGACCACTGTGATGCTCTGCAGATTCTCACCTAATTTTGCAGTGAGTTGATCGGCAAAATCCTTTATACTATCGCGAATTTGCTCGGGCAGAGTATCCAGTTTTATATTGGTTTTGTTTTCAGCCATCTTGTTTTTACTTCCTTAAGTAAAGTCCTTCTTTTACGTACTGATGATACATTGTGTATAATTCGGAATAATGCCATATAATACCGAAACTATCGCGGCCGGGCAAGCTCCGTCCTACATCTAAATTTTATTGACATAATGCCGGGCTAATCTATAATTGATAATATGCGGTAACGACTGTACATTGCTTATATCCTGGAAAGGACTTCATATGGAACGGATAAGTCGCTGGGAAACAGGTGAATATAGGATGAATTTTAATCTGCCCAAACAGTGGATCCCCTGGCTCAAATTGGCGGTCCCGTTTCTATTGATACTATGGCTTTTGTCGGGGATATATATCGTAAGACCTGATGAGCAGGGGGTGGTACGCCGATTTGGAAAGGTTGTAAGGACAACTGAGCCGGGTCCGCATTACCGCCTGCCCAGCCCAATCGAAAAAGTCAACAAGCCCAAAATACAGCAGGTACGGCGAATAGAAATAGGCTTTGAAACCATTAGTCAGGGCCCGCCGGCAAGGTATCAGTTCCACACCGAAGAGTCACTGATGCTTACAGGTGATGAGCAAATTATCGATGCGCAAATCATAGTCCAGTATAAGATAAAGGACCCTGCGGACTACCTGTTTAATGTACGCAATCTGGAAGGGCAGCAGGGTACAATTAAGGACGCAGCCGAAGTGGCACTGCGACAGGTTGTCGGGAAAAGGCCGATTGACGATGTGCTCATCAGCGAAAAACTGCAGGTGGAAATCGACATCCGAACACTTCTGCAGGAGATAGTGGATGGATA
>DATKYR010000015.1:0-3697 GCA_035528395.1 Sedimentisphaerales bacterium
GTATTACAGAAGTGAGGTCAAGGGAATTACACGAATGATACATTTCTTTTTCTTCGTCTTCCTCTGGGTTGTCTACAGCATGTTCAGTCATGACCATTTGATCTGCCAACGAAGTCAAAGCAAGTCTCCATCGCCGGAGTAAGCAGACAAGTCTGAAGTTCAAAATCAACCGTCCCTGATGCCTTGGTCATTTTGGTAAGAGCTATGTAACCTGTCACCTTCTTTTGAGTTATTGTTAGAGTACCATCCTCAGTCTTCGTGCTCTTGAATTTCAGAGGCTTTGTCCTGAGTCGCTCGCGGTATTTTGCGAGGTACTCTTCTTCCTTCACTGTGCATCTCCTCTCGGCCAGTTCTTAATGTTTTTATAAACCTGAAAGACGATACTCTGAAAATTTTCAAACTTTTGAAAAAATTACTTTTCCGAAAGGTTCGATTGATACAGATTTTCACGCATGGAGTTTTTCCATACCAGGAATTTTATTGCCAAGATCAGTGCAGGCAAACCTATTATTAATACAAAGACGATTATCCAGATAGGATGCTTTCTGTAGAATTTGTAACTCTTGTCTTCGGCAATAGAGTGATAGAATCTCAATCCTATGCCAAATACAAAGAGAGCCGCATAGACGTATAGTGACCTAAGGGGATTATGTTTGAGTAACTTAACAGATTGTTTCCAAGCTACTCTGGTGCCCTGAGATAAGATGTTCCAGTTCTCGTCTTTTATTTTCACAACTTCATCCAGAAACTCTTTCTTATATTGAAAAAAGCTCTTATTGCTGGGGCCGTGCACCATATCATGTATTTTTTTTGCCTGTTCAATCAGACCATCTTTCTTCAGATATTCAGCGAAGGAATCAAAGGGCTCGATGCGCAGATCCATGTCTTTCAGTTTTTGTGATAATACTGTGATTCTCTCGCAGTCGTTCTCGTATTCTTCCGTCCTATTTTTGTATTTATGATGGTTGATCTCGATCTGTATTTTGTTGATCAATTCACAAAGTTCAGCGGCTTCAACTTCCAACTTGTCTTCTATGATCTGATCAGCTTTTTTTCGCAATTGTTGCCATTGTTTTTTGTTTGGTCTTCTAAATCTCGGGTCTGAGAACCAGCCGAATTTTTCTCCGGAGAGAATTCTGTATACCAGAGGGCCAGCCAGAATAACAGCAACAAAGCAAAATAATATAATTGCCTTTATGACATCAGGGGAGACAGAAGCTATATGGATTAATGTACTCATCTTTTTATTTTTCAATATCGAAAGAATTCAGCTTCCGGCTTTTGACTTATGCTCCAGCCAAGAAGCCATGTCAAATTTTATCAGAATTACAAAGTTAAAAAGTGAATCTTATATTTATAAAGAATATTTATCACATTGTTGTTACCCAAATCGATGTTGTGGACAATAATATCGAAAAAAGTGTTCTAAATGCGACCTGCCTTGTCAACAACAACCTTACAATAAAAAAGATGGTGAAAAAAATAATTCCGAAAGCATGAATGACGATGAGCATATATCTAATGGAATTCACAGGCATTCCAAGTAACAGAATCCATAAAATGCCTACACCAGCTATAATATTAAGGTTTATTTCCAAGTATTTCTCTTTGAAAATAAACGGTTTAACTTGTCCCCTGTTGTTATATTTTGAAAGCTCAAACGGCAGATATTTCCTCTTAATGTGGATAATAATCAATCCAATAATGATTAACTCTGAGAGTACAAATATGATAAGAGAAGCCAGGCCTTCGTATGATTTCGAGATTGTACCATTTTCAACAAGTACAAGTATCACCATGCATGGTATCCATACAAAGACCTGGAGAAGCAGAAAGAGTAATGCAATGTACATGCTCAAAGCAGCTATTTTTCCAACGACATAATCAGATGATATTTCTTTTTTCATTTTAATTCCTAACACCATTCCTATCGGTATTTACCATTGCGTACTTAGGAAAAAACTTACTATGTTCTTTAAGCGAAAGGATAAGTTTGGGAATACTACGGCTCCTCGAGGAGATGATTTGAAAAATCCCCAGGGGCGTCGGATTTCCCTGAAATCTACAGGGACAAAAAGTCTAGGCCATAGCGAAACAATAGAATACAGCTACCCAATGGTGCTATGATATGTATATATAGTACGGGTCAGAGGCCTCGTGGAATAAAAAATGACAAGGACAGGCCCGGTTTGATCATCGTAGACGATCTTGAAAATGAAGAACAGGCCCAGTCCAAAGAAAGACAAATTAATCATGGGGATACGAAAATACATTTTGGAATTCTACGGTGAGAAACCACAAGACAGCGGAGACTACGGGAGAATAATCAATGAGAAACATTTTGACCGGCTGAATGAACTCCTAAAGGAAGGAGAAGTGATTTTCGGCGGAAAGACGAACCGTGAAAGACTCTATATTTCTCCGACCTTGATTGGAGAAATCCCTGAAAATGCGAGAATCATGAACGAAGAAATTTTTGGACCGCTCTTGCCAGTTCTGGAATTTGGCCAGGTTTCAGAGGCAGTCGATTTTGTTATTTGACTTTGAGCTCTTCATAGGTATCCAGTCTTAGTACCGCATATAAAAAGGCTGGCAGCGCCTCAAGTTGTCGGCTCTTTGGCTATTATTAGAATCGGACGCATTCACCGTCCCGTTCGTTCCAGCTAATTCTTTACCACAGCTGATACAGTATACCGGGACATGCTGGTGAGTAAGCATTTCACGAGCGGTGGAACAAGCCGGTTTTAGGTCACTCCACTTCTTTAGTGACCACCTGAAGGATTTCTTTTTCCCGTTGCTGCAACAGGTCGCCGAGGGGGACCAGACTGAGCCGATAAAAGAAGGCAAGGAGTACCAACAGTACAGCCGAGAGAAAAAGGTTTGTCGGCGCGGCCTGCAGCAAACCCAAGTTGGATAATAGCAGTCCCAAGGCTGGCACAAGGAATATCGGAACCATGGCCGTTGGGAACAACAAATGCGACACAAAGATCAGGAGGGCTGTTTTTGTAGAAGATTTGGTAGGCTTGAGCGACCCGGGGGCAATGCGGTAAGGAACGAGCACGGACAGAAGATTTCCCGCTATGCTGAGCAGCAAGAAGGCCGCCACCAACTGCAGACTGGCGGCAAGAACATAAACGAACGGGATGCGGAGGGCGAACTTAACGAGCACGATTAAGGTTAATCCTATTACGCCTGCAACTGGCAGCAATGCGAGGTTCTTTCCCAGCAAGATCTGTCTTCGCGGCACCGGCGACAGCACGAGCGTGCGAAATCCGGCCCGGTCAAAGCCAAACTGATTGAACATAAGTTGACTCATGCCAAGGAACGTAAACGCGACGGCACCGGTAGCGATGAACGGCTTGAAGTTCTCGCTGAGTGTGCCCGCACGCCGCACGAAGATAATCGCTCCAAAAAACAGCATCATAATGACATTGGTCGCCAACGCCATCTTCACTTCAGGCGCCCGTATTAAGGAACGAAAGAAGGCCAGCGCCGATGCCGCGGCTTCTTCCGGAACACCAGGCAGTTGCCTCTCAAGGAGGTTCCTCCGGTTCATAGCAGATGATCTGGAAAATGAGGAACAGGCTGAATCCGAAGAGCAGCGAGATAAACTTCGATCGTGGTTCAACAAAACCCTGCTAAATACCGGCCATCCACATACAAATGTCGTGGTAATCGGTACAATCCTTCATCAGGA
>DATKYR010000016.1:0-31625 GCA_035528395.1 Sedimentisphaerales bacterium
TCCTCGGGCCGAAACCATCATTGGCGAAAGCAATTCCAGCATGATAAGTCACATAAACCTTGGTATGAAGCATATAGATAAGCGTAGTGCGGGAAAACCGCATGCTGATTTTGAAGAGGCGGGGGCTGGAAACGGACTTACCGCGCCAGCCCTCGACCCGACTCCGAAGGTCTTTAAAAACCCTCTCACAGCCGTCCTACAGAAAATCCTGAGCCGGTCTAACCTACGAAGTTGATATTGCTCCAAGACAAAGGGGCCTATACCGAATCACTCAGTATAAGCCCCGAATTGATACATATTTGCTACATCAACCACGCAATTTTAATTGCCACCTAAATCTCGGCTTACGGTGCCGGCCGATATAGTCGAATATCGTCAATGAAGACCATACCTGAACCACCGGCCTGAAGATTGTTCTTATCGCCGAAACCAATAGCAATCGTATTGACATTGGCAAGGTTCACGCCCTGGGCTGCAAACTCCTGCAGGTCGATAGGCCATTCCATCCACCCATCTATCAGCGCTGCATCGGGATTATCGTGATAGACCGTCGCGCTGCCGTTGAGAGCCACATACATCCGCTCAGCAGCATTAGACGCATCACCATAGAACC
This sequence comes from Sedimentisphaerales bacterium, assembly GCA_035528395.1. GTDB lineage: Bacteria > Planctomycetota > Phycisphaerae > Sedimentisphaerales > Anaerobacaceae > NIOZ-UU13. The sequence continues at coordinate 614 of DATKYR010000016.1, forward strand.
ACAGCGACAATACTCCAACACCTCTTATGGTCCAATCCCGCTGAGAACTCAACGTCATGGTTGCCTCAGAGTATTTGAAATTGTTATCGTAGAAAAACGGCATCGACTGGGCGCCACCGTGAACAATCAAAGTCTCGACATAATGCTCTCCCGCAAGGAAATCCGGATCAGGATAACCTATAGTGGAACCGTTTGTCGTGGTCCCATATCCATCTATCCACGTGGACCATATCTCGTCGGGCGGATAGTCATTGTAATCTTCAAAATCGTCCACGACAAAATATTCCTGCGTCCTAAAGTCCCAGAGGTCGCCTTTCCAGGTTGTGGTGGTCTCGGCGTCATTGACCTCATCAACCCGCCAGTAGTAAGTCGTGCCTAAATCGAGAGATAAAGGACCATAGCTGGTCTCGGTCACGGTAGTAACAGGGGCAGTACCGTCTATCACAGCCTGCTCGTCAGAACTGAGGTACACGTCGTGCCTGGCTGCCTCTCTTCCCGCTCTGAAGCCAAGGGTTACATCAATGGGCTCATCTATTGTACCAATAGAAACATCTCTTGCCCCCGAATCCGGGTTAGGTTCTCTTGCAAGAATGGGTATGTAGAAGAAGCGAACCTCACTAAGACCATACTGGTCAAGGATGCTTCCCCAGTTGCTGTTGGCCGTGAGCTTGACATACTTTGCCGCTACGCCATTCAAATCAACAGTAGTATTGTGTGCATAATCGTCCAAACCAGGCGCCCGGGCAAATTCGTGAGTCGTACCCAATGTCGTATAGTCGGTGCCGTTGACCGAATACTCAATGGTAACATCTTTGAATCCAAAACCGATCGCCGGCTCCAAACTGTCATTAGAGTTCCATACCCACATCTCATAGAGTTTGTAAATGCCGTCAAACTCATATTCGATCCAGGCCGGTTGAACTTCATTTCGGCTGCTCAGCCACATATTATCGTCACTTGTTTTAGTATGCAATAAACCAGTGGCATCGAGTCCCGAGCCGTTTACGGTATTTTCAGGCCCTTTAGCTGTGTCGCTGCTGGAAGCTGTGGCAGTTATATTCTCAATAGCATAAGCAAATGGCTCTGTCGTAAAACTCCAGAGGCTGCCTCGGTATATCGTACTGTCGGGTGGGGCGTTGACCTCATCAACCCGCCAGTAGTAAGTCGTGCCAAAATCAAGGCGTTGGGCAGGAGCATAGCTGGTGACACTCTGGGTGACCCCGCCAATGCCGTCGTAGACATCGTCGAAACTCGTTCCGAAGTACACATTGTGCGTGGCGGCAAACGGTCCGGGCGTCCAGCCCAGGATCACATCCCTCGGCACATCCGACTCTTCATCGGCAGGAATCGGATTTCTGGCTTTCGTCGGTTTCCCCAGACCCTGATCTCCATCCCAGTAAATCTCATCGATATAGATTCTTTCTGCCTGACCTGTTCCGGTTGGATTGGCGAATATCATGCCAGTCAGAGGCTCTGTTGTCGCAACTCCGAATGGAATATTGCTTTCAACGAGGTCTTCCGGAGTCGGCAGTGTTGCCTCTCCAGCCGGACCTTCAGCTTCGCTGAGGTACAGATCGAAGGTGTCGGCCGCATTATTGGCCACAATCCAGACATTGTACCATTGGCCACGTGCAAGATCGGCCTTAAGAACGGTCGTGCCGTCTGTTTTGACGATGTTAAGTCCGCCCGAGCCATTATCCAACAATCCGAATCCGGCCGGAATACTCATCGGATTGTCGGCGTTCGTGCCGGTTATGGGATTATCAGTTGCATCCGAAATCAAACCTATATAAGTACGTGGTACCGGGCTTGCGGCACGGAGCATAAACCGGAAAAACGCTATTCCTGTTTCGCTGTTGTCAATCGTATTGGTTATGCCGTTGAATCCAATGGCGCGTGCATTGTTGCCAGAACTATGGCCAATAAGATTTGCGGCCCTGCTTCCGTCGATATCTGTGATATTGATATTCCCGGTACCTTCGCTCTGGGTATCCAAGGTGCCTCCCATGACTCCCGTACATGCAACGCCATCAGGAGAGATCGTCGTCGACATACCTTCAAAATTTTCCACCAATCCCAAGCCCGCCTGGGCGGCGGCGCTGGCCAGCAGTACCACCAAGATTCCAACCATGTTTTTGATTAATCGCTTCATTATCAAACCCTTTCAAAATCGGATATTCATAATCATTTTTCTTAAGGGCAACATCTAAAAACCCGCTTTTTATTCCGCCGCTGATGCGCTGGACTTATTTTATCTGCAATTTTTAGAGGCCGCCTCCTAAATCATAGTCCGTATTCAAGCCGACCAACTCTGTTATGGACGGGGCAAATCCGGAGCATTCGGAGTGTATAGCTACTTTTGAGCACCAAAACAAAACAGACTAAATAAATCAATTTCTTACACATAATAATCCTCCTTAAAAAAAGTTAAGATAACCGTGCATTAGCCACACATAAAACACCCGTTGTTTATGAGAATTGCCAATTTCCGATGTCCGATTGCCGATTAAGCAATGAAAAAAGAAAATCTTAAATTCAAACTCGCAAATCGGAAATCAAAATACTACCTCCTTCCTTATTGTAATCCAAAATCCACAGAAACCTAATTATGCGGACACAAACTACACCAAGTATATTTGTATCAAATTAGCCACCCTCCCGTCAAGAAAAATCCCTGGTTAAACGACGAACTCGTCTTGAGGGGTACATGGCTCCATCTTTGCGTTACGTTCGCTTAGAATACCCACTATATAGCTGAATTTTCTTGACAGAACGGTAGATTTTTTGTATACTTATTATGTTGTAAGTGCAAGTAAGGCGACTTTCGCCGTAACGCATTTTCCAAGGTAATGCAAATGAAGGCACTATGCAATATGGAGACGTGGTGATGAGAAGCTGAAAACATGTCACCGGTGTCTCCTTTTTTTTGCGCTCGTAGAATCGCTGAACCTATCTTGACCCTACCTCAGATACCCTTCGGCTTGAGTTTGGCTATTGTAGAACGATAAAACACCTCTCATGGCTGTCCTACAGAAAATCCTGAGATGGATTAACCTTTTAGCAGCGTATATGGAGTTTATCCGCTATTGTCCTAAAACAACCGGGGCCTATACCGAATCATTCAGTATAAGCCCCGAATTGACACGAATCTGTTTGATTATCGTCTGTCACCCCAAACGATTAATCGATAGTCTGGTTATGGAGCCGGTGGATACAGTCGAATATCATCGAAGTACATCGTACCTGAACCGCCAGCCAATGGATTGTTCCTGTTACCAAGACCAAGAGCAATAGTATTGACATTGGCCAGGTTAACGCCCTGGTCTGCGAATGCCTGCAGGTCGATATCCCATTGTGTCCAGGTAGTTATCTGCGCTGCATCAGGATTATTATTAGTAACGATCGCATTGCCGTTGAGAGCAACATATAAAATCTCAGCAGCGTTATCCGAATTGCCCCTGAACCAAATCGTCAGCGTGTTGACACCTTTCTCTGTCCAGTCACGCGGGTAAGTCAACGTCAAAGTTGCCTCAGAGTAACCAACACTGTTGTCGTAGTAAAGCGGCATCGACTGGATGCCGCTGTGAACAATACTTTGCTCGGCATAAGGAGGAAGGTCATTACCAACGAGAGCTCCGTTTGTCGGGATATCATAACCGTCCGCCCACGCTTCAAATACCCTGTTGCTCCCCGGGTCAGGGGGGTCAATGTCGTTGTAGGACTCAAAGTCGTCCACGATAAGGAAGTTGGCCGTCGTAAAGCTCCAGAGGATGCCTGTCCACGGGCTGTCAGCGTTTGTGTTATTGGCCTCATCAATACGCCAATAGTAAGTAGTATTCCACTCAAGTTGTCCGGATTCAAAGCTCTCGGAGCCGAGGTTTCCGCTACCTTTATACTCAGGCGAACTTGTATCGGCGTTTTTCACGGCATCCGCATCAGTGCCGAAATAGACCTGATGTGTATCAGCAAAGACTCCATGTGCCCAAGTAAGAATAGGTGACTGCGTTATATCCACAGCGCCGTTAGCCGGATTCGGGCCTCCGACTGCGCCCTGAGTAGTAAAGCTCCAGACATCTCCTTGAAATGTGTCGATAGCATCAAACTCATCAACCCGCCAGTAGTAAGTCTTGGCCATTTGAAGTGTGCCGGGAGTATAGCTCAAAGTTCCCTGAGTTTGACCACCGGTAGCATTGTTGACTTCGTCAAAATTGTTGCCGAAGTACACGGTGTGCAATTTGGAACCATACCCTCCCGTCCAGCTAAGTCGCACGTCTATATCTATAGACTCGGCCCCATCAGCCGGATCGGGAAAGTATGCAGTCTTGGGAGGAATGCTAAAGCTCCAGACATCTCCTTTCCACGGACTGTTCGGGTCAGTGTCATTGACCTCATCGATTCGCCAATAGTAAGTTGTACCCGGAACAAGACCATCCGGATAAGGAAATCCAGGAAAGCCGACAACAATAAATGTTCCGGCCTGGTTGCCTACGAATGTGCCTTCGGCTCCGTTGTTCACATCATCAAAATCATCGCCGATATAAATATCGTGCGAGACGGCAAAATCTCCCGACCGCCAACTCAAGTTCACCCACGTATCTCCGTGGAGGGCACCATCAGATGGGCTGGGCTTAGAGGCCAAACCAAAACCACCGATCGGTTCCACAAAGCGAAGCTCACCCAAGCCTGCTCCCTCCCAGGGGAAGCTATCGTGAGTGCAATAGAAGAAGGAATATGCTGAGTCTGAATCAACATCAATTCCAAAGGCCACAAAACCGACCACATCCCCGAACAGTGGTGGGAATACATTCCTGCCGTTGCCGTCACTATCCCCTTTGGCCAGATCCGCGTTAAAGTCTCCGATCATGTTGTCCCAGGGTATGGCCATCTCGATGACCCAGTCCTGAGTGTCCGGATCGACTCCACCGGCAATTTCCGATTGCTCGGCTACCTGGGCGGGAATGAAACCATCGAAATCGGTTTTGGCAAGGATATTGCCATTTTGGTCGGCCGGGGCGACTGTGGGAATGTATATCTGGTTCTGAACTGTTTCCTGTGGTGAGGCTGCCAGACAGAACTGTAAACAGTCCATATGGTTCGGTGTAATACCATATTGCTGGTTGTTATCGTCGTTGGCCGTAGCTGCCACATACAGGAACTCATCATCCCACATGAAGTAGTATGTGACACTGAAATCCTCGAGGCTGGGATTATCGTCTGCGGCAGACTTGGCGTCATGTATATACGGCAGATAGAGATCTGGCGCATTAACGGTCTGATCATTTATAATAAAGGCCTGGGCACCGTCATATTCTTGTGGTGTAACCACGCCGTCGAGCGTAATTGTCTGACCTGGAGACAACCTGACGCAGTTGACCGGCCAGCCAGGGTCATCACTCCTTGCTACGTTCGTAAGAACCAGGCCCAGCACCAAAATAAAAGAAACAAAATAAATCAATTTCCTACACATAATAGTCCTCCTTAAAAGAAAGTTAAGATAACCATGCTTTAGCCACACTCCAAAACACTATTTTTCAACAAGAATACAAATTCTTACTTACACAAAACAAGAACACCTCAGGTCTGTTACTACCTCCTTTCTTAAAAAAAGCCGGAGAAGAGCCATTAGCTAAAATGTAAAAAACTTACCTGTCAGGCACAAGTTCTGACTTAAAACTCCGCACCTCATGTAACACACGGCAACTCCTCCTCTATTGAGACACTAATAGAAATGCACCTGCGGGATGAACTCAAAACCACAGATGCCCGACAGAGCAGACACAAACGTCTCTGATGTTATCTATACCAAATATACCACCTTCCCGTCAAGGAAAATCCCTTGATAATACTGGTAAGCACACTTCTTGGGGTCCTTATGGCACACCATATATTTGTTATGAGAACACCAGATCGTAAGAAGCTTTTGGACCAGCTCCACTAGCCAATCAGAACACATCAAGCCACGAACAGATCGCCCCAAAAATGCCCCCATTTTCATGAGTTGTAAAATGCCATAATTCTTCGAAAAAACTCACGAAACAAACGACCGTATATACAGATGGTGAACAATGCGAGGTTCAGGCAGTGGATAGTGCTCCAAATATGCATTGAAGCCTCCCCAGTCGAACGAGGCTTTCTTCCCATGTTGCGAAAGAATCCGCTTAGTTGTAATTCAAGGGGTGCCCTTTCGTGGCCGGTTAGATCTCGTCGCCGTCAGCATTCACGACAATCTCAGTGGTCTTACCGTCCCTGGTTATCTCAACGGCATAATTGGTCATGGTTTTAGGCAATTTGACAACCTTCCCGTTTTTGGTTTCGTAGCTGATCTCAATGTGCTCAATCCGCCCAATCGTAGCACCCTCGGCGGCTTTACGAACAGTCTTCATCGCAGCGGCCGGCACGTCCTCAGCGTCGACCACTATTGTAAACTCTAGCATTGTGCCGTCAGCAGTAATGTCTGTTTCCTTCTCGGTCGCCCCATCCTTAAACTCCAGGTCGTAGACGGTGACGCCGTTTTCTGCGTCCACATCCACTTTGTGAATCGCACCCTTGGGAAACATTGTCTTGAAGGTCTTCGCCACCGGATCCGGTAGACTGGTGTTGCGTGTCGGGACATCGATTTTTGCCAGTCTAAAGCCGCCGTCCCTCAACAGACCAACACCGGGGGCAAACAGCTTGTCCTCGACGCCGCTCTCCAGGCCGCTCGTCTCCCTGGTCTTCAAGCAGTTCTTGAATGTCCCGGCAGGCACCTTGACTGTTTCATTGACGCTGACAACCTCCGCACGGTCCAGGGCCACCTTCGGAGCCGCTTCCTGGTAATACCGATTGCCTACCTTCGGCTTACTGGGCATAATCAGGCCGAACTTCGCGTCGTTGACGCCTGACAGCCAGCTTCCCTCATGGCTGGTCACTTTGCTGTTCTCATCGTACATGTCGACGTCCTCACCGAAATAATAGATGTCACCAGTGGGCTTATCGATGGCAAAGTAGTTGCGGGAGACCTCTTCCAGTTCGCCGCCCTTGGTCTCACGCTCTTCGATGATGCGGGTTTTGACACCATCGACTATCTTCGTCTCGTTCAGGACGGTAATCGTAAGGCTGTCCTTGCCATCTGCAAGTATCAATTTGAAGCCCGGCTGGAGGATCATGTAAGTGTTCGAACCCTTGTCTGCCAGGGAGGCTTTCTCGACCTCGAATGTGTCTTGGAACTTCTTCTTGGCCGCGCACGAGAGAGTAGACGCACAAGTAACGACAAGCCACAACGTTAATAATGCTACTGTAATCTTTCGCTTTAACATAATCTGCTTCCTCCTAATGAAATGAATTGCCATGCAAATCGAAACGCTCGACTCGCCATTTTTTTAAATTACTGGGACCTCGTTCTATCCCAGCCAATCCTATAGGGGGCATCCGGGGCCGTCTACTCAATCATTGTATATCCAAACAGAGCGCAGTGTACCACATATAAATGCCCCCAAAGTGGCTCATTTTCTTCATTTGCCTGATCCTTGGCCAGTTGCCCAATACTACCCATCGGTTTTACTTTTGTTGTCGAATTCCCACGCGCCAAGGTCGGGGTATCCAGACCGATGTCGCCGGCGGATGTCCTCGGTCACATCCGGCAGAGATAGACCCTGGTCAATAGCCTCGGTCGCTGACTTGGTGAGTGCCAGATTGCCCGAAGTCGGGTCCACAAAGTAAGCATCGAGGCGACCCGTGAGGTTTTGGCGAAGCTGTGCTTCTCCTCCGTCGAACCGAATCTCACCATGCACCAAGTTGTTCACGATGTCCGTGTGAGAAGTTCCGGTCCCGATGCGGATGCCGCGGGTCCAGTTCCGCTCGGGTCGCCAAATAGAATTATTGTAGACCTTGACATGCTCGGCATACCATAACTCGATTCCACAGTCCGGCCCACCTGCAATGAAGTTGTTGCGGATTACACCGTCGCGAACGTAAACAAGCCGCTCTCCATTGACATTGGCTGTGGACTGACCGGGATTGCCAAAGGCCACACCTCGGTCACAGTTGATGATGAAATTGCGTTCCACCACGACTCGCCTGGAGCGCACCCAGATAAAGATAGCGGCGCGCCCGCCGCCGTTGCGCCCCTTGATGTTCCGGAAGACGTTGTCGCTGAAGGTCCAGTCTTCCAAGGCCATCATGTCAATGGCGGCAATGTAGTCGCCCCCGAACAGCCAATGGGCTGGTGGAACCTTGGTGTTCTCGAAGTGGCAGTAGCTAACAGAGCCTCTCACTGCACGGACGTTCGGGTCTTTCCCCGCCGAACCCTTAATGGCGCGAACGCCAATGTTCCGAAAGTGGCAGTTATAAATGCAGATGTCCTTCGGTGCATTCTCCGCTTCCACCTTAATTCCGTAGGACCGACAGTCGGCGAAAGTCAAATCCGCGATTGTGACCCCTTCGCAGCCGCCGATACGTAGAATGTCGTCCCCCTTGACTTCGCTGTCCCACCCTTTGCCGCTTAGGGTGACTTTGGCCGGGTCGCCTGCAGCACTGCGGATGGTAATGTTATTTTTCTTTTGGAGAATGATTACCTGGGGCAGTTTGTAGTGACCTTTGCTGAGAAGGATCGTACCCCCTGTGTCGATATGCTCAATCGCAAGGAAGAGCTCATCCACATTTTCAACGTGGATCACTTCTGCCTGCGGTGGCGCCAGTGGAGGAGCCTTCGGAAACCAAAATGGGACAGATCGGCTCATGGGTTCTGCAGATGGCAACTCGGCCGCCCTCATCGAATCAACGTTTGCGCTTGAAATGAGATAAATATTAAGAATGAATGATAGTAGTGTCACGATCATAAAACACCCAGTGTTTAAAGATTCCCGGAAATAGCTCTTGCTACCGGATGATACCACGGCTCTAGTCCCAAAACAAGCGAGTTTTTTTAGGCTTCAATGCGAAGGGGTCAGTAATTTTGCCTGGACACAACTTTCTTGTTCCAGCCGATTGGCTGGTTAAGTCTGTCGCTTCAAGTTGTCGTTGTGTCATATCTTTCTCGTTTCTAAAATTTCCAAAGGGCCGGCAAATATCGCAGCGTCCGTACCGCGACTTCTATAAAACGTACTTCAACACCGCAGTGGATACCGCAACAACCTTATTGATTGGCCAGCTGCGCTGAGCCAACCAAAATTGATATGCCAATAATTTAAGATGCTGAAACGAATTATTTGGGGAATGTGTTGAGGAGATCCAATGAAAATCAAGGCCAAGCGTGTGTATACTATCCTGCTTAATCTATTGGCTTTAAACCTATTCAGTAATCGTTTTTATGAAAAGATTGTTCTAGCTGTCGAACCCGCGGTAGCAATCCAGTCTGTCATCAAGGACAGGATAATGGATATCTTCATACCCGCTGCGACCCAACAGCAGGTCCTGTACGGTTATTGGAGCAAAGATTTGTTGTTAATGAATTGCTTCTGAAACGGTGAATGAGTAAGTGGTGGTTCGCCGTTGGATTTTTGCATGGCCAGCAGGCGTACGATGACATATACTGATCGAGCAGCGTCCAGAAAGAAAGGAGCATCTATCATGGCTAAATCAGGCTTAGTGATTGTCTTTTTGTGTATTTGTGTCTTGTGCTGTCCGGAATCTCTGCTCGCCCAGGATAAGTACGCCATTTCCGCCATTCCGAGGGTGGATGTGCATTCTCATGTCGGCAGTGTCGAGCGGATGGAACATTATGTTAAGGTCGGCAAAGCTCTCAAAGATCAGTACGGCATCGACCTTGCAGTATGGATAGACCTCAATTTTATGAGGCAATCAAGCGGGACGGAAGAAGAGTACCTGGATGCGGCAGGTAACCGATACAAAGGAAGGTTCCTGCCCTGCATAAATGACTTCAAGATATCTGATGGACTGCGATATCCACCTGAAGAACTCGCTAAGTGGCAACAAAAGGGAATTGTCGGATACAAAATATGGGTCGGAGTCTCCCCTCTGATCGATGTGCCGGCTAATGATGCCACTTTTACCAAAATGGAAGAGATCGGGATGATCGGAGCATCTGTTCACATTTCGCAGCCGTATCCCACGAAATGGTGTGACGATCCGGTGAAGTTCTGGGAGGCACACAATGCCTGGGAGAGAGTTCTCGACAGGCATCCGAAATTGAAGGTCGTCAATGCTCACATGCTCGACCATTTCAATTCGGATGAACAGTTGGATTATCTGATGTACGTACTCGAAACATATCCGAATGTTCAGGTAGACCTGGGAGCACGATTTCAACAGTTTAACCGCATGGACAGAGACAAACTCAGGAACTTCATGATAACATACGCCGACAGGATTCTCTTCGGCACCGATATCGGCGGCCAGCCGGCGGAAGGCAAATACAGGCAAGTCGCGGAAAGCTACTACCGTGCCTTCCAGCTTCTGGAGACCGACAAGGTTGTCAAAGGCGGATTCTTCGGTATAACGGAAACCAAAGGATTAGCTCTTCCCACCGACGTTCTGGAGAAAATCTACTATCGAAATGCCGCCAGATTGTATCCTCGAGTGAAAGATGTGCTAAGAAATCTGGGGTATGATAGAAACGATTGAACATATTGTGTTGGGCGGCTGGGAGTTTTTTTCAAACCAGTCAAAAATTAGAGTATACCAACTCACCATAATTTTGGCGACTCAGTTGCACTTATGAGTTGAATCCGCTAATCCTTTTTGGAATAAAAAAGACGGTCTATGTCAAGCACCATACAAAAAAATATTAAAAAGAGTTAAATTGCCTTATTTAGACTGATTTCCTCCTTGAACCATTATACCCCTGTTTGTATAATCATCCATGTATGTGGAATTCAAATTTATTACCATTACACACTATGCAACCTCCAAAGCTCCGATTCAGGAGATTCTGCTGGTTCATTACTGGATGGTATCTTGTCCTCATGATCTCTGGCTTCGGCTTAGCAGGTGAATTGGTCACACTCGCTAATGTCGCTGATCCCGGACAGAACACTGCCGACGAGCCCATTGCGGATGTGTTTTCAGCCGAAAATGCGGCTCGTTATCTCGACACAGCGTCACTTCACTGGCAGAAGTCACATAATTGCGCGGCATGTCATGGGAATATGGGCTATCTATTTGCGCGGCCTGCCCTAAATTCGGTCTTGAAAGATTCAGGAGAGGTTCGTGGTCTATTCGAAGAGTATGTCACCAAACGGTGGAAGGAGCGGCCCCCACGAGATGTGCAAGAAACCGTGGTTGTCGCTTCCGGACTTGCCTTCAATGATTTGCAGACCACGGGCCGGTTGCACCCGATTACACGCCAGGCTCTCCGGGTGATGTGGGACTTCCAGCGAGAAGATGGAGGTTGGACCTGGCGCAATGACAGTTATCCACCGACAGAATCCGACGAGCACTACGGCGTCACACTCGCAGCTCTGATCACGGGAATTGCCCCGGATCGATATATCGAGACGAAAGAAGCACACCGAGGCCTTGAGAAAATACGTATGTTCTTGAAGAATAACCCGCCGTTGTCGCTACATCATCGGGCGATGATTGCCTGGGCATCATGTTATGTCAACGATTTGATCTACGATCAACAGCGAGCAAAGACACTCGACGAGTTGCTTACACTTCAACGTTCCGATGGTGGATGGTCCACGCCCGGTCTGTTGGCGGACTGGAAGGACCTCAAGCGATTGGACGGCAAACCACACGATACAAAGACCAGCGACGCCTACGCCACCGGTTTCACTATCATTGTTGCCCGGGAATTGGGCGTGTCGAGCAATGATCCACGGCTGCGTCGCGGCATCGACTGGTTGTTGAGTAACCAGCGAGTCAGTGGAAAGTGGTTTTGTCGTTCACCCGCCAAGGACAGCCGACATTACTTCTCCAGTTTCGGCAGTGCCTTTGCCATCCTGGCACTTCAATCGTGTGATAGGCTTCCCGGCTGGCCGCTATCGAAGAAGTCGAGACATTTTTCACCTCCCTGACAGACTTACCCAATGCTCGCCACTGTCAAGAGAACTCGATACAGATAACAAAGGCCGTTATGCTTGTTGATGCAACAAGGTCTGCCAGCCACATTACACCATAGCCAAACCACCGCTTGAGAAATTCGTCCAGCCGATTATAGCGCTCGACCGCGCATAAAGCACCCCAAAATGGCCTCATTTTCGCGAGTTAAGAGCTACAACCACTATACAACTCTACAACCTGTTATCTCCAAATTCGAAAAAATTCCTATTCTATAAATGTCGTATTTCCAAAGTTTTATAAAAATCACAAAAATTGGTAATGTTTTCAATGGCCGATGCAATCTCTTGGGCAATAGCCAGCTCAAACAGCCCACCCCGACCCGCACCTGCCGGGAGGCGGTTTAGTGGGGACAGGGACCCGGAAAAGTAGCTTTGACTTCGGTGATGTTTTTTCCGACGCGGGATATGAATCTTGTTCGGTCGGCCAATTCCATCTATAATTGAACTTCTGCAAAATCGTGCTGTGAACGATCTTAATAAGTCGCCTTCACAACGTCGATGACGAACTTCTGGGTCGCTGCGCCAACGTGCTCAGCCTCCGTAGAAAGCACCTTCTCCCCACCCCATCGGAGTACCGCCTCGTCGAGCTTCCGCACCTGGCGATCAATGGTGACGGTGACCGCCACGTCGGTACTGCCCGCCACATCCGGTGTGCCCGAGAGCACGCCAGTCGCTTCGTCGATCCTGAGCCACGCCGGCCCCTGAGCAAGTGTGAATAGGGGCTTCTCAATGTCGAAGTAGCCGCTTGTCTGCAGGCCATCCACCATCCGCGAGCTGAGGTTACCCAGAGATCGATTGGCACGCATCTGATAACGGTACTCGGTGCCAACCCGGGCGGTCACTACCGGCTTACTGTAGATAACGGGCCGTGGAGCCACGGCATAGTCGGATGGTCCACTGCGCTTGCCAAGTTCGTCGATCGCCACCACGCGGTAGTAAGTTTTGTTAGCGGCGGATAGGTCCACCTCACCACCAAGCACCGCCAGTTCTGTTGCCGTGGTCTCAGCGATAAAGTTAGCAGGAAACCACGGATTCCAGTCAGCCATCTCATCCTTGGTCACGCCCACGACGCTCTGGTGCCTCTGGTCGGAGATCGTGAAGCCTTTCTCGTCGCTGCCGTAGATCCGGTACTTTATCGGTGCACGGCCCACCGGATTGGCTTTCCAGCGGAGAATGCCCATACACCTCGTCTGGTCGTATTCTACGGTCACATCCAGCGGGTACGAAGGGCTGCGGACGGTGAAGCTCCAGGTCTTGCTCCAGGGTCCCCACACGCCCTTGTCGTCCTGGGCCCGCACGTGCCAGTAGTACATGCGGGCCGGCGTCAGCAGGCCCGGCTGGAGCAAGGTATACTGGGCCTTGACCGTGATTCTCTCCTTGCCGGTGGTCTTGTCCTTTTCCTTAACAGCGTTGGCGGTCCGTGAGATGAGCTTGTAGAAGCTCATCGAGAGTGGCCACTTCATGTCGGCGCGGGCGGACAGTTCAAAATGATAGTCTGCAATTGCATCACCGTCGGGATCGCTCGAATCTGTCCACTGAAAGACGACGCCCGTACCGTTCGCCTCGTTACCGTCGGGTGGCCAGACATCGCCGACCGGCGCCGATGGCGGTCTTGAGGCTGACCGCTCGACCCAGTTGTGAGTGATCCGCACCTTGCGGTCCCCTGCGGACTGGTCGCAGTACGTGAAAACGTTCTCACCTACGACCATTTCCGGCAGCGCCAAGGGAGCCATCTGCACGTCATTGATGATCGCCAAGCGCCGAAGCCGAGATGGTCCTTCCAACTGGCACTTGAGCTGGTACTCGTAGCAAGCCGGACCGACAACCGGAAAGAACTTATCAAGGTTGTCTTTCGCGGGCCTCCAGGTCTTGCCATCCTGGCAAATGAAGAACCGGGCCCCCGCACCCTCCACATCGAGCCGGCCTCCCACGAAGATGTACGGGCTGCGCATCGACCAGACGATAGTGCCGGTCTTGCCCTCGTCGGCAGCCAGACCATCCGGCTTCATCGTGATATTTTCCATAACCACAGCCCCTTTACGCCACACGGCCTTGGAGAAATCCGGACGATACTCCCACAGGCCATTGTAGATCGCGTCTTCGTACGTGGGAGTCACTTGCAGCATCCCATGATACTTGAGCGGGTGGAGTTGCCCCCAACGCCAAGTGAGCGCCTCGCCGGGGCGCAGGACCATGTTCATCGTGGTATCGGACTTGCCGGAGCGCTCGCCCGTGACCGGTCCCTCGAAGAAGTACATCGAGCACATTTCCGGATCAGACCACCAGGTATCCGGAAACAGGATTCCCTTGGAGTGAGTCCGCTTGATTAAGTCGTGGTCACGCACGATATCCTGTTCACTGGCCACGGTCTGGTTGTCCCGCAGAAGATAGACGGAGTGCATGTCGCCATCATAGAAGTGCCAGCCACCGTCGTAGAAGGCTTGGGAGATGCAGTGGCCGAGGGCTCGTGCCGGCGCCACTTTAAGTCCGGCCTTGCGCCACAACGTGGCCAGGCAGATAGAGTCGTTGCCGCATGTGTTGTACCCATAGACATTGAAAACCTTCACAGGGTCGCCCAGCTCATTGTTGTCACCTGGGGAATGGTGACGATATCGGATTTCCTGGAACCAGAGGGCAAAGGCCTTGTCCGCGTCCGTCATGCCAGGCGAGACGGCGGAGGAAACGATTTCTTCGACGCTGCGGAAGTTGTTGTGGCCGTTGGAGAACCACGGGTTGACCACGTCGACGCCGCCGATGTTCTCCATCCGAACCGAGCAGTTAGATTCCCAGGTCCGGAGGAAAGCCCCTTCCCTCGCTATCCCACAACCCATGGGTGACCGGCAATTACGGCCATCCATCGTGCCGCCCTGGAAAACCGTATACTTGTGTGTCCCGCCGGTCAGGGCAGTGATTTGCTCGATGTGTGACTTAGCGGTATCGGTCGGGTGCGCATCGGTTGACCAGGTGTACCATGCATCGCCAGCAACGACGGGACTCGACGAATAAGGAGCTTCTGCAAGAGCCGCCGAAGCGGCGAGCAGGGTCAACACCCACACACAGGTCTTCAAGATATTTCCCCTTCTATTCTCACCCATCAGATCTCATTCTCGTTCTGCGTGCTGCGTGCTACGTTCTTCGTCCCGATTAACGCAGAACTCAGAACTCTGAACGCAGCACGAATCTTGTTCTGTTTGGCTCGATCCGTGGCAACCAGCACACGGGATGACCCGGTGGACACAGCAGTCGCGGTCAACAGGGCCTCTTCCAAGAACAAACGACGACTGAGACGTCTTGTGATCTTAGATTTCCAATATATCTTCATAAACAGTGCTCCTACAAGCTTTACTATGGTATTTTACCTGAATGGCCTGACCGTTTCAATACCTTGGTGACAAAGGAAGAATATTCATTGACCACAACGGTGTGATCAAGGGAAAAGATGTCCACGGGACAGCGCTGGAGAAACTAATTGACCAACTCGTCGACGTTGCGGAAGCGTCCCGGGAACAGTAGTTCACCGACCGAATGGCGTCGATGCTTCGTCGGGTCCTCAGGCACGAATCGTCGACTTTCTGCCGCCCGGACCGGGTCGTTCTCGGCCAACTAATGCGAAATGCCTTAATGCGAAATGCTTCAATGTGACATGGCATAGATCACAACATTGAAACCATCGGGTACGATTTCTGCTCCGAAAACTGACGAAAGTATTCCTTGTTTTCGCCTTCACGTTCCCATCCGTCTCCCAGATCGTTGTTGTGACAAAGGAGTGCCACCATGCGACCGCGGTCATCGAAGTAGGACCAGAAATGGGGGGACTCGTCCCCGCCTGACCGACCGTGCCAGTGTTCAAAGGTATAGCCCTCACGCCACATTCGAATGTCGACAACCTGTGGAAGCTCTTTCAAATCGTAGACCGTGTGGAATATTGCATGGTCCAGTGGCAGTTCCTTCGGTTCTCGATCCGGAAAGACGCCACGCATCTCGCCGAGGACGTTGGCCCATCCTTCCGGTGACCAGAAGTCGTCCATCATGACAAATCCTCCGTTCAGCAAATACCGTCGAAGTGCGGACTGCTCGGGACGACTGAGCGTCATCCGTTGCACACCGGCCATGTAGATAAACGGATAATTGAAGAGTTCCGGATCGGTAAGCCGTAAGACCTTGCCATCCGGGGCCACCCTCAGTGATGTCAATTGCTGGAGCCGAAACGAAAAGTTCAAGTCACCATCTGGATAGTCATTGTTCCAACGGTCCCACCAGCCAAACGGGCCATAGGCATCGTACTGAACACGCACGAACGTAAAGACATCTTCTTTGAACTCAGGTTGAATTTCCCACGTCGGGAACTCACTGCGCGACGGAATGCGTCGAGGTCGCCAACCCCGTTGACGATATCCGTCAGTGGAGCGATTCCGTGTTCCGGCCTTTTGCTCATCCGGCTGTCGGTCACGACTTTGGGCGATGGCCAACGTCACAGCCAGGCAGGCAGTGACGCAAAGTAATACTGTCGTTCTAATTCGCACTGGTTCTGATTGTTCCCCGACTACTGATATCTATATGTTGTATCCGGACTCAGTTTTATTTTATTACGCTCCTTAAACTTTATCCGGGACAACATAAGGAATGCGGTAAACCCGTGTCAGCATTGTATCTGCTTCAGGATCATTGGCAAACTTTTCGTAATCACCCATAAATTTCAACATACGGCCAAGACGATAAGAGATATTGGCCAGGTGAGGAAGTGTAGTTGAATAAAAGCCTTCATTGATATCGCTGTGAAGGTCCTCGTCCTTACCAGAGCGTATTGCATCAATAAAATTGCTCCAATGATTACCATCTCTGCGTCTTCCACCTTCTTTTGAACCAGCAAAAGGTTCTCTTTCCCGTCCACGGAATGCTTTCCATGTAGATCCACTAATTTCGAGCCATCCTTCAGTGCCATAGAAAATATTTCCGACTTCCTGACCTCGGCTTCCTTCATGATTGGTATATCGTCCCCGGGTTTCAAACTCAAGCATTTTCCCATCCCTGTATTTAAATATGGCGGTTTGCGTATTTGGAGTTTCCTGCGAAGTCTTATCACGGCCATAGGTTTCTACTCCGCCATACACCATAACCCCGGGAGTCCGGGTTTCCAATGGACCTTCCTCCTGATGTAATCCGTAAATACCACCGGCAGAATATACTGAAACAGGGTGTTCGTTTTTATTCATTCCCCAACGGGCAAGATCGAGTTGGTGTGGTCCCGTGTTTCCAGTATCCCCATTTCCGGTATCCCAATACCAGTGCCAACAATAATGACTCCGTTTTTCGTTATAAGGGCGATAAGGAGCAGGTCCTAACCAACGGTCATAATGGAATGTGGCAGGTGGCAGACTATCTTTGGCAATGCCATATGAATCGCGAGCTTTGAAGCAAAGGGCACGAGCCATGAAAATATCGCCGATACCACCATCATGCAGAAATTTAATCGCTTCTATCACATTGTTAGACGAACGGTTATTTAATCCTACCTGAACTCTTAAATTATACTTGCGGGCAGCCTCAACCATTTTCCGTCCTTCCCAAATATTATGGGAAGCCGGTTTTTCAACATAAACATGTTTACCTGCCTGACAAGCCCAGATGGTTGCCAGTGCGTGCCAATGATTCGGTGTAACGATTGACACGGCATGGATATCCTTGTCATCTAATACTTTATGTATATCCCATTCTGTCAATGGCTTCACCCCGGTCTTTTGAGTTACGATTTTCGAAGCTGGTTCAAATAGCAGTTCATCTGTGTCGCAGAGGGTCTTCACAACTACATTATGGCTATCTTTCAGTCCACAATAGCTATTGATGTGCACAGTACCCTGGTTACGGATACCAATAACTGCCAAATTGATGCGTTCATTTGCACCAATGATTGAAGCATATGATTTAGCACTGAACCCAATGCCCCCAATGGCTATTCCGGCAGTCCCAATTACGCTTTTCTTAATAAATTCTCTTCTTTTTATAAATTCTCTTCTTTTTGTCATTTTATTAGCCTCTCGGAATTAACTGTTAACTGTTAGGAAATTTGATTTCCACCAACAGGAGTGATTATACCGCCTGAGTGGATATTAATTCAAGTAGGAAATGAGCTGTCCTACGCAAGAATCAATATGAAGGCAAAAGCGTTTGAGTTACGAATAGATGTACAAAAAATAGCCTCATTTTCGCGAGTTGTAAAATGCCAAAATTCTTTGAAAAGTCACCTCTTTCAGGAGCTGGAAAACACCCTGATTTTCAGGTGACATCGTGTCTCCAGAATGTCTCCACAAATGTTAATTTTGCCGATATCAAGTCCGAATAAATGTCAATTTTTTGCGAAAATACAAATATTTCTTGAGAATTTTTCATTTTTTTCGGATTAAGTATACGATGCTTTAACTTTGATCAGAAAACGCAGATTTTGCGCGCATGGATTCAATATACGTTTCGATATGCCTGTTATCATCTCTGCTGGCGGATATATATTGATAGTCAAAAAGCCGGCCGTGCCTGCCGAGATAATTTTTTAGCCTTTATGAAGGCAATCTGAGTAATTCCGGCGAAAGCTTAGAACTGAGTATGCCCGGCGACATTGACAAGGAGGGCGTGCGTCACTACATCCGTGTCGATAGGATCAATTATAGTGACGGAGCGCATCCTGAGAACTGTCCCAGATTGCTGGATCTTTGACTGGTCGAACGAACGGCTTCGGCCAACTGCTGACGCGAAGAATCCTCACTAATTATAGCAACGATCCCGACAACTGGATCGCTTCTGCCCTCTCTCTCGGTGAATAAAAAGGCCCACAGATTGAGGCGACTCCTATTGCGGGGACCAGATGCGGAATTGGCCGCTGCAGTGGAGCATACCCAGCAGATACAACATGCCGTCGTAGTAACGATATCGTCCTGATGGGATCGATGTATTCCAGAATGCCTCGACAAACTGTTTTGCACGGCCATGAGTTGCCGCGAGACTGGCCACGGCATTCATGGCCACCAATCCGGCCGAATGCGCGCCGCCGACGAAGGTGCCATCGAGTGTGAAATGGCTCTTGTAATCGGACATGCCTTGAGACTCGAAAAACGCCTGGAGGCGATCACTGAGTTGCCGTTCTCTGATGTCCCTGGCCCACCAGGCCCAGTCCATCGACCAATTCATGGCCGTGCGCCAGGCGTCGACCTGAAAATTTATGGACCGCGGATTCCAGGGGCTCGCCCAGGGCGTGGCGTCGAAATTGGCATAATCCGGAGCCAGGCCCGTGGCCGGATGTGTTACACGCTGAAAGAAATCGCGACTCGCACGGGCGGCCTGTGCCCAGAAGGGCCGATCCCCCTCGGGACCCCACAACGCCCACAGCTCATAGAACGCAGGCAGGTGATAAGATGGGTCGGTGTGGTCACTGTTGTCGATGTCCGGGGTGAATCGAACCATCTTATGTTCCGGCTCAAAAAGGTCACCGGCCGTGCGAGGACCAATGACTGTGGGGCCGGTAATGAGCTTGCGGTGCCTCATGTCCGTTAGGAGCCGGTTTGCCTCGGCTTGGTAGTTATAGATGCCCGTACCGTTGCCCCAGCGCCCTGATGCAAAGTATAGCGCCATGGCGAAATACTCTTCGCCGTCAGGGGCGGGCATTTCGTCGTTTGGTTTACCGTTGGTTTTCACCGACCAGGAGAAGTAGCCGTAGCCCGGGCGCTTGGGATTATCGTGACACATGTATGTCTTGGCCCAGTTCCAGATCGCATCGAACTCGGCCTTCTTGTCCAACTGGACTGCGATCATCATACCATAGGACATGCCTTCAGAACGCACGTCTTTATTGTTAATATCACATATATAGGCGAGCGCCCCGCTTGCGTTGGTACCTGCGGGGAAATAAACCGCCTGTGTGTTTAGATCGCCGTGGAACAACTGCTCAAAGGCACAGTCGATTTTTGCAGTCACCTCCTGGGGTGAGTGCCCGGTCTCGACAAACAAGTTACGGTACTTGCCGGTGGCGAAGGCACCTGCACCTTCGGAGGGATTTGTCATCGGGCGGATCGTCTCGCCGCCAGCCGCTGAAATCAAAACTATCATGAGAACGCACGCGGGCCCAATGTTTGTCATGGAAATGTTTCTACTCTGCATAATGCGCACTCCTTCATTGATTAACGGCTGTTATTGCGGCGTCCAGATGCGGAACTGGCCGCTGCAGTGAAGCAGGCTCATGAGATACAATAATCCGTCATAGTAGCGGTATCGCCCCGAGGGGATCTCGACATTCCACAGGGCTTCGATAAACTTTCGTGCACGCGGGCCATTCGCGGCTGCCAGAGAGGCGACAGCATTGGTGCTCACCAGACCAGTCGAATGCGCCTTGCCTAAAGGGGTTCCGTCAAGCTCGTATTGGTCTACGTAAGTATCCATCCCCTGGGACTCGAAAAACGCCTGAATTCGGTCGCTCAAGTTCCTTTCTCGCGGGTCTTTGGCCCACCAAGACCAATCCACGGCCCAATTGCCGGCCGTGCGCCACGCATCGTGCCGAAACGCATCGCTCCTGCCGAAGGACTTAAATGGCGTGCCGTCGAAATTGGCGTAATTGGGAGCCAGGCCCGTTTGGGGATTCGCCGTTCGCTGAAAGAAATCACGGCTGACCGTAGCGGCACGATACCAGAAGGATCGATCCTCCTTCGGTCCCCATCGCGCCCACAATTCGTAGAACGCTGGTAGATGGTAAGATGGATCGGTCATGTGGTTCCGCCTGGAATCGGGCGAGAAAAGGATCATGGCGTGTTCGATATTGACCTCCTTGCCCACGGTTTGCTCTCTGGCGAACCGGCCCTTGACCATTCCCGTAATCGGCTTGCGGTGCACCATATGGGTCAGGAGTTTATCCGCTTGGGCTTTGTAATTGTAAATGCCTGTTCCGTTGCCCCATCGCCCTGCGGCGAAGTACAGCGCCATAGCGTAATACTCTTCTCCGTCCGGCGCAGGCAATTCACTCATGGCGGTGCCGTCGTGGCGCATTTGCCACGAGAAGAAGCCATATGTGGGATGCGTGGGATCGTCATGATACATATAGGTCATGGACCAATTCCACAGGGCATCGAACTCGGCCTTCTTGTTCAGTTGTACGGCGATCATCATTCCATAGGACATGCCTTCCGAGCGCACGTCGTTATGATTGATGTCAGGCATATATGCCATCGGTCCATTGGCATTGGAGCCGGCAGGGTAATAGAGCGTCTGCGTGTTCGGGTCGCCGCGGAAGAGCTGTTGGTAAGCCCTGTTGATTTTCGCGGCCACTTCCTCTTGGGAGTGCCCGGCCTCAACGAACAGATTGTGGTACGTGCCGGTGGCGAAGGCGCCTGAACCATCGATACCACTCTTAACCGGGCCGACCTTGGTCATAGCCGAGCCGCCGGTGGAGTAGCTTTCAGGCGGACCCAGATAACTCGGCTTGACACCGCCCGTATCCACGACAATTTTCTGCAGTACAATACCCGGATCTACCATCCAGAATTTTAGAACATGCTCACCTGGCTTTTCGAGTAGATGTTCAGAAGTCATCACTTTAATATTCTCTCCTACCGCCTTATTCCAGGCCGGAGGGTACTTCCAGTCGGGAATTGTATCCTTTTCATGGATGTTGATAATCTGCGGCGTCTGGTCATCGAACGAAACAGCATATCGCAACCCTTGAGTATTATGAAAGTTCTGGGTAGGGGATAGATACACGTTAATTTTGACTTTGCCGCTGTCAAAAAGGTGCAAACAGTATTCTAAACGAGGGCTATTTCCTCCAGGTGCCTGACTTTTTGCGGTTACCGGGACGGGTGTTATCCCGGAAAGTGTTCGACCTAAATTCGGAATATGCAGCCATTTGATGGGTTCTGCATTAATCGCTTTAGTGTAATGTGCGGCCTCAATGGAAACGTATCCGTTACTCTCGACAAAACCTCTTACCTGATTCCGTTCTGACCTTGCAGGATTGTTGATGACAGCCTGAACAACAACGCTGCTTCCATTGGGTCCGGTGACCGTAATCGGGACACGATGTGTTCCGTTCGGGGCCTGCTGGAAGTCTACGCTTACCCACACTCGCTGTTCTTTATCGACTTTTTCCCGATGGGGCCTGACATGTAGCCACGATTCTCCTGATTCAATTTCATAACTAAAAGGCATCTGTCCGCGATTGAATACTTCTATATAGTATTTCTGCTGATTAAAGGGATCGAATTCAGGCAAGACTGCTTCGGTCTTTTCCATCGGCCACCACCTGTCAGAGCCTTCGATGGACACGCCCATATCCGCTACAGCAGGTATTTCAATCTCGTCCACTTTGGGCATGACATCCTTTTCCGGCTGCTGCCAGTATGTGTAACTGATATGCGTTTGATCCATCATATGGTTCCATTTGCCGCCTGCCATGACCTTGTTGTAATAGTGAGAAATCTCTTTATCTTTAGCAAATAATTCTCTGGCTCTTTCTGCCATATCATTAGTAGCGGCACGTCCTTGTTTTGTATAGAGGTAATTCTTTCCAACGGTCACACGAAGTTCGTTTAAGTTAGCACAAGCTGTCACGGGATGCAGTACAAGCTGATAATAGGCATCTTTGTATTCGGAAGGCATGGCCTTGTTAATCCGCTCGGCTTCTTCCGCCAATTTGTTGTAATCGGACACAACCCTTTCCGCTTCGCGGTAGTTTATCAGGCTGTAGGTATCTGAAGCCAGCATCTCAGGTTTCCGGCGGCTATTATACTTAGTATATTTGGAGAGGATCTCGGCGATGGCTGAAGCGTGTTCAGGGCCAAATTGTTGCTCCGCCCATAAGCGCGTATATTCAGGTAAACGCTCCGCCGCCCACTGAGCAGGTTTCCACGCATAATCCAGGAAAAATTCGATGGGAAATTCCATGGGCTTGAGGTCACCGACGTTCACAAGCCAGATTCGATCAACCCCGTGACGATACGCCAGGTGCATCTGCTCCCATACGCGGGCTATTGGGCTCGTATTAAGCCACTTATAGTTTCTGGGGCCACCGACAAAGTCATAATGATAGTAAATACCATATCCCCCGGCCCGCGGAGGATCCTCAGGTTTTGGTAACCTGCGGAGATTTCCCCAGTTGTCATCGCACAACAATAAGGTGACATCTTCCGGCACCCCCATACCTTTGTCGTAGTAATCCTGGACTTCCTTGTATAAAGCCCATAATTGTGGGATCGTGGTTACATCTTTGCCCATGACGTCGGCGAGGATTTTGCGCTGATCAGCCACAATCCTCTCTAATAAAACGATGTTCGTGCTTTCACTCATAGCTTTGTCACCATCTCCACGCATGGCCAGGGTGACAATGCTTTCATTCGAGCCCATTCGTTGAATGCCTTCCGTCCAGAATTGTCGCAGTTTCTCAGCGTTGGTCTCGTAGTTCCACGCACCTCCATTGATTTTTTTCCACTCGGCATGGGCGCGCATCATCGGCTCATGGTGAGTAGTGCCCATTACGATGCCGTATTCATCGACCAATTTCGGGTTGAGCGGGTCGTCGCTGTTGAAACTTGCCCACCACATAGCAGGCCAAAGGTAGTTGCCCTTCATCCGCAGGATCAGCTCAAAAACCTTCTCATAAAACTCGTGGTTGAATCCGCCGTAGTTTTCCACGGCCCAGCGCCCCAACGCCGGCTCTTCATCGTTTAGAAAAATTCCCCTGTATTTAACCGCCGGTGGCCCCTCCACATAGCGACCCGCTTTCACGAACAGAGCCTCGTAATGTTTGACCGGCACATCGGCCCACCAATACCACGGAGAGACTCCGATCTGCCCGGACAAGTCATAGACGCCGTAGATGGTTCCTCTTTTGTCACTGCCGGCAATAACTAATCCGCTGGCGACGCCGGGCAAAGGTTCCTGCACAACTTCAATGAGAAACGATTCCCACTTGCCGGTGATCTGCGTCGCGTCGATTTTGCGATCTCGGATCAATCCGTCAATAATGGGGCTTTTTCCGATCGTACCCACAATGACCGCGTTTGTCCCAAGGCCGGTTTGTTCGTGCGAGACTATAGGATTGCGGTTCGTAACGTGCTTAATGTCGGCCTGCAAGTCCTTGACCGCGCGCACAACGCCAGCGTGATCCTGCGAATCAACGTAAAGCGTCGCGAGACGGTTCTTTTGTGCCAGGCAGAAACTGCCTTGGCTGTTGAAAAAATCCACGTATCGTGTCTGACCAACGGCCAAGACAACACCGGGACACAAAAAGATCAAGTCAATGATTACCAGAATTTTAAGGATTGATTTCATCATCTCATCTCGATTTTAAATTCAACTTGGCTTTCGTCATTACTTAGACGATTCGGCTGTCCTTTCTACCTCTTGACTCACATGAAGATATCTTTGGGCGAACGTCAGGAACGTAGGCCAGTTCGGACCGGGAGTATGCCCGCCACTATGTTGGCGGAAGGCCACCTCTCCATTAATCAGTGTGGTTTCTATCGGGGGGAATTCTGTGGTCCCCATATCCTTCTTGTCCAGGAGCCTATAGACCGGCCCTGCGCCAACCGCGGCCAGGAACATGCCCTTTGCGTCCACCCATGCATCACCATTATTCGAGCCGCCGCTGATGAACACAGGACGCGGGGCACACAGGGCGACCAGCTCATGAGCGTCAATAGGCAAATCGTTCCAGGTCAAGGGCCCTGCGTACTTGAGGAAGTTGCCGGCCATCCAGTGGTATTCGCCCGGTCCGGCGACATTTTCCACTATCTCGCCCCAATCACGGCGGAAAAGACTGACGCCCCCTGCGCCGGAGGAGCTGACATAGGCGATCGCGAAACGTTGGTCATACGCCATAGCAACGATTGTTGCCTTGCCATAGCGTGAGTGACCCTCAAGCCCGACTTGCTTAGCATCCACAGATTTGTCGGTCTCAAAATAATCCAGGGCACGGCTGGCGCCCCAGGCCCAAGCACGCAAGGCGCCCCAGTCATCGGCCTTGCGGGGCCGGCCCTTGTTGCACAGGCCGATGATGCCCTGGTTCAGCCCTGCGCCGTTGTCGGCCTGAATACTGTTGGGAAGGATGACGGCATAGCCCCAGTCCCTGGCGAGCACTTGTTGCTGCCAAGTCGGTCCGCCGCCGCGTCCGCCCCTGGCAAAGCGGCCGCCAAAACCAAACTCCATGATCACCGGCACCGGACCGGTTGCATCTGCCGGGGTGGTCAATGTCACCTGAATATCAACGGATATGGCCGGATACGATGAATTGTCAACGTGACCCACGAGTTGTTTCGTGATGACCGGCACATCGCCGTTCTTTTCATGAGTGGTGCTGAACACTTCCCAGGTCACCTTGGGGGTGTCCTTGGGAACTCGTCCGTAGATTTCCCTGTTAAAGTCCTCTAAAATCTCCGGACGTCTTTGATTCCACCACATCTGGGCTGTCGTGACCTTCTGTCTGTTCTTCAATACCAACGGGTCCGGCAGATTCGGATAGGGATTGGCCTCGGCTTCATCATAATTGGCGTAATTGGCCGCTTGAGGGTTCATGCCATTGCGACCGGGTCGTAGTGACGTGATACCCAGCAGATCCATCATTCTCTGATGATCTTCAGCAGACAAACGTCGCATCTGGGCCCGTGAATTTCTCGCCGGGCGCTGCGGCACCTGAGCTAAGGCATTATGACTTAAAAGAAGAATCAGTGATACACAAATAGCTCGAATCTTTATCATCTTATCCATGGTGTAGCTCCTTGATGTATTCCATCGCAAAGCGAGGACTTATTTGCGCTTCTTGATCTTTGATTCATTTGACAGTCAAGACCACCTTCTGTAAATCCTCATCCCGTGATGAATTACCGACCATAATCACGAACTCACCCGGTTCGACACCATAGTTCATATCAATATCGTAGAAGGCCAGATGCTCCGGAGTGATATCCAGGCTCACGGTCTCGGTCTGGCCGGGTTTAAACGTGATCCGTTGAAAGCCCTTCAATTCCTTGACCGGACGAGTGACAGAGCTTATGCAGTCGCGAATATACATCTGCACCACTTCATCGCCGGCAACCTTGCCTGTGTTGGTGACATCGACGAGGACTCGCGTGGATTCATCCGACTTTATAGTCTTCTTCTCAAGCCGAGGTTTGCCGAACGTGAACTGTGTATAGCTTAGGCCGAAGCCGAATGGGTACAGGGGACTTACATCATCAAAGAGATACCCGCGACGAGCGGATGGTTTGTAATTGTAGTAGGCGGGAACGTGGCCGACTGAACGCGGAATGGTGATCGGCAACTTGCCGCCGGGATTGATATCTCCGAAAAGTACTTCCGCAACCGCCTGGCCTGTTTCCTGGCCAAGGTACCAGCACTCAAATATCGCAGGAACTTTCTCCGTGAGATTACGGATGGACAGAGGCCGGCCGTTGAATAGAAGAGCAATCACGGGCTTTCCCGTGGCAACGATTGTATCGACCAGCTCATCCTGCAGGCCGACCATATCGAGATTTGCGCGGTCACCCATGTGGTTTCTCTCCCATGCCTCGCGCGAGGTTTGCTCATTGCCACCGATTGCCAGGACGATGCAATCCGCCTTTTGAGCAACTTTGACGGCCTCGGCAATGCTCTTACGGTCCTCTTCGGAATCGCTTGGGACGACCTCATCAGCCTGCCAGGACCCGCCTATAGTGATTTTACACCCTTCGTGATATATGACTTGGACGGAATCGCCCACGCGTTCGCGAATGCCCTGCAATACGGTGGAGCAATGCTTTGGCCTGCTGCTGTATCCGCCGAGCAGTTCGCGGTCTGCGTTGGGACCAATCACGGCGAGAGTCTTGATTTTTCTCACATCGAGAGGCGCGATAGCGTTATCATTTTTCAGAAGTGTGATAGTCTCACGGGCGGCTTGTAAAGCGAGCTGACGATTGGTGTCATTGCCTACAGTCTTCTCAGCGATATCAGGGTCCACGTAGGGATCGTCGAACAATCCGAGTCTGAATTTCCATTCAAGCATAGGTGCAACCAGCTCATCGATCAGTGATTCCTGGAGCGTACCTTCTTCGACCATTTCAGTGAGATGGGCATAACAATCGACATCGGGTAATTCGATATTGACACCTGCTTGAACTGCAAGTGCAGCGGCGGCCTTGCCGTCCTTGGCAAGGAACTGGCCGAAGAAGCCGGGACGTTCGTTCAACTCGCGAACAGCGAAGTAATCCGACACGACGAATCCCTTGAAGCCCCACTCACCACGCAGGACGTCACGCAAGAGCCATTTATTGGCGTGGGAAGGGACGCCGTCAATCTCATTGTACGAGGCCATGACGCTGATGGCACCACCTTCCTGAACGGCCTTTCTAAAGGGATAGAGGAAGATTTCGCAGAGTATTCGCACCGAAACGTTGGCTGGTGCACAGTTTGTGCCAGATTCCGGCTGGCCATGAGCCGCAAAATGCTTGAGTGTTGCGATGACATGCTTCTTGTCCGTGAATGTGGCATCTCCCTGGAAGCCCTGAACTGCGGCGATACCCATACGCGATACCAGGTACGGATCTTCACCATAGGTTTCCTCGACGCGGCCCCAGCGCGGCTCGCGCGCGACATCGACCACCGGTGTCAGCGCCTGGTGTGTCCCTCGCGCACGGGCTTCTTCGGCAGTCATCTCGAAGAGTCGGCGGACGAGACCGGGATTAAATGTGGCACCAAGGCCGATGGGCTGCGAGAAGCTGGTGGCGTCAATGGCGGCTTGGCCGTGCAGGCATTCTTCGTGAAAGATGACCGGAATACCCAGCCGGCTGTTTTCCATAAAGAATTTCTGAATGGCGTTAGTCAGCTCAGCCATTTCTCGGGCATTCTTTCCCGCTCCGGCATCGCTGGGCCGGCCGACCTGTCCCAGGCCGTGACCGTGCCCGAAATGTTCTTTGGCCTTTTCAAAGTCAAAGTCACCTTTCTCGTCTACCAATGTCTTGTCCTTATCCTGCCATACACAGAGCATCTGGGCGACTTTCTCTTCCAGCGTCATTTGGGAAAGAATGTCTTGGACTCGCTTTGCGACCGGCAATTCCGGATTCAGGTAGGCTGATTTGTTACTGTCATTACGGTTCACAATGATAGTTCTCCTACGTCCCCTCACAAAGGGTCTAATCGTTTTTAGCTTCTTTACGGCGTTCGACCAGTTCAGTCTCAACCTGCATCATCATATGTTTTTTCAATGGATAAAAGAACATAATGACCATGCCAATTACAGCGAAAATAGAGGGGTAAACACTCATGACCATACGTATACCCAACAATCCTTTAGCAGTTTGCTCAATATTAGGCTGATAACCATAAGCTGCCAGTATCCATGCATTAGCTGTAGCTCCCAGGGCTATCCCAAGCTTTAGCGCGAAAAGCGAGGCAGACATCACAAGCCCTGTAGCGCGACGTCCCTTTTTCCACTCTGAATAATCTGCCGTATCCGTATAGATGGCCCACTGTAGTACGGACACGGGTCCTACGGCAAACGATGTAATAAGCTGGAGAATAAGCATAAGAACGATGCTTTGTGGGCCTAAGAAAATGAAGAGCCCTGAAGTTATACCGGCAATACCCAAAAAGGTTGCATAAGTTAGTGATTTGCCGAAGATTTTACTAATACGTGGTGTTAGGATGGCTCCGATTATCGTAAAGGCGGTCCCCGACATTGTGAATACAGAAAACAGCTTTAAATAGGATAAACTAAAGGCTTTTCCAAACAATGTCATTTGTTGATCTTGTACAAAATACTTGAAATAGTACATCGTACTTCCACCTCGCATACAAAGGAATATGAGCTGGAAGATGGTGGCGGCGCCTATCAATAACCAGGGCTTATTGGAAATCAAATCAGTAAGATCCTGCTTAAATGAGGTTTTTTGTCCCTTTGGAGGTTGAACACGCTCTTTGCACGAAAAGAAAGCAACCACAAACAGAACAACCGCTAATCCGGAAATAATGGTATAAGCCAATTGCCAGCTCTTTGCCGGATTAACTGCATCTTCGGTCATTGTTGGGATGAAATA
This sequence comes from Sedimentisphaerales bacterium, assembly GCA_035528395.1. Classification (GTDB taxonomy): domain Bacteria; phylum Planctomycetota; class Phycisphaerae; order Sedimentisphaerales; family Anaerobacaceae; genus NIOZ-UU13. Next base: position 29,655 of record DATKYR010000016.1, read on the forward strand.
TTGAATGAAGAACAGCGCTATAAAAGCCGCCACGAATCGGAAAGAGGATACCGAGGTTCGTTCATGAGAATTTGGTGTTATTACACCCATTATCGCTGAATATGGCACATTAATAGCCGTATAGGCCATCATCAGTAATGTATATGTGATATAAGCGTATATAAGCTTACCGGCGGAGCTTAATTCGGGCGTGGTAAAGGTTAATACTCCAAGTACACCGAATGGTATAGCACCCCAAATTAAATAAGGTCGAAATTTTCCCCATCGAGTGCTGGTACGGTCGGCAATCATACCCATCATGGGATCATTGACAGCATCCCAGATTTTGGTAATCAAAAACATAGTCCCCGCTGCTTTGGCAGTAATGCCGAACACATCGGTGTAAAATATAAGTATGTAATATATGAAAGTTTGAAAAAACAGATTTGATGCCGTATCACCCACACTATAGCCGACTTTCTCCTTGATGGAGATCTTTTGCTGTTCTGGATTCATTCGTGACTCCTTTAGTTTAATGATTAAGAATAGTTATATGCATTAAAGATCATTATTTCAATTATATTAAACATGTATGTTTTCAGCAAGAATGAGACAAAACAACCTTTGATTTAGGAGACAATTTCAGCTCCAACTGTCGTAATATTACTGTTATATTTTTTCCTTTCAAGAATAGGTTTTTTTTTAGCTCAATCCGCTTTGCCGAAAAACAAATATTTTTTGAAAATTTTCAACAAATTTCGGATTCAATGTACATCGCCAGTTGCTGAGTGGCTGTACCGAATGGTGGCAATGCAAGCAATGGGTTATTTCTATCCGCCCAAACTCGGTGGGAAACCGGTCGTTGAGAAATCTTAAAAGACCAAGGTCCTTTCAGAGCTATGTACGCGTTGTTTGAATTGGCTGGAAGGTATTATTAGTCCCTACCCCAATTCTGAGCTAAAACAGCGAAGTCTTTCAAATCTACATCACAATCGCCGTCAAGGTCGCCGATACATCCGGGCTGATTTGATTCGAGCCAGTATGCGGCCAGAACGCAAAGGTCATCGAAGTCCACATCGCCATCAGGCTCAAAGTCACCTGGAATGACATTAACTACGATTGACTGAATAAGCTCGATTCCTTCGCCTGTGCCGAGGTTACGGCTGTACTGTTTGTCTGTTGAGTTGTTCCAGTGTTCATGCGCGCCGAGACTTTCAAGGGGAGTTCCGTCATTTTCCGGGTCGTATATTGTTCCTGAAGGAGGATTGTTTGCCAGCGCTGCCTCATGCAGATAATCGTGAGCACCGGATATATGCGGATAGTCGCTCCATTCTGTGTACAAAAAGTCAAAGCATACCGAGTCAATCGCAACCTGGTCCATTGAAAGAAATATACTCGAAGGCCAGTCGTCATTGAAAGGTTCCATCTGCCATTTGGTCGGTTGAGAATCCCAGTTACTTCCTGCAAATAGTCCGTCGATTAGGCAAAGCAACGTCTTGCCGCCTAATTGCTGATGGCCCATCAAGTCAACAAGGCAGCGATAATTACCCATTCCTGGAATATTGCTTGGCAGGGTAGTGTGCATATTGTACCAGTTGCTGAAATTTGGTTGGTCCCCTGCGTCGGGATTCCTTATGAGTGAGCCGTAGTGATTTTTGGCGCATACGGTGATGCCACCTGCGTTGTGGCTTTTGAGAATAGGGAAATTTATGAGGTAATCGGCTTGTGCGAAGCAAATGGGTATATGATCTTCCTCAATGACACCCGCCCAGTGTTCTGAGTCCGGGTCACTCCAGTTAAACTCAACACTCGACCACTGCGACTGGGTTCGCCCTTTGCCACCGACTCTCGGGTAGTGTAAGATTCTTTCTGTAAATTTAAGTAAAGTAGTTTTATTTTCCCCCTTCGTAAGAAGGTGAGGGGGAAAATAAAACGGCCCAACATCAAAGGGTTGCAAAAGCGGGCCAAGTCGTTCCAATAGAATCTTTTTAG
>DATKYR010000017.1:0-35253 GCA_035528395.1 Sedimentisphaerales bacterium
TCCTCGGGCCGAAACCATCATTGGCGAAAGCAATTCCAGCATGATAAGTCACATAAACCTTGGTATGAAGCATATAGATAAGCGTAGTGCGGGAAAACCGCATGCTGATTTTGAAGAGGCGGGGGCTGGAAACGGACTTACAGCGCCAGCCCTCGACCCGACGCCGGAGGTTGTTACAATATACCTGTGCCTCAGTCGACACAGTACAGTAACCCGGTCTCCTTCCCATGAGATCCTTCCGGTAGTAGTGCTGGACAAGCCGCCGGTTATCCCGATCGACTCATCACACGTCTTCTTCGATCACCGAGAACCCAATCAGCCCAGCAATATCCTTGATCCGCTCTCGAAAATCGCCAAAAGTCGCACATCTGTGCACGCCATACTTGTCGGGATAAATGTAGCGCTGGATCTTCTTAGCATCAGACACTGACGCCACAATCTTGGTCCGTCACATCATGCTGTAAAAATGGTCTCCATATAGCGCAGACCGCGTGAGCATGGGCACCGCGGTTCCGGTATGCAATAGCACCTCCTTACCCAAGACATCGATTTGCCACATTGTCACCGGTTCATCGCCTGGATACAAAATCCAGGACGCCGCTGAACCGCCGGTCACCGAGCGCCCGCGAACGGGCCGTTCTCGATGATCCACCAGAATGTACGGGACCCGCCGCTCGTCGCCCCAAGCGTTCCAAGGTCCCTCACAGTGCTGAACTATGGAGGTATTATTGTATGTGTCCACTGAATAATCGCCCAGCATGCTGGGTCGTCCGTACGCATACTGCAACAGCATTTCGGAGAGCAAAATGTTCAAATGGGACTGGCACTTGGCAACGACGTTGTGCAGTTGGAATTCCGATGTCGCCAGGGCCGGCGTCACATAATCCTCGCGACGCGGATTTTCAATAAGTGACCGGATGTGGAACGCCATGGCCGCGGCGCCGTATTTTTCCATCAGGATCTTCATTGCCAGATAGACCTTGGCAGATCGGACGACTTCGGACTCGATCGTATTCATCATCTTCTTCGCATTGCGAATCCATCGCTGCGCGATGGCGTTGGCTTCCGGGCTCTTGTTGCGCCAGAGGTTCTGAACGTCCTCGTCCTCGGCGACCTCCTTCGTGCCGATTTTCGTCACCTTCACGCCAAATGTCTCCTCGATCAGGCCGAGAATCTTTTCGTTGTAGTCCGGCGGCATATTCTTTCGGACGTCGCCGTATGTGACATTGACGTACGGCGAATCGGTCACAGTGAGGATACGCTCGTGCTTCATGCGTTTGAGCGCTTTGATCAACTTGACTTTTGCCACCAAGTCTTGAAACATCCGTTCAGAGACACCCGGGTCCGCACAGAACCGCCAGGGGTCCAAGAATGCGCCGATGACTCGATTCGTCTTGTACAACGGATACGGAATGTTCATGAAGTCATTCACAACCATCGCGTTGATGGTTGGCAACCCGCTTCTCAGCAACTCATAATCCCGAGGCCAGCCGAAGATGATGACGCCGTCATAGTGCAGTTTCTTCAGATCCTTGATCTCATTCAGCACAGATTGCATTGTAGCACCTCGGGTGAGGTCTCTGACGACGAAATCCACGCCGTCACACTCTTTCTGCAACCGCCGCACAATGGCTTCATTCGTGATTGGCTCGAGGTCTGTGTCATCCAGAGACGGCGCGGTCCCGAAAAACACGGTGTAGATTATCGCATGCTCACCATTCTGCATGCCCTGACGCGTGAGTCCCTCGGCTATCGGCGCACCCGTCACATAGCTGCCCCTTCCGCCATAGCCGATCGGACCCATTACGTTACGCTCGCTCATCGCAGGTTGATCTTGGCAGCCCAAGGTCGTTAAAGTGCTAACGGCAGACACGCCCACCAAACCACCCGTCGTAGCAGTCGCACCACGCAAAAACGCACGTCGGCTCAAACGCTTTCCTTTTAGTGGCTTCATAAGTCGTCTCCCTCTGTCAAAGCAAAACTCGAGTCAAATAAATCAGGCCCTGTCCCTACAAAAAAGTCGACCCTTGTTTACCCACAAGGATTTACGTACAATTACCAATCCTCGCAAAACTACCTGAAATGATACCATAATCAGGAAGAGTCGGTCAAGAGGGGCATTTGCAAAGTGCTATTTCTTCTATTTCGTGGTAACAGAGAATTTAGTATTTGACTTTGAGCTCTTCATAGGTGTCTGATTATAGTTCGCTGAGCAAAAACCTGGCAGAAAGACTCTTTTTCTTTAGACTAAATTAGGCATCTGGGTCTTCACTCCATAGGTTGAAGCCTCGACCTTGCCATAAACTGAGAAAGAATATTGATGTTATGAAGACCAGCGTTTGTTGAGCGGGCTGCGTGCTGGAGACAAAGACGCACTGCGTCGAATATACGAAAAGTACATAGATGATCTGCTTAGGGTGGCGACATCTCTATTTGTCCAAAATTCAGTCTCCAGAGGACCACCTTCACGATTTTTTGTTGACTTTGCAGAAGCGGTTGCCTTCTCTATTTTGCCATCTTGTCAGAATTGAAACCAAAAGCACACAAACAAGAACTGAAGTTAACTTTTTTGAAGTTAGCTAAAGAATAAGCCCAATATAAGCTGCGATTCGAAATTGAATATGATTTGTAAACTTTCTGAATCACTTCATTTCAATAACCGCAACATCCTCGCCAGCAAGTGTAAGGGTGGTTTGTCCATTACGCCAGTTTATTTTTTGGCCATATACTAACTCTCGGCCCGCCACCGGTGTTTTGCCTTCTATAGTGATGGTTATAGTACAACGCTCGTTCCCATTGTTGAAAACCGTGAGGTATTGGCTTCCGAATCGCTCAATATAGACGCCCTCGTGGCTCGAGCGAGCGAGGGTAATCGGTTCCCAGCCCGCTTCGGCTACCAGCTTGCACAGTGGAACATACTTCTTGAAGAGGTTTCGATCCCTTTCATAGAATTCGGGTCGTGTGAAATAATGGCCCTGTGAAGCATTGTGGCTGAAAAAACCAGGAAACATGCCATAAGCAAGACAACGCTTCATATATTTTTCAACAAGTTCATGGGAGAGCTCTTCGAAACGTGTGTTCATCAGGAAGCAATACGGTTTGCCTTTGCACAGTGCCCGACGATATAGCAGGTCGCTGTCAGACATCGGACGCCATGTTCGGCCTGGATTCCAGTTCGTTTCAGTGCCCATTACATCCAACTCCGGTGCCAGCCAGCATAAGCGGATGGGGGTGGAGTTGGCCATCATAAGCTTGTCCATACGATGAATATCGCCGGCAATAGCACGAACATATTCAAATGCCGTCAGGCCTCGGAAGATGCCGACCTTACAGCCCTCAAGTGAGAATGTAAGAGGTGTTTGAGCCGCTGCGAAATGGTCGCGGCGAAAGTTCAGTTCGTCGGTGACATAACCTTCACTCGAATCGATATACTCTCCATCTAAATCAGCTTTGCGTTTTGTTCCGTAGAGTTCTTCTCGGAGTTTCGCGTTCCACTTGTTTTTAAACTCTGTGGTTTCACCCTGAACACCGGGCATCGAGTTAATACTCCAGACCGCCCCGTCACACCAGGGCCTGTTAAGCAATTGCGCTGAAAATTGCCCGGTTTCATCGTGATAGCCGCTCGTGAAAAATGCTTTGGCACGAGGGTCTGACTTTTCCTCAGCGAGGTACCGGGCATGGCCCAAGGCAGCCTTTAGTGTTCGGGGCATTTCTTTGGGCATACGCATCCACCAGGTCATCGGCTCGGTGTAGCGGAAGGTAATGATATTGTGCTCATCATCCCACCCGGTTTCATTATTCCCTTCCTTGAACTTGAAACCGAAATCCTGCCAGCCCTTGACGTCGCTGATTTTGGCAAAAGGCATCCAGAGACCCTGCTGAGGTGTACGGCAGCGGAAGTAATCGCCGAAGATTTCATAATACCGGGCCAGTGCGGCACGAAACCGCCATTTCGGATTGAAATTAAACTGACAGAATCTCAGATGGGCAGTTGGCTTTTCGGGTGCAAGGCCAATGTCATAGGCAAGAAACAATTCACCTGTTCCGCAGTTGTAACCCGCACGAAAAAAGGCTGGCCGAGCCATGTCGATACCCAGGGCGTACCCCTGATTATCAGCAGTCACAGCAGCAAACGGATACTGCGAGAGTTGGCCGTTGGCTCCTACGGAAAATCTGTTAACATTGACATATTCACGAACCGGCTCGACCATCATACTTCGACGCGGATCCTGTAACCAGTAGCATCGTTTGGGTGGAACAGGGATGGCATAAATTAAAGTTATAGCGCGATCTTTACCGGTTTTGTCGCTTAGGGTAACATCGTAAAATGTAGCCTGGTCAGCATGCTTTGTTTGATATGTAAGTTCGAGTCCGAGGGCATATTTTTCGATTTGGACGAAGTTGGAACCGGCGGCTGCATCACGAACCTGAAATCCTTCTCTCGCTTTCCCCGTCATTGATACAGGCACGCCGTCGAATAGACAGGCCCCATCCGGCGGTCTTATAACACGCAGCTCCGGATCACGGAAGTAAGCCTTGCCTCGGTGACGCCGCAGAAGCATATAAAAAGAGACCGACTTGATTGGCTTTTCAGGAAATACGGCAACTTTAGCCCTCTCCCAATCACCTGTGCCGACATTATAAGAGTCAGTCTGGCCCCACAACTGGCTTCCATCGGAATAAACCAGATCAAGATAAAGGGCGTAATCACTGTTGCGATTACCGGCTACTCCTTCAGCCTTGCTCCAGGCTATAGCCACAATTGGTTCGGGTTTGCTTTGATTTAATACTACTGTCTGAGAGATTCCTCGCTGGGCCTGCTCATCGGTGTCGTTGTCGCAAATGAAAATATTACCTTGTTTTTCGAAGCCTTTTTGCCAGGGCTTCCATGAATCCGGCTTAAGGAGGTTTTCTCCGCCACCAGGCGTTCCTTTTGGGACTGCATAGTGCAAGTCGAGCACACTCTTCACGACGGCACCGTCAGAGTATGTATTGCCCCCCATGCTTTCTTGCGAAAGCAAGAATGGGGGCTTTTGAGTAGGCTCTGCGTGCAGGAATTGCAGTGGTACCAGGCAGAAGCATACCAAGAGAGGTAACAGGTTTTTTTTTGCCTCTGTTGCAGACATCGTTATATACCTTTCGAATAATATTGAAAATCGATTCGTATAAATATAACTTATTTTAACTGAAATTTCCGATTCAAAATTAATCCAGCCGCATTACTGAACTTTCCTTCCTTTTCTATTCATATTCTATAACTTGCATTAGGTCATTGCAACAGCAACAATACTGGTTGTTTCTGGAGGCTTTTACGACTGTGAAAGACGTGCCTGGATATCTGTCAAAAAAATTTCTCTGACCAGTCCTGCCGGATATTCAAACCAGTGCGCGCACGAAACTCGCCCTTTTTGGACCGTTTTGGCACCTGCTTGGTCTTTGGTCAGTTGTGGTAAATGTTTGAAATACCGATTTAATGTCAATCTAAAAAAACACAAAGGTGCCGATCTAATCCTTTTTTTCAAAGGTCTCAGGTAAGGTTAGAATCCCTGACTCGAGGACAGTATATTTGCGTTTATCGACGAACTATTTTGAGTCGAGAACGCTGATAAGCTTTTTGCGGAAAATCTTTACGGGCATCTGGGTCTGAATTTTCAAAGCCACCTTCCTTTAGGCCACCCAACAGCGGACCTTCGAGCTGATTCCTCATAGTCGAATTTTCGTACGCCCGCTTCAGATCAATTGCCTGTGAATCTGGTTATGTAGATGATTTCCTCGCCGGAGAAAGTTTGGCCCGATTTGAGTTTGCCAATAACTTTAACTTTGACTTCGCCATAGCCAGGCACCGCATTCATCAGTTGAGCAGTATCGAACCAAGCGCGAACCTCTGCTCTGTCAGCCGTACCTAAGATAAGTTGACTGCTTGATTCGATGTTGCCTGGGTTTAGGATAAGTGGTTCGTCTTTGATGTCCTGTGTTCCGATGCCTTGTGGCAGCCCTACTATAGCCTGTACACTCTTATAAGTGCCGTTGCGTCTGAGCATATTAGGCAGTATGCTCAGAGCAGCTTCCAGCGGTCTTTTATTCGTAACAACATCAACAATCACGGTGGTAGACCCTGTTTCATCGCTGTCGATAGTCACGGAATTAGTGATGATCGTGTCGGGGTCTATACCTTCTTTCACCTGCACCATTAATGTTAAGCAATCGCCTGGGAATCCGGATGGCAGAGAAGAGTAGGACCATTTATAAGTGTGGGTAATAGGGTCATACTGTCCGAACGTACCATCACCATCGGCCATTATAAAGCTTACTTCTTTCGGCAAGGTATCAACAATGGATATATTGTTTACTGGGTAATCATTGTTAATATTATCGAAACAAATATCGTAGATAATAGTGTCGCCTACACCCACATACCAAATATTGCTCTCAGCACTATACTCAATATTATCCCCTATGATTTCCTTGCTTAGATTAAGGGGGTTGTAGGGAATAGCTTTTGTGATAACATCAACGCTCGCGTTTGAGGGCCCTGTTTCATCGCTTTTGATAGTCACGAAATTGGTGATGATCTTATCTGGGGCTGTATCTTCATTAACCTGCACCACTAAACTTAAACAGTCTCTTGGGGATCCAGGTGGCAGAGAGGGGTAGGACCATTTATAAGTGTGGGCAATAGGGTCGTACTCTCCGAGCATACCATCACTATCGGCCGATATAAAGCTTACCTCACTCGGGAGGGTATCGACAAGGGATATATTGTTTACAGTATAATCGTTGTTAATATTATCGAAACAGATATCGTAGATAATAGTGCCGCCTGGACCCACATGACCAATAGTGCTGTCAGCGCTGTACTCAACATCACCCCCTATGATTTCTTTGCTCAGATTGAGAGGATTGAAGCGAGTTGATTTTGTAATAACATCAAAACTCACGGTGGTAGGCCCTGTTTCATCGCTGTCGATAGTAACATAATTGGTGATGATCTTATCTGGGGCTGTATCTTCATTCACCTTCACCAATAAATTTAAACAATCTCTTGGGGACCCGGGTGGCAGAGAGGGGTAGGACCATTTATAAGTGTGGGTATTAGGGTCGTAATGTCCGAACATACCATTACCCTTGGCCGTTATAAAGCTTACATTATTCGGGAGCATATCAATAATGGATAGATTGTTTACAGTGTAATTATTGTTAATATTATCGAAACAAATATTGTAAGTAACGGTACCTCCTATGTCTACATATTCGACCTCGTCAGGAGCGCTGCCGGCAATATTCTTATTTAGGTTTAGAGGGTTATAGCTGACATCTTCAATTGGGACAACCAAGCCGGTAGGGTTTTTAATGTCGGTGATAATGTCAATTTGTTTAAGTGATGTGTCATAGACCCTAAGACTGTCACCACCAGGTTTATTGTTAATTCCGGTGCCTACAAATATCAGACCGGTGTACAGATCTACTCCAACCCCCATCACGCCAAAATCGAGACCCATTTGCACTTCTGTCTCATAATGATGTAAATTTAAATTGTACTTAGTAAGGTAGTAATTCTTCTCCCAACCTCCACCGTAATAAAGGAAGCCCCTTATTGGATCCACTGCAATACTGATGGCAGTCCGCCTAACTTCGATGGTCTCCCGTAATGACCAATCAGATGTGTGGTAAACATGGATCGTTTTGCTCAAATCGGCCACATAAAGCAGGTCATTGATTTCATCCAGAGCAATCCCATAGGCAGTAGTAATTTCTGCCAAGGTGAACGGTGAGCCTTGTACCTGAGTGAGCGTGGCGGTGCTCGCCTCCCAATTATATACATAAAGCTTACGTGTATCCCGACCAACACTGTATAGTAATCCCTTATCGTGGTCGTAACGAATACCAGCTAAGTCGATGGCACCTGGGGCTGTTGTGGTTCCAATGTCTGTCATCGTCGTTGCATTTATCAACTGAATTACGTTCGAGTTTTCATATGTGATGAACAGGCTTCTTGAATCCGTATCAATTGCCAGACCTATGGCACCAAATCCATAGTTGGGTACGCTGTACTCCGCCTGGAAGGTAAGAGTACCATCAGCTCCAATACTATAAGCCCTGATCGGAGTGGGATCAGCATTAATATCTGCAATTATGTACAGCGACTTTGCGTTTGCATTCTCTGTGACAGCCGTTATTAATATACCTGCTGCCAAGATAATCGGGATAATATTGGCCCTAAAATTATTCTTTTTACTTTGATTTTTCATGCTTAATTCTCCCCGAAAACTCTTTATATTTTACCTCTATAGCAAATTGTGATTTTTCATCCAAATCTATGCCGCGTTTTAGATATAGAACAACTAAATTTTTAGGTGTGGGAAAACTTGCTAAAAAGAAGAATCTTTTCACCGCACCTCCTAATGCTAATATATCTTTCAATATATACAATTTAAACAGACGTGTCAAGAAGAAATAACCATAATCCGACCTATTTCTGCAATATTATGTCAAGTTTATAGGACCTTTTTTGGTCAATTCTAATAATTTTGATATATATTTTACTGCCGCAAAGTAATGAAGGCCATTATCGCCTCGGCCGCTGGTTCATCCCAGCATACGTTGGAATACCCTTGAAATTATCTCTTAACTTAATACCCTCAATGTCCTATTTCGATAGAATCTGGCTTATTGCCTCAAAAACAGCAGTGAATGGCTAAATCCATGTTTGTCTGCCATACGTAAGGAAAGACGTTTGAAATAACATCTTAGGAGGTTGTATTCGTCAAGCAGATTTAGCGAAATGGCAGAAAACTGGGAGTTATAGCAGGTTGTCAAGTGTTTTAATTGACATATTTCAGAAAAGGGAAACTTATGCCCGATAGCTGCCGATATCTCACTTATAAAAAAGGCCAAAAAGAGGCCAAAAAAATGTCAAATTAGGTTTGGAAGATGACGTGAAAAACCTTATGAAACGGTTTTTTGATGAAAGGAATAACTTATGGAAAAGAGAATAGCACTTTTACCTCTTTTTATTATGGTGGTGGGCGTTTGCAGCTCACCCGCTCTTGCTCTGCCACCAATGGGTCCCCCAAAGGCTCTTTTTGGAGAAAACCGGTGGGCTATAGGCTTTGAGTATGCTCACCAGAAAATGGACCTCGAAGTATTTGGTAAGACTCAAGAGGACCTCGGTGCGGGGTGGTTGCCGTGGGATTACACCAAGTACAAAATCGAAGATCTTTCATCAAATATGTTTTTGGGCAGTTTGGGCTATGGTATCTGCGAAAATTTGGACGCATTTGTGTATGCTGGTGCGGCTGACGACAAAGACGATATAACAGAGATTCTCGGAAATGGCAGTTCCGGTAATCAATACTTTGGAGCCGGCGGTGATTATGAAGTTGCTTGGGGATTTGGGACAAGGGCAACCTTTTACCAGGAGGGTAACCTTACGTGGGGCGGGTTGTTCCAGATGGTCTGGTCAGGCATTAATAGCAGTGACCTGAAACTCAAAGGTGACCCTGTTTTCTCCGGCGATTTAGAACTTGATTTCTGGGAGATCCAGGTCGCGGTTGGACCAACTGTTCAATATGATGGCTTTTCGCTTTACGGTGGTCCGTTCTTTCATTTTGTGAAAGGAGATATGAGTCTCGAAGGAACAACGGTTGATATGGGTACGACCCAGCGAGTAATATCCAAGGCCGATATTAGGGAAGAGTCGAACTTTGGCGCCTATATCGGTGCACAGTGGGATATCGCCGAAGACACTTTCTGGTACACTGAGTACCAGTTTACCGGCGATGCCTGGGGTGCAGGTATAGGCATCGTCTGGAAATTCCAATGATAGACAAAGCTTTACACGTATCTATTATTATATAAAGTGACTGCGATGTCTTGTTTGTCAATAGCAGCATGGAATTTTCAAGACAGAGCGGCTTGAGCAGTTGAAGTGGGGCATTGAGGAAGGCAAACCTAAAAAAAGATAGATTCCGTGTCAAGCACGGAGTGACATTGAGTGAGATTGTTTCGCTTTGCTCACAATAGCAACTGTGGCTTAAAATAATATTCTCGCAATAAGTTTTTGCGGTTTTACGCCTGGTAGTCTTTTAATTCCCATCGTGTAGCGTCTTTCGTCTGCTGGTACCCTATTGCCAAGGCGCAGGCGTCAACGCCACAAACGAAGTCGCCAAGATGCCGTTGCATGTCGCTGCCCACCATGATCAAAATAGTGTGGTATAGCTGCATGCCTTAAAATATTGTGGCAACAGAGATTTTATTATTTGACTTTGAGCTCTTCATAGGTGACCGATTTTAAAAAAAGGGTATCTGTTAAAAATAACTTTTATCCAAAAGGTATGCACTGAATCAAAAAATAATCAATCTCCAATAGACAAAAAAAAGGGCCTATACCGAATCAATTGGTATAAGCCCCGAATTGATGCAAATCTGCTATATCAACCCCGTAATTCTAACTGCCAGCTAAATCACACGGCTTACGGTGCCGGCGGTGGAGGATACAGACGAATATCATCGAAGTACATAGTACCTGAACCACCAGCCTGCGGGTTGTTGTTATTGCCAAGACCAAGGGCAATAGTATTGACATTGACAAGGTTCACGCCCTGGTCTGCAAAGGCCTGCAAGTCGGTAGTCCATTCCGTCCAGGCAGTTATCTGCGCTGCATCAGGATTATCATTAGTAACGATCGCATTGCCGTTGAGAGCAACATACAACGTCTCAGCTGCGTTATCCGAATTGCCTCTGAACCAAATTGTCAGTGTGTTTACTCCTTTCTCAGTCCAGTCACGCGGGTAAGTCAATGTCAAAGTTGCTTCAGAGTACCCAACACTGTTGTCGTAGTAAAGTGGCATCGACTGGTTGCCTCCGTGAACGATAGTTTGCTCGGCAAAAGGAGGAGTGTCATAACCAACTAAAGAACCGTTTGCCGGGTCGTCGTATCCGTCCAGCCACACATTAAATATCCTGTTGCTCTCGGGGTCACCGGGGTCAAGGTCGTTGTAAGATTCAAAATCGTCCACGATAAGGAAGTTAGCTGTCGTAAAGCTCCAGAGGATGCCTGTCCACGGACTGTCGGCGTTGGTATTGTTAACCTCATCAATCCGCCAATAATAAGTAGTATCCCACTCAAGCATTCCGGGGTCATAGCTCTCAGCACCAAGGTCCCTGGTGCCTTTATACTCCGGCGAACCGGTATCGGCATTTTTCACGGTATCTTTATCTGTGCCAAAGTATAACTCATGCGAAGCAGCAAAGACACTCGGCGACCAGGTAATAATCTGTGTCTGCTTTACATCCACAGCACCATTAGATGGATTCGGGTTCCCGACGGCGCCCTCAGTAGTAAAGCTCCAGACGTCGCCTTTATACGTGTCGATGGCATCGAACTCATCGACACGCCAATAGTAAGTCTCAGCTAATTTAAGTGGACCGGGTTTATAGGTTGTATTTCCCTGTGGGAGTCCACCAGAGGCGTTGTTAACATCGTCAAAATTGTCACCGAAATATACGGTGTGCAGTTTTGCACCGAAACCTTCTGTCCAGCTAAGCTCCACATTCGGGTCTACCTGCTCAGCACTATCAGCAGGGTCGGGTGCATATGCGGTCCTGGGAGGAATTGAGAAGCTCCAGACCTTGCCCTTCCACGGACTATTCGGCTCGGTGTCATTGACCTCGTCAATCCGCCAGTAATATGTCGTGCCCGGAACGAGGCCATCCGGATAAGCGAATCCCGGAAAACCGACAACAAAAAACGTTGAGACCTGGTTGCTATGGAACGTGCTCTCTGTGCCTTCATTCACATCGTTAAAATTCTCGCCGAAGTACACATCATGCGAGACCGCAAAATCTCCCGCCTTCCAGCTAAGGCTCACCCACGTATCAAAATGCAGGGTACCATCTTTCGGGACGGGGCCTAAGGCATACGGATATCCTTCACCACCTTCCATAGCAGCCAGAATCTCCGGCTCTGTCAGCACGTGGTTGTAGATACGAATGTCATCCATGGTGCCATTGACATACCTGCTCAGAGGCTGTTCATTACCAATAGAAAGTATTCCAGTCGAGGCTTGAGGAGTATTGGATTCCGCATCCTCAAAAATTAAGCTACCGTTTTTATAAAATCTTCTACCTTCAGCCGAGTCATAGCTATAAGCAAAATGCGCCCATTCATCTGGAACAATTACTCCAGCGGAAGTATTAACATATGTTCTTGAGCCATCTGTATGCGAAATAGGAAAATGGAAGCTCCCGTCTGCGAATCCTAATACTTCATAGTTTTCAGCAGCATCCAAACCTTTGATGATAAATCCATTGTAATCCTTATTTTCATTTATTTTAAGCCAAAATGTTATTGTCCACTTGGTCAGATCCAAACTCGGATCATTCCCGCAATCAATATAATCATCAGATCCATCAAATTCAAGGGCATCACCGAAATAGCCGACCACCCATTGAGGGTCGCCATTGAAGGTGCCATCGTTGCCGTTACCGCTTGAGTCAGCAGCGGTGGTCCCGGCCCCCTCATCAAACCTCCACCAACAGACAAGCTCTGCCTTAGTCGTACCTGTAAGAACCACACTCAGCACCAAAACAGAAATTAGATACATCAATTTTCTACACATAATAATCCTCCTTCAATAATTAAATATAGGTTGTTAATTGAGTTGTAAAATCTTAACTGCGAAGCACAAAGTCTCAATTACAACTCTGTGTCGCACATAATAACTCCTCCTCTATTTGGAAAATTACATGAATTGCGCCCGCTTGATGATCTTAAAGCCACGGTTGCCCGACTGCGTGGGCACAAAATCAACCTTATTTATACCAAATTAGCTAATTTCCCGTCAAGGAAAATCCTTTGATTATGCATTAGCATGCGTTTTTGATAAGATTATGAAAAAAAGAGGAAAGGAAAAGGGGATATTGATTATCAATTTTCTCCATTGCCGAAGTTTCTTGAACCAGTCCCACCAGCCAATCAGGTCCGGTGCGCGCGTTGACGAGCCAATCTGTATGATAAACTTAGCCGACAGTAATGCGGTTACTGCAACTCAGGAAAGTCACGCCGTGTTAAATTGAGAATGTCACCGAGCGTTGGGGCATAGGGAATGAGGCGTAAGCGGTAGTGATAGGACTTGGCCGGCAAGGTGTATTCAGGGTGCGTTCGCGCACCCCAGCTGTCATCGCCACCGACACCCATTTGCTTATAGTCAAGATTGACGGTTATAGTGTCGCCCTGGGGAGGTTCGTGAATATGTTTGGCTTTTTCAAGGTCCTGCATCGAGAAGGGCCAGGCACTGATGTCAATTGTGGGCAGGCCGACGGCGACGAGGCCAACACCTTCGCGGTCGGTCAGGGCCATCCACCGAACGTCTGATTTATTACCGTTTTCCTGAGGCCGGACGTAGCGGTGAACGTGCTCGTTGACGTGGCCGGAATAAAGGCCAAAGGCGGCGCCGGTTTTTCTGTCCCAGTAGGTTTCATGTGGTCCGCGGCCGAGCCAGGTTAACTTGTTGAATCGGCCGGGTACGGCCATCTGCATGCCAAACCGTGGCAGGTCGGGCAGGTTATCACCTGCCGGGGTGAAGGTTGAATCAATAATAATATCACCATTACCATAAACAGTATAGATAGTCTTATAGGTGGAATTTGTTCCAACAGGGATAGCTGATTCAGTAGTAATGCGAACAATCTGGGGCTTGATCTGTTTGGCATTTACAGTATTAATGGTCCGATTGGGTCCGGCATTGCGCCAGACACCGAGGCGTTTGGGCATGTCGTTTCCTTCGTCATTGTCGATGGGCACACGCCAAAAGTTGGGGACCAGAGCCGAGGCGATGAGCTGTTTTCCTTTGAAGTCGAAAGATTCGAGTGCGCCGGAATCTTTTCCAAACATAAGTTCGAAATCACTGCCGGAGATGACGATTTTTTGCGAGTCTTGTTTCAGGGTAAGCGATGGTATCGTATTCGGATCGACAACCGGGGTTGGCGGGACGTCAAAGGGAGTCTTAAACTGATCCCAGGCAAGGATGTGTCCTTGCCTGGCCCAGGAGGTGTCGGCAGCGAGGGCAAAGACTATCTTAATCCAGTATTCAGCACCAGGTTGGAAATCTGGCTTTTCGAAGTTGAGCTGAATGTTTCGTTGAGCTCCCGCAGGGAGGGATAGTTTCGGTAAAGTACCCCTTTTGATTACACGGCCGTCGGCGATCAGTTCACATCTGATATCAGCAAAATCAAGGTTTAAAAAATCGTACTCGTTGTAGATGCGGAACTTACCGGACAAAATATCGACGGGCAGGACATGGATTCGCTGGTAAATCTTCTTGACCTCGTAGAGAGAGGGATTGGGCTTTCGGTCAGGCTGGACCAGGCCGTTGCAGCAGAAATTCCCGTCGTTGGGTTTGTCGCCGAAGTCGCCACCGTAGGCCCAAAATTCCTTTCCGTCGGGGCTCTTTTTGCGTAGGCCCTGATCAGCCCAGTCCCAGATAAAACCGCCGATGAGGCGTTTCTGGGAACGGATGGTGTCCCAGTATTCCTTAAGGTTGCCGACAGAATTGCCCATAGCGTGGGCGTACTCGCAGAGAACCATCGGTCTATCATCATTTGGATCGGTAGCCAGCCGAATGATTTCCGGAATTCTCGCGTACATTCGGCTAATCATATCAACATAAGGGTAGTCAACCGGATCCCCCGCTGCCCCTTCGTAGTGAATGGGGCGAGTCGGGTCATATTCTTTTGTCCACGCCGACATCGCAGCGTGATTCGGCCCGCAGCCCGATTCATTGCCGAGCGACCAAAAAATGACAGATGGATGATTCTTATCACGCTCAACCATACGAATTGCCCGCTCCATAAAGGCACCATGCCAGCCGGCGACGTTTGAGAAGTAGCCTTTCAGGCCGTGCGATTCAAGGTTGGCTTCGTCGATCAGATAAATCCCATACTGGTCGCACAGGTCGTACCAGGTGGGGTCGTCCGGATAATGTGATGTGCGCACAGCGTTAATATTATGCTGCTTAAGCAGCTTGATATCCTGTATCATCCGGCTGACGGGAACGGCTCGGCCGTGGTCCGGGTCGTGTTCATGACGGTTCACACCGAAAAGCTTTATCGATCGGCCATTGATTAATAATTGACCGTCTTTTATCTCTACCTTTCGAAAGCCCACCCGGCAGCTTTCGGCCTCAATAGTCTTGCCTTTGGCATCCTTGAGAGTCAAGACCAATGTGTACAGGTTCGGAAACTCAGTAGACCACTTCTTAGGGTTGCTGACCTTATGTTCTAAAAGTGCAAACTTCACATTGTCTCTTTGTGGGTATTTCTCGTCGATGATGGAAGAGACAGTTCTGGATAGTGGTTGGGGCAGCACAGGTTCTGTTTCTGGGTCATAGAGTTGAGCTTCAATAGTCCATCCCTCGAGACTCTGGTCGGTAAAATTGGTAATCTTCGGACGAATCATCAAAGTTGCATCAATGTAGCTGTCGTCGAGATCGGTTCGGACGAAAAAGTCACGGATGTGCACTTGTGGGGTTGCGAATAGATAGACGTTTCGATAAATGCCGCTGAGCCGCCACATGTCCTGGTCTTCAAGATAGCTGCCGTCTGACCAGCGATAGACTTCAACAGCAAGTATGTTTTCACCGGACTTGAGGTATTGAGTGATATTGAATTCAGCCGGCGTCATGCTGTCCTGGCTATAGCCGACCTTTTGACCATTGACCCATAGATAGAAGGCGCTTTTGACACCGTCGAAGTGAAGGAAAATCTGGCGATTTTTCCATTCCTCCGAGATTGTGAATCCTCTTCGGTAGGAACCGACGGGATTGTAATCATGAGGGATATAGGGCGGATTAGGCGGAAATGGATACGGGACATTAAGGTAAATAGGAATTCCATAGCCGTGCATTTGCCAGTTGGAAGGCACGGGGATTTGATCCCAGGTGCTAACGTCGTAACTGGATTCGTAAAAATTGAGTGGCCTGTCTGCCGGCTTGCTGACCCAGTGGAACTTCCAATTTCCATTTAGCGATTTATAGAACTGCGAAGCCTTGCGGTCAGCTTTGATGGCCGTTTCGATATCGGAGTATGGGACGAGGGTACAGTGGCCTGGTTCTTTGTTAATGCCCACAACGTCGGGATTTTCCCAGTCGGGCTTCGTTAGGTCAGTCTCAGTTGTATGATTTTGAAGCTGATTGCATCCGATAAGGGACAGTAAGGATACAAAAATGAGCAGAGGAAATGCTATGTGCAAAAAACAGGTTCGGTTCAACATCGATACACTCCTTTCATTATCGAAACAGGTCATCCTATTCAAATAGGGAGTTTATATTAAGTTGAATGTTTTAGCAAGATTTTTTTGGGATATTCCGAGTGTTGAAAAGGAGGGCATATGAGGCGGTGGTAAGAGCTTCAGAAGGCAGCAGTTTTTTTCTTCCGCAGGTAGGTTGCCTTCTGCTTCCTCTAAATTCCAACATGCAATCTACTCGACGGATTCAACCGGCGGAAGTTCCTCAAACAAATGCTCAGCAAGGATGATGAGATCCTGGATATCTACTATGCCATCACCGAAACGTGTCGGGTTTATGTCACACAAAGTTTCAACTGTGCGTATCGGTGGTCCACCGTTATGTAGATATCTGCACAGTCAAGAATTTCGTTGCTGATGAGGTCAACAACTGGCTCGATTGATATCTGCCATAGGTCGTATGTATCTTAAAACTTCAGCTTTTACGGAGTAAACATTGTCAAAACCGGGTCATTGCGGGACGTTCCTATTGACAATGTCTGAGGCAGTGATACAATCATCCTTATGCCGAGGCAAGTACATATAGAGTCGGCAGGCGTCTGCTATCATATTCTCAACCGTGACAACTGTCGCCGGAAATTGTTGACGGTCGGTTCGTCCGGGATCGGTCAATTACTGCAAAATGTGAAAAGTCGATCTCGCAAGAGGAGTCCTGTATGGCGAAAGCTTAAAAGATGTTGATTATCACAGCTTGGCTCCTTCCCTTTCACCGTCAAGGACGAGGTGGTGAAGTGGCTCGAGCCGAAGCCGCCGGCGTACAGAAAGGAAGAGCTCCGACGCTGCTGGACCATGACTGTAAAACCGCGGCTGGCGGGCGACTATTCATGTCCACGAATGAATGTTGTGTAATCTGTTTTCAAGGAGAAAGGAAATGAAGACATGGTTTGTACTGATGAGCACGTTACTTTGCTGCTGCGCGGCGATTGCCGACGATGCTGTTCTCGAGTTGTCCAAGCACCTTGGGACGACGCCGGCCTTGGTAGTCGTGGTTTGCGGAGTGGACGAGGGGGACTTCCCGACGATTGCCGGGCTGGTCGAGCAAACCCCATGGACTGTTTTCTGTCGGGGCACCGCCTCACCCAGGCTGGAGAAGATTCGCGATTGGGCGAGGGAGCAAGGGCTCTTGGGGGATCGGGTTTATGTGGCGGATGATAATGGTGCGTCGCTTTGGCTGGCAGGAGACTTGGCCGATGCCGTGTGGGTGGCGCCGGGGGTTGACTATCCGTCGTTCGAGAAAGAAATCCTGCGAGTGTTGCATCCCGGCGGTGTCTGCGTCGTTTCGGGTAGGGTTGTCGTGAAGCCCGCTCAACCCGGCATAGACGAATGGCGCCATCCGTACCATGAGCCAGACAACAATGTGGTCTCGCGAGACTATGTGGCGCGGTTGCCGGGGGAGTTGCGTTTTCAGACATATCCGGTATTCGCGGCGATGCCCAACCAGACGCTTTTTGCCGGTGGACGGATTTTCTTCTTCTCCGGGCATATCGCATTCCACGAGCGCGAAGAACCGCTCCTGAACACGCTGACGGTCCTCAACGCATACAATGGCCTGCGCCTTTGGAGTCACCCGCTCAACCCGAACTACGTCGTCCATAATGTTGCGAAGCTGGCAACCGGTAGCGAGGTGGTTTTTGCCGAGGGCGGGACCCTCTGGATGCTGGATGCGGCGACCGGGCAGGAGCGCGGCAAGTTCAGCGTTCCGGCCGAGGCAGCAGCCGCCGGCGACACGGATTGGAAATGGATTGTGCAGGAGAAGGACAAGCTCTGGGCAGCGTTCGGTCCGCCGGACGCCCATGTTGCTCCCTATAGGCAGAAAAGGCAAATGGGCCACTGGCCCTGGAACGTTGCCAACGAACAGTACCGAAGCATCACCAACAAATTTGGTGCCGCAAGAAGATTGGCAGCCTTTCAGTATCCCGAGATGAAGCTGCTTTGGAGCATAAGTGAGCCGGAGCCGTTCGACGCTCGAGCCTTGTGCATGAAGCAAGGGCGCATCTTCGAGCTGGCGCCGGGAAAGTACATGGCCGCTCGCGACTCCGCCACTGGGAAGCAGTTGTGGCGCAGCACGGTCGAAACATCCAAAGAGCTTTTCGACGCCATCGGCAGTTCGCTCAAACGCCAGGGTTGGGGCTTGGGATGGGCCACCTACTGTTGCGCGCGGGCCAACAGCAGTGTCGTATGCATCGCAGGGCCGCCATTCAGGAAAACGATCTGCATCGGCTTCGAGAAAGGTGATCTCCTCTGGACGTCTGACATCGCATCTCCCCACCCATTTTTCTTCAATGACGCTCTCTATGTCGTGCCGCGCGTGGCCTCACCAGCGGCCTTCTGCAGGAAAGTCGAACCGCTTACCGGCAAGGTTCTCGACGAATTCAGTCTCGGAGTGATTGGCTCTTGTACCCGCCTGACTGCGACTCCGAACCAGTTCTACTACCGTCCAGGAGGCGGGGAGGGCAGGACCGTCTATGTTGACATTAGCGAGCGAAAGCTTGCCGACTACGAAGGCGTCGTCCGTCCCGGATGTTTTGACGGGGTGGTGCCGGCGAATGGGCGGTTGTATTGGATGCCGCTGGCTTGCGATTGCTGGCAGGTTCACGGCACGTTCTCAATGGCCCCCCGCTCGGCACTGAAGGAGCCGGTGGTGCCGGCGGAATCGCCCGCGTGGGCAGCGCCCGCCTCGAGTGCACCCGCGGCCCGGGACGACTGGCCGATGTTCCGAGCCAACTCCACCGGTACGGCCGCGGTTCCCGCCGCCGTTGGGCAAAAGGCGAGGGAGTTGTGGCGGAGGCGTTTGCCGGGCGGCGAACTAACCGCTCCTGTGTGCGCCAATGGACGCGTCTTCGTGGGAGCGACGGATGGCACCGTGCGGGCCCTCGACGCTGCCAATGGAAAAACACTTTGGCAAGTATCATCCAATGCCGCCGTACTGCAACCACCTGCATATTGGAACGGACGGGTTATCTTCGGCTCGTGTGACGGTGCTCTGTATTGCGTGGATGCCTCTGATGGGCGTGTGTTGGGGCGTGTCGAAATGGCGCCCGAAAAGCGATTCGTCAACATAATGGACCGGCTCATGTCGGCTTGGCCTCTTAGCGGTGGGGTTGTCCTGAGCGACGACGGGATCGCCTACACAGCAGCCGGAAGCACTGCCGCAGACGGTGCCGTAGCCGCTGCGGTGGATGTCGCTACCGGAAGACTCCGCTGGCGGCAGGCATACACTCTTGACCGGAAAAAGCCGAAACTGAGCTTCGGCGTCCAGGGAAACATCCTGCTGAAGAACGACACGTTGTACATCAACGGCGGTGCCCCGGTGGGAATCGTTGCACTGGATGCGCTCACCGGCGGGAATCCTCGAGTTGTCTCCCGACTCGAGGCGGGAATGGAAATGTTTATGGAGCCCGACGACAAGCCGTCAAGCAGCGGCCCCGAGCTGTTCTCTTACGAGCGTGCCAGGACTACCATCTTCAAACGTCACCAGGGTCGCGTGTATTTCCACACGTCCGGCCGGCACATTGCTCTTTTAGATGGCCGCCTTTTCTGCTCGCGCGATCCGCAGGCGCTCGACCGCATCGTTGACTTGATGAATAAAGATCCAAAGACCGGCGGGAAGATGGGAGGGGACACGATGCCCCGCAATGTTATGAAAGTCCCCTTGGACGATTCCATTCTTTGGGCAGGCAATACGGCGGACTTGCGTGGTCTGGCAGTCGGTGTCGATGGACTTGTGGTCCTCCACCATGGCAGCGTGGAAGGCGTCTCCCTGGACGGCCGGTCGTTGTGGAACGCTCAGTTGCCCGCGCCTCCGGTGCGGTGGGGTATAGCGCTTACCGGGAAGGAATGTGTGGTGACACTTTCGGACGGGCTTGTGGTCTGCTTGGTCAAGGATTCGGAGGGAAAGTAGCAATCAAGGATCCCTGCGCTGGTCCACCGATTCTTGTATTATTACTTGCTGGCTGACCTTTAACCAGGCTGGATTGTTCGGCCTGCACTATCTTAGGGGATATTTGTTAATGAGTTGCTAACCTTTTGGAGAAAAAATTTACCAAATTAAACAAACAAGCTGTAATAAAAATATCGTCTTAGCATTCAAGTCTCTGTGGAATATCTCGCTTTTTCCTCTCCCTCCGCACCGCAGGGACTTTTATCTATAACTTTCTCATCTCTGTTTTTTTACTTTTCCCCCCCGCCGCTGCTACGTGTAACCACTGAATATCGATTAGGAAATGTCCACAAAAAAGATTGAATCAATCCGAAAACAGAAGTATTATTACTATAAAAGGACAGTGCCGTTCTTGATTGTAAAGCAAAGAGAAGTGCCAATTTATAAAGGCTTGGACTTTTGGTTAAAAAAGGAGCGAGAATGTACAACAATAGAACTGCAATCAGGTCATATTTTGTCTTTTCCGTGTCAATTATTCTATTGTGCTTCATCGGTAATACCGTGCAGGGTGCCCCTTTTGAATGCTTTGCAGTAAGTGATTTAGTGAGGATTTTTGAAGATGACTACAATTGCCCCAAACCACAGAAGTCGCTTGAGATATTCGGTATAAGAAATGAACATGTTTCGGCCCAATGTGTTATTAAAGCTAACCAGGATTTACAAAATGTTACAGTCTCATTGAGCTCTCTAAAACATATTGCACTTTCAACTTCTCTACCTGCCAATGCCCTTGGATGGAACTTCGTAGGTTCTATACTGATTGAGGAAAACACTCCGAAATACAGAACAACCGATCTAATTCGTACTGCTCCCGCCCAATTCCCCGATTATCTGGCCGAGGATAGTGAGGTGTTTGTGAAGAAAGGCAATTACAAGGCGGTCTATTTGACAATAAAAATTCCTCGCAATGCCGAGGCTGGTGATTACAAAGGGGCCGTGACTATAAAAACAGATAAAGCAGACACATCTTTACCTTTGCATCTGAGGGTTTATCCCTTAACACTGCCCGATGAGCGGCATCTAATGGTCACTGAATGGTATACGACAGGTAATTTCAAGAAATTTCATGATATTGATGCTTCTGATTCGGAACGATTCTATGAGATGCTTAGAGTTTATGCTGAAAATATGGCTCAGCACAGGCAGAACGTTTTTAGAGTTAGTCTGGACCTGATTACATGCAGACAAGCTGCCAATGGTAACTTGAAATTTGATTTCTCACGTTTCGACAAATGGGCAGACACTTTTTGGGATACCGGACGAATGGACTTGCTTGAAACAGGATTTGTTGCAAGATTTGGCGAGGGCGGCTGGTCGAGCAAGGAAATTGTTTTAAGGGATTTTCGTGCTCAAATGGAATCTAATGGAAAAAGAATAACAGTTCCCGGGAAGGAATTTCTCCCACAGTTCTTACCTGCGCTCGAAAATCATTTAAGAGAAAAAGGCTGGCTTGAGAAGACAATTTTTCATATTGCTGATGAGCCATCGAACCATAATGTGATGAGTTGGAGAGAAGCTTCAGAATACGTACACCGCCATGCTCCGGCACTTAGAAGAATAGATGCTATAGAGACAACACATTGCTTCGACAGATTGGAAATCTGGGTTCCCAAATTAGATCATCTCGCAGCATGGCATGACGTTTTCAAGAGAGCACAGAATCAGGGCTATGAATTGTGGTTTTATACCGTTGGAATTTTTCAAAAAGGCTCCTATCCAAATAAGACCGTAGATGTTCCTCTTATAGAATCACGAATCCCTCACTGGCTGAATTATCGCTTTGGATTAAAAGGATATCTTCATTGGGGCTTTAATCGCTGGACAGATGATCCTTTTGCAGCTCCCGGAAGGCACCTTGGTGACGGCTGGCACGTATATCCCAGGAAGGATGGGCTAATTAATTCCTTGCGATGGGAGCAAATGCGAAACGGGATCCAGGACTATGAATACTTTTGGATGCTCGAAGATAAGATAAAAAAGATGAAAGCCGGGCTTGGCAAACGTTTATCAATAATTGAACCGTCTCGCAGAGGCATGGAAATAGCTTCTCAGGTTGTTAAAACAATGGACAATTACAATAAAAACCCTGACACATTATACAATGTAAAAAAACAGATCATTAATGAGCTTTTGGATTTAGACATAACTCCCCAAATAATTATTCAGACCAATCCGCTTGAGCATTCGACTGTAGCAAATGATAGTGCCATAGACGTTTTTGGATGGGCGGAACCTGAGACAAAAGTAGTTATCAACGGCCGTAGATTGTCTGTATCAGACGATGGTTTATTTATGGAGAATGTTCACCTATCGCGAGACAATACAATCGTAGTGGAGGCCGAACATAAGAAAGGCAAAAAGAACATTGTTCGTTCTTTCGAGGTTCTATATTAATTGGAACACAAGGGACTTAAGCATGTGTATAAAACTTAAAATAAATGCAAACAAGTTATTTGTAACCTGGATGGCAATCAGCTTGCTTGGAACTGCTGCTAATTTCAGCAAAGCAGAGAATAAGGCAATTAAATGGCCTTCCCACATACAGGTCGTACTTGATGCAACTAAGCCCTTAAAATATGACAGGGGCAGGCGTTTACCGCTTTATCTCTGGCAGGCTATGGACCCCGGCCAGCTAAACGAGAAAGTTGTAGAAGGGCTTGTCAAAGAGTTAGATAAGCGAGGCGTTGGGCTTATTGGTTCCTGGAATCCAGGGGATCGCCAAAAAAGCTTAGCCCAGTCCCTAATGATTGCCAAAGTACAAAAGAAGTTGAATTTACGGATTAATATCAACGCTACAAACTGCCTTTACTCTTTTTTCAACGGCGATGAACAAACAGCGCATATAGACGATGAGGGAAAGCCCTTTTGGGACGAATCATTTGGCAAGCAAAAGATGGGATGTCCGTTTGCACTTGATTTCCGGCGACCTCATATCCGGGAGCAATTGGAATATTTTGTGAAGGCATTTAAGAAAGCAGATTTGAACATTGACTTTGTTTTTGCCGATTGGGAAATTGACGGCCCCATAGAATTCAATAAAGCTCACGCTGCCTCAAAGCTTTGTCGGCGTTGTCGCGAAAAAATCAAGAATATCGATGATTTTGAAGAGTTTCAAAGAGTACTTCGAAAACTTAGAGGCCAGTTACAGCGGGAGAATTATGCAGAGCCGATTAAGCTGAATTTTCCAAGGGCACTTGTAGGTAATTACGGAGTTTATCCGCACAACGGGTACCGCTATTGGTACGATTACTATGAGTACTACGTCGATGGACAACCTTATAAGGCAGACCAGCGAGCAAAATATCGAAAATGGTATCATGAATTTGCCGAAAGCGGTTATAGCTTTGCCATGCCGGTAGTCTACACATGGCGCAGGATTTTCGACTGGTATGACTATGTCGATACAGATTATCGATGGTTCTATAATATGCTGTTAGTAGCCAGCAACGCAGGACAGCACACTCCTGCAGAGGTACCTATTATCAGCTTTGTACACTGGCACACTATTGAGTCCAAGGATTTTGCTGGCACAGCAAAGCAATTTAGTGAGGATAAATATCAGGAATTGTTGTGGCATATGTTGTTGAGGGGGACAGACACTTTTTTTCTTTGGTGCCGAAAAGAGGAAGCAGCAAAGGAAATTCAGCTTGTTCATCAAGTATATGCCGAAGCCCAGCAGTACGGAGAGTTTCTCTCTAATGGAAAGCCGATCAATTTCAGTGTTCCTAAGCAGCCGGGAACAGTTATCTCAGGATTGCTATTAGGAGACCGTGTTTTAGTGCGACGGACGGATTTTAAGAAAACAAGTGAGCCGGTAGAAATCGCTATTGATGATAAAAGGATTAAAGTTGAAAATGTTCCCGGGCACTGTCAGATTATTCTTTTTCGCTAATACAATTGTTCGAGCTAAAAAACATCGGTTTATATTGAGAAATTGGGAGTAATAAATATGAAAAACAGAATATATAAAACTGTCATCCTTTTTCTGATTCTAAGTTCATTTGAACATTCCTTCGCGGGTGACAAGATAGCACTAACAGCATTGAGTAATATGGAGCGGATAGGTCGGGACCAAAAGATCAATGGAGCCCATACAGTAAAGATTTGGTCCGCAAGAAATGAAGTAGAATCTTTTCAGGTCGTGGTTTATGCTCCCAAAGAAAATATTAATGTAATCAAAGTGGAGATTTCTGACCTTATTGGGCCGGAAGGCTCGAAGATTGAAAAAGGCGATATCAAGCTCTTTAGAGAAGAATACGTCCGAGTCAGAATGTCCACTCCCAGGGCGGAATTACCTCCAGGTTTATATCCGGACCCTCTTGTTCCCTTCATTAATCCCATAACCGGCAAGCCCATTGAACCTCTGAACAGAACCAGCAAGAGATGGGGGGAACCAGCGACAACCAGCGGCTACGATATATATGCCGTGCCGTTTGAGGTCTTCAAGGGGCAAAACCAGGCTATATGGGTTGATGTATATGTCCCTAAGAATGTTCCTGCCGGTATATATAGTGGACAGTTCAGTGTTTTTGCAGAAGGAGGAATTTCCGAACAGATCCCTGTAGATGTCACTGTATGGGACTTTACACTGCCCGATGGCCCAACCCATCGAAACCATTTTGGGAGTTTCGGCAACGTTGCGCGATATTTCAATATTGAGCGTAGTTCGGACAGATTCGAACAAATCGAAATGCGGTATTGTCAGGCGATGTCCGAGCATCGCATAAATCCTCCAATCCCACGCTATCTGCTGCCGCAAACCAATGATGACGGCTCTTTGGAAATCATTCCAGAAAGACATAAGGGCTTAAAAGAGTTTATTTCTAAGCTCCATGTAACCGATTTTGAAATACCAAGAACACCCTTCGCCCGGCTGCCAAGTTCAACCTTAAGGCCCGATTACAAAACCATATCTCCCGCTAACAGAAAAAAAGCCCAACGGTACTACACGGAATTCTACAAGTATTTGAAAGATAATGGCTGGGAAGAAGGGGCCTATGTATATATGTTAGATGAACCGAACCTACGCGAAAACTACGAGCAGGTGCTCGTTCTCGGCCAGCTTGTTCATGAAGCCGTACCACAACTCAAATGTTTGGTTGTAGAACAGACGTACCTGCAGGAGCCTTCCTGGCCGGATATCGATCCGGCAGTGGATATATGGTGTCCTTTGTGGTCGTTCATTGACAGAAAGACTATCGAGGAAAAAATCGCTCATGGCGACGAGGTCTGGTCATATACTGCCCTGGTGCAGCGCGCGCCTCGATATCATCCACAGTACCAAACTGTCAAGGAATTAGACCCTCCGTACTGGCATATTGATCGTCCCCTTATTGTTTACCGTGTCCCGACCTGGATCAACTACCAGTATAATATTACCGGTCTGCTCTATTGGAGTACTGTCACTACTGTTATCGAGCCCTGGTCGAATCCAGCCTTTGCACATCCCAGGCACTACAATGGAGGCGGGTTCCTGTTTTATCCTGGCTTGCCCTGCGGCATCGACGGCCCTGTAATCAGTATGCGCATGAAAAACCTCAGAGACGGTATGGAAGACTATGAGTACTTTGTGATTCTCGAAAGACTTGCAGACAAACAAACCGTAAAGAAACTCATCGATGCCATCGCGCCAAATTGGTGGAATTTCTCCAGAGATCCTGACGAATTCTTCGTTGCTCGGGAAAGAATAGCACAGCAGATTCTAAAACTTAAGAAGGCGGATGAACCTTAATTTTATAGGCCTTCAAAAAGAATGATAAAAAATTATTCTAACTAATTCCTGTTGCGGAAACAGTATTTGTCATTCCCGCGAAAGGGCCTGTTGCCAAAGTTCAAAAGGAACGTTTTGAGATTGCCGCGCGATTCTTCGAATCGCTTGCAATGACATGAAAACGCACTTTGCGTCATTGCGAGGAATGTAATGACGAAGCAATCTCGGCTTTTTCAACAGGCCCGAAAGCGGGAATCCAGTTTTTCGCTCTGGACCCCTGCTTTCGCAGGGGTGACATCGTCGATTTTCGTTTTCCGCAACAGATACTAACTAATTCAGCTTCATCTCAAGTCAGTCCTCGACGGCGATGTTTTTCCAAACAACCACCGTCCGGCCGGCCAAATCCACCGTGGCGGCTCGGAGACGATACTTTCCCGGCTGACTGATTCTGAATTTTATATCCACGCTTGCCTGAGTGCCTTCGTCACGGATACGAGGTTCCCGATTCCAGCCGGTCAGAAAGCGATAATCCTCCTCTCGTGGCCCATACAACTCCCAAAGGACTTTTACATTTTTGTAAATACCTTCTGTGTTGGCACCTAATGTGTAATAGATAGGTGATGAGCCTTCGACAAGAAAGGCGCGGGCGGCGACTTCTAAAGGTGCTTTGCCGGTATCGATCGAGAGTTCAATGGCAAGTTGGGGTGGATCACCTTCCGGGCGGTTTGGGATTCTCGGTCCGTTATGCAAAACATTTTTCCCATTAACCTCCACCATGACCTTTCCATCTTCCCTCACGTGGACAATTTCTCGGTATCCGGGAAGCTTATATCCTTCGATATCCCAAAAAAGATCGTATGCAACACCCATCCGGATGCACCGTTCAATTTCCGTGAAGAAGTTACCCATTACCGTACGGTACTTGACACCTTCTCGGTTTACACGTTCCAGGTTGAGTTCGCCGAGTCCCCATAAATTACCTTTACCCATATAAACATGGCCGAGGTTGTAGCCGGGAGGCAGAAGAATAGCGACTTCGGCTGCGTGTCTTAGTTTTTTCATGTCCCTATAAGGATGGCTTTCGGCATGCGCCCGCAGATTTCTCGCTAAGGCCAAACACTCGTTATAAGGAACGCAGGCAAGTCGGTGCGTATCCCAAAAAAAGAACAGCCTTGCTCCGAGATCGTAAGCGTGTGTTAGAAACCAAAAGCTATCCGCACGATCGACTTGGCCATAGATACTCGTTCCCCATCCCTTGTCCGTGAGTCTTGCCGCGCCGCGCAGAAATCCATAAATAATACCTATCAGGTTTTTGGGGTCATCAACGGGGATTTGGCAACAATAAGCCATGTTCATCTCGGGGAGCGTCCTAAGCGTTCCAAAACGGCCTGGCGGTTCGAAAACCATCGAAGAAGGAGGCCCGCTCTTCCCTTCGCCAAGCTGATGAAGCGCCGAACTTATCATGGTTTCCCAGGTATAAAGGTTCTGCTGAAGAAATTCCATATCACCAATATCTACATCCGGCCGTGCCGCCAGACCACGAAGTAAAGTTGTGGGATTACCTTGATACTTCGCTTTGTGAAAATACTTCTTAAACTCCTCTAAGACAATCTGAGGAGTAATAATCTTTCGAAAGTCTCGTTCATTCCTTAAACGGGGCCTAACAACGTGATCCCTGGTACAAACCGCTGGCTCATCCAGAAACAGAATAGGTCCAAGGTAATTGCTGCGATAAAGGCATTCCGGATAATTGACCTGTTCTCCGCCGATCCCCCAGTAGAACACGTCTCGGCGGTCGATCCAGTCTGCTTGTTCTTTGTCGACTCGCAGACAATTCATTCCCGCTTCAATCATTTCGTCGTAATCGTTTTTTGTGAGCCGAATCAACTCGTAATCAGAGTCGTCATAAAGCCGAGTTTCATCTTTTTGCCTTGTATTGTGAGGAACACCGATGAGCACATCCGGAAGGAGTTTGAGAATTTTGACATCAATCGGCAGAGTCATATTTTTTGAGTCTTCGAGTCTTTCGAGCAGATAAGTGTTTCCCAAGTATTGGATTCTCTTGGTAAAGAGACCATCGGAAGAAACACTATCCGCGGTACGTGGGAAAAGATGGTTCCAGGCACCAAGCGAAGGAAGAACCGCTTCGCCTGTGAATTGGTGACGGAACTCCAAGGCCCCGGTGTTTCCTTCTTGCAATATGTATCGCGCCGTCGTTTCCCGGGCAATCGTAACACTGGCAGGGGGATACCTATCGGTAAGAATCCAAACATTAAACTGTTCTCCAATTGCTTGAGTCGCTTTCAAATGGAGCCATTGGAATTGAGATCCCTTCTTTTCTTCTAAAGGACCGAGAGTCAGCGTGAAGGTTCGCACAACGGAACCGGGAATTAAGCCGCTGGATTCATGGCGGTACGTTGCCGTGAGCCCCGGCTTACCAATAGGTTCCTGGCTGTTTGTAGGGGGGTGAGCCTCAATCAAATCTTTGCTTTTCGATTCTTCTGCTTCGCTTCCATTCACACCGACTGGGTAAAGCAATACTGCTAACAAAAGGACAACCCTTGGATTCATGGGCAAACTCCACTTCTCGAAAAAGCTAATATTCAGCTTACAGAAACTATGTAACCCGATCTTCGCAAATTTGGTTTAAAAACATAGTTTTTGATTATAAAACATAATTGCCTTTATTACAGGAGAATGTTATGGGCAAGTATATTGGATTCTACATTGATAGCAAGAAAACAGTTGTGTGCCTCTTCATCAAAGCCACGGTGTCGATAGTATGCCAGAAGGTTACTGCCGACAACTCAAGGAAAGTCCGGGATTAGTCTAATATTCATCATTAGCTCTATTGATTATGAAGACCATGTATCTATCGGAATTTTCAGGACCGTTCCCACCAGCCAATCAGGCGCACTGGGCCATGTCCGGATTACCCCGAAATGGCCCCTTTTTCGCGAGTTTAAGCTTACAACCTGCCTATAATTCAACGGCTCGTTATCTGCCAATTCAGCAAAAATGTTCATTCCATAAATGTTGTGTTATCAGTTGCTTATGGAAAACTGAAAATTTGTAAACATTTTCAATGTCCACTGCGATCTCTTAGTGCCCTGAGTTTCTATATTGCTCTAAAACAACGGGGCCAATACCTAATTGGTAAAGGCCCCGAGTTAATACAAATCTGTTATATCAACCGTGCAATTTAAATTATCACGTAAATTCCGGCTTACGGCGCCGGAGGATACAAACGAATATCATCGAAGTACATTGTACCTGAACCACCAGCTAAAGGATTGTTCTTATCTCCTAAACCAAGGGCAATCGTATTGACATTGGCCAGGTTCACACCCTGGTCTGCAAATGCCAGCAAATCGATATTCCATTCCGTCCAGGTAGTGACCTGCGCTGCATTAGGATTATCATTTGTGACAATCGCACTGCCGTTGAGAGCAACATATAAAGTCTCAGCAGCGTTAGCCGAATCGCCCCTGAACCAAATCGTCAGTGTGGTGACACCTTTCTCCGTCCAGTCACGCGGATAAGTCAACGTCAAAGTTGCCTCAGAGTAACCAACACTGTTGTCGTAGTAGAGCGGCAGCGACTGGTTGCTGCTGTGAACGATAGTTTGCTCGGCAAATGGAGGAGTTTCATAACCAACTAAAGAACCGTTTGCTGGGTCGTCGTATCCGTCTATCCACGCATTAAATATCCTGTTGCTATCGGGGTCGGCGGGCTCAAGGTCGTTGTAGGACTCGAAATCGTCCACGATAAGGAAGTTAGCTGTCCTAAAGCTCCATACCGGGCCTATCCAGGGACTGTCGGGGTTGGTGTTATTGACCTCATCAATACGCCAATAGTAGGTGCTGTCCCACTCAAGCTTTTCGGGTTCAAAGCTCTCAGCACCGAGAACCCTCGTGCCTTTATACTCCGGCGAGCCGGTATCGGCATTTTTCACGGCTTCTGCGTCAGGACCGAAATAGATCTGATGTGAAGCGGCATAGACACTCGGCACCCAGGTAAGAATGGGTGTTTGTGTTATATCCACAGCGCCGTTAGACGGGTTCAGAGTCTCAACGCCGCCCTCAGTAGTAAAGCTCCAGACGTTGCCTTTATGTGTAGAGATAGTATCAAACTCATCGACACGCCAGTAGTAAGTTTTAGACAATTCAAGTGGGCCGGGGTCATAGGTTGAAGTTCCCCAGGGCATACTCCCAGCGGCATTGTTCACATCGTTAAAATTGTCACCGAAGTACACGTAGTTCAATACAGCACCGAAACCCGGTGTCCAGGTAAGGTCGTCATTCGGGTTTATAGACTGGTCACCATCAGCCGGGATGGGATTGTATGCAATCCTGGGAGGAATCGTAAAATTCCAGACACTGCCCTTCCACGGACTATTTGGCTCGGCGTCATTGACTTCATCGATTCGCCAATAGTAAGTTGCCCCTGGGACGAGTCCATCCGGATAGGCAAACCCTGGAAAGCCGACAATAAAATACGTCGAGCCCTGGTTACCCAGAAAAGTACCTTCGGCGCCGTTGTTTACGTCGACAAAATTGTCGCCGAAGTACACATCGTGCGAGAGAGAAAAATCTCCAGGCCGCCAGCTAAGGTTTGTCCATGTATCCTCATAATATGCACCATCGGCAGGATTGGGGCCCAAGGCATACGGATATCCTTCACCACCTTCCATAGCAGCCAGAATCTCAGACTCCGTCAGCGCCTGATTGTAGATGCGGACTTCGTCAATTGTGCCGCTGATAATATTACCGCCTCTTTGTCCAATAGTTAAGCCTCCAACAGCTGAATCTGTTAAACGATTCGTTCCTGTAGCGCTGTTCTCTTCTACACCATCGATATAAACTCTGACAACAGGATCGTCATAAGTGCCGACAATGTAATGCCAATCACCATCATTGACAGCAACATTAGAATCTAACTCAACGGTTCCACCACTACCAGCGATTTCAAACTGGAAGGTCATCGGCACATTATATTCTTGCCCTATTGCATAATGCCCTGTCTCTTCCCAGGCAGTTCCCTTTGAAACAAAGTATCCATGAGCCGTGCTTGTTGTTTTTACCCATGCTGCAACCGTGATCCTATCGTTGATATTAAGCGAAGGGTCATTGCCGCAATCAACGTAATCATCACTTCCATCAAATTCCAGGGCAGCACCTATTTTGCCAATTACCCACTTCGGATCACCATTGATGGTACCGTGGTTGGTGTAATTACTTAAATCATAAGCGATATTGCCCGAGCCCTCATCAAATTTCCAGTACCCAACCATATCTGCATTAGCAATACCGGCGGCAAGGCTCAGCACCAAAACAAAAGAAATCAATTTCTTAGACATAATAGTCCTCCATCAAAAAGCTAATATAAAACAATTATAAATTATGTTTTGGTCACACATCAAAATCCCGACCTCTCGGGATTGTTTTCAACAAGCATCAAAAACCTCATCTTTGAGAATTGCCACTTACACTGCTTATTGTGCTGGCGGAGGAGGATACAGTCGAATATCGTCAAAGTACATCGTACCTGAACCACCAGCCAACGGATTGTTCCTGTTGCCAAGACCAAGAGCAATCGTATTGACATTGGCCAAATTCACGCCCTGGTCTGCAAACGCCTGCAGGTCGATAGTCCATTCCGTCCAGGTAGTTACCTGTGCTGCATTCGGATTATCGTGATTGACCAACGCGCTGCCATTGAGGGCAACATATAAAGTCTCAGCAGCGTTAGCAGCATCGCCTATGAACCAAATTGTCAGCGTGTCGACACCTTTCTCGGTCCAGTCACGCGGATAAGTCAATGTCAATATCGCCTCAGAGTAACCAACGCTGTTATCGTAGTAGAGCGGCATCGACTGGTTGCCGCTGTGAACGATAGTTTGCTCGGCAAATGGAGGATTATCAGAACCAACTAAAGAACCGTTTGTCGGGTCGTCGTATCCGTCCAGCCACGCATTAAATATCCTGTTGCTCTCAGGGTCGGCGGGATCAAGGTCATTGTAGGATTCAAAGTCGTCCACGATAAGGAAGTTAGCTGTCGTAAAGCTCCAAACAGGGCCAACCCACGGACTGTCGGTATTGGCGTTATTGGCCTCATCAATACGCCAATAGTAAGTGCTGTCCCACTCAAGCTTTCCGGGATCATAGCTTTCAGAACCAAGGTCTCCAGTGCCTTTATATTCCGGCGAACCGGTATCGGCATTGCGTACGGCCTCTTTATCTGTGCCGAAATAGACCTGATGCGAAGCCGCATAGACTCCCGGTGTCCAGGTAAGAATCGGCGTCTGCTTTATATCCACAGCGCCATTAGATGGGTCCGGGCTCCCGACGCCACCCTCAGTAGTAAAGCTCCAGACCTCGCCTTTATAGGTATTGACGGCATCAAACTCATCGACACGCCAGTAGTAAGTCTTAGCCAATTTAAGTGGGCCGGGAGTATAAGTTGTAGTTCCCAGAGGGAGTTCCCCGGCGGCACTGTTGACATCATCAAAATTATCACCGAAGTAGATATAGTGTAATTTTGCACCGAAACCTGCCGTCCAGCTGAGCTCTACATCCGTCTCTACAAGCTCGGCACCATTAACCGGCTCGGGTGCATAGGCGGTCTTGGGGGGAATCATGAAACTCCAAACATCGCCTTTCCACGGACTATTCGGCTCAGCGTCATTGACCTCGTCAATCCGCCAGTAGTAAGTCGTGCCGGGAACAAGACCGTCCGGATATGCAAATCCTGGAAAGCCGACAACAATAAACGTTTCGGCCTGGTTGCCCTGGAACGTGCTCTCAGCACCGGCATTCACGTCATCATAATTATCGCCAAAATACACATCTTGTGAGACCGCGAAGGGGCCGGGCTTCCACGAAAGGTTCCCCCATGTATCAGGATACAGGGCACCATCAGCCGGGTCAGGGCCCCAGGCATACGGCCATATCTGGCCTTGCATAGCGCTCAGAACTTCGATTCCCGATAAAACGTGGTCGTAGATGCGGACGTCGTCGATGGTGCCGTTGAAAAATTCGCTGGACGTGTTCCAACTGCCAAAGAGTAGCGGATTGTTATTTGAAACATGTGTTCCCGTATTTTGGCCGACGCTGGATGCGTCAATGAACATTTCGAGGTCCGATCCATTCCACGTCAGCGCAACGTGATACCATATAGCAGGTGTAGAAATGGTTGTGGTAACAGTAGCACCCCAGCCGCCCGCGCCGTTGCCGACTCTCCCAAGAAGATTGGTTCCGTCAAATTCGAAGCCACAGTCATATTCTTTCATAACCACCGAATGCCACTCGCCTGGGAGCGAGGAAGGTCGCATCCAAAATGTGAGGGTGAAGGATCCTGTTAGGTCCAAATCCCCTATTGCAACATAATCATCTACCCCATCAAATTCCAGCGCACCGCCCATAAACCCAGACACCCACTGCGGATCGCCGTTGAAGGTGCCGTCGTTGCCGTTGCCGCTCGTATCATGTGCTACTGTCCCGGAGCCCTCATCAAACCTCCACCAACCGACAAGCTCTGCCTTAGTCGTACCCGTAAGAGCCACACTCAGCGCCAAAACATAAGGAACCAAATAACTCAATTTTCTGCACATAATAGTCCTCCTTCAAAAACCCAATATGGGATGTTAAATGAAATGTAAAATATTTTCACTACGAAGCACAAAGTTGCTGTTACAACTAACTCTGGGCTTTGCATAATAGCTCCTCCTCTATCGAAAAACTAAAAGAATTGCACCCGCCCGTCTTGGCTCGGTCCCGCTCCGACTCGCTCGGCCTTGACGAGCCAAGCCGAGACAGGCTGGATGACCTCAAAGCCACAGATGCCAGACTGCACAGGCACAAGCTTCAATAACGTTATATATATCAAATTATCTACCTTCCCGTCAAGGAGAATCTCTGGATTATGAGTGGGTATTTATTCTTGATGTGGTTGTGTTTAAGGCTCCTCACAGGCCATTTAAACAGCGAACTTGTCTTGAGGGGTATCATAAAGAACTTATTTCTGCAAATCGCCCTTGACCTCGCGAAAAGAAAGTCTATAATTAAAATGACTTTTTCATCTTATACGTGCCTCTGCGCTTCTCCCCCCTTATCTCGTTGTGAGCAGGGGCTTTTCTTATGTTCGTTCTTTATCTCCAGGAACCCGCACTTATTGCCAATCGTATAATACTATGGAAGGGAATCTACGGGCCGAGGTATAGTGTTTTACTTCCTATGCTTCCCGGCCCGGTAATGATAGTGAGTATCTATGCCCCTGCTTTTTCACTCACCTTCCTCTAAAAAGTAGCGGCAGGGGCTTTTTCATGAATCTCTCCGCTTGCCCAAACATTTAGCCAGCTTTTTTCCTTGATTTTTGACCGCAAAAGTGGTAAAATCAAGCTATATTCGGTTCACTTTCTTGATGATTAGATGGAGAGGAGAGATGGAAACGAAACAAAAGAGAACAGGAAGAACCGTGGATGTATTGGTTTTGGCTGGTATCCTTGTGTTTTCATTATTGGCCATAGTTAGCATAACATTGCTTCTGTAAGAACGCCCCTCAACATCCTATCTCAGCCGTTTGGCCAGTTGTGCTATGGCTTTAAGTTTTTCATCGTCGAAGAGTGTGATTGGCTTTCCCGATTCTTCTGAATTGTCGGTGCTTGCTCTTAGTATCTCTTGCTCCTGGTTGCATTCGGTGGTTTCGTATTGGATTTCTTCAATGGTGCCTTTTAGCTCGTCAAGCTGCTCCATGAACTCTTTCCTGGCCTTTTCGCTTTCGACGATTTGATCTTTGAGTTGTTCGTTAGCGGCTGTTGATTCAGCAATCTGTTGCTTAAGGCATTCCTCTGCTTGCTCGTGCTCGGTGATTTGATGTTTGAGTTGCTCGTTGGCAGTTCTTAGCTTACGAGCCTGCTGCTTGATGTGTTCCTCGGTCTGCTCCCGCTCGTGAATGTTATATTGGAGTTGTTCAATTTGCTCTTTCAACTCTTTCCCCTGCTTAGTGGTCTCCGTCGCCGTCTCTTCCAGTCGCTTGCGTTCAGTGATATCTGTAGTGATAACTATAAACCCAATGGCCTTGCCTTTCTCATCCTTCAACACAATCATCTTCATCTGCGTCGGGAATGTTGCCCCGTCTGCTCGCACGTGTTCTACCGCACAAGTAGACCAGCCTCTACGTTTGGTTTCCTCGATCAAAGGATTCAAGTCGGCTTTCACCTGCTCTTGGGTGTGGAATGCGCTAATCTGTTTGCCAAGCAGTTCATTGCTCGTCTTGTATCCATGCATCTTTGCCCACGGC
>DATKYR010000018.1:0-10637 GCA_035528395.1 Sedimentisphaerales bacterium
GCACTATGCTCAGGAGCTGCGGAACCCCCAAGCCTACTTTGAGGACATCACCGATGGTCAGATGCCCAAAGACCAGCTGCAGCTGGCCGAGCAGCTGCTGAAAAACAAGACTGCGCCATTCGACCCACTATTATTCAAGGATCGCTACCAGGATTCTCTGCTTGAGGTAATTAAGGCCAAGATCGAAGGAATTGAACCGTCGATTGCCGTAGAGGAAGAACACGTGCAGGTTTTGAACCTTATGGAGGCACTCAAGGCCAGTGTGACCAAGTCAGTCAAAATGCCAAGGATGGTCAAGAAGCCCGCAGCCAGAACTGCGGAAAGGGTGTTGAAACAAAGGAAGAGGGCATAGTAAGAGTCTTATGTCTAAAGAACCAGCAAACTACTCAGAGCTGCCCCGGATGATCAAGCCAATGCTCGCTCAGGCGAGGGCCGAGCCATTCAACTGCGATAAGCACCTTTTTGAGGTAAAGTGGGATGGCACCCGCTGCATTAGCTTTATTGAAGATGACCGTTTACGGCTGCAGAATCGCCATCTTATCGATATAGGCGATAGATACCCGGAGTTAGCCTGCTTGAGAGGTCTTCCGGCCGGGACGGTCATAGATGGTGAAATAGTTGTGCTGCAGCATGGAAGGCCATCTTTCCAGAAGCTTCAGCAGCGGGACCACCTTCAGGACCCAACCAGGATCGAGATATTGAGCAAGCGAATGCCGGTCAGGCTGATGGCGTTTGACCTTCTCTATGTCAGAGGGCGACGGATTACTGGCCAGGCGACATATTTGCGTGGATAGCCGGAGGGGTTTAAAATGAGCGGCAAGTGGGACCGTTCGGCCCCACTTGCGCGACATTTATTATCGTACTATTGGTTATCTTCATTTTTTACGGGTTCGCCGCCGGCCCCCATTTTTATGACCGTACCGTCGGACAGGACATAGCGGGCTTCGAAGTACCTGTATTTTATTCCATTGACTACATAATCATGCTCGGGCTTATAGGTTTTCTCGTACTTGCCGGCCTTTTGTAATTCGTGGATCTCATCGAACTGTTTTTTCAATATCTCTTTTCGCTCGTCCTCCGACAGGCCAAGGTGTTCAGGGTTACCATTGTAGCCAAATCCTGCGCCGTTAGAAAGAGTGGCATACCAAATACCGGGCTCTATCTCTATGGCTTTACCCTCTTTATAAAGCTCATAGAACTCCCGTTCAGCTTTGTGTGCATCTTCTTCAGTAAAGTTGGGGTCAGAAGAACCAATGGCTGATCCCACTCCATATACATGCACTCCTCCATCGTCCTGAGGATACTCAAACTTGGCCTCAAATGTCTTTATAATGCGTTTTATTGTCTTGGTAGCACCATAGCTTAAAGGCAGCAGGACCGCGATTGCAATTACCGCTGCAGCGGCTACTCGCCAAAGTGAGATTGAACCGTTGGCAGGAGCAAACCATCGGCGTATGACTGTGACACGTTTTTTAATCTCTCCAGCAGCGACATCTTCCTGCAATCTATTCAGCAAACCGTCCGGTGCCGCCGGCTTTGGAGCGGACTTGAGACATTTCTTGATTTTATCTTCCGTATTCATAATGATTCTCCTTTGGGATTCTTTATTACAATTCTTTTTCTTCGACAATCAATTTATCCTTAAGGATTTTCATAACTTCGCGAAGTCTGTACTTTACGGTACTCGTTGCAATATTCAGAACTTTGGCAGTTTCCCTGATAGACAATCCCTGGTAATAATGCAGGTGCACAACGTGTTTTTTGTCCTCTTCAAGCTGGCCCATAGCTTCGTACAGGTGTTGTGCCAATTGGCGTTCGGCGAGATTTGCAAAAGGGTCGGGATTTTGGTCTATACACTCCCGCCACCATTGGTCTGTGTCTGCTCCAGTTCTGATAGTATTTTTGCGTAGCCAATCTAAGTAAGTATTGTGGGCGATACTGTGGAGCCAGGTCGAGAACTTGCTGCGGCCAGCAAAACCATCAAGTGATGACCACACTTTAAGAAAGGTCTGCTGAGTTAAATCTTCTGCATCTTGTTTACTGCCGCAAAGACGCCTCAAATATGAATAAATGTCTGCATAGTAGATTTTTAGTAGTTCGGATGCAGCATTCTTGTCGGCCTTTTTAACGCGCCTGCACAGACTCTTTATTTGATTGTCCAAAGGTGCTCTCATAAATAGATATTACAATTTATTTTTACAGGATTAGTCAAGTAATTGCATCATTACTAAAGCTGCTTCCTGGTGAGGTGTCACTAACTCGCGCAGTTCCTGCTGTGCTATTGCCAGCTCTTTTTTGGCTTCTTGTCTGAACTTTCGTAAAGCCTCCATTTTTTGTCTTATTTGCTCTAATTCAGAGTTCTTATCTTCTAAAAACCTAAAAAGCTCTTCACAGATTTTTTCGCCTTC
Source organism: Sedimentisphaerales bacterium (assembly GCA_035528395.1). Taxonomy (GTDB): domain Bacteria; phylum Planctomycetota; class Phycisphaerae; order Sedimentisphaerales; family Anaerobacaceae; genus NIOZ-UU13. The sequence continues at coordinate 2,409 of DATKYR010000018.1, forward strand.
GTTAAGATTCTCAAAACCTTTGTTCTGCGAAGGTCTTGACCATCGCACACCATAATCAATGAGAGTAGGGCTACTACTACCTGCGCCGCCCCGCTTCTGGACGGTTTCTCCTTCACCGCCCCACCCACTACTACCGAATCCGGACATGGACCCGGACATGCGGCCAACTCCATTCTTAACAGCAACTGAACTGCCACTCATACTGCCACTCATACTGCTACTGCCACTCATACTGCTACTGCCACTCATACTGCCAAAGCACATTAGTTTTATAGAAACATTCGCCAGGCTCCTAAGCTCACGCACTTTATTAAGTTTTGGCTTGATAGCCTTCCATTGCTCTTCAGTTGCTTTGAGTACCTGTTTCATTAATTCTTTTTCGCTCTTAACAGGGCCTAATTGCCTCTCTAATTGTTGTTTCAGCCTGCGTTGCTCAAGCTCCTGTTGCTTTTGTTCTCGATTCGTATTCCTCAAACGGCCCCTCTCGGACCTTTCTCTTGTTCTACTAGTTCCTCGTGTTTGGGATAGCGCTTGTCCCATAAACACTGCCATCGAGAAACATACGAGAAATCCCCAAATTAATCTTCGCATTGACATAGTAAGCTCCTATGAATTAATAATGAAATTTATTTTCACAAAATTTTATCTACCTTATTTGATCCAGCTACAATTTTAGACGAAAAATACCCCTTGCGTGGACAACAAATAATAGATATTTTTGATAAATAACTCAAACTGACCGATTTTATGCCGCGAGGAGCTTTTCCAGGCGGCGAATAACTGGTTTTTCATGACTATATTTAATAACATCTTGAACATTCTCCTGCCAGACCATCCGACGCATTCTGTCCTTGAGCTTGCTAACCGGTTCAAGTCGCAGCACTTTCTTGGATTTGTTTTGGCCTTGTGCACGATAGGTTTTAATCCCTACGTGGATCAGGCAAGCATAGGCACAATCAACCAGGTGCAGGTGTCTAACCACAGCCTGGTACCGCAATACACGGTAATCGCCCAGCCGGCCGGGTCATACGTGTAGGTAATCGTGTCCCAATTTGTCGGGTCCATACCAAAACGGCCATTCTCGTCAGTTATCATTCGGTAGCGACTATCTCCGTTCTCAGAGGTTTTTTCGTTACCAAAAAATAAATTGTTTTTCGTATCATGGTATTTTCAATCTCAATAAATCATGATTTGTTGTGTACCCTGCTGATATAGGTTATTTTTTTCGGCCTCATCAGCTATTGAATTATTAATGATGATGAGCATGAACATCAGAGGGAAATTGTAATCCAATTTCTGCGCATAGTAATTCTCCTTTTGCGGCTCCTACGTCTGGTCAACCCTGTATCTTAAAAGATTAATTTTGCGGGCTACTTATGTTCGCTTTGTACGCAACAATTGAATAATTACCAATGCTACCACTACGGCCAGGACAACTACCGTCAACCAAATATTTTGTTTCGGTGTAATGTCCGGCCTGATAATCGAGGCTGTTATGTTGTAAGGCTCACTTTGTACTTTGAAGGGAGCGCCGATGTCTACGGTTGCGATAAATGGGCCTTTTACATTTTTCGGCTCTCGCCACGAGAGCGAACAAGTACCGCCTCAGCCATACTCAAAACTAAAAGTCCGATCGTACGAACCATCGTTGTTTTTGATATTCAGTTTCGGAGCTCGTGGCTGAGAACCATTACGAGTTAATTCGATACGCTCACCGAGTCGCCCGCGCATGTTTTGACTGAAGGAATATCTCGAATCACTTTCTCTTGCTGTCAGTGTGGAAATAATTGGTTCGCCAATATCCAACGTTGTTTGGTCACTTTCATTGACTTCGAAGAGACCCTTGTTACCAAACTCTTGTCCTGTTAATGACCAGGTATTACCTTTATCATCTTTGCGCTCGGTTTTCCATGAGTGTACACGGTATTTTCCAACTGGCAGTCGTGCCAGTTTTTTTTCTGGCGTGAGAGTGAAAAGACCATTTTCTCCTTTGGCTGCAAACTCACTTATTGTTTCGGGTAGCCGGACCGCACCATACACTACATCCTCTGCGACAGTAAGTTTGATATAAGCACCATCCCGGGCAATCTCCGGCTGGTACAATACAGCATCGACTACTATGTAATTGCCAACAAAACTCGTCTTAGCCGTATCTTTTTCACCGATCCTGATACGGTCGCACTCATTGGAATTGAGAGACTTATCATTAAATGTACCATTTGCATTTTGGTCGATAAGTAAGCAGTTCTTTCTCTGTCCACCTACAGTAATGGCTCCTTCATACCAGCCTCCTGACGTTGCGAAGAGCCTGTTGCGATCATTATAGTTAGAAAACTCAAAGTTAAGATGATATGTTACCGGCCCGTCTTCCACCTCAAAAACTACCTTTACAGGGCCAAAATCACTTCGATACTGATCCGTTCGGTACGCTGCCACTATAGTTTCATCTTTGAGATGCCCGTCTCCGTCCGAGTCGATAAAGAGCCGATCATACAATCCATTCTTGTTCGAACGATCAAGTGATATCCATATATGACCACTCTCGACCATTGGGGTGAACAACTTGCCGAAAAGTGGACTCTCTGAATTAAACTGTGGCAGTTCCATTCCGACCGGTCTATCATTACTCAATTCCACTTGCTGCAAACCAATGTTCCCGAGGATTTGGCGGGCTTCACGCGCTGAGCGATACCGTAGCCATTGTTCTTCTTGGGCTTCAGCTACTGATGCCAAGGCATACAGACTAATTACCACTGAGAGCCAAAGATAGGTTTTATTTCGCATTTGTGCACCTCAACTCATTAATGGTTTTCCAAGCAAAAAGATACCCTACGTTATGATTCTCATCTAATTTACACGTAACTTCAACAAAGATATTGCAGGGTTTTTTGCACTTTTTACTAAATTTCCTTATAAGATTCCTAGCCATAGTCTAACATCCGCATATCACTTTTCCTTATTCCCCTCTGTAACAAACCATATCTCAACAGGTCTGCGTCCGACGGTGAATTGCAGATTGGTTTGGCGGGAGAGGTTGTCCAAAAGCAGCTGGAGCTTTTCTGCCTTCTCGGTGGGATCTTCTATCCTGCTCAGATAGGCAGACCGATGATGCCTATAAGGGATCCGTATTTCCTCGGATGATTCGGTCTGGTCGATCACTGGCATTCCAACTCGGTTACCAATAGCCTGAAGGAACTCGGAAACCGAATCCGCAGTACCACCACCTCCACCGCCATCTGGTGTGAAATCATCTGAGAACATATGAATATACCTATCATCCTGCACCACAGGTAGCCGATGGTACTTGAAACTACCGGTTGCAACAATTGCCTCCCGCTCTATTGTTCTTTTTACAAAACGAATATCTCTCCCGATTTCTTTTGCCAGAACTTCTTCCAGCGCTTTCAACTTTTGCTCCTCTGAGGCATCATTGCGTACTATCCAATCTCCCGGCACATCTATCTCCAGCAATTCTTCCGGGCCTTCGTAACTGTTCTGGTTCATACTCAGGTTACTATTTAAAACCCGTTTCAAAGGCCTCTTTCCACTGACAACAAAACTCAACCCCCACTTTTTAAGCTCACCATCCCAGTGAAAGGTGAAACAATCCGGAGGTCTTTCAATGTCTGAGGCTTGACTGCTTTCTTCCTGTTTGTAATATTCCTTTCTTTCGGAGATAAAAGGTGGTGCTATTCGCTTCAACACCTGCCCTTCTTCCAGAAAATAAACTTTATTAAACCGCTGTCTCCAAGTGGGCAGTGCAGGTTTAACCGTAACACCTAACATATTTTCAAGCTTCTTTTTTGCACCTGAGAGATTTAGCTTTTCTGCTATCTTTCCTTCTCTATTTATTAGTACTATAGTGGGATAAGCAGATATGTCATAAGCTGCGTAGGTATCACCAGGTATTGTACGATCGGTTCCTTCTATAGGTCTTCCCTTGCCACCATCTACCGCTGACCGAAATGGTACTTCGGGTTCCCCGCCAAATTTCTTGGAGGTTTCTGCAAATCTCTCTTCCAGTTGCTTCATTGATTCACAATTGTAAAGGCTAATGATAACCAGACCTGCATTTTCAAATTCTTCATGTAATTCCACGAGCCTGGGCAAATCGCGACTTGTACTTGGGTACCCTCCACCAAAATGCAATATGACCAGCTTACCACGGAGGTCAGCCAATTTCACGGGCGTGCCGTTCTTCCAGGCCTTAATTGGGCTAAGCTCTGGAGCTGGCTTGCCTATAAGACTGGTTACCTTCGTCGGAGGTAAATCTATAATTCCCAAATTTAGTTCAGACTGATTGGCTTTTACCTCAATTTCTGAATGCACGCTTTCGGTGCTCGAACCCTCTCCGGAGCCATAAGCATTCAACGTATATCGGCCGGAGGGCACAAAGAACTCAAATCTCTTGTTTTCTGGCATATGACTAAGTACCCCGAAGCTGTCTTGATCCCAGTATAGGTAAACGTTAGCCCAGGTAAGCGGCCGTCCTATTTTTTTCAAACCCTCACTGTCCAATTTGCCGTGCACGCGACAGGCTGGTTCCAGTTTCAAGTTGATTTCCTCTCGCTCACCATTTCTGGATATCATATATGTTGCTCCTATTCGCCGGTCCTCGTGCAGCACATAAAGGGCGAGCTTTCTGTCCACCGACCATGATGGAGTGAAGAGCTTTTCTCGTGTTAGAGTAATTTCGCCCCATTCGTTGGAGATATTGTGCTCTCTGCCGCGAAGATTCCATGACAACTTTCTGCCAAGAATCGATACATCGCGGGTTTCAACATTCGTTCCTACTTTAGCGCCAGCAACCGGTCGACCGTCAGAATCAATCAGCTTCAAAACAACCTTGTCGGATTTCACACTTTCCTGTATGTCTGAGGATTGGGTGGAATCCTTTTCCCTGAGTTTCTCGTCAAGTTGCTTAAGCCCGAAACCTCCTGCCCGAACAGTACCTTTTTCATTTGTTAGGACAAGCCAGGGTTGTGCCCGGACTCCCCAGCGAAACAGTACTTTTTCGGTGTCGCCTTCGATACTTCCACAGGTAAACGGTATCTTGTGATTAGCAAGCCAATCCTTGAGCTTGTCTGTATCAACCTCCGACGTATGAACCAATAAAACCATAACACTCTTCTCGTCCAGCTCTTTTTCTCGCCCGGCAAGCTCCATTATCAAACGCCTCGAGGGCCGCTGATTCATATCCCAGAAGCATATTAGAATCATTCTACCTTTCGCTTGCTCAGAAGAAAAATCAACCTTAATACCGTCCAGATCAGGTACAACCTTGCCAACTAAGGAAGGCAGTACTTTTTCTGCAACGGCTATACCATTGTCCCCAAACTGGACTCCATACGTTTCTCCAGGCTGAGGATCGATATACAAGGGATTATATTGCCTTGATTGAATGATTTGGGCAATATGCAATGGTGTCGAAGGTACATAGTCAATAGTGAAATGCTTGCCGCTAAAAGACGTTCTGTCGAATAGCCACCTTATCGGAGGGGACTCCTGTCCCTCCGGCAATGGCACCGTATTGATACCAAGGACAAATTCTCCACCACTTTTATCATCAGAAACAATAGTACCTTTGATTCTGGCCCATGGAATTAAATGGATTTGAGAACCACTTCTAAAATTTCTTGAAGTTACGGATGCATATCCATTTTCATGCAGGACAACTATTAGTCCATTTTCTCTACAAGGAGGAAGTTCGAATAGACCGTTTGAATTCGTTTTGACGATAATTTCCACTTGCTTGGAGAATCCAGTCTTGTCAAACCTGCCGTTTTTAATAAACGTGATGTTCTCCGGCCCCATCCAACCAACTTCTGCTTTCGGTGCCGGATTTTTCTTATTATCAACTACAATACCTTTCAAAGGCTCAGCTTTTGTCAAGCGTATAACACACGGCTCATATTCCTCTCCTAATCTCATCGGCGGGGCAATCTCAGACAGATATCCTTTCGCCTCTACTTTAAGACAGCAGGACCCATCAAAAGGATAACTGATGTGGTAGCCCCCCCAATCTCTGCTGAATGTTCCATTTTTGGAGGTAACATCATCTTTGTAGTACCTGCTCCAACTAATCGAGTCACCGAATGCGGCCGAATCAATACCGTTGGTGAGCGTGAAGTCTGTAACCGGCTCTTCTGTTTCAGCATCTATGACCTTTCCGACAAACACAGGTGTTTTATACATTGCAATATTATCTCTGCCCGATAAATCTTCCGGGATTTCTTTACTGAAACCCAGAAGACCACTTCCCCTATTACTAAAATCAAGTACCAGCTTTCCCTCGTCCGGCAGATTGTCAATACTGAAATGGCCTTTTGAATCGGTCTCCGTGATCCGGACTATACTTCTTCGTCTCCTGCCCACCCTCCAGTCACCAACATCAATCTTCACGCCTTCGATGGGAGAGCCGTCAATATCGACTACCTGGCCGAAGTAAGTCCCGCCTTTCCCCAAGGTAACCTCAATCGGTTCCATGTCGTTTTCTATCTCGATCGATATAATTCGCGGTGCGTACCCTACGGCCGAGACAACTATGTTCTTACTGCCCACAGATAATCCTCCCATACTGAACGAACCATCAGCCAATGTGCGCGGCGTAGTACAATTCTCGATTACCTCGCCGTATGGCGTTGTGCCTTCACCTCCTTCAGTATCAATCAGAGCGTTTTCAATAGGCTCACCTTGCTCATTTTTGACTATGCCTCTGAGCGTCAGGCCTCGCTTCATAAAAATAACGTTAGTGCCGTTGATAAGCTCCGCTGAAGAGGGGGTCTGCCCCGATTGCTCGATGTACTCTGGATGTAACAGGTTAATCCTAAGATTAGACAGGTCCTTGGGCAAACGTCGCTTCCAACGACCCTGTTCATCGGTCATCACAGATTTAACCCATGTACTCATCCTGCCGGACATCCGAAAGTACAACTTGACCTTGACGTTGGGGATGGGCTGGCCCTCTTCGTCAAGAACACGGCCACTATGAAGCACTTTCCCATCATCAGTTTCCTCGGGTTGACCCTCACTAATGACTAGTCTTGACATGGAGATGAAGATTTGATTATCTGAAAGTGTAAAGGGCTTAGTAACATATCTCTTCTCGGCCTCATTTCCATCAACAAGCCTTGCTTGAATACTCAGAGGCGAACCACAAGGTACTTCACTGCAACTATAGTTACCATGTTGATCAGTCTTGTTATAACATAAAAAACTATAGGAAAGACCTTCATTCGTATTAACCACTAATTCGACCTTTCGATCAGCCAGTCCCTTTCCGGTAGGGCCTACAACTCGGCCTTCCACTTCAGCTTCGTTGAAACAGAGAATTACTTGAACGGGCTGGCCCGCGTAGTCCTCTGGAATGGCGAATAATCCCATTGCCTGTGATGCCTGTGAGAAAGCAACCCAATTCTTCTGATCTGGTTTGACATCTTCAAGAGTAAATCGGCCCTGTGTGTCGCTGCGTATCCCTTTCCATACACTGGTTGATTGTGGAGCAATAAAAACGTTACCACGAGGTCTTCCTGATTTATCGGTAACAAAACCCCTAACGGTATTTGTAATCTTATTGCTTGGTTCCAAGTCGGGATTATTCAGGATAGCTTTTTGGTTTTGAACCGATGGTTTTTCTTGTGTCCTTGCTAAGGGCAGAAAAACCACTGTGACAATCGCTGCAAAGCAACTTATTTTCAAACAATATCTTTTCCGATTCATTTGATTCTCCCTTTGCTTTTGAGATTCACTTATCTACTCAATGATAAGAACTCAATCTACAATGAAATTATAACAAGAGCAATACTTACTATACTCCTCCATCCGTTTTATTTTATCTCTGATTTCTGAGGTCGAAAACCCCTCGGCAGCGAGCAAAATATAGGGTTTACTTCCCATTTTGCTAAACATCCAAATAAGTTTATCTATTTGGTCAAACTGAGAGCCCGTTATATATCCGCGATGTAAGATTAGACGTGCTTTGCACTAAAATGTTACAGATTTTTTGGTTTTTATCAATATTTTTTCTTTTGTAAATCCTTGTGATATAAGTATTTTTTTGAGGTGATTCATTGTTTTTGGTGATCTCACGTATTACAGAAGTGAGGTCAAGGGAATTACACGAATGATACATTTCTTTTTCTTCGTCTTCCTCTGGGTTGTCTACAGCATGTTCAGTCATGACCATTTGATCTGCCAACGAAGTCAAAGCAAGTCTCCATCGCCGGAGTA
>DATKYR010000019.1:0-4103 GCA_035528395.1 Sedimentisphaerales bacterium
ATTGACTACTCAGCGTAACTGGACTGAGGAAGGCGTTGTAGAATTATTGATCTGGTTCTACGGTGATTTGGCCAATGATCCTGAGTCAATGTATGTGGCCGTATCCAACGGCGCTGGCACGCCAGCGGTTGTAGTCCACAATGATCCGGCCGCGGCACAGATCGACACCTGGATCGAGTGGGTTATTCCGCTTCAGGCTTTTGCCGACCAGGGCCCCAACTTGACCGATGTCGACAGGATCGCTATTGGCTTGGGGACAAAAGGCAATATGACAGTACCCGGTGGTTCGGGTAAGATATTCATTGACGATATCAGGTTGTATCGTCCCAGAGAAGCTACTGAATAATTTAGACGCTCATTGCGGAAATAACTACAGGTTTTGATTTATTCGGGGTCTATACTAATCAATTAGGTATAGGCCCCGGTTGTTTTTTAAGAGAATATATGACATTTACATTAACAACTTAAGAATTGTGAAGATGTCACCTAAGAAGAGTTCAAAGTCAAACACTAGTCGGGATAGAAATACGATGCGCGCAACCTTAGGCGAAGGCTTGGCTGTTTCAGCGTTTCCACGTTACGTGCCCGTTTAGCCTTTGCCGTAACTCACGTTTCCACAAGCCTCCCTGCGATCCCGGACGGTCGGATTTCCCGAGTCCGGTTCTTGTCTCGGCCCCCGTTTCGTTTACTGGATACTGGCCTTCCTATACAATCCGAGGCTTAAGTGCTGGCTCACATACACCCCATGACCATATAGTTTGCCAGTACCCTCGTTCCGAGAGTCCATGGCATTGGTTCCAGTTCAGTGTCTGGATGCACATGGCTTGCTCGAAACCGCCGAGTACCCAGAGTCCCTTTGCCTGATTTGGGTGTTACCCACTACCAGGATGACTTTGAAAGTCATCTCAGAAGACGTTACTCTTCCTTCACAGCTCATACGGACTCATGCGTCAGACCGAATCCCTCCCGCCGACTTGTTTCCCTATACGGCGGGTCTTTGCAGGTTGTCACCAGTCCCTGCTGGGAAACGGCCCTTCCCGACATTATCTCCACAATCCTTGTATAGGTGCTTGGACCCCTACCCCGCAGCGTTCCTTCGGTGCTTTTACCCGTTTCTTCCCGAAGGACTACGGCCTCACCTTAGAGAGCAGAGGTTCGGCACGCCAGGTTATCGCCGCAATGCAACTTCTACGACGGAACTCATTTCGGGGCTGCAGTCATTCCATTATGTTCAGGCTCCCATACTTGCTAGACCCTCTGGTTGCACCCACCACTGGACCTCTAAGTGCCCAGGGCGGCCGAGTCGTTTACACCACGCATAGCCCGGATGGTTACCCATTCCGGGATGTGGCATCACTACGTGCCTGAATCGGGCAATTGGCACGGCGGGACTCTCACCCGCTGGATTGTGGCCTTGTCGGCTGCTCCGCTCTCCCAAGTTCCGCTGTGAACTGTTGAATGACCCGCTATGGTCTGCGACCCCGGCCCGCCGCTAACACACTCGCCGTTATCGTGTGCAGCGATGCTGGCTTCAGAGTGGTGAACCTCTTGGCCCAATGCAATTAGTCAAATTTCAGGGCTAAAAACCTTCACTTTCATTATGGCTGACCATTCGCCTTTCCTTGAGCTTTGCATATCTCGTTACCTTAATATACATCAAGTTCAGTTCTGGCCTGGTGGCTAACCTTTGACCAGGCTGGATTGTCCAGCTGACTCACAACAGCTTTGCTTGGCGCACTCACCATTTTGACACCACAAATGCTGATTTTGCCTATATCGAGTCCGAATAGGGGATTTGATTTGGGCTTGTCCTAGGCTTGGCCGGACTTGCCAGGCTCTTTAAGTAGTTTTATAATATCACTCGTTGGCAGTTTGGAATAATTGTTCGAGATAAAGTAAAACCGAAAGATAGAATGGCGAAATAGTAACGTATCAATTTAATCAGGAGGAACAAAATGAAACCGCATCATTTTACTCGAAGAAAATTGCTGAAATCGGTAGGCTGTTGTTCATTGGCCGCGATGGGAAGCGGAATGCTTTCCTCCGAAACGCTTGCAGCGATTGATAACACAGAACAAATGAGAATCACAAAGATCGAATCTGTAAAATTTAGAGAAGGGATAAAAATAGGCGGTGATTCGGGTGGTTCTGATGGCGCAGAATTCTGCTGGGTGCGTATTCATACAGATAAGGGCATCATAGGTACCGGAGAAACTTACCCGTTCTCAAGCGGCGAGCTTGGAACGTTAAAAGATTATGCCGGACAGCTTATTAAAAAAGACCCCAGAGATATCGAAGGTATCTGGCAAAGCTACTATCATGCAATGGCAATGAGAAATGCAGGGGGAGCTGATATGCGCGTACTGAGTGCAATAAATATGGCTCAAATGGATATTCTTGGCAAAGCATCCGGACTGCCTCTTTATCGTCTTATCGGTGGAAAAACGCGCTCTCAGGTCAAAGTCTATAATACCACAACAAACTATTGGGCGATTAACAACACAAGAATGGGACCTGATACTGAAAAAATCGTCAGCTTTTTACTTGATCGCGGTATAACGGCTATGAAAATCTATCCGTTCAGCTCCAGGGGCACCTATATTAATTCTGCCGAAATTGAACGCGGCCTCGACTGGATAAGACAGATTCGCAACACAGCCGGCAGCAAGATGGATATTTGCATCGATTGCTGGGGTAGATTTGACCTGATAAGCGCCCAGAAAATTGTGAAGGCTCTTGAACCTTACAATATCCTGTTTCTTGAGGATGTAATGCTGATGAACAATGCGCAGTCTTATGCCGCACTTGCGCGTGAAACATCAGTCCCTATCTGTATGAGCGAAACACTCGCAACACGATATGAATACAGGGAATTTCTGGAATCAAAGGCATGTGATGTGATAATGTATGACCTTAGCTGGGTCGGCGGGATTACCGAAGCTAAAAAAATATCCGATATGGCAGATACATATTTTATACCAACTTCTCCTCACACGTGTGGAGGCCCATTATTATGGTTCTGTTCTATTCACATTGCAACTGCGCTGCCAAACCTTTTAATTATGGAAAGCAACTATTGGAAATATACACATCAATATCCTTACTTTATAAATAACGTCCCGGTTCCAGTTAAAGGTCATGTAAGTGCACCTGAAGCACCAGGGCTGGGTGTCGAAATACGTCCCGAAATATTCAAAAATGGTGATGCTATTGTTGAGACAATTGCAGAAATATAAATGAGTCCACTCAAAAAACCTGCCTTTCGGCGGCTTATCTGAAATATTGTTGAGGCTCAAGCCAGCAACGAATTGGGGCTCGAATAATCACTTTGCGAAGTCCATTTCGGCTATTCTTGGCAAAGAAGCAAGGTAAAATGCCTCATAGAAACCATCACTTTGTAGATAGACAAAGACGGAATTTTTGGGAGGCGCAGGAGTCAAGTTACAACTTATTTGTTCCATGTTGACTGTGCCTGTCTCCAGGTGACATTATGTCTCCAAAATGTCTCCTCAGATGTCAAATTTGATGGTTTATGGAAGCACCAATCCTCAAATTTTTGCCGAAAACCGAATATTTTTTGAAATTTTAAGGATGAAATCGGATTAAGTAGCCGGATGAAAAAAAATGTATCAATCGTATAATTCTTTTGGGGATACTATACTACAGCATGTAGGAGCACTGTTTATGAAGGTATATGGGAAATCTCAGTTATTGACAAAATATCACTTGTCCAAAACGGTTGCATTACACCAGGAACTGGGTTATAATTATGGCTGACAAACACAGTCCCCTGGAAAATGTACATGCGCAGACGAAAAGGCTTTACTTTAATAGAGCTGTTGGTAGTCATTGCTATCATTGCGTTATTGATGGCGATATTGATGCCGGCACTTCAACGGGTAAAGCATCAGGCAAACGCTGTTACCTGTCAGTCGAACCTGCGCCAATGGGGCCTTTATTTTTCCTTTTACACAGAAGAGAACAACGGCTATTTCCACGAAGGTTGGAACTCTAGTGGTGAGCGCGACGCCAGCTGGATGACTGTGCTCCGGCCGTACTACATCAACAATCAGATACTCTGCTGCTGCCCGACGGCCACGAAA
>DATKYR010000020.1:0-33588 GCA_035528395.1 Sedimentisphaerales bacterium
CTGTCTTTGGTCTTGGGTCAATGATTATCTTTGTTTTCATCTTTGTTATATTCTTACTGGCAGGGCGCAATCCCCATATTGTCCACTCGGGCGTTTACGCAGATATCGACCAGAAGGTGCGCCGGTATATTGCTACAAAGCTTGCCGTCTCGACTGTAACAGGAATTCTTGTCTGGGTGGCATTGTCCATTATAGGGCTCGAGTTAGCTGGCGTGTTCGGAATACTTGCCTTTCTCTTGAACTTCATACCATCGATTGGCTCAGTAATATCCACGTTTTTGCCGATTCCGATTGCCGTGGCGCAATTTCAAAACCCTTGGCTGATAGTTCTGGCAATAGCTGTTCCGGCAACAATTCAGATGGTTATTGGAAACGTAATTGAGCCGAAATTGATGGGCAAGGGACTGAATTTGCATCCGGTTACGGTGCTTCTGGCCTTATCCTTCTGGAGTCTGCTGTGGGGAGTAGTTGGGATGTTTCTGGCAACACCTATAACTGCGGTAATCAGGATTGTCCTGTTGCAGTTTGACACACTCAAACCGATAGGAAATCTACTTGCTGGGGAACTGCCCGGCTCCGAAAAGCGAGTAGCGCAATAAGCAAAGCTTCGTGCGGCCATACTTGAAAATCCCCCCGACTGGGCGATACAGGATTCGAACCTGTCGCTCACTATCGTTCGCTCCTCATAGGGGCTCTGCCCCTCTGAGGTCACTCGTTTACACTCGTTCATAGTCACCCCGACGACCTGGGAAAATTCTTTTCCCAGACCCTTTTGAGGTTCGAATCCTGCCTTTTTGGACTACCGTTCAATAAAAAAGGCCACTGTAAACATAGCCCTTTTATTGAAAGTGGGCGATACAGGACTCGAACCTGTGACCCGCTGATTAAGAGTCAGCTGCTCTGCCAGCTGAGCTAATCGCCCTGACTTCTGTTCAAGGGTAATCCCTTTTTAGATTAGATAAATTTGGACTAACTTTACAAACGACATTTCTATATTGCAAGAAAATTAAGCGCATATTTTGTTGCTTACTGCAGCTTCTTCCCCGCCAGTCACGAAATATCCTTGCCCCGTTAGAAATTTTATAGTGATAACACAAACCCTGCTGGACACCCAAGGGAAACAATCGCTAACTGGGCAAGAAAGGAAAATTTCTAACGGGGCTTGCAAACATTCATTCTTTGGACTATAAACATGCTCAATATATAGCCAGTGGTGAGTAGTTAATTGGTGAGTAGTTGATTAACCAATTTGCCAGGTACAAGGGACGAAAATGAGATACAGCCGGATGTTTATACCAACGGTCAAGGAAATTCCTGCCGATGCCGAGGCAGCCAGCCACAAACTGATGATTCGGGCCGGCCTAATACGCAAAGTCGCCAGCGGCACATATACCTACCTGCCGCTCGGCTGGCGCAGCCTGCTCAAGATTATTGCAATCGTCCGCGAGGAAATGGACAAGGCTGGCGCACAGGAAATCCTCGTTCCCTCGATGCAGCCCAAAGAGCTTTGGGACAGGACCGGCCGTAGCACAGACTACGGCCCAACAATGTTCTGTCTCGAAGATCGCCACGGCAGAATGAACATCCTCGGCCCTACGGCTGAGGAGGTCTTTACGACCCTCGTTGCCGGAGAGATAAAATCATACAAGCAGCTACCCATCAACCTTTATCAGATAAGCCCGAAATTCCGCGATGAGTTCCGCCCGCGGTTTGGGCCGATTCGGTCCCGCGAATTCATTATGAAGGACGCCTACAGCTTCGATGCCGATCCTGTTAGTCTTAATGAATCATATAAAGCAATGTACGATGCTTATTGCAGGATTTTCAAACGCTGCGGCCTGGAATACGTGATAGTCGAGGCCGAATCCGGCGAAATGGGCGGCTCCGGTTCACACCAGTTCACCGTCCCCTGTGAATCCGGCGAAGATACTATTGTTTATACCGAAGACGGCTCTTATGCGGCAAACCTCGAAAGGGCCGATGTGGATCCACTGGCAAAAAAAATAGCTAATGCCGAAATTCCACCAATGGAAGAAGTCCACACCCCGAATATCAGTACTATCGAAGCAGTCTGCAAATTTCTAAACACAGAACCCAGGCAAATGGTTAAGACGCTTATTTACTCCACCGAAAACAAAACAGTAGCGGTACTTATTCGTGGTGACCATGATGTCAATGAGGAAAAGCTAAGGTTGGCCGTAGGTGGCAAGCACGTAGAATTAGCTGACGAAACAACTATCGAAAAAGTTACTGATGCAAAGGTGGGTTTTGCCGGCCCGGTTGGGTTAGTCGGTAAGGTTAACACGATATTGATGGATTATGCGGTAGATGCAATGCCAGTTTGGGTAACCGGCGCTAACAAGACAGACTACCACATTAAAAATGTTGTGCCGGGTAGAGATTTTCCGCTCGAAGGTGATAATGTTACTGTTATCGACATTCGTTACGCCGGAGAGGGTGATACGCATAACGGCAAGAAGCTGCTTTTTAAAAAGGGCATCGAGGTTGGGCAGGTCTTTAAGCTCGGAACCAAATACAGCGAAAAGCTCGGAGCAAAATTTCTGAGACCGGATGGGCAGGAAGCACCCTGTCTTATGGGCTGTTACGGTATCGGGATAAATCGAATTCTTGCTTCCGCCATTGAGCTCGGCAATGATGACAACGGCATTATCTGGCCGATTAGTATCGCCCCGTTCGAGGTGCTGGTTACTTCCGTCAATCAGGACGATGAGATAGTTGCCCGGGTGGCAGAGGACATCTATAAGCAGTTACTCGGCAATGGCATTGACGTATTATTAGATGACAGGATTCTGCGCGGCGGAGTGAAATTCAAAGATGCCGACCTAATCGGCATACCGATAAGAGTTACCGTGGGCAAAAAGTCCGTGGCCGAGGGCAACGTCGAGATAAAACTGCGCTGCGAATCTCAGAGCAAAAAGGTTCCGATTGAAAAAGCAGCTGATAAAACGATTGAGCTGGTCAGTTCCCTTAAGGAACGTCTAATGGCTTAACACAATATTTATAACGGGTGATTATGGAATTTTAGAACCAACACAAAAATTTAAAAGGAGAATACCGATGAAAGAAGACAAACTCTCAAGACGCACTTTTATTAGCAAAACTTCTCTGATAGCAGCCGGTACAATTGCCGGCTCATTGGCCCGCGCCGGACAGGCCGTCTCACCGGCCGACGTCAAACGAATCGTCAAGAATGACCGCATTAACCAGTCTGTCAGCAGGTGGTGTTATGGAAAATTCTCGCTTGACGAACTTTGTTTGATAAGCAAGAAGATGGGCATAAAAGCAATCGACTTACTTGGGCCCAAAGACTTTCCTACGCTTAAAGAACACGGCCTTGTCTGCTCGATGGTGAGTACGCACAGCCTGACGAAAGGACTAAACCGAAAAGAGAATCACGAGCAATGCCTCGCACAAATCCGCTCGGCAATCGATGCGACCGCCGAATATCAATTCCCGAATGTTATCACCTTCCCCGGCAACAGGGCAGGTACGCCCGACGACGTCGGTATTGACAATACGGTCATCGCTCTAAAGCAAATTGCCGGGTACGCCGAAAAGAAAAAAGTCACCATCTGCATCGAATATCTCAACAGCAAGGTCAATCATAAGGACTACATGTTCGATAAGACAGCCTGGGGCGTCGAGGTCTGTAAGAGAGTTGGTTCCGAGAATGTAAAAATTCTCTATGACATCTATCACGCTCAGATTATGGAAGGTGATATAATTCGCACGATTCAAGATTATCACGAATACTTCGGTCACTATCACACAGGCGGCAATCCGGGGCGAAATGAAATCGACGAAACACAGGAGTTGTATTATCCGGCAATTATGCGTGCCGTTGCCGATACGGATTTCAAAGGGTATGTGGCGCACGAGTTTGTTCCTAAACGCGATCCCATCGAGTCTCTCGCTTATGCGGTACGAATCTGCGATGTCTAACTATGTGGAAGCTGAAAGAGCCTAATCCGGTAAAGCTTATCGTCGGAATTTTGGCCGCCAACTACCAGTGTTTGCACACCGCGGCCGATGCGCTGAACGACAAGTTCGGCAAGGTCGATTTTACAAGTGAAGTTTGGCCGTTTGATAAAACCGATTATTACAGAGACCAGACAGGCCCGCATATCTTAAGGCAATTTGTCAGTATCAAACAGTTGATTGACCCCGGCAAATTAGCCAAAGTCAAGCACCAGACAAACAAGCTCGAACAAAAATTAGCGAAGACTTTGGCACTTCCTCTGCCGAGGCCGGTGAATCTGGACCCCGGTATAATTGAGCCTTCGAAGCTGGTATTAGCTACAACAAAAAACTATTCCCATCGTATATATATCGGCAAAAAAATGTACGCTGAAGTTACGTTGATTTTTGACAAAGGCCGCTGGCAGCCACAGGCATATACATACCCCGACTACAAACAGCAATGCTACTTCGATTTTTTTGAGATAGTCAGAACACGATTACTGGAGCAGTTAAAATCGAAACGTTGACCATATTAGCGATAATCCTGCTTGCAGGCTCGTTTGTGCTGTCGGTTATTTTGACAGCAGTTGCACGAAAGCTTGCCGTTCGCGCAGGATTGGTCGCACAGCCGGTTGAAGATAGATACCACCGAACAGTTATTCCTCTCGGCGGGGGTATCGCAATATTTGGCACAATCTCAATTATCATACTTACTGCTATCGCAGTAGTAAAATTTCTTGCCGCTCCTGGTTACCTTGATTGGCTCGGCCGGTCGGTTACCATTCACACGGATGGCTTTTTAAGCAAAATCAACCATCTCGTAATTGTACTGCTTGTTGTTCTTG
Source organism: Sedimentisphaerales bacterium (assembly GCA_035528395.1). Classification (GTDB taxonomy): domain Bacteria; phylum Planctomycetota; class Phycisphaerae; order Sedimentisphaerales; family Anaerobacaceae; genus NIOZ-UU13. Next base: position 4,827 of record DATKYR010000020.1, read on the forward strand.
TCTTGTTCGTACTCGGCATCTGGGATGATAAAAAGCATCTCAGCCCATTCTTCAAGCTCGCCGTTCAGTTTGCCGTTGCAATAACTGCCGCCTTTTTTGCGGATATTCGAATTGAGCTTTTTATCCAGAGCAGAATAATTACTTCTTTGCTTACAGCCGTATGGATAGTGCTGATTATTAACGCGTTTAATTTTCTTGACAATATGGACGGTGCTTCCGCCGGCATTGCCGTTATAATAAGCTGTATTTTATTCACCGCAGCCGCTTTAAGCGGCCAGGTCTTTGTAGGCGGACTGACACTTGTTTTTATAGGGGCGCTGTTAGGATTTTTAGTATTTAATTTCCCTCCTGCCAAAATCTTTATGGGAGACGCCGGCTCGCTTGTCGTGGGTTTTTTTGTCGGGCTGCTGACTGTGCGCACCACTTATTATCACGAAGCACAAAGCGGGCAGTGGTATGCGGTTTTTATGCCGCTGCTCGTCATGGCTGTCCCGCTCTATGATTTCATCAGCGTAACGCTGCTGCGCATAAGCCAGGGCAAAAGCCCCTTCATCGGTGACACTCAGCATTTCTCTCATCGACTCAAAAAACATGGTTTAACCGATACTCAAACAGTTCTGACGTTATACTTGGCTACGCTCTGCACCGGCCTTGGCGCAATTTTTCTCTATCAGGTCAATCTGGCCGGCGCAATTCTAATCTTCATTCAAACAGTTATGGTATTATCTATTGTCGCTATTTTTGAAACCACCGCACAAAATGATAAAGCCCCCGATTAATTCTAACTTGTCCAAAAGCAAAGCCTTGGTATGCCTGGAATACATAATCCTTGCCTTCTGCCTTTGTGTAATCGCATTTCGCACAATGTTTACCGAAAGCCCGACTGTGCAGGCAGCTAATCTGCCATCCAGTATAACCGACAGCATGTACGGCCTACCAATATGGAGGGCTGTGTTAATATCTTCGTTCAGTATGTTTGTATCAGCCGCATTGATATTTTCTTTCGTCCTCTGGCTCGTATTGAGTCTTTGCGGCAGGAGGTTTTCATACCGCTTGAGCGGTATCGAAATTGGTTTGGGGCTTTTCTGTGTAGCCGCTATCGTATCGGGTCTTGCAGCGCCGGATAAGCGAGGGGCGATTACTGATTTCGCCGGGCTTGTCGCGCCGGTGTTGATGGCCCTGCTGCTGGTCCAGATGCTCGACTCGCAGTCAAAAGTAAAACTTCTCTTGGCTCTCATTGTCGCTCTGGGTGTGGTCTCGGCCTATCGGTGCTGGGAGCAGTATCCCGAAAGTGAGAATATGATTGAATTTTATGAGCAGGACCCTAATGCCGCTCTCGCACAGCAGCGAATTGTCCCGAACAGTTTGGAGCACTTTCAGTTTGAACATCGTATTTACTCGAAGGATATCAGCGGCTTTTTCACAACGAGTAATTCCGCCGGCTCTTTTGCATTAATGGCGTCTTTGGCCGCTGTTGCCTTGCTTTTTGAGAGATATAGAAATCGCAAATTGGCCGGAACCGAATCGGTTTGGTTTATCACATGCGGTATTGCGGCCGCAGTTGTTATTTTCGGCCTTGTAATTACCAGGAGCAAAGGCGCAATTGTCGCTTCTCTTTTTGCCGCAGTAACGTTTGTTATTTATCTTTGCCTTGGTAACTGGCTGAAAGCTCACAAAAAAAATGTATTGATTATATGTTTGCTATTAGCTCTGGCTGGGACCTGGGTAGTTGTATGGTATGGATTGGCTCACGGCCGATTACCGGGTGGCAATTCAATGCTTGTCAGATGGCAGTACTGGCATGCGTCGGTGAAAATGTATGCCGAACATTTGCTTACCGGAGTTGGTCCCGGCAACTTCGCACACTTCTACCCAAATTACAAACCAGCTTCAGCTTCAGAATCCGTCGCGAACCCGCATAACTTTCTACTCAGTATCCTTACTCAATACGGCCCTATCGGGCTTATCGGATTTTTAGCTATGATTTGCATGCCATTGTGGGCCGTAGTATCTCCCAGGTCTGCAAGCTGCCCATCGGAAGCTCACCGGACTGAGCCGACTTTCAAAAAATTGGCGATTTTCTCAGCGATTATTGTATCGGCTGCGTTGCTGTTTATCAGACCAATTATTTTTCCCCTGCCGCCGACTGCTTCGCCGCAGGAAAGAAAAGCCGGGATAATCATATTGTATATTATGCCTGTGATTGTATTTATAGCTGGTTTCCTGCTTGCAGCAGCGGGTGAGAGGCCGGCAAAAAAGGCTCACTTAAGTATTGCCTCTGCTGCTCTTTTTTGTGCAGTTTTAGGCGTTGCTTTTCATAATTTAATAGACTTTGCAATTTTTGAGCCTGGCGTATTCACAGTTTTTTGGGTGGTAATTGCCTGCCTTATCGCGATAGGTTATCAAACAAATCCCCGACCACAGGTCGTTCTAAAACCTGCACCTTTTGTAAAGATACTGACAGTGGCGGCAGGGGTGGTAATAACTTGTGTTTATCTCAATTATGCCCTTATTCCAGTAGGTAAAGCCGGCGCTAAAATTCAGCAGGCTAACCGGGCCATATCCGTTGGCCAATTTGAGCAGGCCCACAAGCTCCTAAATTCTGCCGCTGAGGATGACTCTTTAAGTCCCGATGCACCATCCCTCAACGGCCGACTGTATCTGCACCATTTCCAGCTGACGCCGAACAACCGGGACCTGCTGTTGCAGTCGGAAAAGTGCCTGCGGACTGCAATCGAGCGCAATAATGCTGCTTTCAAAAACTATGAGCGATTAACAGAGGTCTATTTACTGCTCTCGGAAGTTTCGGCACAGCCGGGAAAATTTGATTGGCTGCAAAAGGCTTTTGATAACGCCTCGTTTACTGTTGAGTATCGTTATCCCGGCTGCGCGCGGCTGCGAATCGAGCTGGCAAAAATCGCGGAGCTGTTAGACAAAACCGATGTTGCAATCAAGCAGTATGAAGAAGCAATCGACATCGAAGATAAATATCGCGACCAGTTTCGGGAAATGTACCCCGAAAGGGAGAAAATTGTCAGCCGACTCGGCGAGGAAAAATACCAGTTCGCAAAACAGCAGCTAAAATTCCTCACAGGCCAATCAACCCCGTAGCACGATATACGCAATACGCATTACGATATATGAGCTATTATCTCATCAGGTATGTCAAAGTTTGCGTATGCGTTTTGCACATCTTCGTGGTCTTCAAAGACCTCCATCAGTGAAATTATTTTCTTAGCTGTATGCTCATCGTTGATAGGAATAGTATTCTTCGGCACCATTGAAATTTCAGCTACCTCGGTAGCTATTTCTTTTTCCTGCAGAGCCTTTTTGAGCTCTTCATAAGCACCCGGCTCACAGGTTATCTCGAAAATGTCCCCCACAGTTTGCAAATCATCGGCACCCGCACTGAGGGCAATTTCCAGGAGCTGTTCTTCGTCCACACTGGCTGTGTTAACCGTAATAAGCCCCTTCTTGCTGAACATCCAGTTAACACATCCGCTTGTCCCCAATGAGCAGCCGTGTTTGTCGAATAATCTCTTAACTTCCGGCGTAGTGCGATTACGGTTATCCGTCAGCGCCTCGACCATTATAGCCACACCGCCTGGTCCATAGCCCTCGTACAGCACTTCTTCAAAAGTAATACCTTCTACGTTGCCGGTTCCTTTTTTGATAGACTTTTCAATCGTATCCTTCGGCATATTGGCTGCCTTGGCCTTGTCGATGGCATATCGCAAAGGCAGATTCGCAGACGGGTCCCCGCCGCCGCTCTTGGCTGCGACTATTATCATTCGAGCGATTTTGCTCCATATCTTGCCGCGCTTTGCGTCAGCAGCCGCCTTTTTATATTTTATTCCCGCCCAATGTGAATGACCTGACATAACTGCTCCTAACCTACTGCTCTGTCACGCATGGTTTGAGTTGTTGTCATTCCGCACTTGATGCGGAATCCATTTATAACAATCTGGATTCCTGCTGGAGTTTATCCCGTACACTGATGCGGGGCAGGAATGACAGAACATCAATCGACATTTGACAGAGCACTAAACTATAACCTGCTAACTATTGACTAACTGCTAAACATTATAGCTTATTTCTTTTTTTAAGTAACCATTTTCCACTCGAAAATATTTAGAGCTTATCCGAATAACCGGGTCGTTATGAGGCCGAGCGAAAAGTTCGAGGCCAAGGATGCAGGCCAAAAAGGCTCGCCAGGCGTGGTTTTCTCCACGTTGAGAACGTTTTTTCACCGACAACGCAGGCATCGGGCTTTGCAGCCGGCCGCAATAGAGCGGGTTATTGGGATAGGCTCTTAGCTCTGAGTTTCAGCCGGGTGTTCTCTTTTGGACTATTGGTTTGGTTCTTTGGCTTAGGGAGTCAGCCAAATTCCCCTAAAAGTTTTTTTCTTAGGGTCAATCAGGTACTTGTTCAGGCACGTCCCGTCCTTACGAAATTCACCTTTCATACACTCCCACGCTCCACTGACCTTGATTTCCAGAGACCCATCATCGCTAAGCATAAAAAGCTTATCCGAGTTCTTAAAGGTAACCAACGCCTCAGGACTAAAATTGCTTTGACTTAATTCCCTCACTAATACCGGCGGTGTTTCTTTTTTTCCTGACCAGCGATATAAGGCAATCTTTGGGCTTTCGTCAAAACTGCCGGCGATAATGAAATATTCCTTGTGGAAATGGGAATACTCCATACTCCTTATCCCCAGACCGGTCAAATCCCATGACATCGGCTCACCAAAAATTGGCGCTTCGCAATCTTCAATTACCTGCTTGAAATTATTCAAAGGTACAACAAGAGCTTTTGTATGGCTGGTTACTCTATCAACTGGGCGAGGGTTTCTGAATCCGATATAGATTGTCCTGCCATCAGCCGATGCACAAAGTCCCTCAATATTAAGGCCTTCTTCTTTCGGCGCAAGTTTTTTGCGTTCTTTATTGGTAAGCTCGGTTGCATCGAATCGAGTTGCTCTATCTAACCTCAGATGACGCATATTCTCAGCCTTTACCAGACTATGGATGAGGGTTTTGCATGGCGTGCCTACGGGGGTAATAGTAACATTCCCATTTTCGACCTTAACAGTGGTAGCAAAAAAACGATACCGGTTAGGCCTCATTTTCCCATCTTTATTTCTACCATGCGAAGTAATCCAATAGATGCGCTGACCAATTATCGCTGCTCCCTCGATATCCGCCTCCGGATATTCAGGCTCGATGCTCAGAAACTCTGCCATATTAAAAGAGAAAAGAGGCAGCCCACCTTTACTGGTTTTGTAAACCCTCAGGACGTTGTTCTCGTCGTCAGCAACGACGAACATATCTTTACCTACCGCCACCGCAGCCGACGCATCACTGGCCCCACGATAGACAAGGGCTCCTGCTGCTTGTTTGTTATCAAGAGCAAGACTTGCCGTGCTGCATATCCAAAGATAAAAGACAGTTTTGCATACAATTTTCATTTCACATACTCAACCCGGCACTTTGTCCCCGGCTTAAAAGCTGCCCCCAAACGCACCTTCACTTCCCTTCGTCCACCACGTATCATAAGTCTTATTACAATTCTATTTATTGATTGCTGATTACCTGACTCTGTCATTCCTGCGAAAGCAGGAATCCAGGCTCTCTATGTATATTATATGCAATTCTTTCGGCAATTTTTAACTGTAATTGGTATTATTACTATATTGCCACTTCGACAGAAAATAATCAATAGTAAATCGCCAATATCGCGGCCCCATCATCTTTTGGCCGAGCCAATGAAAAAAGGGCCTATACCAAATCGGTATAGACCCCGAATTGAAACGAATTTGCTATATCAACCGCACACCCATATCTTGCTTTGCAAGAAGCAATGGGGGCCATCTAAATCCTAACTTAAGGTTCCTACTCTGCTGGCGGAGGATACAGTCGAATATCATCAAAGTACATTGTACCTGAACCACCAGCCTGCGGGTTGTTCTTGTTACCAAGACCAAGGGCAATAGTATTAACATTGGCAAGGTTCACGCCCTGGTCTGCAAACGCCTGCAAATCGATATTCCATTCTGTCCACTCTTCTGTCTGAGCTGCATTAGGATTATCATTAGTAACTATCGCATTGCCGTTGAGAGCAACGTACAACGTCTCGGCAGCGTTAGCCGAATCGCCCATGAACCAAATAGTTAATGTGCTAACACCATTCTCGGTCCAGTCACGCGGATAAGTCAGCGTCAAAGTTGCCTCAGAGTACCCAACACTGTTGTCGTAGTAGAGCGGCAGCGACTGGTTGCCTCCGTGAACGATAGTTTGCTCTGCAAAAGGAGGAACGTCATAACCAACTAAAGAACCGTTTGTCGGGTCGTCATATCCGTCTATCCACACGTTAAATATCCTGTTGCTATCGGCCTCGGCGGGGTCAAGGTCATTGTAGGCCTCAAAGTCGTCAACGACAAGGAAGTTAGCGGTCGTAAAGCTCCAGACATTTCCTGTCCACGGACTGTCAGGATTGGTGTTATTGACTTCGTCGATCCTCCAGTAGTAAGTGATATTCCACTCAAGTTTTTCGGCTTCATAGCTCTCAGAACCAAGGTCCCCGGTGCCTTTATACTCCGGCGAACTGGTATCGGCATTGCGTACGGCCTCTTTATCTGTGCCGAAGTACACCTGATGCGAAGCAGCATAGAATCCCGGCGTCCAGGTAAGAACCGGGGTATGCTTTACATCCACAGCGCCATTAGACGGGTCCGGGCTCCCGACCCCGCCCTCAGTAGTAAAGCTCCAGACGTCACCTTTATAAGTTTCGATGGCATCAAACTCATCGACACGCCAGTAGTAAGTCTTAGCAAATTTAAGTGTGCCGGGAGTATAGGTTGTAGTTCCCTTAGGTAGTTCTCCGGTAGCACTATTCACATCGTCATAATTATCACCGAAGTACACATAGTGCAGTTTCGCACCGAAACCTGCCGTCCAGCTAAGCTCCACATCCGGGTCTATAGACTCGCCGCCATCAGCAGGGTCGGGGTAGTAGGCGGTCTTAGGGGGAACCATAAAGCTCCAGACATTGCCTTTGTGTTTCGTGGTACCATCTGCCTCAAGCTCATCGATACGCCAGTAGTAGGTCGTGCCCGGAACAAGACCGTCCGGATAAGGCATGCCGGGAAAGCCAACAACAAAAAACGCCGAGGGCTGGTTGCCGTAGAATGTGCCTTCGGCGCCGTCGTTTACATTGTTAAAATTCTCGCCGAAATAAACATCATGTGAGGCCGCGTCATCTCCCGGACGCCAGCTCAGACTCGCCCATGTATCCTCATGGAGAACACTATCCGATGGAGAAGGGCCGGATGCATATGGCATTCCTGCGCCCAGCATAATGACCTGAATCTCCTCCTGAGTAAGCGCTTCATTATAGATGCGAACATCATCAATCATTCCAAGAAAACTGCGACTTGCACCCTCTCCGGTTCTACCGATAAGAGCTGGAGAAGTATCCGTTGTCCCCGGCAGGACAATGTCCGAGCCGCTTGTGCCGGCAGGTTCTCCGTTGATGTAATACTGGTGCTGGCCATCTACCACCATAGCAGCTACGTGTACCCACTCATTGAGCGGTATTGTCCCGGAGCTGAGAGTACCAACATAATCATTAATTACTGTCGATGTTGTACTAAAATGAAGGGCACCGCTGGCCTCAGTGTAAAGACTATACGACCTTGGACTATTAGACTTGGCAACAATTCCCTGCCAGCTTTCGGTACCGGGGCCGCCGTGCCTTTCGGCGTTTATCCATGCCATTACGGTAACTTCGTTGTCCACCGTAAGGATTTCGGCGTGTGGTATCTCCACAAAGTCATCGACGCCATCGAATTTTAAAGCCTTTCCGAATTTTCCATTCACCCATTGTGGATCGCCCTGGAGGGTACCATTATTGCCATACTCACTAAGGTCGGTTGCAATGGTCCCGGAGCCCTCATCGAGCCTCCACCAGCCAACGATCTCTGCCTTAGCTGTGCTCATCAGAGCCACGCTCAGCACCAAAACAAAAGAAACCAAAAAAAACAATTTTTTACACATAATAATCCTCCTACATAAAATAATTATTGGTTGTTAATTGAAATGCAACAATACTCACTTGCCTGTCGCGACTTGGCTTCGCCAAGCGAGCCACGGCGGGCGAAGCGCAAAATTTCTGCTAAAACTCTGTTCCTCGCGTGATACATAATAACTCCTCCTCTATTCGGAAAATCACTCGTTGGGGCGGAGCCCGCCGCAGCCCGGCAAGAATTTTCCCAGCAGAAGAACAAAATCCACACTTTTAACCAATTTTATTTATACCAGATTAGCCACCTTTTCGTCAAGTAGAATCTTTATACGAAATTCCCCATATATTCATGAGATTGTGCGAAAGCAGTAACTTATTTATTTGTGCGCTTATGTTTTTACGCCCACTTACCTTGAACTGCGAATCATGTGTATCGCGATACATAAATCGTCCTGTTCATCAGGAGATCAGTTGGATACCGTGTACCGTATGCTAATACAGGCTCATCGGCTCGCTGTCTCGGCTGTGCCGACGATAAATTGTAACCCCTTTACAGCCAAGCTGATAGGCTAATTTATAGGCCTTATCAACGGCGGCTATCGTGGCTTTTTCGCTGAAATTTATGGTCTTACTGACCGCTGCGTCACAATGTTGCTGAAAAGCCGCCTGCATACGAATTTGCCATTCTGGCTTGATATCGTAAGCGCATTTGAAGATTCTGCGAATTTTGACGGGGATTTGGGTGATTTTTTGAATACTGCCGGTTTTGGCAATCTGGTTTTCCAGCTTCTTGCTGTAGAAACCGTGTTTTTCAGCTACCTGTTTGAAGAATGGATTTATCTGAAGTGTTTTTGAACCGTCTAAAATCCGGCGGATAAATACCGGTGAATAAACCGGCTCTATGCCGGAAGAACAGTCTGCGATGATACTTATCGTGCCGGTCGGAGCTACGCAGGTAATAGAGGCGTTGCGGACCTTTTTCGCTCTTTGCGTCCGCCATATACTGTGACTCCAATTTGGAAACGGCCCACGTAAATCGGCAAGCTCACCGCTGGCCTTGCGTGAGTTTTCGTTGATGAAGCTCATAAGCTCCGAGCCGAATTCGATACCCCGCTGGGAATCGTAAGGTATCCCGAGCAGAAACATGCAATCCGCAAAGCCCATAACGCCTAAGCCGATTTTGCGATTGCCTTGCGTTAAGCTGACAGTATTTCTGACCGGATAAACACAGACATCTATAATATTGTCCAGAAACCGCACAGCTAATCTAACGGTCTTGGCCAGTGCCGGCCAATCCATATCTGCTGCGTTATTAGCGAAGCTCACGAATTTGGTAAGATTGATACTACCTAACGTGCATGCCTCATAAGGCAACAACGGCTGTTCACCGCAGGGATTAGTTGCTTCTATTCGGCCCAGCGAAGGAGTTGGATTGTCACGGTTGATTCGGTCGATAAAAACCACGCCCGGTTCGCCGGTTTTATGCGCGCACTTAACAATCACTTTCCAGATGTCACTAACGGTGTAAAATTGGCCTGCTCGTTTAGAGGAAGGTTTGCCTTTGCCGGTCAGTTTGTGCAGGTCATTTATTTTGTAGTTGGTAATATTGATTCGCCGCGGCAATAAGTATCTCTCATGAGTGCGTGGATTTTTAACAATGTGCAAAGTTTTACCGGATTTTAGCACCATCTTCATCCAGTCATCGGTGATTTTGACGGAGATATTAAAGTTGGTGAAGGCTTGTAGGTTCTGCTTGGCGTGCAGGAATTTTAGTATGTCCGGATGTTCGACACTCATCATACCCATATTTGCGCCGCGACGAAAAGCACCTTGCTGAATTGCGTTTGTAGTTTCAGAAAAAACACGCCAAAAACTGATCGGCCCCGATGTTGTCCCGCCGCTGGATGCAACGCGGTCGCCTGTCGGCCTTAATCTATCGAAAGAAAATCCGGTTCCGCCGCCGGCCTGCTGAATCAAAGCGGTCTGCTTAATCGACTCGAATATCCCTTCTATGCTGTCTTCAATCGGCAGCACAAAGCAGGCACTGAGCATCCCCCGGCGTTGTGCGTTCATAAGGGCAGGGGAGTTAGGCAAAAATTTTAATGATGCCATCAAATCGTAGTATTTTCGGTGCCACTGTCTGATTTCGCTGCTGTCGGCTCCATATTTAGATTCAGCTTCGGCTACCAGAGACGCCACCCTGCTAAAAAGCTGAGCCGGTGTCTCGATGCACTTGCCGTTCTGGTCCTTGATTAGATATCTGCTTCGCAGGACCATCAAAGCGTTTTCGCTAAGCACGGGAACATTTCCAGGTAGCGGATGTATATGGGATTCAGCCATAAGAGCTTCAACACCAAAAAGGAAATACTTAAAGGGAAAAATGCAAAATCACAATTTAAAATTAGAACCCTTTTTAAATTCAGGTTCCGGACTGTATTTTTGAGTTTTTAGTTTTACATTTATATTTTTCTAATCCATCTGAACCGAAAGACCTCACGAATCTTTTCGGTAAATCGTATCCCCAAACGCTGCGTGCTGGACTTGAACTCCATTCGATTCAAATCGTTTGTGGTGGGCCTGGCCGGGGACCTGCCGAATACTGTCAACAAGCCGGCCGCAAGCAAGCTGAGTAATGAATTTATCTTGGTTCGCACACGCATACTTGTTAAATACCATCACTATTCACTAACTCGTTCCTGTTGCGGAAAGCAAAAACCTACGATGTCACCCCTGCGAAAGCAGGGGTCCAGAGCGAAAAAGCTGGATTCCCGCTGGAGTTTATCCCGCACACAATGCGGGGCGGGAATGACAAATACTGTTTCCGCATCAGTAACTAACTACTATCTTTGCACAGCCAATTTTAGACCGGCTAACAGCTCCTGGCCGGTTCTGCTTATCGATGCAAATTTGCCGAACAATTGATGTCTTTCCAGAATTTCAGGATTGTAATCATAGTATCTTTGCACCGCCTCGATGCCGCCTTCGGCGGCGCCGCTGGTTTTGTATTGGCCGTCTAAAAGCCATGAGCTGACCTCGTCGTTGTATTCAGCAGGATAAATAAGGGCCACTGCGAATTTGTCATCATTATACTTAGCCAGATGCACCTTGGCTCGGCAGGGGGGTGCTGTCTTGATAGCCAGACTAACAAGCTTTTTGAAATCTCCTCTTGCTGTTTCGAGAGCACTCGAATAAAAGAGCATCCCTGCCTCAAGCTGAAAAGTCTGGGCAGGTACGCCTTTTAGTTCGAGCCTGCCGTCGGGGTAGGCTCTGTGTATTTTATAGACTTTGCCGTTCTTGTATTTTTCGCTTTCGAGAAGCTCCACTACTTCTTCGGCGGTGAAGCCCACACCGGCGTCGTCGCCGAAGTCGAAGATATACAGGCCGACATATTTTTCCGGTTTTTGCAATTTGGGCAATTTCATAATTCCATATTATAACCACAGATTTCACGGATTGCACGAATTATTTGAGTACGGAAACTTATCGTGATTGTTCACCCCTATAAACTGAATAATCCATAAAATATTGGCTGGTAAGGCCCGATTGTGAGCAATGGAACAGGAATAATAATATTGCTTAGACCCGCCTGTGGTGGACTTTCAGCACTTCGTTCCTTTTGATAACTTTTTTTAATGTATTAGTACTTTTCGTTAATGAAAAGTACTACTACTTTGTCACAGCTATATTGGGTGTTTCGTATTCGTGCTGCCTCGCTGTTCCGGCGACGGCCAGACGAACAGCAATGGAAACTTTGGGTGAGCTTTTTTCTTTTTTATCTGCTGAGTTTCGGTTATACTTTCCGAGTAAATAAAAAAAACTGTATCCGTAGAAAGGAGGATATGTAATGGTTAAGAAATCCAATGAAGAAAACGTTATTAGAAATACATGCTGTCCCTGCGGCCATCAACATTCGGCCGGTGAGATAAATCGGAGGGACTTTTTACAAGGTGTGGGCACAATAGCATTTGCAGGTGCGGCAATTACCGGCCTGAGCTGGAAGGCCGTATCGGCGGCTGAGCAAAATGAATCGGTGCCGGAGCGTCGTGCTTTGAAGGTCAAGCCGATACTTGTCTATAGTACTCCAAGACGGCGGCCCCAAACAAGCTGGCGAAGCTGGGGCGGCATTCAAACCGAACAGGATGCCGAGCAGGAACTGAGCCTTATCAAGCGCGAACTCAATGAGCTCAAAGCTAAGGCGGACTTTCCCGTTGAGTTTATGCGGCCTGAAGGTATTAAGGGCGCCGGAGATATATCTGGGCTGAGCGACCTCGACAAGGCCGATGTGTATATTATCTATGCGGCGGGTGGCGGGATGGATACGTTTGCCAAGCTGGCGGAGAGCGGTAAAGACATTATCTTCTTTTGCCGTCATAAGTCCGGGCCCGTCTATTTGTGGTACGAGATTATCAGCCCGCGTTACCTGAGGCAGCACACGGACACACTCGCTTTGAAAGGGATTGACGATGGGGACGTGGTGATAGACAGCCAGGATGAGATTCTCTGGCGTCTGCGCTCGCTTTGCGGTCTGCGGAACACACAGGGAACGCGGATAATAGCTATCGGCGGGCCAGGCGCATGGGCACAGTCGAGAGAAGCCCGGACTGAGATGCTAAAAGATATTCGGGAAAAATTGCGGTTTGACATTCTGACAGTCTCCTATGATGAGGTAGGCAAGCTGATTAAAGAAGCACGTGCGGACCAAAATGCAGTTGAGCGAGCCAAAAGCAGGGCCGGGCGGTATCTTAAATCGCGAGGCACTACATTAGAGACCGAACGTAAGTTTGTCGATAACTGCTTTTTGTTAGACCAGGTATTTCGCGGGATGATGAAAAAGGAAGATTGCAAGGCACTTACAATCAACGGCTGCATGGGGACGATTATGCCGATTTCCGAGACATCGGCCTGCCTGACGCTTAGCCTGTTGAACGATGACGGTTACCTGGCCTTTTGCGAGTCGGACTTTGTTGTGATACCATCGGGCGTGCTGCTGGCGAATATTTCGGGCATGCCGGTATTCCTTAACGACCCGACCTATCCGCACGATGGTCTAATTACACTCGCCCACTGCACGGCGCCGCGGAAGATGGACGGAAAAAACCTCGAGCCGGCCCGCATTATGACCCACTTCGAGTCGGACTACGGCGCGGCACCGAAGGTTGAGATGCATACGGGCCAGGTAGTTACCAACATTGCGCCCGATTTTCTCGTTAAGCGATGGGTCGGTCTGATTGGCGAGATTGTAGATGCACCGTTTATGGATATCTGCCGGGCACAAATTGATATACGCTTTCCCTGTGACAGCAAGACTCTCGCCGAGCGGATGCCCGGATTCCACTGGATGACCGGCTACGGTGACTATATGCGTGAGCTTGGCTACGCACTTAAGAAGATTGGAATAGAATGGGAAAATCTCACAGCAGGTAGAAGTGTCTGAGCAGCGGTTTGCGATGATAGAAATTTAAGCCGGCTGAGATATATGCCTTAGTTTGGCGTAAGTGTTGCCTTGATAGGAGCATAGTACAGCTTGTCATTCCTGTGAAAACAGTAATCCAAGACCATAGCAATAATATGGATTCTCGCTTCCGGGTATGTTGAAAAAGTCAAAGAGCAACGTTTTGAGATTGCCACGCGATTTTTCAAATCGCTCGCAGTGACCTGAAAACGCACTTTGTGTCATTGCGAGGAGCGTAGCGACGAAGCAATCTCGACTTTTTCAACAAGTCCTTCCGCGGGAATGACGCGGGGAGAACCAGTCAGTTTGAGTTCTTTACTTTTATGCGGCCGTTAATAGGAGTTAAAATATCATGAAAGAGCAGGGTTTAAAGTTAAAGTCTATTTTTTGTTGTGTGTTGCTTTCGGTGTTCCTGGTTCAGTGTGCTGAAGCTGTTACCCTATATGTCTCCACCAAGGGTAATGACCAGTGGTCGGGGCGGCTGGCGGGGCCGAACAGAGAGCACACCGATGGGCCGGTGGTTTCTCTGGCAGGAGCGCGGGATAAGGTTCGACTCTTGAAATCGCAAGGGGAGATTACAGAACCCGTGCGGGTAATTGTTCAGGATGGAACGTATGTCCTGAGAGAGCCTTTTATATTAGCTCCTGAGGACAGCGGGACGAGTGAATGTCCGATTAGCTACGAGGCGGCTGCCGGCGCCAGTCCGGTTTTTTCAGGCGGGCGGGTGATTACAGGTTTCAGACGCGGTGAAAACGGTATCTGGCAAACCAGTATACCGGACGTTGCGGCCGGTAAATGGTATTTCGAGCAGTTGTTTGTGAACGGCCATCGAGCTGTTCGTGCTCGCACGCCGAATAAGTTTTATCACTATATGGGTGAAACCTCCGAAGTTCAGGTCGATGGAAGTCAGGACAAATATCGTCGGACCACACAGGTAAATCCGGATACTCTTGTGCCGCTGCGGAATCTTAACAGCCGGGAGCTTCGCGATGTTACATTAGTGGCCTATCATAAGTGGTGTATAACCCGGCGTCTTTTAACGGAGATCGACACGGCAGTCAATACGATTATTACTATGGGGGAGAAACTCAAAAGTTACTCCAGCTGGCCGAAGAATACGCGTTTTCACTTAGAGAATTTCAAGGCTGCTCTGGATGCACCCGGCGAATGGTTTCTGGCGCGGAACGGAACACTGTATTATAAGCCGCTGCCCGACGAAGATATGACTAAGGCTGATATTGTAGCACCTGTGATTAAGAAGTTGGTTATCTTCGAAGGAAAGCCGGAGGCGGGGCAATTTGTTGAACATATAAAATTGAAAGGTCTGGTCTTTCAGCACAATCAGTCGCTGCTGCCGGCCGAGGGGTATGCGCCATACCAGGCTGCATACGTTACCGAAGCCGCCATAATGGCCGATGGGGCGCATAATATAGTGGTGGAGGATTGCGAAATAAGCCACGTTGCGACATACGGGGCATGGTTTCGGCAAGGCTGCCGTGACTGTCGGCTTGAGCGCTGCTACTTTTACGACTTAGGGGCCGGCGGCGTACGAATTGGAGAGGGAAGGATTAGTCCCGACCAGCCATCCCGCACGAGTCACATTACGGTTGATAATAATATTATTCGCTCAGGCGGGAGAATTTATACCTCCGCGGTGGGTGTTTGGATTGGACAAAGCGGTGACAATACTGTTACGCACAATGATATTGGAGACCTTTTTTATACAGGTCTTTCAGTCGGCTGGCGATGGGGCTATAGAGAGAGCCTGGCCAAACGCAATAACATCAGTTTCAATCACGTGCACCATATCGGCTGGGGCGTCCTGAGTGACATGGGCGGTATTTATACGCTCGGCCCTTCGGAAGGGACCGTCGTGAGTAATAACATTTTCCACGATATCTATTCGTACTCCTACGGCGGCTGGGGACTTTACACCGATGAGGGCAGCACGGGCATAGTTATGGAAAACAACCTGGTCTATAATACCAGGACCGGCGGCTTCCACCAGCACTACGGCAAAGAAAATATCGTTCGCAACAATATCCTGGCCTTCAGCAAACTGCACCAAATCCAGGCCACACGGGTGGAGGAGCATTTGTCCTTTACATTCGAAAATAATATCGTCTATTGGAATACAGGCCCCTTACTGTCGGGCCCCTGGACGAAAGTCAAAATTAGAATGCGAAACAACTGCTATTGGAACGCATCCGGTAAAGAGGTGAAACCTGCCGGCATGACATTTGAGGATTGGCAAAAAAGAGGACAAGATACAGGTTCGATTATTGCGGACCCGATGTTCGTCGATGCGGAGAATTTTGACTTTCATCTAAAGCCAAACTCCCCTGTCCTAAAGACCGGATTTAAGCCTTTCGATTACAGCAAGGCAGGAGTATATGGAGACCCTGCCTGGCTAAATAAGGCCCAGAATGTAACATTTCCACCATTGGAAATCGCCCCTACTTTTTAAGAAGATGTCGGTACCAACGTTAATTACATTTATTGCTTATTTTATAGTTTTGTTGTGTATCGGCTTTTTCTTTTATCGCAGGTCTGTCAACATAGAAGACTACCTATTAGGCGGCAGGAGCATGGGCTCGTGGGTGACGGCACTTTCGGCACAGGCGAGCGATATGAGCGGCTGGCTGCTGATGGGGCTCCCCGGGGCGATTTACTTAGGAGGAATGGGAAAAAGCTGGATTGCAATTGGCCTTTTCATCGGGACTGTCTTGAACTGGAAGCTGGTCTCGGCCCGGCTGAGGGTTTATACGGAAAAAACCAATGCGATAACACTGCCGTGCTTTTTTGAGGCGCGTTTCAGGGACCCTACGGGTTTGTTAAGAATAGTTTCCGCGATAATAATACTGATATTCTTCGCTATATACGCATCATCAGGGCTTGTGGCAACGGGGTTGTTATTTGAATCGACATTTAATGTTCAATATCACGTTGCGGTAATCATCGGTGGACTTGTCATTATTGCATATACGTTTTTAGGGGGGTTTTTGGCGGTATGCTGGACGGACCTGCTGCAGGGCGCGCTAATGGTCTTTGCGATAGTGATAGTTCCGGCCCTGACCTATCATACCGTCGGAGGGGTCGAAGCAATAAGAGAAGCAATGGAGTTCAAAGGTATATCGGCAAGTTTGATGCCGCAAGGACAGAAACTGACTGTTGGTATTTGTATGATTATATCCAGTATGGCGTGGGGCCTCGGGTACTTCGGCCAGCCGCATATATTAGTGCGATTTATGAGCATCAAGTCGATAAATAAAATTGCCAAGTCGATGACTATCGCCATTGTCTGGGTCTTTCTGTCGTTAGGCGGAGCGGTAGCTATCGGTTTTATCGGCATAGCGATGTTCGAGAACCTGAGCGGCGGGGAAGAAGAAAAGGTCTTTATTTATATGATACGCGAACTATTCAATCCGTGGTTTGGAGGGATATTGTTAGCGGCGATTTTCTCGGCTATTATGTCAACAATAGATTCCCAATTGCTGGTTTCATCCTCGGCGCTTTCGGAGGATTTTTATTGCAAGGCCATAAGAAAAGAAGCTTCCGAAAGAGAGATTGTCTTGGTAGGAAGAGGCTGTGTCGTCATAATCTCAATAATAGCATTGGTAATGGCCCTGGATCGCGATAACACGATTCTGGGGATAGTTTCTTATGCGTGGGGTGGTTTCGGAGCGGCTTTCGGGCCGTTAGTTCTTTTTGCATTATTCAGCCGAAAAACCACTTGGCAGTCGGCCCTGGCAGGAATGGTAACCGGAACAGTGGTGCTTGTGTTGTGGAAACAGGTTGGGTTAAGCGACACAATGTATGAAATCGTCCCCGGCTTTATTGCAAATTGTTTAACGATTTTCCTGGTCAACTTTTTCATCGGGCAAAAAGATGAAAGCGTCTTGAAAGAATTTGATGATGTCATAAAAACGGTAGGGTGCGATGAATCGCACCAATAATAAACAGGTAGGGTGCGATGAATCGCACCAATAATGAATAGAATAGAATCATGCCGGACTATAGACGATGGTTTCGTACCGGCGGGACCTATTTCTTTACTGTCGTGACATTTAACCGCCGGAAGATATTTTGCAATGAGCTTGCACGTTCATTTCTGCATCAGGCCATAACCGAAGTCTGCGCATTACGTCCGTTCGAAATGCCGGGTGTTGTGCTCCTGCCGGAACATTGTCACTGTATATGGAAGATGCCGGACGATGACGACGATTTCTCTGTGCGATGGCGCATGATAAAAATGAGGTTCACGAAATCATGGCTCGCCTCCGGCGGCCGGGATGTGTCGGTTTCGGCATCGAGAATCAAAAGAGGAGAGCGAGGCGTTTGGCAGAGGCGGTTCTGGGAACATCTGATTGCCGATCAGCAGGATTTTGCCAGGCATATGGATTACATACACTACAATCCGGTAAAACACGGACATGCAAAATGTCCTCATCAATGGGAACATTCGAGCTTTCTTCGTTGGGTCAAGGAGGGAGTTTACGAGCGTGATTGACTATGCCAATGCCGTGAGAACAGCGAACCTCCTGATTTTGAGCCTATTTCTAATTTCGTGGGAGAATGAATAGGGTGCGATGAATCGCACCAATAATGAGGTAGGGTGTGATAAATCGCACCAATAATGAGGTAGGATGCGATGAATCGCACCAATAATGAATAGGTAGGGTGCGATGAATCGCACCAATTGTTAATAGAATAGAATCATGCCGGACTATAGACGATGCTTTCGCGCGGGTGGGACATATTTCTTTAGCCGGAAATTCAGCCTTGCAGTTTTTGCCAAAAAAAGTATAATTACAAACCACTATAAACTAACGTTTATCCTCCGTAGTCCGATTTCCAAGACGTAGCCGGGACTATTAGTATGTGGTGTATAGCACTGCCCTAGGGGGCTTGGCCCCAGGGACACAGGCCCACAGGTTATTATTATATTATGCTAATTTTTGATAAAGAAAATATTCTCCCTGATTCATCGGTCTTAGAAGAATTCATTGCCAATCATCCTTTCTATAATGATCTTGTTAATAAGCTTGATACTGTGTCAATTAAACGGCCAAGCTTCTCTGAAGGAGTTCATATCCATACGGAAGGTTCAAAGATTACGCTTTTTATTTATCCGTTCCAGTCCGTTGATGATCAAAACCGGTACATACTGTATCACGAATTTGGACACGTTGCAGACAGGCTTAATCCGTGCTTTAAATATTCTGAGGATGCAAGGCAAGTACTTAGTGACCGACAAAGAGAGAATTTCGTAGAGCTTTGGAATCTTTATATTGATGCAAGGTTGAACCGATTAAATATCTACTGTCATTCACCTGGGAAGTTCCGAAGAAAAGTTAATGGGCAATATCGAGAAGTGGAAAGAACACAAGAAACTCAATTGCTAGAACGTGTTGATTTCTTGAGCAAACGAGACTTTAATAACGCGCCTTTGATAGTTCGAGATATTTGGAACCATCCTGAGAAAAAATATACCTTCATAGATTTAGTTAATATCGTAAAAGTTAACATGCAAAATCCATAACAAGCGGCTCAAGGCGGACGGCCTAAAGGCCGCCCCTCAGCCGGTGCGTTCGTCTCATAAAGAGGAAACTTTGCAAAAACTGGATTCATTAACTTTACCGAAGGGGTTGCCGACTGATAAGGCTATAAAATCTTGGGGTCAGAATATTCATAATTACGAGCCTGAATTTTGGGAATCTCAGTATGAAATTTATCGATATTTAAAAAACATTATTGAATCTGAATTAATTGAACGCTATAAAAATATCTGTCGTAATTTTGAAGTTCTAACGGGTTGTGAGCGTGATGTAATACCAATTAATAGTTTTCTAAGCTCTTGGTATTGGTACAGAAAGGAACATCAAACGAGGTATGAGTTCTATTTAAGTGATATTAAGCTACCTGTTCCTACACCTCATCCTCGCGCCCTCTTACAGGCACCTGTTCGCCCCAAAGGCCCTAATTCATGCGATATTCTTTTTCGGTACGGCAATTTTGAGTTCATGAAATTGTTTGTTGAAAAAGGGGAAGTAAGAATTAGTCCTGCCTCTTTATACAAAGATGGCATTATAGGTGATCCACGAACTGACGATGAACTTAATAAGCACAAATGGCTGGTAGGAGACCATACAACAATAACAACAAAGGAAGGCAAGCGTATACCTATTAGAGGAGATCTTAAAGAAACTGTATCTACCCAAACCAATTACTATACTCTCTGCATGTCCTGCGATTTTGAACCAAAGATTTTTGAAGAGTTTGGATACGATTCATGCGTAATTATGAAAGATCCTGAGAAGTTTGCGGAAAGAATAGAGCAGAATTCAAAAGAAGTTCTACCTGAATGGTATTTCCATCATAACCCAATTGAGTATTTCGATCCACACGAGCCAACAAAGAATCAATATTTTAGCCCTACAATATGCAAAGATTTTGTCTATGCATATCAAATGGAATACCGATTTCTTTGGGATCCTTTAGGTAATGGTGCAGCATCAGACTATATAGTTTTGAATCTTGGTCCACTTGAAGATATTTGTGAATTGTATACGTTAAAGTGAAAAAGGGAGCCGAACCATCGGTTAAAGAATGTCTGGCAAATCTGTTGCGATCTATTGCCAGCCTCTTAACCGCACCGTCCGACTGAAGGTAAACCAAATTTTGTTGATATTAGAATAATTGTAGCATAAAATCAGTTTAACCCTTGAGATGCCGGCTTTGCCTATCTCACGGGCTGAATCGTGTCGTATATTATTATGTTGGGCAACAATTATGCTCAAATTCTTTGAAAATAAGCTTGCTCTTATCTGCGCCACAGTCGTTGTCATTTCGATCTTGGCTGCGGTCGTGCTGGTTTTCCGATCCTCAAATCAACGATACTATCTGGCGCCAGGCAAGAATGGCATCGCCTACAAGATTGACAGAAAAACTGGAAAGACATGGTTTGTCCGGGGGACATCGCTTCGTGAGATTGAGGAATCCCAACCGGAACGACAACTCTCAGCGTTGCCCGAATCTATGGTTGCCAGTCTTACTGGTACGGCCGGCTATTCAGTTAGAAGCTTATTTTCTGGGCTAGGAGTCTGTCTGAGTAATAACTTTTGAAATTCATAAGTGCTTGCAAAAGAAACACTTAGCTGTTTTGGGTTCAAAATCACTCAAAATCACTAAGTCCCTTAGCAGAAAAGACTTACGCATTTTATGGATGAATACTCGGACACACTCCTAGTTTACAATTCTTCCGAGTGGCACATTCGCGAACTACGGATTCGTATCTGGAATGAACCAAATGAAGAAAATGAAGAATGGTCACGCACCTTCATTGATGAGGTCTTCATCTCACCGGAAGCGACGGGTTCATTTCAAGTGGATACCGTCGACGGAAATCGCGCCCAAGCCAACAACTGGACCATCGTCTCAGCGAAAGGGTACCGTGAATGAATGGCCTACCAAGTCGGTGGCTCACCTTTGACGTTGGACCTCAATGCCATAAAGGGCACTACTAAATGACTAAAGACAACAAAATCTCAGATTATCGTTCTAAAGTGGTCGGTCGAATCATCAATGTTGAATGGTTAATTAATGCCATTATTCTCAACACTATTTCAATGGGGGAATTAAAGTTGTCCGGCACCTTTTTCATTTGTAATAGGCAAGCAGGAACGTCGGCAATAAGAGCAGAGTTAAGAGAGAATAATGAAAGAGATACCGCTAACCCCGTAAGGGGTCCTGTGGGGCAACGCAATACTCACCGGTGCGAAATATCGAACCCTATATCGTTAATAAAATGCTTTGACGGCAATTGATGGTTGTGGTATTATATAGATACATGTAAAATAGCTACACATGCATCAAGTTTGGCAAATTGAAGAAATAATTGGTTTGTTACTGACATAAAAGAAAAGGAGTTTTAATGAGCAGGGTAAAAGCCAGAATTATGCGAGGCGTTATCGGGTCTGAGCGCATTGCTTATATTACAACAGCAGGAGGGGTTCGCGCTGAAGTTCTTTTAAGCGCTACCCAAACTGGTTCCAATCATGTTTTAGCAGCCGAGGTAGCAAGGGATAATAACAATGTTTTAATTGAATTGCCTCAGGAGACATCTTCGGGATATTGGAGAGTTTGGGTGAATAAAAACCAAATACTCCCTGAATGAAATGATACTAACAGACCGCGAAATTCAAATATTCTTGGCTAACCGGCAAATTAAAATAAAGCCGAAACCAGACCCAGTTCTGTATAGCTCCACTTCTGTTGATCTAACTTTAGCAAAACAGCTTCGAGTTTGGTCGTTCGATCAAATTGAGAAAACCAAAGGGCAAATCATTACTCCAGGACCAGAGTTTAAGTATCTCAAGTTTCGGGAAAAATATACTAAAAGAATAAATATCCAACCTGATAAAGGTTACGTATTAGCGCCTGAGGCTTTTGTTCTGGCGTGGACACACGAAACGATTCACCTTCCAAATCATTCAAGAATCGCTGCAAGGGTTGAGGGAAAAAGTTCATTAGCTAGACTTGGTTTAGCCGTGCATGTTACTGCACCAACGATACACGCTGGATTTGAGGGACCTATCCAGTTGGAGTTATGCAATCACGGCCCGGTTAGTATCCGTTTGACTCCCGGTATGCCAATCTGCCAGTTAATCTTTGAGATGACTCTTGGCACACCAGCCAAGGGGTATTCTGGCATGTTTTTAAGGCAAAAAAAATAGTTTTTCCAAGGGAGAACAAGGGGAAAATTAAAGATGTCCGCCTGCGCCTTTTTGAGTTGTAATGGGCAAGCAGGAACGCTGCGAGGTTGAAAAGGAAAAGGTCTCAGGGGCATTTTCTGACAAAATCCTAATGTTCTCCCTAAGGGACGCCTTACGGTGAAAACCAGCGGGCCTTCGGCCCGTCTTTGCTTATCTTTCTCATTTGAGGTTTGGATTTGTTTATAGCTTCGGATTTAGTGACCTGTCCTGAGCAGGGTCGAAGGATTAGTGCTTCGAGATACGCAATACGATATGCCCTGAATCGCCGAGTAAAGGACAATTTTACATAAAAATGGGGATTTCACTTGTTTTTTGGACTATCTATCGTATAATACATATCTAACTAATGGATTAGGGTCACAATAAATCATCTTGGAGCGAAGCGGAACCCACTTAGGGGAATAACCAATTAACCAAATTATCCAAATTAACCATTCAACCACTCATAATGAACCACGAAATACGCAATACGCCGGAGTTTACCCCCGATTTTAGCTTGCTTGCTTTTCTGTCGGGGGAAATACAATCTACGAAACATTACGTACGAATTTATCAAAGAATTATGCAAAACAAACCCAATCTTGTCCGCCGTAGGCGGATTGCAAATGAATGTAAATCCATATAATACAAAGGATTATGAAAATATAAGCGATTGGACACTTGGTGAAAACAAACCCAATTCAAACCCAATCAAACCCAATCTCCGAAAAGCCAAAATGAATGTAAACTCACTTATAACAAAGGATTACAGAAAAAACGATGTTT
The DNA here is from genome assembly GCA_035528395.1 of Sedimentisphaerales bacterium. GTDB lineage: Bacteria > Planctomycetota > Phycisphaerae > Sedimentisphaerales > Anaerobacaceae > NIOZ-UU13. The sequence continues at coordinate 27,843 of DATKYR010000020.1, forward strand.
TCGTAGTCCGAATAAACAAACCCAATTTCCGAAATGGCCAAAATGAACGTAAAGTCACTTATAACAAAGGATTACAGAAAAAACGATGTTTTCGCAGCCCAAAAAACAAAGCCAAAACAAACCCAATTTTTCAACGAGGTAGTATATGGTCATGAGAGAAAAATCAATATTCGCAATTATAATTGGCCTACTGTTTCACATTCAGGTTTTCGCTGCGGATTGGCCCTAGTGGCGAGGTCCGAATCGGGACGGCGTCTGGCGGGAAAACGGTATTGTGCAAAAATTCCAAGGCCGGCAATCGCATCTGGGAAAGTCTCGATGCTGGTCACATCCGGCCTTTGCCTACAAACACATCTATATCAGAAATAACGAGGAGCTTATCTGTGCTGACCTTTCCGTCAAAAAATAAATTTCACCGATTAAAGTTGAGCGGCAAAAAAATATTGCAGTATCTCAGGAATCTAATATATATTATACGGAACTTAGAGCTTATCCGAATAACCGGGTCGTTATGAGGCCGAGCGAAAAGTTCGAGGCCAAGGCGGCAGGCCAAAAATGCTCGGAGGCGTGGTTTGCTCCACGTTGAGAACATTTTTGGCCGACAACGCAGGCATCGGACTTTGCAGCCGGCCGCAATAGAGCGGGTTATTTGGATAGGCTCTTAGGGCCCGTAGCTCAGCGGTTAGAGCAGTGGACTCATAATCCATTGGTCGTAGGTTCGAATCCTACCGGGCCCAATAGATTTTTACCCCCAAAAACGGCGTTTCCGGCACGAAACAGCCGTTTTCTCATGTCTCGTATTTCCCTCTATTTTTGCAATACGCTGCAAATCAATGCAATAAAATGGCGGAGTAAATGGCGAAGTAAAAATCGACAGTTCTTTTGGTATGGCTTTATAGCGTATGTGAGTAGTCAGGTTTGTGGCGGAGTTGTGGCGAAGTGAGTCCGTAGGTGTCCCTGTCTGTTCAGGCTGGATTGATGATCAGCCTGGTATCAATCATCGGTTCCAGTTGCCTTACCTTTGCTTGGAGTTGACAGGTTTGGCAGAGATTCAACAGCGGTCGCCTCTTGGCCGCGAAGTACATGACTGTATCGGCTCATCGTCAAATTTATGTCGCTATGCCGCATAAGCGACTGGGCTGTTTTGGGGTGAACGCCACTGGCCGCTAACATCGTCCCAAACGAATGTCTTAGACTGTGGAAGCAAACCTGTCCGCGTTCCGGTTCAATCTCTACACCTGCATTAGCGAGGTCTATTCTTATCATCTTTGCCATATTCCATTGGCTCGGTAATTTAAAAGCGGGGGTCTGTGGTAGTTTGTTTGCAAAAAGTTCTTTGAGCATAGTGGCGGTATCAGGGCGGAGCGGCAGTGTAGCTTCTTTTCGATTCTTCGTGTACTTTTCTGCAAGGATTACAAGCTTGTTGTTAAAATCGAACGATGCTACAGTCAGACAGCGTATCTCATTAGCTCTAAGGCCGCTCTGTGCTGCGAAACGATATAGCAGGGCTCCGTTCATGGCCGGGTATACGAAAACGCTTAGGAGAGGCTTCTGTGGCTTCCAGCAACCTGCTCAATTCAGCGGGTTCTATCGCTGCACGGTTTTCGCTTTCGGCCTTTGTTGGTTTCAGGTGTATAAGCGGATTCGTTACGATTCTGCCGTCCATCACCGCCCATCGGCAAAATTGCTGAGCCGCCTGGAGGTAATAATTTTGTGTTCGCTGCGTTGCTGGTTCGGTCTCTACGGCTATAACTTTGCCCTTGACGTTTCGGAAAACCTCTTTTTTGAGGATCGAGATTTCACGCTGTAAGCGACTTGCGGAAATATCCTGCCAAGTCTTAAAACCACACTTGTCAAAAATTCGCTCCGTTCGGCGATGTTGTACTTTTGTATAGTGGGTAGTGCGACCGGCAGCGATGAGGCTTTGGCGCCAGTCCTCAAGATGTGCTGTCAGCAACTTTCCGCTCGATGCCCGTTGACCGTCCAGGAGTCCCCAGCTGACAAGTTTTTTCGTAAGGGCAGTTGGTGCTACCTCAAGCCAGCGTTGCATCTCTACGCTCAACTGCTGACTTGCTGCCTTGCAGGATACAAGAGACAAGATATTATCCGCCATTGCTTGTGTCGAGCGTTTTTCTGTGAATCCAGGTATCCGGTGCCGGCGGCTATGATGATCAGAAAAATCAATATACCATTTCTGAGTTTTTCGCCGTTTGCCGTCTTTGTCTGTGTAGTGCTCTTTGTACAGTCGCATTTTTCACCTCCGTTTCATAGGTTTTGATTGAAGTTCAAGCCCAAAATACTTGCAGAGCTTATCGGGAATGGAAATTGTGGATGACTCAGTTTCCACGATGCACCTCTCTTTCGTGCTGCTTTTCGCAGAACTCGTACAAATACGACGTTGATAGCTGTTCGAGAAAGGGGTGGATTTTCCGCAAGGCAAAGTAGCGGATTTTCTCTGGGTCAATATACCTGGCTGCTGAGGGAAATTTGACGGTGGGTTGGCTTTCGGTAGATTTCATCATTTTGCTCCTTTCGCAAATAAAGAGGTCGGGATTGATGACGCTCTACCGGAGCGCGGAGTCGTTGCCGATACTCCTGTCCCGACCACGAGTTTACATGCGAATTGTAACCGGTAGATTTCATCGCCCATCAGAATACCCAGGCCGCAACCAGTTGTCAACAAGTTTTTTGCCTATTCGAATCATTCTCTCTTTTTTGCCCTTCCTCAGAGCGTTTAATTTCGTCTATTTTTCATTTAATTGTCGGTAGGGATACAATGGACACCCTTTATCGGTACAGAGCTTTATTTCAGCAGAAACATACCCTACGCACTCTGCGCAAAAAACCTGCATTGCCGCTTTTCTACTCTTTCCGGTCATTGCTCTTTTGTACATAGCCCTGTATTTCGGAGGTATATCTCTGGTAGTCATTCGTTACCCACCCAACTCTATCCGGCTTAATATGTTGTGTATCAGCCCGTGATGCCATTTGCCCTTGATCTGCACAGTCCGGCCATTGAACAGTCTGTCTACCTTCCTGGGCACATACTCCAAATCGGTTAGCCTTTTTGCGATCTTCCGCAGGCTCAGTCCTTCTTGGCGAAAAGCCTGTATCTTCTCGATGATTTCCAACTCATACTCGTCAGGAAGCATACGAGAAGGGTCGTCAGGGTCGCTGCGCCAGCCAAACGGCAGTCTTGCAGACATTCGCCTGCCAGCTTGTTGATATTTTAGCATCGCATTGCCTGCTTGCTCACGAAGAATCCCGACACGAAGTTGCAGACCCGCCTCAAGAGTTTGTTTTACAAATTGGCCGATAGCTTTTGAGCCGGTTGTCTCAGCAACCGCTTTCTCTAAATCTGCCAGGTCAATTTCTTTTTCCATAGTAACGCCTCATTTCTTTTGCTGTTCCTTAGAGAGCTTAGAGAACTTAGAGAGCTTAGAGATTGTCGCATAGGGAAATCTTCTGAGTTCTTTTAATTCTCTGAGTTCTTCTGAGTTCTCTCACATCTCTGACCTCTCTAAGTATTATGCTCAATATCCTTTATTTGGCGGCGATCCGGAATAACAATACCGTGTCGCTCTTCTCTGATCCCCATGCTTAGCAAGTGAGATTATCCCCTTGCGTATAAAAACTTTCAGAGTACGTCTCGCCCTCTTTTGTCCGTTGATTCTGTCCAGTCCCATCACTTCGGCTGCATCATAGCCACTGATGAAAAACACCTCATCTCTACCTGCGCTTTGCTGCAACTCAAAACACACTAAGGCGAGACGTTTTTCTGGCTTGCCGCCATAGCCGTCAAGTTCAGGGATAGTCTCATCGTACCGATTCTGGGCGTTTTCTACAGCCGCTTTTAATTGGCCTCCGATTGAAAATTTAACTTTATCCCATAATTCCTCTGCCTGAACCTTGACATCTTCAATCGCGAGCTTATGCTCGGTTTCGTCAACAAGGTTTTCGTGCCATCTTTCATACCACTTTTCTATATAAGGCATAGCAGCATCAGAGCTAAAAATCTCTTGCTTCAAATACTGGCAGAATCTGAATAGTCCCTCGTTCCCACATCTACCTGCGGTACTGAACTTCTTAGCGACTTGTTCAGGGTCACAAAGGCTGATTATTTCTGCCAGTTTTTCTTCTGATATTTTATTTTTTCTTGGCATTGTCATCCCTTTATTTCCTAAAACACATCCTCATCATCGCCATAATCGTACCGATTTGCTATTTCGCGTAGTTCATTATGTAAAGTGCTCGTAAAAGTAAACCGTGAGTAACAATCGCACTCATCATGACATCTGTAACATAGCCGTTGGGAAAGCGATATTTCTGCAAATCCCGCTCTATGTACAATAAGCATTTTTGATATGTATCAGGTTGCTCCTTGCGGGCTCTTTCTATTACTGATCTCTTGAGTTTCACACCAGTTTTAGAATTATCCACATGGATTGATATAATGGTTAATATTTGTTCTCTTATGTGTGGCAGGTAATTATAAACGAATATTTCGGGTTCGCCGTGGTAGAAGTACTTATCTATCAAGGGCTGTAGTCCCTGCTCAAATTCAAGCTCTTTATAACAATCAAAAAGCAACTTCTCCAAATCGTTATCAGTTTGCTTCGGCTCCACGAGAAGTTTATAGGCTTGGCCTAAATGAGAAACATTTGCGTTTATGAGCATGTCCTTATTGTTAGACAGCTTCATATAATTCTGTGCTGCACGCATAGTAAATGGTAGATTGCCGTCCACCCATTTGGTAAATTCTCCGTGTGGCAGCTTCTTTTTTTGCTGGCATAGAATCTCTCCGATGTTGATGGCGTTTTCAAAAACTACTCTAACTCCATCGGTGACGACACCGTGCATATCTTTGATTTGGCGTGTTGCATCCTGAAGTTCAATTTCATTGGCGTTCATGTTAAAATTCCTTAAAAAAAATTGTTAAAATAGCCGTTTTTAGACTTAAAATTCCGAAAGCGAAAATCGTTTCGTTTTTGAGTTGGTTGTTTGATGTGATGATAGATTGTCTTACGATTTTGTTTTTTTTGAATTGACATAGCCGGATTGTTCCTGTACATCTGTGGTGTTCGTTTGTTTTCAGGTCGTGTTACAGCACGGCCTTTTTTTATTGGTTTCATTTCTCTGCCTCCTGTTCTGATAAAATTGTGAACTGATCTATGTTAGGTAAATTCCATTCCACCCATTGTCGAACGGTTGAAAGTTTCCAAAGCCTTCGCCCACCCAATTTGACTGATGGCGGCGCCTGACCTGTCGATATGAGGGTATACCAGAGCCTTTCGCTGACCGAGCAGATGCGACAAGCAGTTTTCGCGTCGACCATTAGCGGCTCTAATTCAATAAGCTGGACCTGCTGCTTACTCATCGTTGTGGCCCCTCTGTACTAAAGCTGACTTGAACACCCAACCGCTCAAGTTCTTTTTGAGCTTTTGCGGCTTGGGTGAAATTGCCTTGCTTCCGGGCTGTCTCCAGTATGGTAAACCAAACGACCGCACTATCCTGAAAGTCTATTTTCTTCTGCTTTGACTTCTGCATTTTTAACCCTTAAAAAATACGGTTATCACTATCTGTACTGTCTCACTTTGATAACATGCATAAGTACTTTAATAAACAACAGTTACAAGAGAGCGGGGCCATCTATGATCTTGCAATAAAACCGACGGAAATTCACAGGTGCCCGCCATACAGCGTTTCGGGCCAAATTACCGATTTCTCCTCTTGTTTGTGGGCGAAA
>DATKYR010000021.1:0-41252 GCA_035528395.1 Sedimentisphaerales bacterium
ATAAAACCTTATAGGAGAACGGGACGAGCCCACCTTTTCAAGCGAATTTCGCATGTGTCTGGGTTCCAGCTCGCTACGCTCGCTTCCACCCAGACACATGCGTGGTTAACACCAATTTACAGAAACATATTTACACTACCGGCAGACCTCCACATTGAACTCTTAAAGGTATATTACGTTTATTATATCTATGTGCTCATCTTTCTTAAGTAGGATAGGCACGTGCTCAGCCTTACGGCTTCGCATTAGAAGTATAACTTAATGTTAAAGATACGATAGTATCTTACGGCGGCGGTTACCGGCTATTAAGCCGCCGTTATCTTTTGGGGTTATATTAATAAATCATATACCCTTTTTTGCTTACCACAGAATCGGAGGGGTTTTTGCCTAATAAAATTAAAATAAATCGGACTATTATGTTATAAGTGTTTGTTATATAAGTAATAAAAAATCTTCAAAAAATTTTATTTTTTTCACATAGTAACATTATAGGACGTGTAAAATGTGCTGCTTATCGGACATTATGCTATATATGTCACCAGTGACATTGAAGTAAAAAATAAGGACTTGTGAAATAATAGTCTTATAAAATGCTATATATTTCAATAGAATCGCATTAGGAAGTGACATTTGTGAAATACCACACCAAAATTTACAGGCATATTCACAATCTTTTGTGAAATTTTGTAGAGAAACCTACCATAGCTCAAAATTAACCCCCAATATTTTTATTAATATCTGTATATTATAAGACCATAATACATAAGGTTTTTATATAAACTATTAACGAAATCGGACGTTATAAGATGTCTCGTAACCTCGAATCAGAACAGACTTAATAGAGTAAAAAAGTCATTTTCGATTAGTAATATGTGCTCTCTGCTACGGAAACTTTCATCAACTCACCTACACAATAAGTCCGATAACGTGTCGGGCATTTTTTTAACATGTTTTCGGGAGTGCATTTTTCGAGAATGGATATTCACCAAACAGCCCTCAGATTGCATTATTTTGACTTGAATTAAATTCTTAGGACAGATTTCGTCAAATAACACAGTTTCCAGAATCCCCAAAAATGGTTTTATTTCTCAGAGTACGGAGTTCTAAGTATTTTTGATAGTCCAGACGCACTCATTTATATAACCTTCAGAAACAGCCGATACAACAACGGCGGGAATATACTTTTCATCTTGGAGCAGCCAGTCTTAATTAGAGGAGCAACAAAATTAGTAAGACCGAGAGAAACAGCAGCCTTGGAGTGAGCCGAGGTACGCATAAGACAACTGGGGATTTGTGGAGAGAAGACGATGTCAGACGAGAATGACCTAAACAAGTCAATAGACTGGCAAGTGAAGGGAAACGGTCCACGTCATCATTGTTCAACACCATACAGTGAGAATGTGCAGAAGCAGCTTGAGGAGCGTCCCACCGATACAGGTGTGCCAAGTAGTCGGTCAACTGAAGAGCCGGTTCAGAATGGTCCCATTGGAGAAAATCCTATGTCTGTGATTGGGTATATGAACCGGGCCCATGTCTGCAAGGAGCAAGGGCAATTTGAACAGGCGATTGACAATTATACTAAGTCTATTGAATTGGACCCACAGAATGTGGAAGCCTACATAAGGCGTGGTACTGCCTATCATGACGATGGCCAGGACGATATGGCCATTTCAGATTATACCAAGGCCATCGAAATAGAACCGATGAATGCCGAAGCCTATTGTTGGCGGGCTGGTGCTTATCGAATCAAGAACCAATGCCAGTTGGCCATCTCGGACTATACGGAAGCTCTTGAAATTGACCCAATGTTAGCGGAAGCTTACCGGCAACGAGGGACCCTCTATCATGTTATGAATCAGAATGACTTGGCAATCTCAGATTACACGAAAGCGATTGAGATTAACCCCCTGGATTATATGGCATACATCAAGCGGGGCAATGTCTATCGTGCTAATGGGGAGTACGACTTAGCTATTTCTGACTATAACAAGGCCATCGAAATAGAACCAGGGCACGGCTTGGCTTACTATGTCCGCGGCTTATGTCATCATGAAAGAGGACAAGACCACCTGGCTATCATTGATTATACAAGAACCATCGAGATAAGCCACTTCCGCCCCGCTTATGAAAAGCGTGCCCTTTCCTACTGTGCCATTGGCTTCTATCACGAAGCATGGCACGATGTCCATGAGATAGAGGAGTCAGGTTACCAGACCGACCCAGCACTGCATAAGAGACTTGACCAATTTGAGCAAAGACAGGAGCGATTGTATGGCTCCGACCACAAAGATACTCCTACCTGCAAAGAAGACGTCAATAATATGTCTGCTAAAACTCAACGGCCTCACCTAATACCGGCTGCCATTGCAGCCTTGATGCTGTTCGGAGCTTTAGGACAATGGCCATACGGCTATTACCAACTACTGAGGTTTGTTGTTTGTGGAGTCAGTATATACATAGCTTTTATGGCCTACCAATGGCAGAAGATTTGGGCAGTATGGCTCTTTGGTTTCATCGGTCTTTTATTCAACCCATTGATTCCAATACATCTGCCAAGAGAGGTCTGGCAATTAATTGACGTAACTTGTGCTTTTCTTTTCATTGCTATTGCATCTGCTCTAAGAAAGCCAACAAAGAACAAAGTTAAAGAAGTCCAATAGGAGAATCAAAATGAGTGATACTGATAAACAAAAAAAGCGTTGGCGTTTGAGGGCTGAGTTAGCAGTACTTATATGTGTGGTCTGCATCGGGATTGTTAGATTAGTAACCGTTGATATTGATAGCACTAAAGCAGCAGTTCTCAAACAGGTTGTTAAGATACGACCAAACAGTGCTAATGCACACTTAAATCTTGGTGATACTTACTACGATTTGGGCAATTATGAAGGTGCAATAGAAGCCTACAAAGAAGCTATCAGAATTAACCCAAATGACACAAATGTTTATGGCTATCTCACACGCTGTTACCTTGATATAGGCCGTGATGAAGAAGCCGCTGAGACCCTAAGACAGCTTGTGAGGATAGAGCCAAACGATGATTATGCACATTTGACTCTCGGTAATATCTACTATGATGCAAATAGTCTCGAAGAGGCAGAAGAGAGCTACAAAACTGTTATCAGGTTAGACCCAAAATGCTTTGATGCTCATTTGAATCTTGGTCATGTTTACTCTAACTTAGGCAATTATGAAAAGGCCATAGAGGCTTATAAAGAGGCTGTCAGAATAGACCCAAATCTTCCTTTGACTCACATTTGCCTGGCCTTCACATACCAGGACTTACAGCGTTATGAAGAGGCTATAAAAGAATGGAAACAGGTCATCAAACTTGAGCCAGGCATCGCAGGATTACACTCGCTCCTCGGTGAGGTCTATATCCAAACAAGTCAGTATGTAGAAGCCATACAAAACTTTCAGGACGCTATTTTGATGGACCAGGACCATGCAAGAGCACACTTCAACCTTGGCAAAGCGTATCTCGAAATAGACAACAAGGATTTAGCTCTGGAGGAATATGAGATATTAAAAACTCTGGATGAAGAGTTGGCGAATGAGCTACTTAGTCTCATCCATGAATAGTTGAGACAAAAAACGTTAGCAAGAGTGGAAAAAATATCAACAAGCTTTGAGGGAAGACAAAAATGAAAAAATGTCCCTATTGCGCAAAAGCAATACAAGATACCGCTATAAAATGTAGATATTGCAGGAAGTGGTTGAAACAAGATAAGTACACATACGGCCCTCAAGTCGTGGATGACGTAGCAACTCAGATTACATTGGGTATTAGTAAACTAAAAGAGAAACCAAAAGAGATATTGCAAAAGGTTATCAAATCCTTAATTGTGGTTACTATTGTCATTTCATGCGGAGTTATTGTTTACGACCATGTAAATGAACGAACTATATCAAGGATTGGGGGTGGAATTGTTTTAGTGAGCTTAGCGGCGATATGGAAACCTAAGAAACTAACCGAAGGCAAACAAGAGAAACCAACAGATTAGCAAAAACAATAAGTAAATCATGTCAAAATACATTCCAACATTGCTCGTAGAGTCATAGGACAGGTTTAAATTTCCAAAAAATTAGTTTCAAGTCTCGGAGTATATACACCTCCCCTAAAGTCTTTTTTCAATTTCATCCTACCTCCCCCACCCTACCCATAGACAAGGGAAAGACCATCACTACAACACCGAAAACGGAATACAGACAGTGACATTAGCAAGCCTTTACCCCAGTGTCTAATGTATGATAACGACTGTTTTTTTATTTTCCGACATTATGGGCTTTTTTGGTAGAGTTTAACATTCCACAAAAAACACGAAAATCCGTCCTTTTAATTATAATTGATTTGTAGCTCGTATGGTGCAAGTTCTCTTTTCTGCCATGTCATTTGTGATGATTTGTTCCCCCCCAAAATCACCAAAAACCCAGAATCAAAAAAATTAAATTATGAAGCTTAAATCCACTTTTCTTGACTTGTATAACGTATTTTGTACGTATAGCGTCCATAAATTAAAATATTTTAATTTCTGGCCTTTTAACACCTTTTCCTGTGGTAAGGCTGTGTTTGAAGAGTTGTGATTTTTATCTTTGATTCTTACAGTCAAGTGCTTTTCTTATTTTCTTGTATATGTAACTTAAGACGGTAACACCCGTACCTACAAAGGGAATCCACCCGAAGACAACATTTAGACTGAAAATCGCTAAATCTTCTGTGTCTTCTCTCTGATTTTGAAGCTTCTCGTGAATCTTGTAAAGAGAATCCATGAATCTTACTTGCGTGTCGGTTCCAGTGATTAAATTCGAGAGGTCTTTCACTGTATAATCTTCAAAATTCAATTTCATATCTCTTTGTATATTCTTAATGTCTTGATTTACCTTCGGATATTTGAGTGCGATGCATTTCGTAAGATGTTCTTGAAAAAACTTATCAGAAGTTACTGTTGTAATGCCCTGTCGGGCAGCTATACCAATCGTTTGAAGTCGGCTCCAGAGGGCATGGGACATAAAATCAGAGAAGCTGTTATTCAGTTGTTTGCGCATATCCAAAGAAAGATGCGGATACTTGCTTTCCAGTAAATCCAAATAAAATCTGTCAATTTCTGTTTTCGTCCAACCGTTCCAGCAAATGATATCTCCCCAAAGGCCATTCTTACTATTTATGTTTCGAGAAAAGGCTTGGCCTGTATGGCCTCCTTTGTCAACGTCTTTAGTGTCCAGGAAAGACATCCCATCTCCAATTGAACCATAGCTCTCGTCCACAAGTTCGATGCAACCCGTTTCCACCAAATTCCAAACCATCGAGAGTGAGGCTTCGTTTGAAATTATGGGTATTGGCCTAATTAAAAAGCGGTCACGCATATACTTGTTTTCTTCAATTTGTTCCCATGCAAAGTTTATTATTGAATCTATATTTAAGACACCATGGTCATCAGGTAATCCTCCTCCGTGCATAGATTGTAAAAAAAGGAAGTCTATGTTTGAGACAATGATTTTAACCCCTCTAACTTTTATCAAGTAAGCAAGCAAGATACTAAGATTAACAGGGTCCACAAGGGTCTCTATTCCTACGACTACTTTAGGGATTTTCTTTTTTTCCTTTACTATGTTCGTTCCTCCATCAAGTCGTGGTAGTTGTCTACATTATATTATAGTATGTTTAGTCAGCAGAGATTTTTAAATGTAAGGTTCCGGGCAAGTGCATCTTGCTGCGTTCTTCAGCATAATTAAACATAGTATTTATCATCTCGGTTTTCAAAAGCAGGACGAGTTCCTTCCAGTACATCGATGAGAGCTTTATTAATTTGAGGGTTCTCGATAGCACCACATGTATATGTAATTCGATTCTTGTTGTGCTTCTCCATTTCACAGTGAATAATTTGTTCAGCGTCACAAACAACTGCAAGGTTAGGATTATGAGTCACAATTATTATTTGGCGTCGTTTCTTGGCTTCTTTTATACATGGTACAATAATCTTATATACAGTTTCATTATCAAGATTTTCCTCTGGTTGGTCCATAAGAAGTGGCAATTCATCTTTAGCAATGAAAAGGTAAAAAATTAGAAGAACTGTCCCTCTCTCACCTGGAGAGAGTTCGCTTAAATCTTTGCCATCCCATTGCAAGACATATTTTGTTTTAAGGTAATTCATTGAATACAAGAAATCATATAAACCAATTACCTTAACATCTTGCTTAATTTGGTCTGAAACAAATCGGATATCGTCCTTCCCGACATAGTCATCTCTAATATCCTTGGAGAGGTATTCTTCAATTTGACTAAGGAAATGCAGTAACCCACTTTCATCATCAAAATCTGCGCTGTCCAATACGTCCTTTAGCCGCCTCCGTCCATCATCAATGCCATAGAACGAACCTTTTTTATTCTGATTTATATATTCGAAAAATTTTTCGAGGAATCCCTCACAAACTACCGAAACTCTAAAGTCTATAGAGAATCTTTCTCTGACAGAATCGTGAAAGTCAACAAAGTCCTTAACAGGTTGATATAGGTGGCTATATGCTTCTTTGAGTTGATTAAGCTGTTCATAAATTTCCTTAACTTTCTTTGTTCTGTGAATTTTTTTCTTTTCAAGAATACGTGGAATACTCTTTATGTCCCGAAGTTGATTTTCATAATACTTGATTGTATCAGGCGTTGATTCATCACCCTCAATTTCGTTAAGGGTTGTTTCCCATTCTTTCATTTCTTTAAGGTAAACTTGATATTCCTTATTTGGTTGGTCGAGCTTATTTCTTAGGACTTCAATTTCTTTATTCAATTGCTCCTTTTTGAAGACCGGTCCCTCTTTGTTGCTACTTTTCAGTGTCCTTGAAATCTCATTTACTTTATTTGATGAATCAGTCTCTATTTTTTCAATGCTTTCCTTTTGAATTTCAATCTTGACTATATCATCAATGTCTATAGAAAGCATTTTTGCTATTTCCTCACACTCTTCCTTAAATAGAGTATATTGTTTTATGAAGTTATCGAGTTTTTCAAGTAGTAACCCTGCATTAGTGAAACGCTTAAATTGTTGCTTCTTCTTTGCTTCAAGTGATTTGACTTCTTTTTCAAGTTTTTTGAGTTCTTCTTCTTTTACTAAGATATCCTGAGTTAATGTTTGTAGTTCTTTTGTCTGTTTGCTGTCAATCGCAGGTTTCTTGACTTCGTGAGGTTTTGTTCCTTCATGGGCAGTTCTTTCCTTCTCTTTTAGTTCTAACTTCTTCCTGACACTTTTCTGGTAATCTGGATGCAGTTTTTCTTCTAAAGAGATAATTTCAAGATTTATATTATGTAATTCCTCTTGGATGATTTTGACAGCCCTACTTTTTTCACTTGTTTTGTATGTTATTAAATCATCTAATGTAGTGTAGCCAAGTTGTTGTGATTCGCTGACATGAGAAAAAATGGTAGCTTTTAATGCGTTATTAAAACGTCCCCCTTCAATTTCTTCTGAACAAACCGTTTCAAGGTAGTTCTGTGGAATGTATTTTGTCATTTCAACATTATCTTCATCGATTATATCATTGAGATTCTTCTTTATTAGAGCCCCGCTCTCCCACTTTAGAATAGCCTCAAAATGCTTTGCCTTATTTCCTTTTTTCAACCTAAACTTGTTTTCATTTAGAAATGAAAAATAGCGATTCTGTCGAGTATCACTTAAGAGCCCCAAACTATCGACAAGGGCACTCTTGCCACTTCCCTTCTTCCCAATAATAGCAACTAAACCATGGTTAATTGCCATTGAGTCATTTTCAGAAAACCACACCTCATCCAAGCTTGAGTCATCCACTTTCTGAAATTCTAATGATGATATGTACTTTGTTTTATTGTTTCTAACCCTTTGAAGAAGAGGAGGTTCTTTCCCAATGAACGCTCGTTCCGACTCACGTAGTATCATCTTCAATCCTTCAAAGGTTGGGTCTGCTTTTATCCACGTAAAGCAGTTTCCGATTTTATCTTTATATGCACTATTGGATAAAGAGTGTGCATCACTGCAATCCAACAATAAATCCTTAACGTGTTGCTCTTTTAGTTTTGCTTTGGCCTTTTTCCAATTTTCAGGAGTCTCAGATGCAGTGAAGATAATATCAGCTTGGTTAATAATATTTTTCTTTTCAGATATTGACACGTCTGACCATCGCAATTGGTCCCATTCCGTTTTTCCTATGCCAACAAGATACTTATCCTTGAAGTAATGATTCTTTAGCGACTCGAACAATTGACTTTCATTCAAATTTAGATTATTAAACCCTTCCACTATATCGGAGGCATAATCTGATAATTTCTCTTTCGGGATTGTTTCTTTAATCTTCTTCCCTAAATCAGCAAGACTTTCTCTCGTTATCACAGCATTCCACGTACTTGAATCAAAATCTGGGCTGAGTTTATATGACTGTTGAAGTGTATTTAGGAATTGGCTCTTTATTGTTTCAACTGACAATTCATTGGAGAATATTACGTGCAAATTTATCCTCTTTAGCTTGCCAAAATCAACTCCAGCAAATTTAGATATTCTGAACTCTACAATGGGAAGTAACAAGTTAATGTTTTGAAGCCTACCATTTTCTTCCTTTTCTTTTTTCAGCTTCTCATATCCATCAAGAAACAGATAGTCATTTATTCCAAGGACTTTGAATTCAGAGGGTAGACCTTCGATGTCAGCCAAGAATTTGTCCCATTTTTCATTTTCATTTGCACCGGTGTATTGATTTACGATTGAGGCAGGTGTATGAACATGTAAATCCCATTTTCGCCAGATTGAACCTCTTGAGTAATTCATTTTTTAATCCTTAATCCGCTTACGTATCCTGAAAAGTAAAAAGAATTACGATTGTAAGTAGTTTTTTCTTTCTCGATTCTCAAGAACATTAATATTTGCAGATGCTCTAAAAAAGAGCACCACCACATCGTGACCTATCAGAGTTCATAGTCTCGCTGCTTTTCACTATGGTTGAATATAGTACTTCTACAGTTGGTGGTCAAGGAAAATGTAGCTTAAAACCTGTGAGATTTTTGTCGAATGAAAAAAGCCCCTGCGGTGAAGAGACCGTCAAGTTAAAGAGACAATGAATCAGCCACATTCTTGAGTACAATTAAATTGCAAAGTCAAATCAGTAGAGCAATGGTTTGAAATTTCCAAAAAAGTTGTTTTAGATTTCGGAGTATATTCACCTCCCCTAAGTCTTATTTCCGATTCCGGCTACCTCCCCTCCCCCTCTACCTCTTGCGAGTCGTAAAGCGTCTATACTCACGTGACTAAGTGACATATACAGATACTTTTCCCTGTGTTTTCACTTACATTCTATCAGCAATCGAAAAGGAAAGTCACTGCAAAGTACCGGCAAAGAAAGTACAATC
Source organism: Sedimentisphaerales bacterium (assembly GCA_035528395.1). Taxonomy (GTDB): domain Bacteria; phylum Planctomycetota; class Phycisphaerae; order Sedimentisphaerales; family Anaerobacaceae; genus NIOZ-UU13. The sequence continues at coordinate 9,365 of DATKYR010000021.1, forward strand.
CCTTTAAACTGCAAACACAATACAACTGCTGACAATTTATCATAAAATAGGATTTAATTGATAGATTTTATTTGCAAGTGACATTTATTTGTTATATAATATGATTAGATGAACAGGGAAAAGTGATAAATTAGATACCTGAATTTTAAGGCTCGATTGTATAATGTGACTTTCGAGTCGATATAAAAGTGGCCGGGCGATGTTGCAAGCATCCCCGACCGTGGTTCTAACCTACGTAGGAGGTTAAAACATGAACACACTACCAAATCAATCCCAAACAAGCAAGTCAAATCACTCAATTATCGAAGTCCTGGAATTCTGCAAGGCTCAGAATCTACCCGCTCGTGTTGTAGGTAAGTGGGTATGGATTAAATTTGAAAGCAAGCCAAGTGCAGAAATAAGGCAAGCCCTCAAAGACTTTGGCTTTCGATGGTCGCCAAGACGTGGTCAATGGTCTCATAGTTGCGGATACAGTAGCCGTCCTGCTCGCTCGTATAGACCCTGGGACAAGTACCGGACTATCAGTTTAGACGAAGCTTGTCAAAGTGTCGGACTGGGGGTGACGCTATGACTATCAATGATGACCTAAAAGAAAAACTGACCGCTCTGGCTTTCGATATGACGGACAATTTCTGCTATAGCTGCTATAAGGTGGTCAAAGGTGAAAACTGCCCCTCTTGCGGCACTGATGACTTTATGAGGCACTTAGAGGGTGTCGGTGTGGAATATGGCACAGACTGGGTAATTGAGCACCTAATCAAAGAGCATTGCAGCCCTATTGATGCAGAAGAGCAATTCGAGGAGCTACTGAGCGAAACTTGCGAAACGGTCAAAATAGGTAGTCAGGAGTATGACCCTGGCTATGTGTTGAGAAATATAGACCCGATAGCGTTTCGTTGCGGTGTCTCTGATATGCTGTCCGATGAAGAACAATATATCGAGGTCGATGGTCAGTACTACAACGTCTATGACATCGAAAACATGATAGAAGAGCTAAGTTGACAATAGGGGGCGGTCTGCGGACTGCCCCTCTTTTATACGAGGGACAAAAGATGAAAACTACAACACTATTTGAGAAATACCGGCCAAAGTCTTTTGACGAGGTCTTAGGTCAAGACAAGGCTATCAATAAGGTCAAGCTATTACTTGCTCGTGGTTGGGGCGGACGTGCTTGGTGGTTGTCTGGAGCAAGTGGAACCGGCAAGACTACTATTGCAAAGATTATAGCACAACAAGGAGCGGACGAGTTTTACATTACAGAGTACGATAGTGCCGATGCTATCTCTGCATCCGAAATCAACAGACTTGAACAGGATATGATTTACTTTGCTCCGGGCAAAGGCGGTAGAGCTTATATTATCAATGAGGCTCATGGACTTCGCAAACCGATTATCCGGCGTCTGCTCGGACTTTTAGAGCGGATTCCAAACCATGTATGTATCATCTTTACAACAACAAAGATGGGTGAATCTTCTCTATTTGATGACCAGATAGACGCTCATCCACTGTTGTCACGGTGTGCAAAAATCGAGCTTACAAATCAAGGCTTGGCAAAGGTCTTTGCAGAGCACTGTCGGCAGGTAGCTACAAATGAAAACCTAAATGGTAAACCTTTGCAAAGCTATGTCAAACTTGCCCAAAACTGTAAGAACAATTGTCGTCAAATGCTTATGACTATCGAAGCAGGTGAAATGTTACTCTAATTGAGGGGACTATAATCATGGTAAAACGCAAAACGACACGCAGAGGTGGTCTTCCACCGAATAAATATTTGTCTGATACTCAACTTAATAGACTAAGGCAGTATGTAAAAGATATGGCCGACTTGGCAAGGCAAAGAGGCAGTGAGAGGGCTATCATAGATGAGTTGATAGTTGAACTGTTTGCAAATACTGGTTTGAGAGCGTCTGAGCTTTGTAGCTTGAATATTGGTGATTTACCGGTATCACATGGCAAGGGTTCGGTCTGGATTCGGAATGGTAAGGGTAAGGTCACAAGGACAGTTGACATACCGGAGAGCTTGGTAAAACGTCTTGACCGGTTTGTGAGGCTCTATCGCAAATGTGCTAAGCCCAAAGACCCTCTACTGGTAAGCACAAAGGGCAAACGAATGATATACCGCAGCATATACGAGAAGATGAAGAAACTCGGTAAGAAGTCTGGTATCGGTAAATTGCATCCACACATGTTGAGGCATACTTATTTGACGAGGCTGTACAACGTAGAACATGATTTGCGATTTGTCCAGGACCAGGCAGGTCACGCAAGCCCAACTACAACGGCGATATATGCCAAAACCAACAGCAAGGCCCGTAAGCGGCAGGTCGAGGCATTGGATGACATGGAGTATCGACTAAGATAATAATTGCTTTTGTTATGTGGCTAATGTATACTATATGAAATCTTCTTGGTGCTGGTCTGTCGAATATAGTGATGGAGCCATAAGATACTGAACTGCGTCTGAACAAGAAAATTGGCGTCACAGGATATTGTGCTCGCCCCTTGACATATGGGAAAATTATTGGTATCTATTGTAAATGGGGAAGAGGGGATTGTCGAGGAGTATCCGCTAATAGTCAGCTTTATATGTGGTTTTCTGTTTCTTCTCTTGACACGAAGCCAAGATATCATAAAAATCCTTAAAAGAGATGGCCAGAGAACTGAAGAGGAAAAGTTGCAGTTCAAGCAAGGCTTAAGTCGAGCACTTATATTGGAGGCATTCCTTTTTTTGCCAGCAAGCATCGTACTTTTTCGCCTGACGATATTTCCTCTGATTTACGAAAAGCTGCTACTACTCAGACAAGATATCGTTTTGTGGTACGCAGTTTTGGGCATCGCAGCCTACGGATTTCCGTTTGCATCCGTGCGTGGTTTTATCAAGATGATGGCCTTGAGAACGCTTAGAGGGTTTGCAGAAATTGTCAATAAGGCTGACCAGGAGTGAATTACTATAAGGTTAGAGAATTGTACTCACGACAAGCAGCAGTATGATTCGTAGTTTTGTGCTATATATTGTGGACGTAAGGATTGCAGGCTGATGGATATTGACGACGAGAAATCTCAGCTAAGAGGGCAAGCAAGCCCTGGACCAGCTCAAGAAGGGGCAGGAGCCTCAGATGAGAAATTCGTACCAACATGTAAAATATGCGGAGAAAAACATTGGCCTCACCATATGTTAACTCCTTGTTTTAATAAGCATAAGGCCAAGGCAAAAGCCAGGGCAGAAAAAAGGGGAAAAGCGGAAACGAAAAGAAAGGCCAAGGCCGAAGCCAAAGCAAAAGCCTATAACGACGCAATGGCCGAGGCAGCAGAAAGGTTGAGGGCCGAAGCCGAAAACAGGGCGAAAGCGAAAGTAGCAGCCAGGCCTGAAAGAGAAGCGAGATTTAAGGCTGAAGAGAAAACGAAGGCTTACATGGAGGCTGCGGTGGCAGCCAAGACATATACACTGGACGGACCAAAATATGTATGTGTCTTGACAGCCCGTTGGTGTGGTTGGTTGTCGTTCGTAGACCAGAGTATTGTTGAAGAATATATAACTCAGAAACGGAAGTTGTTCATCAACATTGCCAGAAACCTCGCACATAGCTTGTATGCAATCATGTTTGTAATACCGGCCTCACGAGCGAGGAAGCGCCGACTTGATGCCATAATGAAAACGGATTTCCCTGAGGTTGAAAACTATGTAACTCGAAAAGCGAAAAGAGGTCTAACCAATTTTGCAAAAAACATCGCAGAGAGCCTCTCTGGAATCTTACATGGAATACCAGCAGCACGAGCGAGGAAAGAGCAAGCTGAGGCTTCATTAAAAGAAACTGAGGCTCGCATGAAAGCGGTGGAAGCATATGAGCGCTTCGTGGAGTTTTTGGAAAAAGCGGGTTTCTCTGAGAAAGAACGAATGGCTATTATCGCAAGGGAGATTCTTTTGAAGGACGAAGGGGGCAACATGATAGAGAGCCTCCAAATTCTCACTGACCTTAAAAAACGGGGGTTTGACTTTCAGATAACTTGGGAGATAGATGAATCCCCTAACGACAAAGACAGCTCGCAAGATAGCTGTTAGCCTGTGAAAGAAGATGTACGCTCGGCGTTATTCTGGCGTAAGTTTCTTTCGTTTTTCAGTTGACTACCAGTGTCTAAGCCAATGTCTAAACGTACTTACTTTGGTTTGACAGCTAAGCCTAACACCGTTTAGAATATCCTACAGTTGGAAATAGTGAGTAACAAGGATGGGGTACGATGTGGCGAACCCAATACGGTGAAAGGAACTTGTCAACAAGTTTCACAAGATTAGTACAGTCTGATAACGAGACAACTTTCGGATACGCTCTTACTTCTTGGCTTGGGTGCGGTGATAGTGAGAAGGGTTAGGTTTGACACAAGAAGAGATTTTAGGTATTATTGACAGGACCAAAAAAGGAACACCCCACCGAGCGTTGTTAAAAATACCCGATGGGGCGTTGTCCACGTGACTTGCACTTGTTATGACAAGCACGCAGATACGGACTATTTATTATAAACAAAATAGTACTATCGAGTCACGGATTTGTCAAGCGATAATATCAAAATATTCTAATTTCGGGAGTATCGAGTATGAGTTCTTACACACTCGGATTAGATATAGGCAGTAACAGCATAGGCTGGGCATTACTTCAAGGAGGTCAAGAACCGTCTATTATTGACTTGGGTGTGCGGGTCTTTCCGGAAGGCATTGACCGAGATACCCAAGGTGCAGAGAAATCCAAGAATGCTACCCGCCGAGAAGCCAGAGGGTCAAGACGAATCAGGTATCGGCATAATCTCCGAAGAGACCAGCTTGTAAAGATACTCAAATCGGCAGGGCTTTTACCAGAAGATGACATTGCGTTGGGAGAGTTATTTAATAGGATTGACCCATATAAACTGCGGGCAAGAGGTTTGGATGAGAAACTTGAGCTTTACGAATTTGGTAGAGCCCTTTTCCATATCAATCAGCGGAGAGGTTTCAAAAGCAATCGCAAAACTGGTAAAGCAAAAGAAGATGGTAAGGTTGCAACAGAAGCAGGTGAATTACAAGAAAGGATTGACAAAGCTGGTTGCCGAACATTGGGTGAATACTTTGCCAATATCAATCCAGAAGAAAATAGGATTCGTGAACAATATACATTTCGGTCAATGTATGAAAGAGAATTTGACTTGCTTTGGGAAAGACAGGCGAAGTTTTACACGAATTTGCTAACAGAAGATTTGCAAAAGAAAATTCGAGATGAAATCATATTTTACCAGCGGCCATTAAAGCCCTCAGATGACTTAATTGGACAATGTGAGTTGGAACCGGAAGAAAAACGTTGTCCAAGGGGAGACTGGTATGCAAGGCAGTTCAGGATATTACAGGATGTTAATAATCTTAAGATTTACAACCCAGATGGTTCGGAAGCGAAACTAACCGATGAACAGCGACAGTTAGTGCTCAAAGAGCTTAGGCAAAAGAAAGAGGTTAAGTTTGAGAAAATTCGCAAAATGCTGGGCCTTATGGAAACGCAGGAGTTTAATCTTGAACAGGACGGCAAAGTTAAGTTACTAAAAGGCGATGATTTTTCTGTAGCGATGAGGAACAAAAAGATATTTGGCCCGAAAGTATGGGATGAAATGGATGGACAGGAAAAGATTGAGCTTAATACGGCTGTTCTGGAGCTTGATGACGATGAACTTATAGAAAAAATGGCAAGCGATTATAGCTTTACAGGTGAACAAATTGAAAGAATACTAAAAGTCTCATTGCCTCAGCGATATATGAGTTTTTCCCGCAAGGCGATTATGAAATTACTGCCCTTTATGGAGGAAGGTGCTTTGACTTCTGATGCGGTCAGGGCAGCATACCCCGACAGAGATAGGAAAGCAGTTCGTAGAGAGGTTGACAAACTGCCAATGTCGGATGACCTGCGTAATCCCATTGTGAATAAAGCATTATTTGAAGTTCGCAAGGTGGTAAATGCTACCATACGTGAATACGGCAAACCGGTTAAAATAGTCATTGAGATGGCCAGAGATGTGAAAGGCAGTAAGCGAGAGCGTGATGAAATCCAATTCAAAATGCGGGTAAATGAAAAACGAAACGAGGATGCCCGTACACGACTTATTCAGGATATGGACATACCTAATCCGAGCAGGGATGATATTATTAAATATAAGCTTTGGGAAGAATGTGGCAAAAAGTGTCCGTATACTGGCAAAAGTATTTCGCAAACGGCTTTATTTGGCCCAAATCCAGAATTTCAGATAGAGCATATTTTGCCGTATAATCGCAGTCTGGATGATAGCTATATGAACAAGACCCTCTGCGATGTTTATGAAAACATTCACGTCAAAGGAGACAAAATACCTTTTGAAGCATATAGCCTTGATGAGGAAAAATACGAGCAGATTAAACAACGTATTAAGGTTTTACCTTGGCCAAAGAGAAGAAAATTTTTACAGAGAGAGATAAGTCTTGATGAATGTATTCAGCGGGAACTAAATGATACGAGATATATATGCAAAGAAGTGATTAAATACCTTAAGCAGCTTGGTGTCAATGTTCGTGGGACAAAAGGCAGGATTACTGCTGAGTTACGGCACCAATGGGGGCTTAACAGTATTCTTGACCTTGTCAGTGTTGAAATGAAAAACAGGAATGACCATCGTCATCACACCATCGATGCTGCTGTGGTTGCAATAACAAAAAATGAGCATCTGCGAAGATTGGCAAAAAGCAAATATTCTAAAGTCGACAGTAGCTTTCCAGAACCTTGGCTACACTTTAGAGAAGAGTTGGCGGAAAAAGTAAAACACATCAATGTCTCCTATCGTGCAACTCGGAAGGTTTCCGGACAACTCCATGAAGAAACATCATACGGGCTTACTGAGCAAAAAGACGATAAAGGTCAGGATATATTTGTTTATCGGAAAAAATTAGAAGATTTGACTATTCCAATGGTGGCGAAAATTGTTGACCCCGTTGTACGACAAATTATCAAAACCCGTCTGAGCAAGCATGGAATTGAGCCTGATAAAAACCAGAAAATTCCAAAGGAAGTATGGAGTGAACCTTTGTATATGAAGCAAACTAAAAGCAACAAAAAAGTTACTATCAAAAAGGTTCGGATACGAGATGTTTTCAATAATATGATTTTGCTCAAAGACAAATTCGGCAAACCATATCGAGCGGTTGCATCGGGTAACAATCATCACATCGAAATATTTGAGTACAAAGTTAAACAAGGGCAGACCAAACGGGATGGCAAAGTTATCACTATGTTTGAAGCGGTTCATAGAAACCGAAGAGGCGAATCGGTTGTTCAAAAAAACTATGGACCACATACAACATTTATATGTTCTCTTGCCAATAATGATATGGTAATGATGCCAAATACCAACGGTGATATGGACTTATACCGTGTGCAGAAAATGAGTATAAACAAGCAGATATACTTCAGGCACCATACGGCAGCCACTATAAACGATGACTCAACACTAATTCGCAAACAAGCCAGTTCATTTAAGGGCTATAAGGTAGCGGTTGACCCGCTTGGAAGGATTTGGCCCGCAAGGGATTAAATTTTATTCCCTCTCCCAGATAAAATAGGCCTGCAATTCTGCCGATATTACAAAGATATTGGTACAGGTCTTTAAGATGGAGATGGTATAAATGATTAAGCGTATTGTCGAAATATCATCGGCAGGGACGCATCTATCGATTCGTTACGGACAATTACTTCTAAAGCAGGAGGGTGAACAGGTCTCAAGCATCCCGTGTGAAGATATTGGGGTGTTGTTGGTTGACCATATTGGGGTTACTTATACACACTCCGTGTTCACTGAATTATTAAAATGCGGGGCTGCGGTAGTGCTTTGTGGGGGCAACCATCATCCGACTGGTATGCTTCTTCCTATTGAAAGCAACAGTGTTCAAACAGAGCGGTTTCGACAGCAGATAGAAGTGAAAGAACCGGTGAAAAAACGCCTGTGGAAACAAATTGTAAAAGCGAAGATTAAACATCAGGCCAAACTCACTGGTAGAGATAGTAATGTATATAAGTCTTTGATGGTTTTGCGGGATAGAGTACGGTCGGGTGACCCCAATAATATTGAGTCACAAGCGAGCAGGAAATTCTGGCCGGTGTATTTGCAGGATGTTACGTTTCACAGGGTCATTGATGGGCCACCGCCCAACAATATGCTCAACTACGGATATATGGTGATGCGTGCGGCTGTAGCAAGGGCACTATGCTCTGCGGGTCTATTACCGTCTTTAGGGATTCATCATCGAAATCGTTATAACTCATTTTGTTTAGCTGACGATTTGCTTGAGCCATTTAGGGGATTTGTGGATTCCAAGGTAAGGGACATCTGCTTGGATATTGGTGCAGTGGATGAGCTTGAGCAGCCGGTTAAAGCAAAGTTGTTGGAAGTTCTATATGAACAAGTCACTATTGCTGGTTTTAAGGGGCCTTTGATGGTTGGATTACATCGGACTATGGCATCATTACAGAGGTGTTTTGCAGGTGAACAAAGGCACTTGGATTTACCTGAGATATGATTATAAGCGGGTACAGAGCAGTGTGGATATTTACAATGTTCGACTTGCCAACGGATACGAAAAAGGCGAGAAAAGATTATACGCATTTTCGGAAAAATCTATTGAAAGATGGCTTTAGTATGCTACAATATTCCGTGTATGTTAGGCATTGTGCGAGTGAGGAAAATGCTGAGGTTCACTACAACAGAATCAAGAAATTTCTTCCCCCGGATGGCGAAGTTCGCCTTGTTACCATTACCGATAAGCAGTTTGGGCGAATGCAAAGTTTCTGGGGAAAAATGCGAAAACCTACTCCTCCAGCACCTCAACAACTCGAATTATTTTAATACATTTTACCCGCAATCCCTTACCATTAATGGAGTTGTGACCCAAGTATTATAACTCATCCGTATCTGAGTGCAAGCCACAACTGCCTCAGCCGGAGGGGCGCCCCATCTGTATTATAACTCATCCGTATCTGAGTGCAAGCCACAACTTTGGATAGACTTTGTACTCCCACGTACCATTATAACTCATCCGTATCTGAGTGCAAGCCACAACAGGTCCACAATAGACCTTCTCCGTGTCCTGCATTATAACTCATCCGTATCTGAGTGCAAGCCACAACTCGGGATTCACCTTCATTCTTTCCGTCATAATTATAACTCATCCGTATCTGAGTGCAAGCCACAACCACTTACTACAGTACAAATACCCGTTTTCATTATAACTCATCCGTATCTGAGTGCAAGCCACAACAAAACATCGCCGGTGTGCGTAACCGTATTAATTATAACTCATCCGTATCTGAGTGCAAGCCACAACGTATGGAGCAAGGGCAGATTCGCTTGAATATTATAACTCATCCGTATCTGAGTGCAAGCCACAACGTACTCCATAAACAGGGCGTTTCCGATTTATTATAACTCATCCGTATCTGAGTGCAAGCCACAACAAAAAGAACTGACCAATTCAAACAAACAGCATTATAACTCATCCGTATCTGAGTGCAAGCCACAACTGCGGAGGCTTGTTTGAGGCAACCAGGGCTATTATAACTCATCCGTATCTGAGTGCAAGCCACAACTGCAGGCTTGCTGCATCGTCCTTGATTTCATTATAACTCATCCGTATCTGAGTGCAAGCCACAACCAGCGGTACATGGCTCAGTGTCTAAGCCAGTGTCTAAATGTACTTACAAAGTGTCTACACGGAGTCTATTCTCAGTCTGCACTGAGTATATTTTTAATGAAGACCCTCAATAAATACCTAAAAAACGGCTTTATTATCCCTCTCAAAGCGGTTTATTGTAAGTTTTACCTCCCCATAAATTTATCTTGAACACACCATACCTACATCATGGTCTGATGAACCAACTTTTTCGGATATGTGCAATCTTACGAAGTTCTTTATCATGCAATGCTATAACCGCAAGATTACTGCTTATTAACTGGAATAAATTAAACTTCATCTTGTCTTCTACCTGACAGTTTTTGGCTTTCAGTATTTCCTCAAAAGACTTGCTCATGTCATACAGCACTTTGCTGGTATCGGCGAGCCAAAAGTTTCCATCAAGGGCATATTGGTCATACAACTTTAGAACTGTTTTAGCAGCTTCTCTCTCAATAGGATTGAAAGCTGCAAACTTACCAGCAATTCCCATTAACAGTTCATCACAACTCATCATATGGAAATGTTCTTTTATAAATCTCCTGTACTCAATCCCTTCAAATCCAAGTCGTAAATCTTCTAACTTAACATCTCCTATACTGTCTCTGGTCAGTTGATGATAAGTGTCTATTTCCTGCTTACTGAGTTTGCTTATGGCAGTTTGATAGTACTCTTCAATATCCAAGTCGCTTTGGTATGGATTGTTACCAACATCGTCCACATTGTTTCTGTTGTTCGTGTAGCTCATAATGTTAGCACCTCATAAATCGCTTTAACGGCTGCCATTATTGCTGCTATCAGAAAACCAAATTGCTTAAAAACCAATTCCTCTTTTTCTCCCATAACTCCGAAGATTCTACTTGCCAGCCACAGTACAGGTTTGCTGAACGAGATAAGGATAAAGACTGACATATACAAAACAACCGGAACAAAAGTTGTCAGTAACACAGGAAGTAAGTGGAAATTTTTGAACCACGCCAAGTACTGCATGACTGGCTCATTGTCTTTAATCGCCTGGTATATTCCAATGATAAGTTCTCCAAACCAGTCCACAGATTCTGCAAGGTAAACATGGAAGCGCGAAATATCCCATCCATTTTCAATCAGCAACAGAAAGGACAAAAGTATTATTGTCAGAATCGCACTTATGGCGATATCAAGGATTGCAACAAGCCCGATGAAATGCTTACGATTAATGACAAACCTAAGCAGAGCAATTGATACCAAGATAGTAACTAAGTCGAATAGATAATTGAAGGGATACAAAAGTAACATTCGCAGCAGAATAGACGGGAAAGATGATGTCGAGGATATATAGAAGTATGATTCCCCAGCATAAGGTATGCGAAAAGTTATTATAAGAGCAATGGAGGTCATAAATATACTGATAATAACTGCATTGACCATCACAGCAGGAAGAAAACGGCTGGAGATTCTACGCAGAATCGAGCCGATGCCCACACCGAACATGATGAAGATAGGAAACACGCAATAAACAAAAAGAGTTACTGTAGCACCTCTCATAACATTTGTCCAAACCATCTCAACAGGTATCAAAATGAGCATCCATATTGCAGCACCTGCTAAGAGTAAAAAATCCTCAAACCTAATAATTAGCAACACGATAAAACTGCCCAATAACCAAATAGGAAGAAGAGTCAGCGGTAGGCCAAACATTAACCTCACAACTAGAGCTACACATACATAAATAAGCAATATTGACCATTTGATATCATAGTACCGTAACACAATAAAAATACCCAATAACCAAATATTAAGATGGAAATAAGAAGGCTGTGGGATTGTTAACGCAAGAACCGTCTCAAGGAACAGGAGGGTACATAAAGAAATAATCATGAGTGAACATTTGTCATCATTCAGACGAGGAAGCTTCGTGAAAATGCCTTGGAACAATTTGACCGGGAATACCAGACTTGTTATAGTGAATCTTTGAACTGAATCAACGACATGTATACCAGCTCTTGCAATTCTGACCTGCCACTCTCGCAGAGGTATAATCATCAAAGCCTCTGACAACTTAAAGAACTTACCGTGAAGCCACTTTATCTCATCCTTCTTAACTAGGAAATCAGCAATAGCACCGAGAGCTACCATCGACAAACCTATGGCAACTACTATGAGCCAACCTTTGTAATTACTGCTTATCTGAGCTACATACTCAATTCCCACAACTGCCCACCTTACAAACACTACCTTGTTCATCTCTTGGCTTAGTGTTCTTGTTTTTTCCCTCTTTTGTATCCAGTGGCTCATCTACTTCCCGCAGCCAATTCTGTATCTCCTTTGTTTCTTCATCGCCTATATCATCCCCATTCTCTTTTTTGCGGATAGGTCCATTTAGTCTCGCAATACGTCTAAAAGCAGGGTCCAAAATGTCATTGGGAATTCGAGTGTTCCTTTTAAAATACTCTTCAACAGTAACAACATTTTTTTTTGCACACATCTTGCTTCTCCCATATAGATTGCTAATAAACTAACCGTCTTCACAGCGTCAAATTCAGCAATACGTTTAATCGCAGCCCTTTACATATTTATATTCTAAAAGCTTATTGCTTTAAGAGCAATGTCTTGAGTTTTTATTTTGCTTGATTTGCGGCCTAAGAACCCAATACACTAAGAAGTATAAGAATCAATCTTCTCAATTCATCCTTGCTTTTTAGTTGTTTTGCTATGTCGTTTTTTGTTTAACCGAGAGCTAAAACGGCTTATAATGAAGACAAGATATAACGCCAGGGGGAATGAACACTTCTGTATAATCCAAAATAAATCTCTCCAATTTCTTAATCTTCCTGCTTCATTGTCCCGGATAAAAATAAAACCAATCACCACAAGGACGATATTAAAAGGAATCTTCTCACCTGAGATTAGAATATCAAAGACTTTTTTCAAAAGAGTTTCAGAATTTCCAGCTCCTTGTCCTTGTCTTTCATCTGAAGATTTACTTTCTTGTGGCAAGGCAATTTTGTCGCCTAAGTGAATTGGCTTCTTTGTCAGGATGACCTTTGACATATGGCACTCCCTTTCAAACGGCTTGACAAAGAGGCCGGATATCTTAAAACCGTTATACTTTGTCGGATTATTGGATGTGGCAACCTGCACGCTGCCACAGATGCCAAGAGGATTGACTGTAAAATACATTTGCGGCGTATCAATCATTCCTATATCAATCACATTAGTACCGGTGGACTTCATTCCTTCAATAAGGGCCTGTGTAAGCGACTCGCTATGCGTTCTCAAGGCACGACCGACACACAAAGACTGGGCCTTTGCCTGGTCCCGCTCATAACCGCTGAGCAGCGACCGCAGGAACCTCGCTGCAGCACATCCTACCTTCCATGCATCTTCCTCGTCTATCTGGTCGGGATAAATACCCCTTATATCATATGCTTTGAAAATTGCCGGGTCCATCTTTTCGACTCCTATAGCGTTTGTATCTTTATCCCTAGCAAAACACATCAGATGGCCTTCTAATACCTATCGAGATTGCATATGAGTCGGGCAATGATTTCATAGTGGTAACGGTGATATGAGTATTTTAAACAACATAATTATAAAACTACTGTCGGTGTTTCGATAATCTTCAAAAAATACTGTAATTCCTAACAACATTCTTTATAATAATAAGACATCAGATTGGTAAGAATCAGAGATAGCAAAAGGAAAAATCGGTCGACTATTTAGATTTTTCAAGTTAATATAAGACCTTGAAAAAAAATGATAGATGGTGTCTATAAAGTTACACTCAGTCGCCAAGTAGACTGACCAGTATGAGCAGAAAGTGGAATAATTATGACTAACTTTCTATCAAAACCTCTGGGCTTCTCCGAAACCTTTTTAAGAGCAGAATATATTGAGAATGCGGTCAATTATCGACTCGTTTCACAAACTGTGGTCATAAACGCACATAACAAACAGATAGTCATCGAAGGAAAATCTCTTAAACCATGGAATTCCTCAATTTACTCTTCACTAGTTATCCCCAAAGCCCCTAAAATCATTTGTATTACACTCGATACTGATTTGTTTTTGTCTGGTTCATATCCACACGCTGACGTGCTGACCCGAAAGTGGTCCCGTGTTGATAAGCTCTTTCCAGTACCCCACCTAAAAGATACGCAGTTATGGCGTTCAGAAAAAGACAGGATTGGCCCCGTTGAGTTCAATTTTTGGTTTGCTGCGGCAGGAACTAATTGTGGAATTCATAATGAACACAACTTCAAAGAATTCCATACCCAAGTTTTTGGTATTGGAAGGATGCAGAAGTTTCACAAGAATGACCGTAACTCGATTTACCAGGAAGTTTTTATGAGTCCTGGCTATACGCACGAGCCCTTTTACAATGAGGACTGTACCTATCCCTGGCATCAATATTGGGCTGACACAGACTGTATTTGGTTAGCTATAGAATTCTATGGTGGATGACTCTGTCGACTGTATTATTTTTCCTACTCCGAGTTTTAAGAAAGTTAGGGGATTATGACCATGCAAGAACAAAAAAATGCTGTACTGGTCGGATATTTCAAGTTACTAAAGGAAGAAATACATATCCGTATTCAGGAACATACTCGGTTGGTTTGGATTAAAATCATTTCTCTCGGAGCCGCAATATCATGCTTGATTGGAAAATTCTATGAACCAATTATAGAAAAGAAGGACTTATCCGATATATCTTCTTTGCTTTACTTCGTGTGGATAATTCCTATAGCTGCTATAGTGTTCGACATGCTGATTGCAGGAAACCAAAGGGTAATTATGAATCTTGGCTATTATATAAAGAAATATATTGAAAATGGAGCCTTTGCTGAGTTTAAGAAGTACATTGAACTCACCCCACCAAAACCTACCAAAAATAAATACACCTTACTTGAAAAGGTAATGCACCCCTTAACTTTACAAACTGAACGGTTGAAAGAATGGTTGAAAAAAAGGGAGGAACTAAAATCAAAACCCCAATCAGAACCCCAATTCAAGTACTGGGAAGAAGCTGCGGCCCAAGCGAAACTCATATATCACTGTTATACTGTAGAAGATGTGTTCGGAATCTGGGTGCTTACGTTAGCGTCATACATATTCAGTCTGGTGTTCCGACTTAAGCTTAATTTCTCTGGGTATGATATTCCATTGGCGGTACTCTGTGCGATAGGTACCATTTATGCTTTGTTACTCCTATGGTCGAGCTTAACAAAGGAAAAGAAATTTTAGAGCACCAGGAGTACCACACTATAATACGTGAGTAAACTTCCGACATTAGTGCGAAAATTAATATTCGTGTTCAAAATATTGATTTTCAGAACAATATTCAGCGTACTTTTTCAGGCATGTAGGCTGTGGGGTAATATCTGGCAGCAGTGGTGGTTTTTGTGAAGGCTGTTTCGGAAATCATCCAACATATTTTTTAGGCATGAAGTCTAAACGCAATTCTTTTGGCTTGCCAACAGAGTCTAACACCATTTAGAATGCCTCACAGAAAGAAATAGTGAGTAAGATGGTGGGGTATATTAGTTATGTGGCGAACACAAATCGGCGACAGGATACTCGACGGTGCTGAGGCTATTTTATTTGCCAAGGCTCTGTCTTCTCTGCTCAACGAAGCAATCATGGGTACATTGGAAGACTATAAATTTTACATAGAGAGCTTCGACAATCTGACGTTCGGCCAGAGAATTTCAGTCTTGGCAATTATCGGCAATGGTCTACTGCGAAAAGATGTACCGCTTGTCCGTCTGACTGCCATTCTCGAAGGTGCAATAGCCGCCGTATTCAATCACATAGAGAACGAAATCGGCTATGATATTGACACACCTGAATCCCGGTCGAACTGGAGAGAATTAGTAGTTGCTGCCAGAAATCAAATCGGTGGGGAAATAGAGGAAATACCGGAACCTACCTGTACCGACATGGACAAATGGAAGGTTGAAGTAGAGATACTATCCGACGTCATACTGTTCGATACTGACTACGAGGACTCCAAATTATATATTGATTTTCCACCTGAGAAATCCGAGGATTTAAGAGAGCAAATGGACATTCCCGACGACTATTTTATGGCAATTGCCGATGACCTCACGGGCGAAGAAGCCGAGGCACAAATCAAGGAATTGAAAAAGCTCTGTAACTCGATAATAAAACCATCCTAAAATGGGCTGACTTGGATGAATCGGATGTTTTGAAAGATAGGAGATATTATGAATGGAATTAATGAAGCATTTGAAAAAATAGTAGGGCATAAAGCCAAACTGATAAAGAAAAGCACAGGATATGAGAAGTACATTAAAGATGTTCTAAAGAAACGTGGCATAAGAGATAGCGAGGAAATAGTAAAAGTTTTTAAGATGGGTGCTGTTGATGGGATGATTTACGATATTGGAGCGGCATTGGATTTTACAAAGCAGAAACATTCAGTGGACGATTGGACATCGTATAAAAAACGAAAAGAGATGCTTATGAAATTATTTGCGAGGTAGAGCATTTTGACGAATAACTGCCCTACTTCTTATTAGAGCTTCTGACAATCGCTACAATGGCCGAACGAATAGCTGAGGATAGTTCAGGCCAAACAGCCACAATTTCAGCTAAATCGGAAGGCAGTTTTAAGGCATTAATTTCACCCTGTTTTTGATTTTCTTTGTAAGCTGGTTTGTAAGCAGTGGGTTGAGCCTCTGGTAAGTTATTGTTTTCACTGGGTTTAGGATTTTCCGGTGACGGGCTGTAAACCCGTTGGCGTAAGCCTACGCTGGTTCGAATCCAGCCCGGCCCATTGCTCCTTTTGGGGTGTCAAGTGCTGATGACATACGCTATATGTAATCCCCGTTCCAGGCGTCCTTATGCTTCTACGAAAATATCTCAAAACTGTCACCCTGAGTGAAGCGAAGGGTCTGGCTGACAGAAATAAGAGATTCTTCGCGGAGTTTATCCTTGAACGAAGTGAAGGACTCAGAATGACAAATTGTGTTTTGAGATAGTTTCTAACAGGAAAAGATGATTTCTTTCGCCCATTTTGCAAGAAAAAGTAGCAAAACAGCGCCTTTGTGTGTTATGTTTATTAAGCCGGATTTCCCAAGTAGTGGGTGACAATTGGACTGGAATTTGATAGTATGAAGCTTATGAAGACCATTCAAGCCAATTTTTATTATCCTAAGCAGGAGAACCTAATGGGTGAAAGACACAAGGACGCTTTGAGGCTAAATTTTGACCGAAAATTGCGCCTCCAATTTCGTGGAACGAAGGTAACCGCTGATGCGGGTTTGCTTGCTTACCGAGAGCTTGATGAAGCACTGGGGCTGATCGCCCCAATTAAATCAGAGCTTTACGACAACCGAACGGGCAAGAACACTCAGCATAGCACTGCTGCTTTACGCAGGCAGTCAATACACAGCAGACCGGCAGGCTATGAAGACACCAATGATGCGGAGCGTCTCTGTGATACGTCATATTGCCGGTGGTAGAGCTACTGAGCAGACCACGGCTTCAACAAGCCTGCTGGGTTGGTTTTTGGTGATTTTTGTGGCGTTATTTATGAAAAATTATGCTTTGGGCTATAGAAATTTAAAGAAATATATGATATCAATCAGAATCGATAGGCTAACGAGTGTTTTCAAGCAGTGTAAACGGGAAATTCCGAGTTATATAATTTATCAAAGTATTGCTGAAGGCGGGCGCTCTGTCACCTTGAGTCTACCGGTTAGACAATACCGAAACCATATAAACAATAGTTGTGCACCTGGCCCCTGCAACAGGGGCCGGGGTGCAGAAGACAAGCTGAGAAGGAGAAAATGTCATGGCAAAGGTCTCATTGGGAAGTAAGCTTTACCTTTTTACGAAAAACGGTAATCAGAATCTTATCATAACGGCTCACGGTGAGCGCCCAAAGAAGGATAGCGATCGAGCTAAGGTACCGAGCAACTGTGTGCTGTGGTTCTGCTCACAGCATGGAAAATCCACACTGATACAGGTTGATGACATAATAGCCAATCCCAGCTGGCTGAAAGATATGGGATTCCACCCATTCATCCAGCCCCCGCCCAATGACAACGTTCCAAACTACCTGATCTACAAATACGCCGGCAAACATTCAAACGAGTATGAGAACTACGAAGATTACAATAACTGGGTCGCGACATCAGGTTACGACATCCTGTCGCCCCGACACCGACTCATAGGTTCCCCTTCCACAGTATCCGATGTATTTACAAGGTTGGCCAAGGCAAAGCGAAGTTACCGCAATATCTACTGCAGTTTCTGCCGGTCTTGAGATGCATCCTGGTACTACCCCGCCCCAATTGCAGCACACTGCTCGCCCCGCCCCTGCATGAGGGACGGGGCCACAGCAGGAAGGTGGGTATGCGCAGTGGACAATTGGGGATTAAGCGATTTTATTAGTAGAATAAAACTTTGAGGCTTTTGAATACTGTTAAATCTGTTAAAGGGAAATTCTACAAGAAGGGAGCTAAGATGAAGGAAAACGAGAGAATTTCAGAGTGCAAGCAATTTTCGGTGTTGTTTCTAAGCTTACTGCTTGCAGTTAGCAGCACAGGTTGTGCGGACACATATCAGGCCCCGGCGAATGTTCCAGCCGGAGATGAAAATGTTATTTACCAGGCCATTGAGATATTTCCTCTTATCAAGCAGCACGTTCACGGCTCGACGGTCGTTGAGCTGCCAAACGGTGATCTTCTGGCAGCGTGGTTTCAAGGTTCCGGCGAACGCCAGGCAGATGACGTAGCAATCATGGGAGCGCGGCTCCGAGCTGGTGAGCAAAAGTGGAGCAAGCCGTTCGTGATGGCAGATGTCCCCGGATTCCCGGATACCAATCCGATTCTGTTCATCGATCCTCAGGACCGGCTGTGGCTGATGTGGTATACGGTCATAGCAAACCAGTGGGAGACTTCCCTGCCCAAGTATCGGATCAGCGAAAACTATATGAAGCAGGATGGGCCGCCAAAATGGTCCTGGCAGGAAGTTCTACATGTCAAACCCGGTGACCCGGCCGAGCGAGGCATACAACCCGGCGACCGCTTTGTCAAATCTATTGAAAGACAAATTGAAGAATACGGAAAATATCTCTCTGAAAGTACTGAGCTATCAGATGAAGCAACTCGCAAAATGTTAGACAGATGGAAAGCATGGGGGGCAGATTTGCTTGCCAAGGCGCGGGGCGAGAATATGATGCGGAGAGGTCAGCTCCGCGATGCCACAGGCCGATACACAGAACAGCAACTGGGTTATGCGTATTTCAGGCGCGTGGGTTGGCAGACCAAGAACAAAGCTGTTATCGTTGATAAGAACCGAATGATAATTCCATTTTACTCGGACGGATTTGACTTTTCATTAATGGCCATAACAGACGACGGCGGTAATAGCTGGCAGTTCAGCGAGCCGCTGGTCGGAGCAGGAAACATACAGCCCAGCATCGCAAAAAAAGCGGATGGAACATTAGTTGCCTACATGCGCGACAACGGCCCCGCACCTAAGCGTCTTCACATTAGCACTTCCAAAGACAGGGGCCTGACGTGGAGTCCGGTGAGGGATTCCGAATTGCCTAATCCGGGTTCTGGAGCAGATATAGTGACTTTGCGAAACGGTCACTGGGTCCTGGCGTACAACGATACGGAAAACGGCAGGCACAGTCTGGCGGTTTCGATTTCAACCGATGAAGGGAAAACGTGGGAATATACACGGCACCTTGAGCTGGACACGCGCAGCAGAAATATTGCGACCAGCAGTGCATATCCGTCTATTATCCAGGGTCGTAACGATACCTTGCACGTGGTTTACAGTTACCATCATAATGACAAAAAAGGCGCCCCGAATAAAACGATCAAATATGTAAAGTTTAATGAAGCGTGGGTCAGGCAACGGTAAACTTTTGGAACACAGCAAAAGGCTGGATAGTCACAAATATACCCGGACTTAAAAAGCAGGAGTAAATCCATGAGACGCCGAGAATTTATACGGAACACGGCTGTAGGCTTGGCATCATTGGCTGCTGGGCGCCCGGGCAGCGCTGGCGCAAAGGAGTCAAAGTATCGGGTCGCAGTAATTGGCAGGACAGGCCAGGGAAACTACGGTCACGGGCTGGACGTAGTGTGGAACGACATAGACCAAGTTGAGGTGGTGGCCGTAGCAGACCAGGATTCTAAAGGCCGTGCCGCAGCCGCAAAAAGGCTCAATGCACCGAAAGCCTATGCAGATTATCATCAGATGCTGGAAGAAGAACGACCGCAAATCGTAAGTGTAGCTCCTCGCTGGCTGGACTGCCATCACGAGATGGTACTTGCGTGTGCGGAGTTCGGCTGCCACGTCTTTCTTGAAAAACCTATGTGTCAGAACCTTGAGCAGGCTGACGAAATGGTCGCCGCCCTTGAAAAGCGGAATTTGAAACTGGCTATTGCTCATCAGACCCGCTACAGTCCATCGCTGAAGCATGTGCAGCAACTTATCGCCGACGGGTTATTAGGGGACATACTCGAGCTGCGCGGCCGGGGCAAAGAGGACCGGCGCGGCGGCGGTGAGGACTTAATGGTACTCGGTACCCACATCATGGATCTGATGCGTTTCTTTTCCGGTAATCCGCAATGGTGCTTTGCTCATGTAAGAGATGGTCTAAAGTCTGTCACTAAAAACGAGGTACGTGACGGAGCCGAAGGCATCGGCCCTCTTGCCGGAGACGAGATTCATGCAATGTATCGTTTTGGCGAAACAACGATGGGCTATTTTTCGACGCAACGTGCCAGGCACGGAGCATCGAAACGCTTCGGGCTGCAGGTTTTTGGAACAAAGGGAATACTCACGATGACGACCGGTGCTCTGCCGGAAATCTGGTTTGTCGAAGACCCCTCCTGGCAACCTGGACACAGCAAGGCCAGGTGGAAGCAAATCACCAGCGCAGGGATTGACAAGCCGGAAACGCTTAGTGACCCTAACCAACGTTTTGGAAATCGCCTAATTGCCCTCGACTTGATCCAGGCCATCGAGATGAACACACAACCGAAGGGCAGCATGTATGACGGGCGGGCGGCTCTGGAGATGATATTGGCAGTATATGAATCACACCGGTTGAACACGCCGGTTGAGCTTCCGCTGAAGAACCGCAGGCATCCCTTGAGCAAGCTGTGAGCAGGTTTCGCGAATCATGGAGTATGGAAATTGAAAAAAGAAGTAGAATTAAGTAAGGCAAAATGGTTAGTCGAGCCGGGCTGCGTCGTTCTGGTGACATCCGGTACTATGGAAAATGCAAACGTGATGACCTTTAGCTGGCAAACGCCGGTGAATACCGCTGACCCCTGCCTTATACTGCTGGCTATAAGTCACATCAGATATTCATACGAGCTGATAAAGCAAAATCACGAGCTGGTTATAAATGTCCCCTGCGAAGAGCTGCTCGAACAAACTCATTTTGTAGGGACAGTGACAGGCAAAAACACCGACAAGTCCTTTAGGGACAAGTTCAAAGAAAGTGGTCTGACACCAATCCCCGCCAAGATGGTCGAGCCGCCATTGATAGAGGAATGTGCGGGACATCTGGAATGTAGGTTAGTGGAGACGTTTAAGATGCAAACACACGATTTGTTGGTTTGCGAGGTCGTCCGAGCAGTAGCTGATGCAGAGCTGTTTGACGGCAAATGGATTCCGGAAAGGTTTCACACATTACACTACCTCGGCGGGAACAAGTACGGCCTGATGGAGCGTACAATCGAGGCACACGGCAAAAAGACAAACGCAGAATAAACAAAGTTGGATATATATCACGCCGTTTCGCACAATCCCTGAACTTCGGCGGTTACAGGCTGGACAAAAGAAGAAATTTTTATATAATAGTATTCGTGCTCAAGCTGAGTGATTCAAGTAAGTAAACAGAGAGAAAAATTATGTCAGAAAATCTAAATCGCCGCAGTTTTTTGAAGAAATCCGCCGCCGTATCTACAGGAGCCGCATTAGCTTTAAGTTTTGAAGAAAAAGCCCTTTTAGCGGCAATATCACAAAAGCCTGCTGCGAAGATTCCCGGAGACTCTATTAAAGGTCTGCCGATGGGCAAAATCGGTAATGTCAAGATAAGCAGAATGTTTGCCGGCGGTAATCTAATCAGCGGATTTGCCCACAGCAGAGACCTGATTTACGTATCTTCCCTGCTGAGACAGTATTTTACGGACGAGAAGGTGATGGAGACCTTCGAGATATGCGAAGAATGCGGAATGAATACCGCGATACTGCGGCTCGACGACCACTGCATAAGGATTATGAACAAATACTGGAATAACAGAGGCGGCAAGCTGCAGTGGATCGCCCAGGTCAAAATGACGTCCGATGACCCGACAGGTGAGGCAAAAGCGGCCATCGATAAGGGAGCTATCGGAGTTTATGTGCACGGCGGTGTCGCAGACACATTTGTTGAGAAAGGCCGCGTGGACCTTCTCGCAAAGGCAGTCGAATTTATCAAACAAAACGGCGTCCTTGCAGGTGTCGGAGGTCACAGCGTGGAAGTGCCCATGGCGTGTGAAGAAGCGGGAATAGACGTCGATTTCTATATGAAGACCTTTCACAGCCACAAGTACTGGTCTGCCGACGGACAGCCGGAGAATGACAATATCTGGTCAAAGACTCCGGAAAAAACCGCCGAATTTATGAAAAAGGTGGACAAGCCCTGGATAGCTTACAAGGTCATGGCTGCAGGAGCCATCCATCCGAGAGACGGTTTTAAGTATGCCTTTGAAAACGGCGCCGATTTCATCTGTGCGGGGATGTTTGACTTTCAGGTCAGAGAGGACGTAATTATTGCCAGGGACATATTATCAGGCAAATTGAACAGACAACGCCCCTGGAGAGCATAAGAAAAACTTACAACCTGAAAAAAACGGTATCAAGAATTCGTTGTCTCTTTTCTCACTGAAACTTTTTCATATACTCGAGGAATTTCTTCGCCGTTCTGTCCAGATTTTCGATGTCACCTCCGCCATCTAATACCTCACACATCTCGTATGCGATATATCCCTGATAGCCGATTTCCCTGAGCGTATTGAAGAATGTTTCGTAATCAATGAAGCCTTCTCCTATCGGGACCGCTCGAATTAAAGTCTCGCGCTCCAGATAGTTGGTTAAAGTAAGTTCATAACGATAGCGAGGCAGGCGCACATAGTCGGCCGCGGTGGTGTGAATTATAAAGGGTTTCATCTTCAAAATGGCGGCCCTGATTTCCTCTGAGCTCAAGCCCTCCAGCGTTGGAGACCAGGCGTCAAAAGCAGCTTTGACATTCGGCAGATTGACTTCCCTTAGAAGCCAGTACATCATATCGTGGTGGACTGCGATATCGTGATGATTTTGTACAGCAAGAGTAACGCCGTACTGGGCCGCTTTTTGGCCGGCAAGCTTTAATCCTTCGACAACCAAAGCATATTGTTTGTCAAAAGGTATATCGGGACGCTCGTAACCGGTGAATATCCGCA
Organism: Sedimentisphaerales bacterium; assembly: GCA_035528395.1. Lineage (GTDB taxonomy): Bacteria > Planctomycetota > Phycisphaerae > Sedimentisphaerales > Anaerobacaceae > NIOZ-UU13. Next base: position 32,528 of record DATKYR010000021.1, read on the forward strand.
CCATATCGGTCCCCAAATCACTCGCCAATTTGGCCAATTCTCCAACGTAACAAGCCTGGATTTCCACATTAGGAATCCCGGCTTTATCGACCCCCGCCGTAAAATCCGTATATCCGGCCAGGCAGACCAATTCAAGGCCGAGCTTTTCAATCTTGCGCCGCAGGGCCTTTCGAGCAGCCGCATCGTAATCCAAAAGGGAGACGTGGGGCCTTTTGGCCACCAGCATCACACCATCAAACCCGAGCTGTTTTGCTTTGTCTAAAAACTCATCGACGCTTAACGTGGCCTGCCCCCGCCAGACACCGGCATAGCTGACAGAATGCAGGCATGTCTTTACCTTAAAGTCTTTCGGATTACCCGTCGGGGTCTTTTGCGAAAACGCCCTCTGAGAAAAGGACAACAATACTATAATTAAAACAAGACATAACTTACGCATGACTCAACTCCTCTTAATTCAATAAATTTACCTTATTTCGGACGGCAGAGTTTTAGTATCAACCGTCCTTTCATTTTGAAACAACATAATAATTCAAATTTCACTCCGCATCAAGCAATATATAAACTGACCGACCGGCATACCACAAAAAAAACGCTTTACTTAACACAATTTGCCGGATTCGGCAGTGAAGAATGCTGCTCTGCGTAGTAGCGGGCTGCGCAGCACGAGATTATTCTTCTTTTTTGGGTTTTAGCAGGCTTTTTATACCTTCGGTAATTTCCTTACCGATATCTTCCGTACTCTCTATGATTCTTGTGCTCAGGTCTATCGTTTTATCCAGAGTCGGAGTCAACGTAGTGATTATATCTTTGGGCAGGACTCCGACGCCCTGTTCGACGAGGCGATTTGCGATAGCTAATACAATCTCGCCCGTCAAATCAGCCATATCCAACTTATTATCACGACCTAAATTGGTCATCCGGATAGGAGATAGTTCCAGTGTTATGGTATCGTCCTGAGCGGTATCCGGCAGCAGCTTCATCTGAACCGTGATATTTGATATCTCAAGATTGTCTACACGCAGACTTTTCCCTTCGCCTTCTTTTGAACCGCTGCGTATCGCGGTTATTACATCCTGGAGGTTATTTCCTGAAATGCCCTGCTGTTCAAGAACGATATCTACTCCGTCAAGTTTGATTTCTCTTATATTAACGACATCGCTTAAAAGTGACTTTACATCAATTTCGATTTCAGCGTTTTTCAATTCGAGCAGTTTGTCGTGCCGGTAACCCGGCGGATTGTTAATCAAAAGATTTTGCAAGGCGAGCTTTCCATTCATAATCGAAAGGTCAACGTTACTTACGGTCACCGCGACATTTAAGGTTTTAGTCGCTGAACTCTCAATCCCCACCCTTACAGCACGGTCAGCGAAGAGATTAACGGCCAACACAGTGACAACAACTAAAATCAGCCCGGCACCAAAAACGAAACGCACAGCGATGTGCTTTTTTGGGTGCCGGGTCATCTTTCAAGCCTTTCAAATATTCTTTCCCAAACAAGCCCCTGAAGCTTGTCCCTGCCCCTGCTTTTGCAGGGGTAAACTCGTCCCCGCGAAAGCGGGGAGCAGTTATCCGATTCAAATACTTTGCCGCATAATTTTTGCGCCGAGGGGATTTAGTCTTTCTTCGATTCTTTCATAGCCGCGGTCGATGTGATAGACCCTGCTGACAATGGTAGTTCCCTCAGCAGCCAATCCGGCTAAAACCAACGCCGCCGATGCCCGCAGGTCCGAGGCCATCACCGGAGCAGCTATTAATTTTTTTACACCGGCCACAATAACAGCCGACCCTTCCTTGCGCAAATTCGCTGCCATACGGTTTAACTCTGCAACGTGCATAAACCTGTCGGGAAAGACCTTTTCGATTATGACGCTATTGCCATCGGTAAGCGACAAAAGAGCCATAAACTGAGCCTGCAAATCGGTGGGGAAACCGGGATATGGCTGAGTGGTAATATCGGCAGGTCTGATGGGACCTGTGCGGGCAACGACACAACCATCACCTTCGGCATCAACCGTTACGCCGATATTCCTTAACCTGTCAACGACGGCCATCATATCACCGAGCCGACAATTCTGGAGCCGCAGCTCGCTTCCTGTGATAGCGGCGGCGACCATAAAGGTTCCGGCCTCAATCCTGTCCGGAATTACCTCAAACTCAACAGGCTGTAACTCTTTAACCCCTTCGATAATCAATCGAGGTGAACCAATACCTGTTATTCTCGCGCCCATTTTGTTCAAACAGTTTGCCAAATCCGTTATTTCCGGCTCACATGCAGCCGATTCGATGACTGTACGACCTTTCGCTAATGTTGCAGCCATTAGCACATTCGCGGTCCCCAGAACGGTCGAGCCGAACGGCCCACCCATAAAAATATCTTTGCCTCTTAAGCCATTCGGCGCTTCGGCGATGATGTAACCGTTTTTAAGATGGATTTGTGCTCCAAGCTCCTGCATACCCCTGAGGTGAAGGTTGACCGGTCTGTCACCAATTGCACATCCACCGGGCATTGAAACCTCCGCTCTGCCGCAGCGGGCGAGCAGCGGACCGAGTATGCAAATACCAGCTCGCATCCTGCGGACAATCTCATACTCACCCACCGGATTATCAATTACCGTCGAGTCTATGCACAAATCACCTTCCGGCTCCCGCGTGAGCTTACAGCCCAGTTGTTGAAGCAATTGGCCACATAGAGAAATATCAGAAAGCTGCGGCACGGCTTTAAGAGACGATTGGCCGGGGGCTAAAATGGTAGCGGCCATTATAGGCAGAGAAGCATTTTTTGAGCCGTTTATACTGACACTGCCGGAAAGCCGAACCGGCCCTTCGATGTGAAATATGTCCATAATCTATTTTCCTTTGACAATTGGAGGCTGACAATCGACAATTAAAAATCCATTTTCAGCAGCAGAGCTGCCGCGAAAAATGAATAGTAAATATTCGATAGTAAATAGTCAATGGAATTCACCGAGCATATAACAATAGAACATATCATTTGCCTGTTAGGGCTTATCATACTGACCCGCTGGCTGCTCAAAACATCTTTAGGCAGAAAGGCTTTGGCTGATTCGGTGCCCCGCCGAAATAATATGCCTGTTTATCTGCCCTTCGTACCGCTGTTTATCTGCTTCGGGACTGTTTCGCTGACAGCATCAATCACTCACAGAGTGTTTGGTGATTTGCAGGGCTGGGAGAGTAATTTTTTGGACAATCTGATTATCTGCATCAGTGAGCTGATGGCAATAGTGGTAATTATCTTTCTGGCCAGAGTCCACTTTGCCCGACGATTAAAGGGTTTCGGGCTAAATGTGAAAACGATTGTAAAGGATTTTTTCGCCGCTTTTGTGAATTTGCTCACAGTCTGGCCTCTCATAACGGCAGCGATATTACTAACGATTTTCTTCGGCGAGCAAATTTGGGGCCAGGAATACCAAATGCAACAACATCAGCAAATCAAACTGATTACGGAATATCCGCAATTGCCGCTTCGAATAATGATTTTTATCGTTGCTGTTGTAATCGCATCTTTGTTCGAGGAGATGCTGTTTCGAGGTCTTTTCCAAACAACGATACGCTCATACTTCGAGGCTCGCTTCCGGTCGCCCATCGCCCGAGGGACGGGTCACGAGGACCGCGTAACGGATAGATACGGGGCGTGGGTCGCAATTCTAATTAGTTCCGGGTTATTCGCAGCCACACATGCAGATACCGGACACTGGCCGGCATTATTTGTGTTAGGTATGTGTTTAGGTTATGCTTATGAAAAGAGCGGTTCTCTGTTTCGGCCTATTTTTATCCACTCACTTTTTAATGCAACCAGTATAATAGCAACCTTGAATCAATAGTCGGCTCAATTACCGAGACATTCCGGACGGGAGGACAATTATGCACAATCAAATAAACTATCGACATTTGAAAACCTCAATACTGCCCTATCATATCCTTTACGTCTCTCTGACACTTGTGTTACTCAACTTCATCGACGTTGGGGCTATTCAAGCGGAGCATATAGTAAAGTCACCGGATGGAAATATAGCTGTTACATTTGATGTCAAGGACGTTGGGGACCAACGCGGCTGTCCCGTTTACAGTGTAGGGTACAAAAGCCGACCCATCGTTGTCGATTCACGTCTGGGACTTGCTCTTAAAGATGCACCAGCCCTGGAGACCGGCTTCAATATCATTTCTGTCACCAGCAGCAGTAATGACAGCATGTACTCGCCCGCTTATGGAGAGCGAAGAACCATTCGCGACCATTATAATCAGCTTGTTGTGGAGTTAAAGGAAAGTAACCGGCCCCATCGGCAGCTCCGACTGACGTTCCGCGCTTACAATGAAGGCACAGCGTTTTGCTATACCCTTCCGGAACAAAATGCCCTTAAAAGCTTTACTATCTCAGCGGAAAAAACGCAGTTTCGTTTTGCCGGTAATCATACAGCCTGGGCCGTATATTCCGCCCAGGGCCAATACAGTAAGGTGACGCTCAGCAAGCTCAAAAGCAACTGCGAGAGACCGCTGACAATCGAGATTAACAACGGACTCTTCGTGTCGGTGGCTGAGGCACGATTGGTTAATTATGCGCGAATGCGCCTTTCGCCGGATAAGGGCCAGCCCTACACGCTTGTAAGCTCGTTAGGCAGCCAGGTCGAAGCTGAAACACCATATACGACGCCGTGGAGAGTTCTTCTTCTGGGCGATAGCCCGGGTCAGCTACTCGAACGCAATTACCTCATCCTGAATTTAAACGAGCCTTGTGCTATCGACGAGACCTCCTGGATTAAGCCCGGCAAAGTGATCCGCGAAGTTACCTTAACCACTAAGGGCGGTAAAGCATGTGTAGATTTTGCAGTCGAGCACAATCTGCAATACGTCGAATTTGACGCGGGCTGGTACGGCCACGAGTACAGCGACCAATCCGATGCCACCACTATCTCTGTCGATCCGAAACGCTCGAAAGGTCCTCTGGATTTGCACGCAATTATAGATTATGCCGAGAAGCGAGGTATCGGAGTTTTACTGTATGTAAATCGCAGGGCGCTGGAGCGTCAGCTTGATGAGATTCTGCCGCTATACGAAAGCTGGGGCGTCAAGGGAGTCAAGTATGGTTTTGTGCAGGTCGGCTCGCAGCAGTGGACCAATTGGCTGCACGAAGCGGTTCGCAAGGCGGCTAAACATCATCTTATGGTTGACATTCACGATGAGTACCGACCGACAGGATACAGCCGAACATACCCAAACCTGATGACGCAGGAGGGTATCCGGGGCAATGAGTGCATGCCCACGGCGGACGAAAACCTAATCCTGCCATTCACGCGAATGCTTGCCGGGGCAGGTGACTACACCATCTGCTATTACAGCAATCGCATCAAAACAACACACGCCCATCAGCTGGCGGCCTCGGTGGTGTTTTATAGTCCGTGGCAGTTTTTGTTCTGGTACGATAGACCGTCATATTACCGGGGCGAGCCGGAAATTGAGTTTTTCAACCACCTGCCGACTGTCTGGGATGATACAAAAGTAATACACGGAAAAATCGGTGAGTATATTACCATCGCTCGCAGGAGCGGCGACGAATGGTACGTTGGCAGTATGAATGGGCTAAATCACCGGAAGCTAAAAATCCCACTTTCCTTTTTAGAAAGGGGCAAACAGTACTTAACGCACATTTATTCAGACGCCAGCCACGGTGACGGCACCCGCACTCACGTACAAATCAACCGTTACATTATAGATTCTTCTGTGAGCCTTGATGCCGACATGCCTGGGAGCGGCGGCCAGGCAATCAGAATCGTCCCGGCTACGGAAAAAGATATAAGCAGGAATCCCAAATACAACGAAACAGAATAATATCGAATCAATAGTCTGTTCTTAATTACCGGCAGCTTCAGATAACTGCAGGGAGCAGTTGCAAACGATAAGGGACTTCAATCAGCCGCCCGTCCTGGCCCGGCCAAGCCGAGACAGGCCGACGTTAAATTTAGCCTTCTCTCCGGCCTCGATTAGCAGGGTCCTGTCAAATTCTCTGTCACCGAATTTGCGCAGGATAAACTTCGAAAGAGGCAATTGGCCATATAAAACCGACAACTCAATTTGAATATCTTTCTCATTCTTTTTAAGAGAACAGGTCCCCCAGGCATAACCATTTGACCAGAAGAAGCTGCCGTCCCGGGGAGCAAAAGTCATTGATTTCTCTACGCCGGAATAACCAAATCCGGTCATTGCAAGCACAGCCGCCCAGCTTGCCATAGCTCGTGCGTAATGGTGGCCGCACTCAGCCTCGTCGAATGGACTTCGCTTGCGTCCATCGTATCTGTCGCGGATGTTCCTGATGCACGTAAGCCCATCGTCCACCTGACCTTCATATAACATACCGATGGCAGCGGTGTACTCGAAGCCCGTCATTACCTCGGTGAAATATGGAAAAGGATTTGTGGGTCGATTCTTCGGATAGCTGGCCATCAGCAGCGCCGACTCATCGCCCAAGGCAAAGCTCCTCATACAGTTGAAATGTCCGTACAAGCCACTCCTGAGATTATACTCCATAATGGCCAGCAGCGTCTTGCTGACATTGGACGGCTTGAGCAGGTACCCAAGGTCGCACACGTGAGCCATATACTGGCCGACAAGCTGGTCAACAAGGCAGCCAGAGCCGAGCTGGTAATCAGGTTTGGTTGGGTCTTTTGCTCCCATCCCGATAAGCAAACTGGGGGCTATCTGCGACTTATCCTTTGGCGGGCGAATCTGGTGCTCATAATACCGGCCGTTGAAAAGATTGTTATCTATCCATTCACTGCCCCGCTCGAAGAGCTCCCGGCAGGTAACGGCGAAATCATCCTCACCGAGATAGCGAGCCATCTCCTCTGCCGCCCGCAGCGCACCCAAATACCACACGCCCATCTGCGGATTGGGGCCATAGTACTCCACATCCATCGTATTGTGCTGACAGCCTTCCATTACACCATCGCGGTCAGCGTCCCAGCCGCCCTTAATCCAGCAGAACTCCAACGCCCTTCTCACATGCGGCCAAAGGTTCTTTAACATCTGGTCATCCCCGGAGAGCTGCCAGTCGCGGTACATCTTCATAATGCAACCCATCTGACCATCGGCTGCGGCCTTGCCAAAAGCCTGCGCACGCTCGAGCGGCAGATTTACTCGAAAGCTCATCAATCCTTTCTTATCGGTTGCGTGGGCGAACTCGACCTCGCGCATCGAGCAGGCCAGTTTCCCGAAGAGAAAAGCGGTAGCATGCTCGTAGTTCCAGACGTGGGTACACGAGCCGTGACAGCAGCCCCTTCTGTTACTGGAACCTTCCCAGCCGTAGAACCGGCCGTCCTCCGTGCGAAAGCAGGTCTGGGTGCGCAGCGTGCTGATATTAAAAAGAGCCGCCTCTTTTACTACATCAGGTAGATCACTCTGTAGAAAGGTTCGCACAAAATTGACTGTAGTCTCCTCCAGTTTTGCAAGCTGCGGCTGAATCTTCTCGGCCACGTCCCAGGCGTCGCTGTATTGTGTGGTATAGTAGTTGCCTATGCGGTCCTTCTCGTTGCCTTTCGGCGTCCAGGTCTGGCGGTTAGGAAAGTGCCAGGTAAGTAAAAACGTTACTTCTTTTGTTTCATGGGGAGCCAGCTCTACCTCAATGGCAAGCGAGGCCATCGGTGTATCTTCACCTGTAGCTTCGCGCTGCTGGAGTTTGCCGTCATCGCTGAAGTCATCCCAGAAATCGAGTACGGAACTGCCCCAGGCCTGCCTGATCCAGTTTGTACGGTAGCTAACGCCGGTCTGGGCCCCCGCTTCTTCGCTTTGCGAAGCAAAACGGCGGGGGGTGGTCAGCGCTACCGTGCCCCACTGCTCCGCCCTCGGGGCCACTCCCTCGGAATCCATAAAGATACCCTGTACATTCCGGCCATTGCGGAACCGGTTACGGTTGGCCCTGCCTCCGACCGCGACAAGGTCACCTTTCCAGTCCCTGGTTCTGCCCGAACCGTCAATGCCGATGAAGTTGGGTACACTGCCGCAGACAGATGAGGTAACGGTCTTATCGGTTTTGTTATAAAGCACATACCACAGGACAGCTATGGGTATGCCGCTGGCCTCGGCGTCACCGGGTATAAGCGGATTGAAAGCCTTGATGCATACGTCCACCGGCACCTCCGGGTCAGAAAGCATCACCTGTCCGAAAGGGTAGGCGGCAGCGAACGAACACTTGCGGAACCGGGGCAGGCCGTGGTTGGGCACTGTACTTCCGTGGCTTTCTTCGTAATCCGACAGCTCAATCGGCCCTTCGATTGCCCTAGTTGCAGTCTGGCCGCCGGCTGTTTTGGTAAATAATGCAAAGAACGGGCCCGTTCGTCCCCTTAGCGGCACAAATCCTTTGGCCGCGCGGTTCATAATCTCCCAGTCGCGCAGGTCGCCCCGCCCGCCCAAAGAAACAGTTCCTGTACCAATGCCACCCAATGGAAGAGCAATTCGGCCAATGTGGTCCTGGTCGTAGCGTTTGAGAACCGGCCAGTTGTGATAATCAACCGTTCCGGTCTCTGCTTTAACTACTGTTATTTTCTCCCCGGAAAATGATCCATTTGCGGAATACAGACGATGTCCCATCCATAGTTGGAGGTTGAAAAAAGCGATGGCTACTCCGGCCTGATTTCGTATAAGATCAGGCCAGTTTAACAATTATATTTTTTGAAAGGAGTAGCCATGCAAAGAAAATTGTACCAGATTGCGAGCA
>DATKYR010000022.1:0-5222 GCA_035528395.1 Sedimentisphaerales bacterium
GATATTAGTGTGTCATTGGTGACCCAAGTGTGTCATTCATGACCCAATTGTGTCATTCGTGACCCACTGGATACCGCAACGGCAGCATCTCTTAAAAGCATTTTTGGCCTCTATCTCTTTTCAAAACAACGACTTGCGAAAGTTACACAGGATTATGCCTTCTTTGGCATGCTTTTTGCGAAAGTAAAACCATGAAATCAGCAAAGAGAATCAGGCGGCAAAAAAGTGAATTGGCTAAAGGATTTGTTGAAAGCCTATAGTCTTCATGGGCTTGAAACTGAGCAGAAGATAAAAAGAAATAGATCGCTAATATGCAAAAGGCGAAAAAGCACAAAGCTATCATGAAACAGTGGAGAAGTTAAGTAGTTAAATTCAATCTCATCAAATTCTGAAAGGGCGGTATTATGAAGAAATGGATTGCCATAGCTGTCATATTGATGTGCTGTCTTGTGTATGCAATTGTTAAACTTAGCATGTCAGAAAACCAAAATGTGAATGATACCACAGAAGAGAAGCAAATTACAAAACAAATAAATGCTGACAACACTGATAAGGCAACACCCGAAGAAGGCTCCGGTTCCGCTGTTCCTGCTGTTCAGGTCGAAGCCGTTACAAAAGTCTTAAGCGAATTTCTAAGTGCCATCAAGAGTGAAGATTATGAGCAGGCATGGAAGCTTACGTCGGAATTCTTCAAAAGTAAGCTAAGCTTTGAGGAATTCAAGAAGGTTGAGCCTGAAACGGTGAACCTCACCATACATCCGGAGTCTGCCATTAACATTGAGGGTCGTGTGGGATTACTTGTTACGCTCCCGTCTGAGGAACAAGGCATGTATTTTCTTTTCAATCAAGAAGATGGGCAGTGGAAATTAGATGGTATGAAGCAATCTGCCCAGAACGTGGATACCCCGAAAGAATGATTCTCATAAGGTAAGTATTTGTCGTCAGAGCGTCTTAATGTTCATTATGTCAACGATTCGACCGTGTAAGAGGAATCCGACATGATTTGGAAAATTGCTAAAAAGGAGTTCTTGCTGAATCTGATGACGTTCAAGTTTGCCGTCGGAACATTGCTCTGCATCGTCTTAGTGGCGGTATTCGTTCCCATCCTTGCAGATGACTATCAGCAGAAGTTGGCTGTCCGGACAAATGAACTGTTAGGCATAAAGCAGGATTAGTCCAATTATTACCTTTTACCGGCCCGGCGGCTCTGTGCCGGATGTGTTTGAAAAATTAATCTTTTAAAAGGATTAGGCATATGTTGAATCGGCCTATACCAAGAAGTTTAAAGTTGGGGATTTTGGGACTAATCGTAATTGTTGTTATTGGCACTATCCCATTGCTGCTGATGTATCCCAGAACGTCCGACACACAAAAACAGTCTCGGGTGGATTCCGAGCCTATTATAATCGTGCCCGGGGTGGGAGTTGGTGACTATACGCTTGGCATGAGCAAGTACGAGGTGTTGAAACGTCTGGGAGAACCAAAGGAGATTAATTATGAGGGAGAAAGGTACACTCTTAACAATCTACCGACAAAGTACTGCATGTACTTTGACGATATCATGTTTTACATCGTTGACGATTCAGTCAGCCGTATTTTCGTGCGGAGTCCTTTATATAAATTAGCTGACGGCTTGGGAGTGGGTGACTCGGAGGAAAAGGTCAAACAAGCCTTTGGCAATGACTTCCATCTTAGGGAATTCGAGAAAGCAAAGAATGATGTTCTCATTTACGAAGACGAGGGACTCAGGTTTGACATCCGCAAGAAGGACAGGACGGTCATCCAGATCGCCGTTACAAAGAAAATTTCTCGTGGGCATGGAGACTCTTTGGTCAAGCCAATAAAATCAGTCAAGGAGTTCGATGGTGTGCGATCGAAAGATCTGAGCAAACTCGATCTCTCTTCCAGAAAGGGGCTCATTGCTACACTGGAATTCGACCAGGAGACCCTCTGTCCGAGACTGTATGATGGAAAAGGCCGGTTAATAAGCAGAGGTAACAATTGTGAAAACCGAGACGATTGTTGGAATTTTCAACAGTCGGGACTGCCGATCCATTAAATCGTGAAATGAACCATCCTGCAGCAAGCTGCTGGGTATGTAAGAATTTCAATAGGGAAAAATACGTTGTTTTTTACCTTGTGGCAAGCCACAGGGAATTATCGAGTTTAAAAAGTTATTAGAGGAAAGACCATGCTTAAGTCAATAATCAGAAAAGAAATACTTAACAACCTTCTCAGTTACAAGTTTTCGATCATAACTATTCTTTCCACGATATTGATTCTCGTCAGCATATTCGTTATGTATGGCGATTACTGTCTGGCCCTGGATAATCATGACATCTTGCGGAAGGAATCCAGTCGTGGTGTTAAAGTTATTCCGCCAACACCATTGGGCATTTTCGCAAAGGGCCTGGACGAGAATCTATGCCGCTCCTGGGAATTACGGGGAGTTGGAGTCGAGATCAGCAGCGAAAGACAGAAGTCGCTGAACGATCTTTTCAAGCTTTTCACAGCGCCGGACCTGCTGTATGTCATCAAGGTGATACTGTCTCTTTGCGCGATGCTCTTTGCTTTCGATATGGTTTGCGGCGAAAAAGAAATAGGGACACTGCGGCAATCGCTGAGTTGTAGTTTAAAAAGGCCGGTCCTTATTATTGGCAAATGGGTCGGTGGATTTATTAGCTTTATCCTGCCTTTCTTTATGGCTGTACTTTTAGGCACAATTTTCGTGACCCTATCACCTATGGTAGATATGAACGCCCAGAATTGGGCAAAGCTGGGGCTGTTCCTCCTAAGCGGCGTGATCTATTTAGCCGCTTTCTTCTCCCTGGGACTATTAATCTCGTGCCTTACACATCGTTCTGCCACATCTTTGGTCATTTCTTTGTTTGTCTGGACTATTCTTGTATTTCTCATTCCGAATCTTGGTAATATTCTGGCCCGTCAATTTGTCCAGATTCCGACGGCTCAGCAGCTTGAGCTGAAACGGGGACAAATCATGAATAGGGCGCGTTTTGAGTACGAACGGATTCCCAAAACTCAACCCGACTACAAAGAGCGTGAGGAAGTACTTTTGCGCCGCACCATAGCAGAAGGCGATAAATTAGACGAAGATTATCGCAACCGCATCAATAGTCTGGTGAAAGTATCTCAGAGCATTACCGGATTTTCCCCAGCTCCTGCGTTTACCTTGCTGGCAACCGACATCATGGGAACTGGTGTGGCAGAAGAACGAAGGTTGAAAAAGGCGGCTCAAAACTACAAGGACATCGTAGTCGAATGGTATACGGATGAGAATAGGGATGAAGAGAGCAAACCACCGGATTTCCACTATCAGCGAAGTTCGGTCAAAGAGATTTTAGGCCAGGGAGGCCTGAGTAATTTTTTAATTCTCATTTTGCTCAACGTACTGTTCTTCACAGGAGCGTATGTGGCTTTCCTGAGATATGACGTGCGATAATTTTAATCAAAGGAGAATATCGATGTTAAAAACAATTATTGCAAAGGAGTTTTTGAACAATATCCTTAATTTACGGTTTATCATCGGTCTTGTTCTGTGCATCATTGTCACCATCGCCTGCATTATGATTCTGGCCCATGATTACCAGCAGGAGCTGGCCGATTACAACCGTCGGGTCAATTTGCAGGATGAAATCCTGGACAATTATGCTCCAGGTGAACTCGTCCGACTTTTAGGTATGCTTCGTCCACAGAAGCCGCCGGAAAGGTTTCGGCTGCTAATCATTGGCATTCCGGGCAACGAAGATTTGGGGTTTTTTGATTATAATCCGCTGCCAATACTTTTTCCCCCTCTTGACTTCTTATTTATTGTGACGATTATTATGAGTTTGCTGGCGATGTTGTTTTCTTACGATGCCATAGCCGGGGAACGACAGAACGGTACGTTGAGATTAGTGATATCCAACTCCATATCCAGAACAACGATTCTTTTAGGTAAATTCGTAGGAGGCGCCGCCAGCCTGCTAATACCATTTATCTTATCACTTCTGGTCGGGACACTTTATATTTCTTTAAATCCGTCTATCCAGTGGGAAGGTTCTGCATGGACAGAACTTACCTTATTAACCATAGCCTCAGTCACTTTCATTACATTATTTTATCTCCTGGGTCTTATGGTATCTACGTTTTCCAGATATTCTTCTACTTCGATCCTTAATTGTCTTTTCCTCTGGGTACTGCTGATTCTGGTGATTCCCAATATATGTCCCTATATCTCGGCCCAGTTTTGTCGTATTTCTTCGATTAAACAAGCCGAAAGACAGCTAGAAGAAATTAAGATTAATTCTATCAAAGCAGCAGGGGAGCGTATAAAAGAAAGTGCAAAGAAATTGAGAAGCCAATATGGCACACTATTTTCTGAATTCGAATCAATGAAATTCGGTGGTATTGGTTCCTTTTATATTTTTGGTAGAGATCTTGACCCTAAGTATCAAAAAGCAGCCCAGCAGCGAGCAAACGCTGATCCTGAGTTTAAGGCCATGATGAATGCATTCCATGAGGAGCATAAAAAGGCACGGGATGAATCTTTTCGTATCCAAAATGAATTGGGTGATAAAGTTCGGGGAGACTTGGCTACAAAAGCAGCTTTACAAACGAAGCTTGCGAAAAACCTGGCTTGCATTTCACCTTTTGCTAATTTCATTTATGTTGCCAGAGACCTGACGGGAACAGGCCTGCGAAGCTTGGATTACTTTGAACAGACTAAAGACGAATATGGAGAGCAATTCAAATCGTATGCGGACAAGAAAATAGATGATGCGAGAAAAAAGGACCCGGCACTTAAGGCAGAGTCTTTTTTAGATGTTAGCGACCGGCCGCGTTTCGTATTCAAAGAGGAACCGCTGAAAGGCAAATTGAATGCAGTACTGCCTTACTGGGGGATACTCGTTTTGTTTAATGTCGTGTTTTTTGTGGCGGCGTTTGCGGGATTCATGATATACGACGTACGATAAGAAAGAAAATACGAAATTCGAATCCCGGCGTGCCGGGAAAATGTTAAATTAAGAAAGAGAGTAAAATGGAAATGAGGCAAACCTACAGAGTGGTGTTTTTGACGGCCATCGTATTGTGTTGGCTACATTTGGGACAGGGCGATGTTCTTGCGGACAAGAAGCTTGATCCTTCACTTGTGCAGATTGAACAACGCCTTGAAGAAGAAACTAAAACCGGCCCTTCGGAGCCTAACTCGCTCACATACCTAC
>DATKYR010000023.1:0-22261 GCA_035528395.1 Sedimentisphaerales bacterium
TGCTCGCAATCTGGTACAATTTTCTTTGCATGGCTACTCCTTTCAAAAAATATAATTGTTAAACTGGCCTGATCTTATACGAAATCAGGCCGGAGTAGCCATCGCTTTTTTCAACCTCCAACTATGGATGGGACATCGTCCAATTCTCAAAGGATAATGAGGATGTTAAAAACCTTTCCAGGACGGTCAATGTCTGCTGAACAGCGTGGCTTTCTCTCAACAACACAAGCACAAGATGCTATTTCTATAATTGACCGCGGTGATACTGTGCGCAGACATTATCAAATTCGCCTGTATGCGATGAGTGAATTAGACGCCCGGAAAACGGCTGAGGCATTTGTTGAGGCTTTGGCCGACAAAGCTGAGAAAATAAGAAGCTATAAAGACCACATACTTATGCTGCAACGAGAGATATTCCAAACTAAACAGGAGATATTGGAAAAAGAAGCTGAGAACGAAGTTGCCTTGGCTAATCTTCGAGAGAATATAAAGAACGTGCACTACCTTTCTACTGACGAAGCAAAACAAGCCATATCGGAATTAAACACAATGCTTAATAATTTGGATATCGAGCTTGCCGGGATGAAGGCGAAACTGCAGGCAATCCAGGAACACCGGGAGCGGCAAAAGATAATAAACAGAGAAGGTATTCTACTCAAACTTGAAGATATGTGGATAGACCTGTTAATTGAATTGAAAGTTGCTGAGGCCAGGAAAGAAACTGCTACTGAAATTCGAATGCGGGCAGAAGATTTTTGTAAGAAGATGGGTGCGAAAAAAGCTGAATTTCAAAAGAACGTGAACGAATATAAAATGCGTGTAACAATGAACGAGCAGGAAATCCACCAATTCAAAGAAAAACTGGCCGACCCGGATATGGAGACGCTGCCTCTGAAGGTGTATCAAAACAAGGTAACCATTTATCCCGTGCGTGCAGAAGAGGATTAGGCAAAAAACAAGGAGAGGAAATACCGATAAAGTATGCGGTTTTTTGTACAAGAATAAGGTAGGGCATAAAAAACTGAAATATTTTTACAATCAAGCTTGACAAAAGGGGACAAAATTGATTTAATATAGGTGTTATGAGGCAGATTAACCTTAAAAATACCGGTTGTTGGTGGTGGCCTGCGGGATAAAATCCGACAGGCAAGCGGTAATTTGCTGTAAAAAAATTAGTAGAGTGTTCAGAAAAAGCAGCCTGTCGGAAAACGGCAGGCTGTTTTTTTGTTTGTATTTTTGGCAATTTAGCAATAGAAAGTACCGATAAAAGGTTTGGGAATATGGAAGATTACAGGCAAATAATACAAAGTGCTCAGCCGGGGCACATCGTGCCCATCGTCAAGCAAATTGCTGTTAAGGAGCCGGTGGATTTTTTCGCCAAGCTAAGCGACTACGGCCGGGCTAAAAATTGCTGTTTGTTTGAGTCAAGAGAGCATCTGGCCGGCTATAAAGAGTTGAGTTTCGGTACGGCAAAGCCTGCACTTTACCTTACCGGCAAGGGTTCTGATTTTACTATCAAGGCCCTGAACAATACGGGCAGACGCATATTAGGATATTTAGCCACCCAAAAAGAGAGATTCGCTTTTTGTGAATCGGTCGAATTCGGTTTGGAGCTGATTACAGGCCGAATCAAACAAATCCAGGGAGTGGTTGACGAACAAACACGGCTGACGACCACGAACCAAATGGATGTGTTAAGGGCAGTTACTTTTGCGTTTCGTCTTGCCAGTAAGCCGTTCCGCATAACTTGTGGATTGCTTGGGGCCTTAAGCTACGATTTTATTGACCAGTTTGAAAAACTCCCGCCGAGCAATAAAGACCTGCTGGGCAATCCTGATTATGAGCTGTACTTTGCCGACAATATCTTCCTGATGGACCATGATAGCGGTCAAGGCTACGTGATTGTCAATTGTATGATAACTAACGGCGACCGTGAGGTAGCGATTGCCGAGGCACAGAATTGTTTCGACTACTATTTCAATATTGCAAGATTTGACGCACCGAAGGGCCAAAGATATACCGGCTCGCTCCCATCTGCCTCAACTGATACCGAACAGCCGGAATATGAGAAGATGGTGAACAGTGCCAAGAAGCATATCATTGACGGCGATATTTTTCAGGTGGTTTTGAGCAGGACAATAACGGAGCCCTGTCCGGATGAGCCGCTGGATGTTTATAAACGGCTTCGCGTGCTGAACCCCTCGCCATATATGTTTTATCTAAACACGCCTAATACGATATTGATGGGTTCGAGCCCCGAATTAAATCTTCGAGTCAGCGTGACCGAGAAGCGCAACGTTGAGATTAGGCCGATAGCCGGCACAAAACCAAGGGGCCGAGTCGGCAATACAATCGATGCCGATACCGATTTTAGATATGAGGCCGAGTTGAAGCTCGACCGTAAGGAATTGGCAGAGCATATAATGTTGGTTGATTTGGCCAGAAACGATATTGCTCGCGTGGCTGAGCCGGGAAGCAGAGTTGTTACAGAGCTGTTGACGGTAGAAAAATATGCTTCGGTGCAGCATCTGGTAAGTAATGTCAAGGGCATGCTCGCAAAAGAGCTTGATGCACTGAGTGCGTATCTTGCCACGATGAATATGGGGACACTTACGGGGGCGCCGAAGATTGAGGCGATGAAGATAATTCGCCGGTTGGAAAAAACCAAGCGCGGCTACTACGGCGGGGCTGTTTGCTATCTGACGGTCGATGGCCAATTCGACAGTTGTATTACAATAAGAAGCCTGCAGGTCAGGGACCATACCGCTTATATTCGAGTCGGTGCGGGTATCGTGCACGACAGTGTCCCGAAGACCGAATTTGAGGAGACCGAACATAAGGCAAATTCATGTTTACTTGCGATTCGTGGAGAGTAGAAAGACAGAGGACAGAAGACAGATGGCAGAGCCCCGAACGTGAGTGAGGGGTAAATAAAGACAAAAATGGGAACAATCCTATGGAAGACAAAGGCAGAAAAGTTTTGTTCATCGACAATTTTGATTCGTTTACTTACAATCTGGTCGATGATTTTTGTAAGCGCAAGTGCCAGGCGAAGGTTTACCGGGCCGACACTGCACTTGAAGAGCTTAAAGTGTTAGCAGAGGATTTTGGGCCTGACCTGCTTGTGATTTCGCCGGGGCCGGGCACACCGGATACGGCTGGTGTCTCGCTCTCGGCGGTAGGTTACTTCAAAGACAAACTGCCGATATTGGGTGTGTGTTTAGGGCATCAGGTAATAGCGCAGTATTTCGGCGGAAAAATCGGCCATGCGCCGGAGCCGATGCACGGTAAGCCTTCGAGAATAACTCATAATGAAAAAGACGTATTTGCCGGCGTCGAAAATCCGCTGCAGGCTGGTCGTTATCACAGTCTTTGTGTGCTGGAGCTGCCGGATTGCCTGGAAAAAACAGCTGAATTCGAGGGGATTGTTATGGGAGTCCGCCACAAAGAGCTTCCGATATTCGGCGTGCAGTTTCATCCGGAGAGCATTTTGACCCCCGCCGGCGGTAAGATAATTGAAAACATTTTGTCGATAGCGGAAAAAGAGAAAACGAAAAGTAATAGTATAGCGTAATACAAAAGCAAAAATCCGAAGTACGAATTCGTAATTGGTGAGTGGTTAATTAGTATCTATTGTGAAAAACAAAAATCGACGATGTCACCCCTGCGAAAGCAGGGGTCCAGAGCGAAAAACTGGTTTCCCGCTTTCGGGCCTGTTGCCAAAGTTCAAAAGGAACGTTTTGAGATTGCCGCGCGATTCTTCGAATCGCTCGCAATGACATGAAAACGCACTTTGCGTCATTGCGAGGAGTGTAGCGACGAAGCAATCTCGACTTTTTCAACAAACCCTTCCGCGGGAATGATAAATACTGTATCCGCAACAGGAACTAATTAGTGAGTAGTTAATTGGTGAGTGAAGAATGGCCATTTAATCAATCAATCATTTTATTTGTAAATATTTTGAGTTTTTAGTTTACTGAGGGTCTTACAATGGCAGCAATAATCGAATATATTAAGCTGTTACTGGAGGGTGAGGACTTGAGCTTTGAGCAGGCAACAAGTTTGTTGGATGATATTTTTGAGGGGGATGTGCCTGAGGCTCAAATTGCAGCATTTCTAACAGCGATGCGAGTCAAGGGGCCGACGGCGCCGGAGCTGGCAGGGCTTGCAAGGTCGCTGCGAAGCCATGCAGTTGCTGTGAAGGTTGATATTGATAATCTGGTTGATACCTGCGGCACCGGCGGTGGAGCAATTAAAACCTGTAACATTTCGACGGCAGCGGCAATAGTGGCGGCCGGTGCAGGAGTCTATATCGCCAAGCACGGCAATCGCGGGATAACCAGTAAGTGCGGCTCGGCTGATGTGCTTGAGCAGCTGGGTGTTAAGATAGGTCCTGGGCCTGAGGTTGTAGCTGAGTGCATAAGAGAAGCGCATATCGGATTTATGTTTGCGCCTATGTTCCATCCGGCGATGAAATATGTTCAGCCGATACGAAAGAGTCTGGGCTTTCGGACTGTCTTCAACATTTTAGGACCCTTGGCGAACCCGGCTAATGCGCAGAGGCAGGTATTAGGTGTGGCCGACGAAGGTTTGATGCAGCTTGTTGCCGAGGCGCTTAAGCTGTTGGGCACACAGTACGCAATGGTAGTCCACAGTAACGGAATGGACGAGATAAGCACAGTAACGACCACCAAAATACTCGAACTAAAAGAGGGGCAAATCACAAGCAAAGAGCTGGACCCGGAAGAGTTGGGTATCGGGCTGACCGATATAGAAGATTTAAGAGTAAGCGATGCCAAAACAAGCGCGAAGGTTTTAAGGGACATCCTAAGCGGTAAAGAAAGCGGGCCTCGCAAGGATATTGTTGTTCTTAACGCTGCGGCTGCAATAATCGCCGGCGGTCTGGCTGATGATTTTGCTTCCGCAATAAAGTCGGCGGAGGCTTCGGTCAGCGAAGGCAGGGCGTTAGCTTGCTTAGAGAAGTTAATAGAAATCTCAAATGGTTAATCATAAATCGAATCACGAAATACGAATATGCTGATAGTAAAAGTTAAAATTTGCGGTATTACCAATTACGAAGATGCTTCTGCGGCGATGGATATGGGTGCGGATTTGCTGGGCTTTAATTTTTATCCGGGAAGCCCAAGGTATGTAGTACCTGACAAAGCTGCGGAGATAATAAGCAAGCTGCCGGGTTTTATAGATACTGCGGGTGTATTTGTGAATGCTCCGATTGAGCAAATCCATGAGACGAACAGTCTTTGCCAATTAGACTGGATTCAATTGCATGGCGACGAAGACCCGGAGTTCTGCCGATTGTTTCTTTCTCATAATGTAAAGACGATGAAGGCAATACGTGTAAAAGACCAAACAGACATCAAGAAGGCGGAGAGCTTTTTCACAGATGCTATTTTGTTAGATGCTTTCAACCCTCAGAAATATGGCGGTTCAGGATTAACCTTCGACTGGAATATCATAGGGCATATAGGAAAGCGAGTTTTCTTGGCCGGCGGAATAAATCCTGATAACGCAGCAGAAGCGGTCAAATTAGGTGTTTATGGAATTGATGTCTGCAGCGGGATAGAAGCTGAGCCGGGTAAAAAAGACCATAAGAAAATGAAACAACTGTTCGAAAATATACAACATTTGAGGGGCTAATGCGTGAATGCGTAAATAGGTAGATGCGTCAATGAGTAAATGAATCAAAACATTCACGCATAAACGGTGTTTTCGGATAAAAGGAATAAGATATGAAATACAAGGGCAGGTTCGGGGACTATGGCGGTTTCTATGTGCCGGAGGTTTTGATACCGGTATTGGAAGAATTGGAAGAGGCTTTTTATTGTTTCTATGAAGACCGGCAGTTTGTGGCGGAGCTGGCGGAGCTTTCGAGAACATATGCCGGCAGGCCCAGCCCTCTTTATTATGCGAAAAGATTCAGCGAGCATGTCGGTTTCAAGGTGTATCTAAAACGCGAGGACCTTCTGCACGGCGGGGCACATAAAGTCAACAATACGCTCGGACAAGGCCTTTTAGCCAAATATATGGGCAAGACTAAGCTCATTGCCGAGACCGGCGCGGGCCAGCACGGTCTGGCTACGGCGATGATTGGAGCTCTGTTCGGGATGGAAACGAAAATCTTTATGGGCGTAATCGATATTGAGCGGCAGAGTGTCAACGTTCATAAGATGAAACTCTGCGCCGCAGAAGTGATTGACGTTGAAGGCGGGACGGGGACATTGAAGGATGCCATCAACGATGCGCTTCGCTACTGGACGGCCCATGTTACCGATACGTTTTATCTTTTCGGCTCAGCCTGTGGGCCGCATCCGTATCCCACGATAGTAAAGCATTTTCAAAGCTGTATCGGCAAAGAAGCCAGGCAGCAATGTCTCGAGCAATTAGGGAGGCTGCCGGATATGGTTGTGGCTTGTGTAGGTGGAGGCAGTAACGCGATAGGTATTTTCTCGGGTTTTGTTGATGATAAGGACGTCAGACTAATTGGTGTTGAAGCCGGCGGCAGGAGCCTGAGCAGTGGCAAACATGCTGCGACACTTGTAGCCGGTAGGGTTGGTATCCTGCACGGTGCAAAGGCCTATCTGCTGCAGGACGAGGAAGGCCAGATTCATGATACGGAATCTGTAAGTGCGGGGCTGGATTATCCGGCTGTTGGGCCGGAACATTGCCTGCTAAAAGATACCGGAAGGGCAGAATACGTGGCGGCGGAAGACGATGATGTGCTCGACGCATTCGGGTTGCTGACCAAAAGCGAGGGGATACTGCCGGCCCTGGAGAGCGCGCATGCTTTAGCATATCTTGTCAGTCAGAAGGGCAGGCTGGACGGCGACCAAATAGCGGTTGTGAACCTTTCCGGCAGGGGCGATAAAGATGTTTCGATTGTTGAGAAACGCCGACCCATGGAAGATTGACTCCGCCAAAAGACGGCGGATATACGATATTGACTATTGACAGTGTCAGTCAGTGTTAAAGTCAGTGTCAGTCAGTGTTAAGGATTTTATTGATGAAGACATACAAGCAGGTATTCTCAGAACTAAAAGAACAAAACAGAGCGGCCTTGATACCGTTTTTTGTGATAGGCGACCCGGATTTTGATACGAGTCTTGCGATTGTAAAAACAGCCATCAATGCAGGAGCTGATGTTCTTGAATTGGGAATACCCTTTTCCGACCCGATAGCGGATGGGCCGACAATCCAGAAGGCTGATATTCGCGCAATGAGGAGCGGGATGAATTTGGGAAAGGCCTTAGAGTTTATCCGAAAGGTCAAGGAATACAGGGATGTTCCAATCGGACTGTTGATGTATTACAACCTGGTTTATCAGTACGGCGTAGAGAAATTCTTCAACGATTTCCACAAGGCCGGCGTCAACAGCGTCCTGGTTGCTGATTTGAGTATTGATGATGCCGATGAAATTATTGGTCCTGCCAAGTCGGCGGGTCTTGATACGGTTTTTATGGTAACGCCGGTCACCAAGCCCGAGAGAATGAAACTGATTGCTTCCAAAACTACCGGTTTTATCTACACCGTTTCGGTGTTGGGTGTTACCGGCAGCAGGGACAAGCTCTCTGGTACGGTTGAAGGGCTTCTCGGCAAATTGAAGAAGCTTACAAGTGTGCCGGTGTGCGTAGGTTTTGGAATCAGCAAAGCCGAACATGCGGCAGCTGTCGCTCAGGCAGGGGCCGACGGGGTAATAATCGGCTCAAAAATAGTAGGACTTATAGAGAATAACCTGGACGATAAAGAGAAAATGCTTGCCGGGATTTCGACTTTTTTGAGTGAAGTCAAGGGTGCAATTTCAACTCGGACATAGTTAAGGACTGGTAAAGAAATTAGGTTTCGTTTTGGCTCCAGCGAGGACAAGGCTGGCAAGGAAGCAAAATGCAGGCCTACTGGTTGGTAGTCCGAGTTTTGCTGACACCGCCAGCCGAAGCCGCAGCCAGCCAAAAATGGAAGATAATTTATTTACAAGTCCTAAGGGATGGGCCTGTGCTCAACGGTTGCGGAGTGGATTTCTGATGGTACCTGTCCTTGAGGTATCCG
This sequence comes from Sedimentisphaerales bacterium, assembly GCA_035528395.1. Classification (GTDB taxonomy): domain Bacteria; phylum Planctomycetota; class Phycisphaerae; order Sedimentisphaerales; family Anaerobacaceae; genus NIOZ-UU13. Next base: position 8,062 of record DATKYR010000023.1, read on the forward strand.
GCCTTCCAAATTATCATTACTATCGGACTTTTTACAGATTATCGCAATAAACAGTTCTGGCTTTGCGTCTATACATAACGGACACGAATGGATCCGTAAAAACACTAATTTCCAGAGTGGGAATTAGTTGGGTTGTAACTTTTTTTTAACCTATTTTGGAGGTAACATTATGAAGAAGTATCTAATTCCAATCGTCGCCGTTCTGGTGGTTCTGGCTGTGACGTGGGCCGCATTTGGGCAGGCGGAAAGGGGATCCGCAAGGAGACCCCGCATGAGCCAGGAGGAACGGCTCAAAGCAATCAAAGCGATTGAAACCCAACTGGCGAAGCTCAAAGAAGCACCGCAGATGCCACGGCCTGAAGGTGGATTTGCAGACATGTCCGAGGAAGAGAGAACCAAATTCAGAGAGCAGATGATGAAGGTTCGCCAGGAGCAACAGAAAGTATTCCAGACAATTTTAGCACAGGTTTACAGACTTCAAGGTCGAAGGCCGCCCGAGGAAGAAGGCGTACAGTATGTGATAGCCAACACCACCGATCTTAAGTCAATCCAGGAATCGGCGACGAAAGAGAAAGCTACAGAGACGGCTCAGCTTATCGAGAGGCTGATTGCCAGAGCCAGTGGCCAAAGAGGACCTGGAGGCAGGACAGGTGGCCAACCTGGCGCAGGCAGACAGAGAAATCCTTGAGTTTCAAACAACAAAGCGCCGGTGGGGTAAAGCGCTTTGACCGCAAGTGTAGATTATAGTAACAAAAGTAGTATAATATCAGGCGACCTGCTCTGGTGTCTATCGGAGCAGGTTCGCTTTGATATGAGCGGGTCCGTAAAAAACTAATTTCCAGAGTGGGAATTAGTTGGGTTGTAACTTTTTTAACCTATTTTGGAGGCTAATATTATGAAGAGGTATCTAATTCCAATCGTCGCCGTTCTGGTGGTTCTGGCTGTGACATTGGTCGCATTTGGCCAGCAGGAACGCAGAGGAGGCCGGCAAAACCTCTCTGAGGAAGAAAGAGCCAAAATGAGAGAGAGATTTCAGAACATGTCAGAGGAAGAAAGGGCGAAGTTCAGGGCCCAGAGAGGTGGTTTCGGAGGTGGCGGATTCATGAGCCCCGAAGACCAGCAAAAAGCCATTAAAGTTATTGAAGCACAACTGGCGAAGCTCAAAGCCGCCCCCCAGATTGCGCCACCTGAAGGCGGATTTCAAAACCTTTCCGAAGATGAAAGAGCCAAGCTAAGAGAGAAGATGACGAAGGTCCGCCAGGAGCGACAGCAGGCACTTCAAACAATCATAGCACAAGTTGCCATGCTTCAGGGTCGAGGGCAGCCGGCGGCAGGAGGCGGACAGTATTTGATAATCAACGTTGGCGACCTTAAGCCAATCCAGGCGGCGGCTGTGAAAGAGAAGGCCAAGGAGACCGCCCAGCTTCTCGAGAGTCTGATTGCCGGAGGTCGTGGCCGAGGGGGACCTGGAGGCAGGGCGCCGGGAGCTGGCCAAAGGCCTCAAGGCGGCCAGCGGGCCCCCCGGGGACCGAGGGCGCCAGGCGGCCAGGAGGGCGCAGGCAGACAGAGAAATCCTTGAGTTTCAAACAGCAAAGCGCTGTTCAACGTAGGGGCAACCCCATGTGGTTGCCCTGTGCGTTGTTATTACCCGGGATATAAAATGTAGTTTCCCCTAATTCTTTTTTCCGACCTCTGTTTTCTGTCTTCTGCTCTTTTACCTGATACCCTGCACCCTGATTTCCTGTTGACCTGATAACCTTACTGAGTTTACCCCCGAGAACTACCCCCTTGACCCACTACAGGGGGCCGGGGATCTATGCTCACTTGTGGCCTGCTGTTAATAATAGCAATTTGTTAAACATCAAATGGTTTACCGATAAGTTCAAGTAAATTTCTTTGTTCTTCAGATGTTAACTTTCGAGATCTCTCTCTCATTTGTGCTCGTATTTGTTGGAAATATTCACATACATTGATCAATACATTTTTCCCAGTATCTTCTCCAAGGCGTCTGCACCTGATATGCATGGTGTAATTGACATTAGTTTTGGGATCAACGATGTCGATGTTATGTTCCTTGGGGAATTGGCTATCAAGGAGAACGCGAAAACCATCTTCGCTGGATATATATTCGAAGGCAGATTCAAAAATGACTAGACGCCCAATCCAATCTAGAGAGAGTTTTTCATATTGCTTATATCGGTTTGTAGCCACTTCATTGCAAGTGATATAAGCTTCTGTTAGTACTGTATAGGATTGTTTCACTGATTGATGGATAAAGGTAAAAGAGAGTTCGAAGAATTCAGATCTATATCCCCAATAAATTCCCCAATCTACATAGTATTCATCTTGTGCAATGCGGCCCTGATTACAATTTGTCACTCTGGCGATTGCATCTAAAACTGCTGTAAGTCCTGAGTCAAAATCTGAACGGAAATCGGCATATAGCTTGTCTTTAAGAAAAATCGGAATATCACAGTCCTCCAAAAGCAAAGGTAGAACAATTACCTGCTTTTCTTCAAGTTCCCTTATTAATCCAGCAGAAAGTTCTCGTTTACACCACTCAGAGGCAACTGATGCTTTCGAAAGAACCACGAGTAAAGCACTTGAAGATTTTATAGCATCTTGTACGCGACTCACAATTGAATCGCCAACGCTTAATTCCCATGTATCAACCCAGACATTGGTATTATGTCTTAAAAGATTGGTAGCAAGCTTTTGGACAAAGTCATTATTCTCATGGGAATAACTGATGAAGACAGGCATACTATATTCTCATTTTACTGACTTATTTCTTAACATAATAATATACAACACTTTTTCCGCAAATTTTATACTGCCATTATACAAATTGCTGTTGTGAAGCAAATGTTATATTTCCCTAAATTGATTACAAAAACGTTTAATAACGATCAAGCTCATAGTTGCTTAGTCCGCGTTTTCTGGAGCAGATTGTTATTGCTATCTTTCTGGATCATCTTCAAGTTTTTCTAGCTTTGCAATGTGACGTTTCGTCGAGGGCCTCATGTGTGGCCACAATTCTCGAAAGTGCCGTTCAAAGCTCTGTTCGGCAAGCAAATCGTCTATCTCAGGCAATTCGACCATATAGGCTCCTTTTCTTATACCCAATGACAACACAATCAGGTAGTCGTTAACCGCCGTAATCAAATCCATAGTGCGTTTCTTGGATGCACGAAAAGGTGTCATCAATCGTTTTCTGAAATCGACTCCTATCTTTTTGCGAGGTAGGCCTACATATGTAGACTTCTGTTTAATCTGTTCGAGTTCTCCTGTCACGAGAATTTGCACCACGGTCTTGGAGACGAAGAAATCCTTTGCTTGACCGGCAAACCAGGTTTGCTTGGCTGTGTGAGAGTAGGTGCTTCGTAACCACCTCTGAATTTCTACTTCGTCCCATTTGGGATCACTCATATTGTGCCACCAGACTTCTTCATACAGAAAGTACTTGCCGAGTTCCTCTATGGAAAGGGCAGTGGTGTGGAGTGCAGACGGGATGCGTTCCTCATCAAATAGGAGGACTGCATCTTCATGGAGACGAACTGCATTCTCAAATGAAGCCCTAGCAACACGCCTGACCTTGTCTAAAATCGATTGAATGTTTTTCATTTACTGATGCGAACATAATAATATTCACACTTTTTTGTTAGCATTTTTGTCTTTAGTTGTCTCGCCCACAAAAACAATATGCTATCAAAATGCTGTTTAGTTGTCAGCTATTATTTGCCAAATAAGGGTTAATTTATTCCACTCCTCCGCAGGCAGTGCGGCCAAAAAAAGAGCATTTTTGTCCGTTTTCTCTTGCTTTTTGTTTGAAAATATGTTATAATACGCATATGTTAGCCAGCAGGCTAACAAATAGGACCTCTCCGGATAACCGGATCGTTATGAGGTCGAGCGAAAAGTCAGAGGCCAAGGCGGCAGGTCAAAAAGGCTCGGAGGCGTGGTTTTCGCCACGTTGAGAACATTTTTGGCCGACAACACAGGCATCGGGCTTTGCAGCAGACCGCAATAGATTGGGTTATTTGGATAGGTTCTTAGCCATCAGGCGGTAGAGATAGCGGAGAACCGCACGTTTTCAGGTCCGGAAGGCCCAGATTCGTCAATATCGAATATCCGGTTGCGGTTACGCTGCTCGTTTCGTTTATTGTCTTTCGTTTACGTCTTGAAAGACGCTTTACGCTTCACGCAACCAATACGAGCTGCGCATCCGACTTACGAAACACGCAACCTTATAGCCTAATTTAACCATATTATCTAAATAACCAATGAACCACTCACAACCATCCAGAATCGAGTATCAAGTTATTTACGTGCCTATAAGGCACACCTCTACAACTGTAGAGGACTCTCTACAAATCAGCTCTTTTTATGCAAAACAAACCCAATTTCCAGGATGTCCAAATGAACGTAAGTATCTGTTCACAAAAGGCATATGAAAATAAATCCAATCGGACACTTAGTGAAAACAAACCCAATTCAAACCCAATCAAACCCAATTTCCAAAAAGCTAAAATGAATGTAAACTCACTTATAACAAAGGATTACATAAAAAAAGATGATTTCGCAGTCCAAAAAAACAAACCCAATTTCCGAAATGGCCAAAATGAACGCAAACGCTTTTTCACAAAAGGATTATGAAAATGAAACCGCCTTCAGGCCCCAAAAAAACAAACCCAATCAAACCCTGTCCTGAGCGCAGTGAGTTTACCCTGAGTGTAATCGAAGGGAATGGGCCAATTTCAAACCGCCGGGAAACGAACCAAAGAAGCGGAAAAGAAAAAGAGGGCCTCAGGACCTTTTTTGCGTCTCTGGGTTGCCGGAAAGATTGACTTTTTAGATGGATGTGATATTCTATATTTATGGGAAATCTCAATTTAACCTTTTGTGGAGGATAATATTATGAAGAGGTACCTAATTTCAATCATCGCTGTTCTGGTGATTCTGGCGGTTGCGTGGGGCGCATTCGCCCAGGACGAAGACACACCTGGGCAAAGAGTACAGCGACAGCGGGAGAATATGAGGCAAAGAATGCAGAATATGTCCGAGGCCGAAAGAGAAAAGTTCATTGCTGAAATGCGCCAAAGGAGAGAGAGATTTCAGAATATGTCTGAGGAAGAAAGAGAAAAGTTCAGGGCTGAGATGCAGCAAAGGTTTGGCGGGCGTTTCGGACGAGAGGAACAACTCAAAGCAATCGAAGCGGTTGAAGAGCAGGTTGCGAAGCTCAAAGCAGCCGTCCAAAGTACAGGAACTATAGACCGGAGCAAATGGCGTGAGCTTTCTGAAGAAGAAAGGACCAAATTAAGAGAGGAGATGGCAAAAGCGATTCGAGAGCGACAGACAGCGATTAGAGCCATTGAAGAGCAGCTTGAAAAACTGAGTGGGCCAAGACGACCTCAAGCAGAACCTCAGCCATCTATCGGCGAGCTAAGGGCGATTCACGACCTTGCGGTAAAAGAGAAGGCCACACAGACAGCCGGTGGTCTGGAAAGGCTGATTGCCCGGTACCAGAGGGAATCGGGAGTCAGGGTTCCAGAACCCAGGCCAAGGCCTGAAAGATTAGACAGGCCACCCAGGGAGAGTCAGGATAGGGAGCGGCCGGCCAGAGAACGGTCAACAAGTCCAGAGAAAGAACAGTAAGCCGATTTTTCCGCATAAAAACCATGAAAGCATTTGCTGCAAGTTGGATTAACATATAGCAACAAGGTTTTGTAAGACAATAAAAACCTGCTGACATATCAGCGGTAGAGGCTCTTCTTTGCCAGTGCATGTTTTTTGCGAAACACATTGGCAGGGACGGGCCTTTTTTATTAAAATATGCGAGCTTTAAAGAACCAGTTAATAATTTACAAGTGTCATTAAATTTATCTGCATTAACCTTCTCGCAAAAAGAAAGGAAGTGAAAGATGAAAAGGTCCTGGATTTCTTCAATCGTAATGGGGCTTGTGATTTGCATTTTTCATGGTTTTGGTCGATTGCCGCAAGCTTGCGCTGGAGAAGGATTGACATACATCGACCTTATTCACAGACTTACCGACTTAGAGCATCTGGCGACGCTGCCTGTACCGGGTGAGAAGTGTGCTCAGTGGTCGAGCTATGACCGGCGGAGTAAGTATGATGAAACATCCGGGAAATATATTGATTGGTCTGCTAACGGCGACGGCACCGGCATCATCCGCAAAGAAGACGGCAAACTTGTTTTTGCCCAAATAGAAGGCCCCGGCGTTATCTGGCGAATCTGGTCGGCATTAGCTAAAGAGGGGCACGTAAAGATTTATCTCGATGGTGCCGAGGAGCCTGCTGTTGACCTGCCGTTTATAGGGTACTTCAATCGTGAGAATGAGCCTTTTACCTACCCTGCTTTGGTGCATATGACAGCAAGGGGACAGAACAGCTATGTCCCTATTCCATTCCAGAAGTCGTGCAAAATCACAACAGAAGGAGATTGGGGAAGGTACTACCATTTTACGTACACGACTTACCCTAAAGGCACCATTCTGCCGACGTTTGAGCGTAACCTCTCCCCTGACGAATCCGAAGCTCTCGATAAAGCAAACCAGATACTTACCCGATGCGGCGTTGACCCAGCGGGGCAGCGCCCCGGTCAAGAAACAATAGAGCAAGAGGAAATGACAATTGCTCCCGGCGCTACGGCGACGGTCGCCAGGCTGAGGGGTAAACGTGCTATCACGGCTCTTAAGGTGAGTATGGATTTACCTGAATCTCCCGAAGACCGTGATGTTCTTCGTGAGCTTGTCTTGAGCATTTACTGGGACGGCGAATCCAGGCCGAGCGTCTGGGTACCTTTAGGAGACTTCTTTGGCAGCGCTGCCGGGTTTAACAAGTACAAGTCCCTGCCGTTGGGGATGACGGATGAAGGCTTTTATTGCTACTGGTATATGCCGTTTAAGGAAGGCGCTCTGATAGAATTAAGCAATGATGGTAATAAATCGCGCCCCGTTCGATTTACGATTACCCACGCTCCACTTACGAAGCCGGTCGAGAAGCTTGGAAGATTCCATATAAAGTGGCACCGTGATGCATTTCTGCCAGAAGACCCTGAGCGCAGAGCAATCGACTGGACTATGCTCAAGACGAAAGGGCGGGGACGTTACTGCGGCGTGATGCTGCATGTATGGAATCCGAGAGGCGGATGGTGGGGTGAAGGGGACGAGAAATTTTTCGTCGATGGCGAGAAATTTCCCTCTACGATTGGGACCGGTTCCGAAGACTACTTCGGCTATGCCTGGTGCGACCCGACGCTGTTTAGTAACTGCTATCACAATCAGACGATAAGTATGGGTAACCGCGGGCACGTCTGTGTGAACCGCTGGCACATTACCGACAATGTGCCGTTCCAAAAATCCTTCGAGGCCGCGATTGAGAAATACTATCCGAATAGCAAGCCGACACTTTATGCTGCCACCTCATATTGGTATCAGGCGGCAGGCCAAAGTGACCCTTACGACCCCGTACCTGTAGGACAACGCACCGGATATTGGACGGAAATCGAGGTTTTCAAAGTCAAGGGGGCTCAGGAAGGCGAACAGAGTAAAATTCTCTCAAAGACGGCTGGGAACGTGGGATTACAGGATATGTACGGCTTCGGCCCTGACTGGAGTGGTGATGCCCACCTGTGGTGGACCGGCGCCAAGCGGGGTGATAGGCTTGAGTTGGCTGTGCCGGTGGAGGAAAGCGCAACATACAGGCTAACGATGCAGCTTACAAAAGCGATTGATTATGGTATTGTTCAGCTCTATCTGGACGATAAGAAACTCGGCAAACCAATCGACCTTTACAACAATGGCGTAGTGGCTACCGGCGTTCTGGATATGGGTATTCATAAACTCAGCAAGGGTCAGCATACATTGAGAGTTGAGATTGTTGGTGCAAATGAAAAAGCTGTTAAGAATTATATGTTCGGACTTGATTACCTCAAGCTGGAAGAAGTTGAATCAAGTTTTTACCTTCCGGAGAACCCATCCTATACGATTTTTGATTCTGTGCGTGACTCTGTCAGGTTTGCGGAGTACACATTGATACCTTACAAGGGGCATCTCTGTAGTAAGTCAAGCTTCGTTGACCAGGATGGTAATGTAATGGGATGGCATGATTTTGGCAATCTTGAAGGGCCCGGCTGGGCGGTAAATGCGGTCGGCGGTGCTTATGAAATTTTTTTGTTTGCCAGGCATAACAGAAACCCATCTCTGGGAAAAAAAGCTCTTTCACTGCTGGACCATGTATTAGAGGATGGATTTATCGACTATGAAACGGGATTCATAACCGGCTACCGGGAGACCACTACTAATCAATTCTGTCTTAACTATCAGCACAAGAATAACTGGTTCTGCCCCGGCTCGATGGCAAAGGTCGCGTATCAGCTTCTTATTTTTAGTGACAAGCTTGACGGTGAACGAAGGCGCAAAATGCGAGGTGCGGCTATAAAGACGGCAGAATGGCTCAACATGAATGTGAAGTCCACATCGAACGGCTGGTTTCCCCGTCGCTGTGAACCCGACGGGAAGCATTACCCCAAGAATGCCTATGGAGACTCAGATATCTTATTCCAGAAAAGCGGTGACGGACTATTTATTATTCAGTTATATACGGGACTTACAAAGCGAGGGCTTGCAGACTATACAGAAACAATCAGAAAAAAGATAAGCGTTTTCATGGAAGCGGGCGGATTCTTCGGGAGCATTAATCACGATACTTATGACGAACATGAAAATGTTGCGTACTCTGTGGCATTCCGTGTTCTGCGGGAGGCGGCCAAGCTACTCGCTGAGAAGACAATCCGTGATTTTGCCTATGAAAAATGCCTTGCCGGCCTGGAACAGTTTAAAATGAAAGAGGACAGAAACGGCGTGCAGACCAAAGGACTGCTCTTTATGGAGAAAAGCTGGGACACGGCTTACCTGTGGGAAAACGCTGAGGCGTCATTGGCGTATATCGAAGCTTATATCGATACTAACAACAAATCGTACCTTGCCGATGGGCTCACTATTTTACGGGCGATAGCTAAACACCATCACGGCCCGTATGGTTTCCTGACCGAAGGAGTGGACTGGAATAATCACGTGGGCAAACAGCATCATTTCAACCAGGCTGAGAACGGGGACATCAAATATACTGAGCCTCTTTTGAATAACCTGCATATTGTAGAGCCGACTTTGCTGGCAATCAAACTTGAAGGTACGGTGCGCAATGCGCGAAAACGTTAAGAAGCTATCTAAACCGTCACTCCTTCGACAGGCTCAGGGCAGGCTCTGAGCGTAGCGAAGGGTCTCATTGGTTGGCATGAGAGATTCGTCGCTGCGCTCAGAATGACAAACTATGTTTTAAGATTATTTGTAGCTATAATTATCTCGTTAATAAAAAAGAAAGGAAATGAAAGATGAGAAAATTCCGGATGACCGTAATTGGATTTGTAGTTTGCGGTTTTTTTATGACGGTTCCCAGCACAGCCGAGGCAGAGGAGCAGCAAGCCGAACATCTTGTTCCCGTGGACAAAGGGCTATCGCAGGATGCGGTGCAGCGTCTTTTTGAGCGGGGCCAGCAGGAAGTCTATCGCGGCGAAGAGCTTGAGACGATTGGTATGCCGGTAGGGGGTGTAGCAACAGGGCAGCTATATCTGCGTGGTGACGGGACGCTCGGCCTGTGGGAAATTTTCAACCGCCATGTTTTCACAGGTTATGGTAGTGATAATTACCGCTACTACAGGCCGGGTGCGCCTGTGGACTCCGGCTTTGCAGTCATTATGAAACAAGATGACAAGGTCTTTGTGAGGGCGTTAAACAAAGATTTTGAGACTGTAGAGTTTGTCGGATTATACCCTATTGGTATCGTTCGGTACAGTGAAGATAAATTACCTGTAAGGGTTGCGTTGACGGCCTCTTCTATTTTTATTCCGCTTAATGCAAAAGATTCTGCACTTCCGGCCACGCTGTTTCATATCGTCGTAGAGAATGTCTCCGAGACAAACCTCCGGGCAGGTGTATTGGGATGGCTTGAGAACGCGGTTTGCATTGATTCGGCAAAGGCTGTTCATGCCCTGCGCCGAAGCCGGGTTGTTAATGAAAATGAGCGGACGCTGATTGTGCACACAGCAGAGAAGGCACCTGTGCCCAAGGTTGACCTGAAGCCTCGGCCGGAAATTGTCCTGGCTGACTTCGAGGGCCCGGACTATGGCAACTGGAATGTAACCGGAGAGGCTTTCGGGAAAGGACCTGTCAAGGGCACGCTGCCAAACCAGCAAAAGGTGAGCGGATTTCTCGGCGAGGGATTTGTCAATAGTTTTTTGGGTGGGGACAAGCCCAATGGCACGCTGACGTCACCGCCTTTCAAAATCTCACGGAAGTTTATCAACTTTCTGATCGGCGGCGGTAGTTACGCTGGTCAGACGTGTATTAATTTGCTTGTCGACGGCAAGGTGGCACGCACCGCAAACGGCAAGAACAACGAGAAGCTCGAGTGGTATTTCTGGAACGTTCAGGAATTCGAGGGTAAAACGGCACAAATTCAGATATTGGACCGATTCTCAGGTGGGTGGGGGCATATTAACGTTGACCAGATTGAACTATCGGATGAGCCACAGCAAGGGCAGATGGGTCCGCTCGAGCAACTTGCTGATTATGGCTCGATGGCCTTGGCTTTTGCGGAAGAGGGAGCTTCGTCTCAGGATGTCAGCCAGATTCTTTCGTTTCTCGGTGATTGGGTCGTAGATCTTAATATTGAGGAGAATATTGCCTGGCCTGTTACCGAGAAACATAGTACGGCTCTGGCTACTCGTACTGTAGGTTTGGCGCCCGGAGCCAAACACTCTTTCATTTTTGTCCTTACGTGGTTCTTCCCCAACCATCCGAACGGCCATGAGTATGCCAACCGCTTCGACAATGCTGCTGAGGTTGCTCATTATGTCCTCGATAACTACGGACGGCTTGCCGGCGATACCTCCAAGTGGTATAATACGTATTATGGGTATAGCACGCTGCCTTGTTGGCTGCTTTTCCGCTTGCACTCCACTGTGTGTAACCTTGCGACGGGGACGTGCCAGTGGTGGAAGAACGGGCGGTTCTGGGCGTGGGAGGGAGTCGGCTGTTGCCCTGGCACATGCACCCACGTGTGGAATTATGCCCATGCCCCGGCACGTCTTTTCCCGGAGCTTGAGCGCAGCGCCAGGGAAATGCAGGACTTTGGCGAGGGGTTCGACTCCGAGAGCGGTTTGGTTGGATTCCGAAGCAACCGCGCTTATGCCGCTGACGGACAATGCGGTACAATACTCAAAGCCTATCGCGAACACCAGATGTCCGCCGACAATGCCTTTCTAAAGCGCAATTGGCCGCGCATCAAAAAGGCCCTGGAGTTCTCCATCGCCCAGGATGGCAACGATGACGGTCTTATCGAGAACAGTCAGCACAATACCTACGACATCAACTTCGAGGGCCCCAATACGTTTGTCGGCTCACTGTATTTAGCTGCGCTTCGCGCCGGCGAGGAAATGGCAAAAGATATGGACGACGAGCGGTTCGCCAAACGCTGCCGGAAGATATTCGAAAGCGGCAGCCGACTGAGCGTTGAGCGTCTCTGGGACGGTGAATACTTCATTCAGCTTGTTGACCTTAAGAAGCATCCAAAACATCAGTATGCAAAAGGGTGCCTGTCGGACCAGCTTATCGGCCAGGGCTGGGCACATCAGCTTGGCCTGGGCTACATCTATCCGCCGGAATATGTCAAAAAGGCACTGCAGTCGGTCTGGAAGTATAACTGGGCGCCGGATATTGGGCCATACAATGCTGAGCACGAGCCGGAGCGCTGGTTTGCCAGGCCCGGTGAGGCGGGACTGTTTACCTGCACCTGGCCCAAGAGTCCGTACCTCGCAGAAGGCGTTCGCTACAGGAGTGAGGTCTGGACGGGCATCGAGTATCAGGTGGCCGGTCATATGGTCTGGGAAGGTATGGTTGACGAGGCACTTGCAATTTGCCGCGGCATCCATTCGCGCTATCATCCGTCCAAACATAATCCGTTTAATGAGGTTGAGTGCGGCGACCACTACGCTCGGGCAATGGCAAGCTGGGGGGTCTATACGGCCATTGCGGGCTATGAGTACCACGGGCCGAAGGGACATCTGGGCTTTTCGCCAAGGATAACGCCTGAGGACTTCCGCGCCGCCTTTACGGCCGCCGAGGGCTGGGGAATGTTTGCTCAAAAACGAGACAGCAAAACACAAAGCGAACGAATCGAACTGCGATGGGGACAATTGGGTCTGAAATCTCTTGCCTTTGCCGTTCCTGATAATTTCCGGTCGGTGAAGGTTTCTGTAACAGCGGCAGGCAAGCCCGTTCAAAACGACTATACCCTTAAGGACGGCCGTCTTGAGATTACCCTGAAGAAAAAACTGGTCCTCTCTGAAAACCAGACGCTCGACGTAACTATTCAGCAGCAGGACAAATAAAAATGTCGTTTCAACAGGTGAGATTATGATGATAAGAGATTTAGTAATGCAGAACAGGTCCTGTCGGCGTTTCTACCAGGAAGTTGCTGTGGAACACCAGATGTTGCGAGAGCTTGTTGACCTTGCGAGACTTTCAGCGTCCGCGGCTAATTTGCAGCCATTAAAATATATCCTTTCTTGTGAGCCTCAAAAGAACGGTTTGATATTTCCGCATCTTGGCTGGGCTGGCGATCTCAAAGACTGGCCGGGCCCGTGCGAAGGCGAGAGACCATCTGCCTACATAATCATACTCGGCGATACCGGGATAAGTAAGTCTTTTGGCTGTGATCATGGAATAGCCGCCCAAAGCATTCTCTTAGGTGCAGCAGAGAAAGGTCTGGGCGGCTGCATGATTGGTACAGTGCAAAGGCAGAAGCTCCGCAAAGCTTTGGATATACCGTCCCGTTACGAGATACTTCTTGTCCTGGCTCTTGGCAAACCTAAAGAGCAGGTTGTAATCGAGGCCCTTGACCCTGCCGGTGATATCAAGTACTGGCGCGACAGTGACGGTGTGCACCACGTGCCGAAGCGCGGGTTGGACGATATTATTCTTGGTTAGGTAACGGTACACTTGCAGTTTGTGTCGCTCATTTCGGGTCTGCCGTGCGTAGGCTCCGGATACCTTGGGAAATCTCTAAAAAAATCTTCTTGTATTCTACCAAAATAATTGCAAAATGTTATACTGCAAGGCCCGGAAGTCTATTCGGGTGGCAAAGTATTTGCCCTCGAGGGTAACCGCCGGCCAGGCCGGAAGGAAATGCTTCTCACGCGGCGCGGTCGAGTTGGCCCACGAGAAGGCAAGGCAATAGCTATCATGAACACTACTGAACCAGAAAGGAGCTTAAGATGAGTTCGGATACCCTCCCCAGACTTCACAACGCCATGTGGCCCGGGCTGGTCGGCAAAGGAAATGAACCGGGCCAGGAGCCACCAATCAGTCTCGAACGGATGCTCGAATTGACCGCCGGTGCGGAGGTGAACGGCCAGAAGTTCGAAGGGATTGACTACTTCCTTTTCCTGCCGCACACCGATCCTAACGCCAGCGACGACGAGCTGAAGAAGATTGCCGACCTGATTCAGGGGTACGGTTTTAATGTCGGCTCGCTTGTCGCCCCGGTTTGGCCCGGCACGATCGGCGATTCGGCGATGGGGGATGCAGCGGCTCGCGAGAAGTTTCTCAGCGCCGTGCGCATGGCATGCCGCATCGCCGGCGTGTTCAACGAGCATGGTGTGCGCAAGTACGGCGTGATCCGGATCGACTCGGCGGAGTTTGGCGTCGAGAAATGGCGTGAAGACCCCAAGGCGAACACGGCGAAGATTGCCGAGACGTTCCGGGAAGCGGCCAAGATCGCGGCCGATCACGGGGAACGTCTGGCCGCAGAGGGTGAGATATGCTGGGCCGGCCTGCACAGTTGGAAGGACACGCTCGATCTCCTGGAGGCCGTCGGAATGCCGGAGACGCTTGGCTTCCAGGCCGATATGGCTCACACGTTCCTGTACTTGATGGGCTACAATGCGCCGGAACATGCGCTGGTGCAGCCCGGCTATTCGGACGAGGAGTTCTACGCCGCCTACGAAACGATGGTCGACAAGCTGCGGCCCTGGACTATCGACTTCCACGTGGCGCAGAACGACGGCGAGGTACACGGCGCTGGTTCGCACGACAAGACGGGCAAGCACTGCCCAGCCGAC
>DATKYR010000024.1:0-19828 GCA_035528395.1 Sedimentisphaerales bacterium
TAAGGCATCTGCCCAAGGCATCCTGTGGACTTCGGATTGCGAAGCAAGATATGGGGCGCGGTTGACCCTGTTAGATAATGTCGTATTTTTCATATCTAACGGGGTTGATATAGCAGATTCGTGTCACTTGTACCTGCCTGCTCCCCCGTGCTTTCTTGCGAAAGCAAGAACGAGGGTAACACAGGCACAAGTGTGGTTACACAAGTGCAGGCAATTAGGGGCTTATACCGATTGATTCGGTATAAGCCCCTTTTAATTGACCATTGGCTATTGACTATTGAATATTTTGCAGTCGCCTCGGCGCCCAGACAGGGGAGACTGCACTGCTCCGCGAAGAATGAATTGGCGGTTCTATTTCGTATTGCGTAGTGTGTATTGCGTATAAAGAAAATCCCGCCCCACATTATGGTCGAATAAAACCCGCCGAATAAATCAGCGGGCTTAAATATAAAAGGAAGGCGTTTATTAGGTCCTTAAGATAGTTCCCAAATCATCCATTTCCTTCTTTGCCTCTCTCTTCCTTGTCTTATGTTTTCCCCTCAAGGCCTCTATTTTGGCCATAGCTTTGTCCTGCAATGCGCCGGGCTGACGGCTTTTGTCGATCATTTCCTCGAGGCTGATTACGCCGGTATCATAAAGTCTCCAGAGATGCTCATCAAGAAGCTGCATACCGAGCTTTTTGCCGGTTTGGATGCTGGAATCGATTCGGTAAGTCTTGTTCTCGCGGATAAGATTTGCAATGGCAGGTGTTACAACCATAAACTCATAAGCTGCAATTCTTCCCCTGCCCGTAGCTAAAGGTAAAAGTGCCTGACTGAGAACGGCTATCAAATTGCTGCTTAACTGAATTCGAATTTGCTCCTGCTGGTCTACGGGAAAGACATCAATCAATCTGGTAATCGTTCCTGCTGCGCTTGTGGTGTGGACTGTGGCGAAGACGAGGTGGCCGGTTTCAGCGGCTCTGACGGCAGATTCGATTGTTTCCAAATCTCGCAATTCGCCCACCAGAATCACGTCTGGATCCATTCTTAAAACGCGTCTTAGGGCCTCGCCAAAGCTGGGGACATCAACGCCGACTTCCCGCTGGTTAATAATAGATTTTTTATGCGAGTGATAATATTCTATTGGCTCTTCAATGGTTATCACGTGGCGGTCAAAGTTTTCGTTGACGTAGTTTATCATAGTAGCGAGTGTGGTTGTCTTGCCACATCCGGTTGGGCCTGTAACCAGGAACATCCCTCTGGGCCTGCGGCACAGTGCGGCACAAATCTTGGGCAAACCTATCTCCTCAAAACTCATAATGCTTGTCGGGATACGACGCATGACTATGGAGATATTGCCTTTCTGTTTAAAAACAGAGACGCGAAATCTTGCTACATCGCCATAAGCAAAACCAAAGTCGGTTCCGCCCTCTTCCTGAAGCTCCTGTTGATTTCGGTCGGGAGTGACACTTTTCATTAAAGCGGTAGTATCATCAGGTTCGAGGGTCTTGGTTTCCAGCGACCTGAGCGAACCATCAATCCTCAATACAGGTGGTCGGCCTGTTACAATATGTAAATCGGAAGCCCCCTGTGCAACACAGGCTTCGAGTAATCTGTCCATATTGACTGTTGCCATTTAAGAATCCTCAATAATATATTTGGTTTAACTGACCGCCACACCTTCGGTCTGGGTTATCCTAACGACCTCTGCCGCTGTGGTTGTTCCTTTGAATATTTTGAGCTTTCCGTCTTGCATCAATGTTCTCATACCGCTTGCTTTTGCAGCCTTTCTCAACTCGGTAGTAGGAGCCTTTGCAAAAGCAAGCTCTCTTAGCTCATTGTTCATTTCAAACATTTCGAATATGGCGATACGTCCTTTATAGCCGGTATGCTGGCACTGACCACAACCAGTTCCCTTATAGACGGGCTGTTTTTCGAGGTCTTCGGCGGTGATACTCAGTGACTCTAAATGATATGGTTCCGGATTTTCGTCAACCACCTTGCATTTTTTGCAAATGACTCTTACAAGTCTCTGTGCCATAATGGCCTGTATGGAGCTTGCAACGAGAAAGGGCTTGACGCCCATATCTATCAGACGGGTAATTGCGCTTGGGGCGTCATTTGTGTGCAAAGTACTGAAAACGAGGTGTCCGGTAAGTGCGGCCTGAATTGCGATATCAGCGACGATGCCGTCACGGATTTCGCCGATGAGTATGATATTCGGGGCCTGTCGCAACATTGCTCTTAGAATCCTGTCAAAGGTCAATTCGATTTCTTCTTTGACCTGGCACTGATTCATTCCGTCGAAGTTGTATTCGACGGGGTCTTCGGCGGTGATGATTTTCTTATCCGGCTTGTTAAGCTCCTGTAAAGCGGCATATAAGGTTGTGGTTTTGCCACTACCGGTGGGGCCTGTAACCAAAAAGATGCCGTTCGGTCTTTTGATTATCTTCTGGAATTGCTCATAATTGTCCTGTTCAAAGCCCAATGATTCAATACCGACGTTGACGGCATCAGGACGTAAAATTCGGAGCACCACGCTTGGGCCATGGTTTCCCGGCAGAGACGAGACACGGAAATCAATGTCCTGTCCACCTATCACCCGTTTGATACGGCCGTCCTGTGGCAATCTCTTTTCGGCAATATCCATACCGGAGAGAATTTTGAATCTTGTAACCAGCGGTGCCTGCATAGACTTGGGAATATTGTCTCTTTCCAGACAGACGCCATCGACGCGGTATCTTACACGTACTCTATCTTCCATTGGTTCAATGTGTATATCGCTGGCCCTCATGTAATAGGCATTGTCAATTATCAAGTTTACCAATCTGATAATCGGTGCGTCATCATCGCCGGCTGCAATCTGGCCCCGGAGTGCTTCGGCCTGTAACTCGTGCCCGACCTCGGCAAGCTCGGCGGCAGTTGCGTCGATACTATGCCTTAACCTGTCGCTTTCTTCCTTTGTTGCCTGGTCGAAATAATCCTGGATGTAGGATCTAATCTTAGTAGGACTCGCAACATAGCACTCCAGCTCGGCATTCAAACGGAACCGAATTGCGTCCATCATCTCCAGGTCGAGGGGGTCTGAAATAACCACTTTCAATTTGCCGTTGTTCATACCGAGAGGCAGGACATTATGCCTTTTCATAAGCTCCTGTGGAATCAACTTAGTGGCATCCTGCGGGATGGTAGTGTTGTCCAGATTTACGTATTGTAAGTCAAACTGCTTGGCGATTGCCTTGGTGAGAGTATCTTCATCTATGAGGCCAAGTTCAATCAATATCTGGCCGAGCCGTTTGTTATTTGTCTTGGAAGTCTTAATGGCATTAATGAGAGCCTGCTTTTCTACAAGCCCTGCTTTGTATAATATTTCACCTAAACGTTTACGCTGCTTTGCCATATTCTCCTCATTATCCTGCTAATGCCGATAATCACTATTATAACATTTCCAACAAAGTTAGTCAAATATTCAATTTCATTCTGAGCATATTCAGAGCAGTTTGTGCCGCTCTAAGGCGTATGAACCGCCTATCGCCCGAGAAGAGGCAGCGTTTTGTATCACAGCCATTATCGGAATCTACACTGATATATACCAGTCCTGCGGGTTTTTGTTCGGTTCCGCCGGCTGGACCGGCTATGCCGGTTATGCCAATCGCCCAATCTGTTCGGGCTTTTTTTCTGGCGCCCTGGGCCATAGCCTGAGCGACCTGCTCGCTGACAGCGCCGTATTTTTTAATCAAATCGGCAGGTACGCCAAGTTCGCCGGTCTTTGCACTGTTGCTGTATGTAATCCAGCCGTGCGTGAAATATCCGCTTGCTCCGGGGATATCGGTCAGCAGCTTGGCTAAGGTGCCGCCTGTGCAGGATTCGGCTACGGCAATAGTCATTTTTTGCCGGGCTAATTTTTCGCCGACCACCTCGGCTAAAGTCTGCTCCTCTGTGCCGTAAACCAGCTCTCCGAGCTTATTCCGCAGCGATTTTTCACTTTCTTCGGCCATTTGATGGGCCTTATCTTTGTCTTTCGCGGTCGCGGTAATTGTCAGGGTGATTATACCATACTTGGCCGTGCAGTTGATCAATGGATTCCTTCCTCTTTGCATAAGCGGGCCGAGTAATTCAGCGATGTTTGATTCGCCTGTTCCGAAGCACTTTAGTTTTCGCACTACCACAGCCTGCGTGCCGGCGAACCTCTGAAGTTCCGGAAGGACCGATTCGGCGAACATTCGCTTCATTTCCGACGGCACACCCGGTAAAGCAAAAAGCAATTTGCCTTTTACTTCGGCTATAATGCCGGGGGCCGTGCCAAGAGGATTTGCAAGCGCATTTGCGCCGGCAGGTATGTATGCCTGAATCTTATTCCTTTCAGACATTTGCAAATTCCGCTTAGTGAAAAAATTCTGAATCCTGTTCAAAAGCTCATTTTGTAATTTTAATTCGGTACCGAGGAATTTTGCGAACGCCTGGCGGGTCAAATCATCATCGGTCGGGCCCAGCCCCCCCGTTGCCAGAACTATATCAGCATCGGCCGCTGCTAAATTTAATGCACGTACAATAGCATCAATATCATCGCCGATGGTATAAGAGCTGACGACGGGTATGCCGATTGAAAGCAGCTCGCTGCTTAAATATGTGGTATTAGTATCTACCGCTTGACCATTGAGCAGCTCATTGCCAACGCTGACGATACTTGCCTTTTTCATAACTCCTTACTTATTCCCCAAAAGTTTCATAAAGAAACTGGGGCGGCATTTTTCGGGCCGTCCCATCTTTGCGAGCCTTGCAGCATACTCTGGCGGTACTCTATGATGATGCACATCAATTCTATGAGCATACATTTTTTTCACCTTCTGATTTCAATATTTTCTCAATCGTTGCTTGTACTTCAGGAGTTTTGGAAGAAATTTTAGTCTCACTTCCTTTTTTGAATCTAAAGTCGCAAGATTCATATCCATCAGCAATTGTCTGCGTTCTGATTAATCCCCAACCGAGTGCATCTCCTAAAGCCATATCTGATAAACAAACGTATGGAGCAAATTCTTCCGCTCCCTGAGCTTTCAAAAAACTGTAATGTCCACATGCGACATAATCCACACCCCAATCAAATTCTTGACCATCCCCAATAAGGTATCTCACTTCAAAATCTCCAAATTTTAGCTGCTCACCTTTCTCAGCTCGCCTTTTCACTCTTTTCATCAGGAAATTAGAATACATCAATTTTTTTAGCAACCAGCGTTTAATCCTGGAAAACCTCTCCATTCTCAGCTTAATTGCCTCATGGCATATTTCCCATGTTTCTCCCAGAGTTCTACCATTCTTTTTCATGATTCTGTAAACAGCCAGTTCCTGGGCAACAATAAGGAGAAATAAATTGAGAGCACGAGCCCTTGGGCTTTCAATATGTGGTATCTCTGGAATTATTTCTTCATATTCCTGTCGTGTTTCTCTATATAGTTTGTCAGCTAATTCTTCTCCATAACACTTAGCAAGGTAATCTTCCACCATGTCTGCTGTTTTATCAAAATCTTTCAATAGCTTTGATTTTTTCGGGAGATAATAATTCATTTTTCTTACTTCAAATTGAAATGTCCTTTCCTAAAATCCTTTATATATATTCCACATAGCCTTGAACTGCTCAAAACATAAATCCTCTGTTCATTCATAAATTATAACTTCCACATCTATCACCCTTTATACTTTGCCGTGTCTCTATTTCAGCAACCGGCCGGTTTTGGCAAGGTTACATCCAGCTACTGCAAACATAAGTGTTCTCATAAGTTCGAAATTCCGGGATAAGTCTAACGTTCAATTTCAATTAGTGCCCTGAGCGCGCCTTCGCTGTTTTCAGAGGTTCAGGCTCTGGTCTTGCCGCCTGAGACGTTAATAACAGTACCGTGAATATAACCGGCACGTTCGGAGGCCAAAAAGCAAACCGTGCTGGCAACTTCACTGAGTTTACCACTTCTTCCCAAAGGTATGGAAGCTGTCTTATATCTTTTGCGTAGCTCTTCGACGGTGATTCCACGGGTGTAGGCCAAGGCGCGTTCGTACTCGTCGGAGCGCAGGGCGGTCGCTTCAACAATCCCCGGAGCTATGCCGGCAACCCTGATATTATATTTGCCGAGCTCCTTTGCCCAGGACCTTGTAAGAGAATAGATTGCTGCTTTAGTAGCAGCATAGACGCTTTGGCCTTGCGAACCTTCCAGGCCGGATTCGGAAGTCATATTGATAATAACGCCGCCCCTGCCTGATTCAATCATAACGCGTGCAACAGCCTGGGCACACAAGAAATATCCTTTTTGATTTATGGAGACTGTCTTGTCCCAAATCTGTTCGGTTAATTCCTCTTTACCCGCCGGGTCAACAAGCAGACGCGGAATAAGAATCCCCGCATTATTTACCAGGATGTCAATCCTGCCGAAAGCATCGAGAGTAGCTTTAACCATGGCATCAATGTTTGCTTTGTTTGTTACATCAGTTGTTACAGCAATACAATTACCGTTATATTTTCCTTTTAACTCTGAAGCTGCCTGCCTCGAACCTTCCGCGTTCACGTCGGCCACAACGACATTTGCTCCGACCTCGGCTAATCCTTCACAAACGGCTCTGCCGAGGCCGCAGGCCCCTCCTGTAACGATTGCGACTTTTCCTTCCAAATTAAGCCAACCCATTGAGTTTAATCTCCATAAAAACTTTCTTTTTCATAAAACTACACGCTAATCATAGCTTTTATAACGCCATCGTGGTAGCCTGCAACCAGGTCGAATGCTTTCTGTGTCTGCTCGAACGGGAAATGGTGGGTTATCATAAAATCAGCATTTACTTTCCCGGAGGCCACTAAATCCAGGGCGGCCTGTGCACATTTGTTTTGTCTTCTGATGTTGATAATGCTGATTTCCTTTCTGCGTATCTTGCTGATATTAAAAGATACTCTTTCTGTGCGGGGACTGCCTATGATGACCAGCTTTCCGCCCGGTTCGAGTATCTCCACAGCCTGGTCAATTGCTTCCTGCTGGCCGGCACATTCAAAAACAGCATCTACACCAAGGGATTTTTGCTGAAGAATTTCTTTTACTATGTCCTGTTTATTCGGGTTGCCGGCCCAGGTTGCACCACCTTTTTTTGCACCTTCTACTCGCTCGTCAATTTTATCAGTAACGTAACAGGCACGTGCATTTCCTGCTTTGGCATTAAGCAGACAGCTTAAACCTATCGGCCCTGCACCAAGAACCGCAACGTCGGCATTTTCGGGTAAGGTGGCCTTTTTAACGGCATAGAAACCTATCGACAAAGGTTCACATAATGCAGCCTGTTCGAGAGTAATTTTGCCTTTGGTAGGAAAGCAGTTTTCCTCCGGCATAACAAGATATTCACATAAACAACCGCCCCCCTGCCCGGGTGTGCCGAGGAAACGCACATGATGACAGGTGTTCTCTCTGCCCTGGGCGCACTGGTCACACTTATGGCACGGTGCAGCAGGTTCAACCATCACCTGGTCACCGGCCTTTACGCGGGTAACTGAGCCCCCGACAGCCTCGACCGTTGCGGAGCATTCGTGGCCTATTATGAAGGGATATTCGACAATTTGCTCGCCGATCCTGCCGGTCTCGTAGTAGTGTACATCGGAGCCGCAGATTCCCACCCTTTCAATTTTTAAAAGTACATCTATTTCTTTTTGTATCTTCGGTTCCGGCACATCGGCCAGCTTCATTTGCTTTAAACCTGTTAGCAAAATTGCTTTCATATTCTCTCTCCAGAAGGAAAGTATGTTGCAGATTAATAATGCAAAGTGAGTTTTGCTTATTCAACGGCAGAATATCATATTTTTATAACAAAAATGTATATTTTTCGCCATAACTATTTTACAGGCATCAGCCTTATCTCAAAGAGTTTTGGCCAAAACTTTCCGGTCACAAATAGCCGACCATTTTTATAGTCGTACGCAATACCGTTGAGAACATCGAACGGCTGGCTATAGTCTTGCTGAGTTAAAAGCCCTTTCAAATCTATCCACCCGGTCACAATGCCTGTATCAGGTGCAATCACAGCGATACGTTCAGTAGGCCAGATATTGGCATAGATTTGTCCTTTAACATATTCGAGCTCGTTAAGCCCCCACAAGGGAGTATTTCGGTCGTATACTTTAATCCGGCTGACTTGCTCAAACGTTTCAGGGTTTATGAAATACAATGTTGGTGTGCCGTCGCTCATTATTAAATGATTGCCGTCGTGTGTTATTCCCCAGCCCTCAGTCGGGTAATTGAATTCTCTCAGCAATTCGAAAGTGTCTTTGTTGTAAACAAAGCCAACGTTTTCCTTATACGTTAACTGAATGATATTGTCTCCATAAATGGTAATACCTTCGCCGAAGAATTTGGTCAATAGCTGGTGCATTTGCAAAACATTGCCTGTCTCTAATTCGACTTTGCGCAATGTCGAACGTCCGTAAAGCCCCGTTCCTTCATATAAAACACCATCTTCGAAAACCAGCCCTTGCGTGAAAGCGTTTCGGTCATGAGGAAAGGTATTGACGATTTCATATGTGTAAGTTATGGGAGTGACCGGATTTATCTTGTCAGGACGGAACAGGACGAAAACGACTGCTAATGTTACTATTAATACCGGAATGAATAGCTTTAAGGATCGCTTCACAAATGTCGCCTTAAGGTTATGTTGACTCAAACATTGAACCTGAAATTAATAATGTCACCGTCCTGAACAACGTAATCTTTTCCTTCGAGGCGGATTTTACCGGCGGCTTTGAGGGCTTTTTCACTGCCAAGGGCTTTGAGGTCGTCAAAGGCAAAAGTTTCAGCTCTAATGAAGCCTCGCTTAATGTCGGTGTGCACCTTACCGGCTGCATCAAGTGCTACGGTGTCCTGCTTTATTGGCCAGGCACGCAGCTCATTCGAGACCACTGTTAAAAAGCTGATTAGCCCCAGGGCCGTATAGCAGCTTTTGACGAACTTACTTGCTGCCGATTCGGTGATACCCAAATCAGCCATAAACTCGGCCCTGCTTTCAGCGTCTAACTGCGACAGTTCTTGTTCCAGCTTGGCACAGATTGTAACGACCGGCACAGAACTATCAATCGCGCTGCTGAAATCAAACTCTTTATCCAACTGCTCCTCGCCAATGTTTACTGCAACTGTTATCGGTTTTAAGGTCAGGAATCCGAGAGACTTAATCATTTCGCGTTCGGCTTCGGTTTCGACAGCGGAGCTTATGGGCCTTTCTGATTCTATTGCCTGCTGCAGTTTTTTTTGCAGGGCCAATTCGACCTTATCGTGGGCCTGGGTCTTGGTGGGCTTGTGGACTTGCTTTTCGAGTTTTTCGACGCGGGTAGCTACAAGCTCCAAATCAGCAAGCAGCAGCTCGGTCTTCAATTCCGCCAAATCTCCGGCCGGATTTACAGTATTTCGATAAGGAGGTACCGCCGGATTTTCAAACGCCCTGACCACGAGAACCAGCAGGTCAACAGTCCTTATCTGGTTAATCAGGCGTCTGGCAGCAGCTCGGCCGTGCTCATCAGTAAAGTTAAAGCCCGGCAGGTCAAGACAATCGACTGTGGCGTGGGTGGTTTTCTTAGGCTTGTAGTATTCGGTCAGCCAATCGAGTCTTTCGTCCGGGACAGGCACAATGGCTTCTTCAATTGCCGTCGAGCCGGGCGGTGGGATAGCCTTGCCGCTAACGGCAGACAAGATAGTGCTCTTGCCGGATTGTAACAGGCCAAGTAGCGCAACTTTCAATTATATAGCTCCTTTTTTTGGGTAAATTGTAATCGGTTAAATATCCACCAATCACCGACCGGTAAATTTATAAACACTGTTTCGATAACAGTCATACGCAACAATAGCGGGGAAATCAACTACCTGCAGTTTTCTTACGGCTTCGGTGCCAAGGTCTTCGTAGGCGATTACTTCAGCGGCAACAATGTGCTTGCTCAATAGCGCCCCCGCCCCACCGATAGTAGAAAGATGAACAGCACCATATTTTTTCAGGGCGTCTCTGACATCGTCACCTCGATATCCCTTTCCGAGCATTGCTTTGAGGCCGTTGGCAAGCAGCTTCGGACTAAAGGCATCCATTCTTGATGATGTAGTTGGGCCGGCAGCGCCGATTACCCTCCCCGGTCGGGCGGGCGTAGGGCCAACGAAATAAATAATGGCTCCTTCAAGCGGAAACGGTAATTCCCGGCCCGCGTCTATTGCCTCGCATAATCTCTTATGCGCCATATCCCGAGCGGTATAGATTTCACCGGTGATAAGGACTTCATCGCCGGCTTTTAACGAACGCACATCAGTCTCGGTCAAAGGTGGCTGCAATTTCTTTATTTCGCTCATATTTTTTGACTTTTTCTACCGTTAGGAACACCCCCCCAAGCAAGCCCTCGACGAACTCAGGCCGGGGTTTGAGTGTGCCACACCGGTTTCTACTAATAACACAAAGCTCAAAAATACAGACTTTTACACTATATCAGTAATTTTGTGAGTTGAAAAGACACAAAAATCTGTTTAAAATAGAATAAGAGTGCCGGCGTTAGTTGTTATTGCTTTGGTCCGGCACTTTTGGGGTTCGTTTCTTTAAAATTCGATATTGCTGTCAGTCGAGGTGTGGTATAATAGTCTTATGGCTAAATATCCGATATTTCTGGAATTGAGCGGTCGCCGCGTGGTCGTTGTAGGCGGTGGAGCGGTTGCTGTACGCAAGGCTCAAGCACTGTTAGTTGCGGGTGCCCGGCTGGTAGTGGTAGCCGAGCGGATTGATAATATGCTGACGGTTCTTTGCCGGGACAAAAACGCTGAACTTATAAAATCCAGGTATTCCAAAAATTATCTTGCAGAATCTGTGCTCGTAATAGCGGCGACAAATAATCACCGGCTCAACAAACAGATATATAAGGATTGTCAGGAATTGGAGGTTTTGTGTAATGTAGTTGATGAGCCGGAGCTTTGTGATTTTTTTGTGCCGGCTGTTGTCAGGCGCGGCGACTTGCAGATAGCTATAGGCACTGAAGGACATTGCCCTGCTTATGCCGGTCATATAAGAAAGAAGCTTGAAGAGATTTTCACCGAAGAACACGGCCAATTCCTCGCTGAGCTGGAGAGGCTTCGAAAACGGATTATCAAAGACGTGGTCGAGCCGACCGAACGGAAAGCCTTGTTGGGGGAATTAGCCGATGATAAGTCGTTCGAATATTTTGTCGAAAACGGGCCGGCTCAATGGCGAACCTTTGCTGAAGAGCTTGTCAATAAAGTCCCACTTTCGCGGGAATGACGGTGGTGTATATCGCGTTCGGAAAAATGCTTGCTCTTAAGCTTCGATTTTGTCAATTACCACTTGTATGTACTTTTGGCGGTGGCCTATGCGCCTTTTGCTGTTTTTGCGTCTGCGAAAGTGCGTCGGATAAAGCTTTTCGCCCTTGACGACGGCATCCTGAGCTGTGGTCTTAAATGAGGCAATTACCTTGGCACCTTTCAGGAATGGGGTGCCGATTTTGACCTTTTCACCGTCCTTTACAAACAAAACCTTGTCCAGCTCGATTGTTTTGGCATCGGGTGAGATATCTGTCAGGTCGATATTTAAACAATCGCCTTCGGCGACTTTATATTGCTTTGAGCCTTGTTCAATTACTGCATACATTTCAAAAACTCCCATCTTTTATACGCTAAAAAACCGAAAAGAAGTGGAATTTTACAAGTTCAACCTTTTTTTGTAAAGTAAATTATCAGATATTTTTGTATTCTATTACCCAATATGAAGCTAAAAATATAGTCTATATCCTCATCGGGAGCAATTTTATGCAGATAGCCATGATACAAGACAAAATCGTTCCGGCGGAAGAGCTTGAACCGGTGTATCTCGACCGCGGGATATTCTTCGGCGACGGGGTTTATGAAGTGGTGCGAAGCTACGACGGCAGGATTTTCGCGCTCGAGGAACATATGCAAAGGTTCGACAACAGCCTGACTGCGATTGGAATAGCGGGCGTGGACCTTGACCGGATTCGCCGCCGGGTCCTGAAGGCTTTTGACGCTGCCGGTATTTCCAACGCCAGGATATACTTTCACATCACACGAGGTTCAGCGCCGCGAAGCCATGCCTGCGATGCTAACCTAAAGCCAAATTTTTTCCTGACCGTCACAGAATCAGAGGATGATTCAGAAGCAAAGACCAATGGTATTGCGGTATCGACACATCCGGATTGGCGATGGAAACGATGTGATATAAAATCGCTGAACCTGTTAGCCAACGTTCTCGCTCGCCAGGAGGCTGCCAACAAGGGCTGTAACGAGGCAATACTCGTCGATGAGAAGGGCTTTATAACCGAAGGTGCCGCTTCGGCATTTTTTGCAATCTTCGGACAAACACTGCAAACCACAGCCCTTACAGTTAATATTCTGCCTTCCATTACGCGTAAATTTGTGATTAGGGCTGCTAAAAATATCGGATTAGAGACAATGGAAAAATCGTTAACGCCGCAACAGGCAAGTGGCGCCGATGAGCTGTTTATTGCCTCAACTACGAACGACATTATTCCTGTGGTCAGATTCGACGAGAAGCTCATCGCAGACGCCAGGCCCGGTAAATATACGAAATTGCTCATCCAGGAATTTCGCTCTTTTACCGTATGAAGCTTTTGTTGATGTTGTTTTCATGCACCTGCATTAACTTACGGCCTGCAGTTAATTGAAATACATCAGACGCTCAGTACCGTGATGGTTGATGCCGGCATGCAGAGATTTTTTATAATATTCGTGATGCGATTCCGGCCTTTAGGGTCGAGGGCGTAACATTTTGCGGCAAGAATATGAACCGCGAGATGGAAGACTCTATCTACAGAAGAAGTGATATTATAGAAGGAGTAAGAAGGGTATTACATCTTTAAGAAATATAAGATAGGAAGAAAAACGATGCCACTTGTAAATATGAAAACTATGTTGATGAAGGCGGGAGGTGAGGGTTATGCCGTCGGCGCCTTTAATATCCTCGATTACAATTCCACCAAGGCCGTCGTCCGGGCTGCAGAGCAAGCAAGCGCTCCGGTGATCATTCAGACATCAGCCAAGACGGTTATATTCTGGGGCACCGAACCCATCATCTCCTGGGTAAGGGAGCTTGCCAGCTCATCGAGTGTACCGATTGCTTTGCACCTTGACCACTGTAAGGATTTGGACCTTATCAAAGAGTGCATCGAATCGGGGTGGACCTCGGTTATGATTGATGCATCCTCAAAACCATTTGAGGAGAACCTTGCCTTGAGTCGGCAGGTCGTACAAATGGCACGCCCCAAAGATGTTACCGTTGAAGCCGAGCTTGGGGCCATCGTCGGCGTAGAGGATGACATTCACGTCAAAGAGCAGGAAGCCCATTTAGCTGACCCTGAACAAGCAATCAAGTTTTGTGTGGAAGTCAAGCCGGACTGTTTCGCGCCGGCCATTGGAACAGCCCACGGAGTCTATAAGGGCATACCCAAGATTGCTTACGAACTGCTCGAAGAAATCGCCGCAAAGACACCTGTCCCTATCGCTCTTCATGGTGGGACTGGTCTTGCAGATGACGTGTTCAGGAAGTGTATTTCGCTTGGTTGTGCGAAAGTGAACATATCGACTCAGCTCAAATATGCGTTTATCGACGGATTTGTTGATTATCACGAGGCGCACAATACGGAATATAATCCGCTGAAAGTTATCGATGCCCAGTTCCATCAGCTTAAGGCGGGAATTATTGAGAAGATAAAGCTGTTCGGCAGTGCAGGAAAGGCCTGATACCTGTGCCTGCGTCTATCTGTGCAGGCAAGCACAAGTACAGGCAGAGGAGAGTATACAATGAAAGTCATTATTTTCGATTGTGACGGCGTTCTGGCTGATACCGAACGGGATGGCCATAGAGTAGCCTTTAACATGGCATTTGCAAAAAAAGGATATGCGATAGAGTGGGGTGTTGAGCTTTACGGAAAACTGTTGGAAGTATCCGGCGGTAAAGAACGCATGATACATTACTTTGACAATTACGGTTGGCCTCGTGATATCGAAGATAAGGATGCTTCAATCAAAGAACTGCACAAGCTCAAAACGGACTTTTTTATGCAAATTATAGAATCAGGAGAACTGCCTCTACGTCCCGGTGTGGCAAGACTTGTTGATGAGGCTATTGCTGCGGATGTAGCTTTGGCCG
The DNA here is from genome assembly GCA_035528395.1 of Sedimentisphaerales bacterium. Taxonomy (GTDB): domain Bacteria; phylum Planctomycetota; class Phycisphaerae; order Sedimentisphaerales; family Anaerobacaceae; genus NIOZ-UU13. Next base: position 14,157 of record DATKYR010000024.1, read on the forward strand.
TTTGCTCGACCTCCCACGAACGTGCAGTCAATCTCGTAGTAGAGAAGCTGCTCGGCCCTGAGCGGAAGGCGCGTTTTAGTGCTATCTTGGCCGGTGACGTTGTATCAAAGAAAAAACCCGACCCTGAAATTTATAATCTTGTTTCGGAAAGACTGAATCTTGAGCCATCCGAATGTGTTGTAATAGAAGACAACCGTAACGGTCTGCTTTCGGCAAAAGCCGCGGGTATGTATTGCGTTATCACCACAAACGGCTATACAAAGGACGAGGATTTTACAGAGGCCGACCTTGTGGTCTCCGAGCTGGGCGATACGCCGAATGTGCAGGTAACTCTGGAGAATATTAGAAATATCATTGAGAAAAGCTAATATCCATCGGGGTAAAACTATGAAAATATTCTTAGGACTGGTAAAGAAATTAGGTTTCGTTTTTGGCTGAGCGAGGACAAGGCTGGCAAGGAAGCAAAACGCAGGCCTACTGATTGGTAGTCCGAGTTTTGCTGACACCGCCAGCCGAAGCCGCAGCCAGCCAAAAATGGAAGATAATTTATTTACAAGTCCTTATACACCGGTGATTATGAAAAAGACGATACTTGCCTTCGGTGAAGTACTCTGGGACATATTACCTTCGTGTACTGTTCTTGGTGGGGCCCCGTTTAATTTCGCTTACCGGGCTAATTCGCTCGGCGATTTGGGTCTTATGATAAGCCGTCTCGGCCGGGACGAGCTCGGCCGTAAAGCCTGCGACCAAATCGTTCAACTTGGCCTGGATACAAGGTTTATCCAGTGGGATGACCAATTCCCCACGGGTACCGTTCAGGTAAGCTTCGATGAACAGAATAACCCGGACTATTTCATCACACCAGAAGTTGCCTACGACCGGATTGAACTGACTGAAGAGCTGCTTGAGGCTGCATCAGCAGCCGACTGCCTGTGCTTCGGAACTTTGTCCCAGAGGGCCGGAATATCACGCAAGACCATCGAGCAGCTTTTGGAAAACGCGGATGGGAGTATCAAATTCTTAGATATAAACCTTCGAAAAAAGTGCTATAGCTTAGAGACTGTGACTTTCTCACTTCAACAAGCAGATGTTCTTAAATTGAACGAAGATGAGGCTCACCAGCTTGGTGATATGCTGGGCATTAAACACCGAAGTCTTCCAGAATTCTGCCGGGAAGTGTCAGGTAAATGGTCTCTTAAATATTGTCTGGTTACGCTCGGTGAAAATGGGGCTTTTGCATCTTCAGATGATGGTCAAAAAGTCTATGTTTCAGGATATAAAGTGTCACTCGCGGATTCTCTTGGCTCCGGAGATGCCTTTTCAGCGGGGTTCGTGCATAAGCTTTTGCGAGATGCGTCAATATCAGAAGCATGTGAGTTTGGCAATGTATTAGGCGCGCTGGTCGCTGCGAAGGAGGGCGCGACGTCGTTAATAACGTTGGATGAAATAGAGAGGTTTTGTAATCAGGATTGTCAGCGAATTGTTCATCCCGATTTGAAATTATTTACGGAATCTTAAATTAAGTATGTAGGGAGATTAAAATGAATAAGATATGCATGGGTATATGGGGGATGACAAATCTGCGGGACCGCTTTAACGTAAATGGTTTCGGAGAAGAAGTGGCGGTTATTGACCGAATCAAAAAGATTGGTGAAACAGAAGGCGTTGACGGCATTGAGCTTCACGTCCCAACGGAGATTGATGAGAAAAACGCCGATGAGATTGGGAAGGTGCTCAATGATTACAATCTTCAGATGGTACAGCTTTGCGGCCATACCTGGACGGAGAGGCAATACAAATTTGGTGCCCTCGGTGACACCGATACGAAGGTGCGCTCTGCTGCAATTGACCGGGTCAAATGGGCACTGGATATGGGTGCAAGGTTCGAAGTACCTATCAGCGTTCTCTGGCCCGCGACCGATGGCAACGATTTTCCTCTGCAAACAGACTATGTTGCTCTCTACGACCGTTATGTGGATTCCGTGAATCAGATTCTGGATTATCTTCACAAGAACAAATACACCACCAAAATATGTATAGAGCCCAAACCGTTCGAGCCCCGCTCCTGGATTATGATGGGGACGACCGCTGCCGCACTGAGCATTGTTCAGGAGGTTGACGACCCGAACTTTGGCATCAACATCGATGTAGGCCATAGTTTGATTGCCAAAGAGAACGTCGAGGATATGTTCTCGCTGGTTCTCCGGGCGAAAAAGCTGTTCCACACACATTTCGACGATAACGACCAGCAGGCCGACTGCGATATTCCGCCCGGCTGCGCTAACTTCATTCGTCTGGTGAGTATTATTTATGTCCTGGACCAGATGGGATACGATGGCTGGTTCGGCCTGGACCTGTTCCCATATCGGGATGACCCGATAGATTTTATGAAACTGTCTGTGGAGAACCTTAGATTTGCGCAGAGCGTTGTTGACTTGATGAACAAGAAGGGAGCCAAAGAATTACGGGCCAAAGGCACTGACGGCCCGGCAATGTCCAGATTGATACGCGATTGTATCAGGCAGGCAAAATAGGAGGTTATTATGAGTAGGATAGAAGGCCCCAATGTTTGATTCGCATAAGAAAGGATTACAAATGAAGCGAATTTCGATAGTTATCATACTTTTGTGGATGCCTTCTCTGGCCTTGGCAGAGACTGGACCCGGAGATGTCTTTCGTGAATATAAGTGGCGGCCTGAAGGAAAATGGCAGCGGGTAACCGGTCCCGATGCCACGGCCGAAGGGGCAAAAGAATTTCTGCCCAATTCCGTAAACACAATTCACATCGATGACCTGGACGAAGCCGATAAAGTCGAAGCGTACATAGAAATGTTGCTATGTCACGGTGGAACAGTAGACAAAAAAATCCGTGTTAACGCAAATCCCTGGATACCCATTCCCGAACCATCCCTTATTCCGGGCAAGGCGGGACAAGGTCCGCCGAATTCGGAATACCAGTATATGCGCTATCCTTGCGTCCAGATTCCCATGAAGTACGTGCGGCAGGGAAATAATACGTTTGAATTTACATGCAGCCCGGGGACAGCGTTGGGCGAGTGGTGGCCGCAGTGGATTCTTTACGGCGTAACTTTCAGGGTTTACTATGACAATTCCAGGCCCCATCCGACCGGAATGATTATAAAACCATCCGGTGGTTCGACCATCGGCGAAGTACCTGTTTTCGAGGCCGTTGCCACAGGCCCTCGTCCGATTAAGCAGGTTGACTTCATCGGTTTCTATGAGGATTTCAACTGGGAAGGCGACGGTAATTATCGTCAATGGCACTATCGTTATTTGTACAACGAAATAAAAAATCATATCGGGACAGCTGCGAACAAGCCCTACAAAGTGACATGGGACAATTCCTGGATTCCCACTCAGGACCGACCCATCAAGATAATGGCCCGAATTGTTGACGCTGCCGGAATGTGCTATATGACGACAGCGGTGGAAAATATTCGCCTTGTTCGCGACAAAACAGTCAGGATGTATAAGCCGTATGACGTCCCTAAAGGGTGGTCGACCCGGGTGGGCAATACGGACAAGTGCAAAACCGATGTGAACGATGACTTAAGCAAAGCCGTCGCCGCGAAAATCATTATGTCCACATGGAACGGAGTCGCAGCGGACGAAATTGGAATAAACGACAAGAAGGTAGTAACAAATGTTGGCAAGAACCATGATCTAAGCTATGACGAGTTTGAGGTTCCGCTGGACTTAATCAAGCCCGGCACGAATACTCTATACACCCACAGCTCGACTGCTCATCACGGCATTGAGGTCCAGTGGCCCGGTATGGTTTTAATGGTAAAATACAATGAACCTGAAGCCGGAGCGGATCCAAACTGGAATAAACCTATCTTGGATGATTAGCGCAAATATCCGTTCAATTGGACAGTCGGAGCCAGCATTGGCTTACGATGGTCCGCCACAGGCGAATTTTGCGAGGGCAAAAACCGCTGCTGCGGAGTTGAGAAAATGGCTTCCACGACAGTAACCTTGGATAAATTTTTCTCCACGGAGTTTCTACAAAGTCTTTCAAACAAAGAGCTTACGCGTTTTTGCACCATCTTATCGAAAAGACATGCATAATTCCGGAGGTTCTTCTTGACGGGAAGGAGGTTAATTTGGTATAAGTGATATAGTAAAGCTTGTGCTCGTAGAGAGTTTGCCCTGAGCGAAAAAGCTTGTCCTGAGCTTGTCGAAAAAGCTCGTCCCGAGTTTAACAGAAGGGTCGAAGGGATGGGTATATATTCGTTTTTGGTTTCCCATCGGGCGCATTTCTTTGGATTATTCGATAGAGGAGGAGTTAGTGTGTATCACGCAAGGCAGAGAGACGGAAGGGAGAGCTTACACCCCGCGGTAAAGATTCTTACATTTCAATTAACAACCTAAATTTATTTTTTTAAAGGAGGACTATTATGTGTAAGAAGTTGATTTATTTGGTTTCTTTTGTTTTGGTACTGTGCATGGGCCTTTCTCCTGCGCATGTCCAGGCTGACCTCGTCGGGTACTGGAGACTCGATGAATCTTCCGGCACGATTGCGGCTGACATGGCCGGAGGTGACAACGACGGTACGCTCTCTGGAGATGTAGAATGGAGACCCAGTGAAGGCAGAGCAGGGGGTGCTTTATTTTATAGCAGTGAAGATAACACTGCACGTGTCGAGATTCCAACGACGGGAATGTCCGTCTCCGAAGGAACGATGATGATCTGGGGTAATCTGGCTGAGCCGTACCCCACGGATCGAGACGACTCATCGTATTTCTTCGGTCATACGACCCAACCCTCATACTCCAATCGTATTCAGCTATATATGAATGAAAACAATACCTTTTTAGATCTCGGACTCGGTGACTCCCATGCCCGCGATAACGATATCGTGGAATTGCAGACGGAAACCTGGTATCACGTCGCCTTAACCTGGGATTCGGGAAGATACGTCGTCTATTTGGATGGAGAGGAAATCGCTGCAGGCGCATATACCGGCTTGACCGCTATCCACGATATCATGGACATCGGTAATGATGGAAATCCGGTGTCGCAGAATACCGAGGCCTTTGCGGGTCTGCTCGATGAAGCACGGATATACGATGGCGCGCTTTCTGCCGATCAAATCCGGGCTGCCATGCGGGGTGCGCCGCTTCCGTTAGCGTCGAGGCCCGGCCCGAAGGATGGCTCCCTGATTCTGGACACATGGGTGAACCTTTCCTGGTCCCCGGGAGATTTTGCCGTCTCGCACGATGTGTATATGGGTGATAATTTTGACGATGTGAACGACGGCGCCCCCGACTCGTCGGGGTTCCTCGGCAACCAGGCCGGAACGTTTATTGTTGCAGGCTTTCCCGGATTCGCTTATCCGGATGGTCTTGTTCCGGGCACAACATATTACTGGCGGATTGATGAGGTCAATGACACCGAGCCTAATAGTCCATGGAAGGGTAACGTCTGGAGCTTTTCCATTGCCCCCAGGACCGCCTATGCACCCGACCCGGCTGATGGTGCCGAGTTGGTAGAACTTACTGCAAAACTTAGCTGGACGAAAGGTTTCGGTGCGAAACTGCACACTGTGTACTTTGGCGAAAATTTCGACGATGTGAATAACGCTGCCGGGGGTTCTTCTCAGGGAACTACGACCTATACTCCCAGTACACTTAAATCGGGTAAGACT
>DATKYR010000025.1:0-9296 GCA_035528395.1 Sedimentisphaerales bacterium
TAAGGCATCTGCCCAAGGCATCCTGTGGACTTCGGATTGCGAAGCAAGATATGGGGCGCGGTTGACCCTGTTAGATAATGTCGTATTTTTCATATCTAACGGGGTTGATATAGCAGATTCGTGTCACTTGTACCTGCCTGCACCCCCGTGCTTTCTTGCGAAAGCAAGAACGAGGGTAACACAGGCACAGGTGTGGTTACACAAGTGCAGGCAATTAGGGGCTTATACCGATTGATTCGGTATAAGCCCCTTTTAATTGACCATTGGCTATTGACTATTGATTATTTTGCAGTCGCCTCGGCGCCCAGCCGGGGGAGAGTGCATTGCTCTGCGAAGAATAAATTGCCGAGTTTATTTCAGGGTGTTGAATAGGTACGCATAATGTCTTTATTAGGCATACTTTCTGCTCTTCTCATACCAAAAATAATGTTTTTTTCCTTGACGTGAAAGCCCCTACTTTGGTATAAATAAAACTAATGAGGTTTAGACAAATTCAGGGCCTGTCCTGAGCGAGAAAGCTTGTCGAAGGAGCTTGCCCTGAGCGAGGTCGAAGGGTCGAATGGGTGAGTATCAGCCGTGGCTCGCTTGGCGGAGCCAGGTCGCGACAGGTTCACTGATTCTGGTCTTGTGACGTGCAGGCTTTGTGTAGTTTTTCGAGGAAGGAGGAGTTATTATGTGAGGTACGCAGTTATAGTGAAAACCTTGTGCTCGCACCTTTCGCAACGTTAGTACAGGTGCCTCGCAGTGTAGATATTTTACATTTCAATTAACAACCAATTTTTATTTTTTGAAGGAGGATTATTATGTCTAAAAAATTGATTTATTTGTTTTTTTTTGTTTTGGTGCTGAGCATAGCGAGCAATGCTTCAGCCGAGCTCGTGGCTCACTGGCCGTTAGATGAGGGCTCCGGGACCACAGCATATGATATAAGCGGCAATGGGCTCGACGGCACTCTTCAGGGTGACCCACAGTGGGTGGCTGGAAAGATTGGTGGCGCCCTGGAATTTGATGGAAACGGTGATTACATTGATTGCGGCAATGACCCGATCTTTGACATCACTGAACAGATTACGCTTACCGTGTGGGTAAATGCAAATGATATGGCTAATAGTGAAAATAATATGTGGCTGGGCAAAGGCGACAACGCTTACGCGATAAAACACCAAACCGGAAATTACTTAGAGTTCTTTGTCTTTGACGGTGATTGGCACTCCACTCAATATACCACTAATCTTGAATCACTCAACGGTGATTGGCACCATATGGCTGGAACTTTCGATGGAACTGAGCTCAAGTTCTACCTCGACGGCCAGCTCGAAATTACTTTGGCATTTGAAGGGACTATAGGGACCGCAGCTCACCCTGTCACCATAGGAGAGAACTCACAAGAAGCTGGTCGTTTTTTCGATGGTATGTTAGATGACCTTCGTATCTACAACCATGCGCTCACGGAGCTTGAAATTATGGGTGTTATGGAAGGTAGTAAAGGATATCCCTATGCCTTGGGCCCTGTCCCTGCTGGTGGTGCCATACATCCCGATACGTGGGTGAATCTTAGCTGGGCACCGGGAAGTTTTGCGGTCTCCCACGATGTTTACTTAGGCGACAACTTTGACGATGTGAACGCCGGCGCCGAAGGTACGTTCCGGGGCAACCAGGCCGCAACGTTTATTGTTGCCGGCTTTCCCGGATTTGCCTTTCCGGACGGTCTTGTTCCGGGCACAACTTACTACTGGCGAATCGATGAGGTCAATGACACCGAGCCGAACAGTCCGTGGAAAGGCAATGTCTGGAGCTTTAGTATTCCTCCCAAGACCGCCTACTACCCGGAACCGGCTGAAGGTGCCGAGTTGGTAGACCCGGATGTAACTCTGAGCTGGACGGGAGGTTTCGGTTCGAAATTGCACTATGTATACTTTGGTGATAATTTTGACGATGTGAGCAATGCCGCTGGGGCTCTTCCTCAGGGAACTGCAAGCTATACTCCCGGCACACTTAAATTGGGTAAGATTTACTACTGGAGGGTCGATGAGTTTGATGTCATCGAAACGCATAAAGGTGACATCTGGAGCTTTACTACTCAGGGCGCTGTTGTGAGCCTGAAGCCGTCTAATGGCGCTGTGGATGTAAAGCAGACACAGATTCTTACCTGGTCGCCGGGAGTCCAAGCCGCTTCGCATGAGGTGTACTTCGGCACAGATAAAGAGGTCGTACGCAACGCCGATACAGGTTCGCCTGAGTATAAAGGCACCAGGGACCTTGGTTCCCAGAGCTATGACCCCGGAAAGCTTGAGTGGGATGTCACTTATTATTGGCGTATTGACGAGGTCAATAACACCAACGCCGACAGTCCGTGGGTTGGCCCTGTCTGGAGCTTTACGACAGCTAACTTCCTTATCGTGGACGATTTTGAGTCCTACAACGACCTTGACCCCGCCGATCCCGATAGCAACAGGATATTTAATGCGTGGATAGACGGATATGACGACCCGGCAAACGGTTCTTTAGTTGGTTATGAAACTCCTCCCTTTGCCGAGCAAACTATCATTCACAGTGGTAACCAGTCGATGCCGCTCTACTACGACAACAGCGTTGGTTACTCTGAGGCGACATTGACATTGACTTATCCGCGTGACTGGACCGAGAAAGGTGTGACCACATTAACGATTTGGTTCCGTGGCGATTCGGATAATGCTGCCGAGACGTTGTATGTTGCCTTCAATGGCAGCGCTGTAGTCGCTCACGATAATCCTAATGCTGCCCAGATAGAAGAGTGGACTCGATGGAATATCGACCTGCAGGCGTTCGCAGACCAGGGCGTGAACCTGACTAATGTCAATACGGTTTCACTTGGTCTTGGTAACAAGAACAATCCGCAGGCCGGCGGTTCAGGTACGATGTACTTTGACGATATTCGATTGTATCTTCCGGCACAATAAGCAGTATGATTGAGGTGGCCCCCGTTGCTTTTGCCGTAAGGCATCCTGTGGACTTCGGATTGCAAAGCAGGATATGGGGGCGCGGTTGATACAAGGTTCTACAAGACTGAGATTGCGAGTCCGCCTGAAGGTGGACTCGCATTGATTTTGAAGATGCGCTCCGTCGCCGAAGATATGGAGTGTAGGCTACATCGTTGTATTCTGTGAACGATACACAATTTGGTGAAGACAAAGTTTTTTGATGCTTGTTGAAAACAACAGGTATTTGATATGACCACTCGCCGCGATTCGTCGCCGCGGGAAATACTGTAATATCATTTTGTCCTTTTGAAGGAGTATTATTATGTGTAAGAAATTGATTTATCTGGCTTTTTTTGTTTTGGTACTCGGCTTAGTCAGCAACACCAATGGCCAGCCTACCGGTGAGTTTCTGCTCGAGTGGTGGTTCGACATAGGGGCTGGCAACGCGGTGACCGACCTCATCAACAATCCAAACTATCCGGACAACCCTACCGGCAGCGCAATGGTGGATTCTGTGGAGTTGCCGACGACCAAGCCGGCAAGTCTTTGGGAGGGTGACGTAGACAACTATGGAGCGAGGCTTCAGGGTTACATCTACCCGCCGGCCACCGGTGATTACACCTTCTGGATTACCGGAGACAACGGCAGCCAATTTTGGCTGAGTACAAATTTCGACTCATCCAACGTGGTTATGATGTGCGAGGTGCCCGGCACACAGTGGACAGGAGACCGCGAATGGGACAAATTTCCCGATGACCAGGAGTCAACTCCCGTCACACTCGAAGCCGGTCAAAAGTACTATGTCGATGTGTGGTTTAAGGAAGGCTCCGGGGGCGACGGCGTTGCTGTGGGATGGGAAGGCCCAGAAATTGGAGAAGGCCCCGAAGTCATCTCTGGACAGTACATATCGCCTGTGACCGGACCGACCAATTTCATCGCCACTGATCCCAGCCCGTCTAATGGTGCCGTACTTGCCGATACTTGGGTGAGCCTTAGCTGGGACCCGGGGGCTTATGCAGTCTCGCACAATGTGTACTTCGCCGATAATTTTGACGATGTTGATGCAGATGCCGAGAGCGCATTCCGGGGCAACCAGCCCTCCACGTATTATGTTGTTGGCTTTCCCGGGTTTCCTTACCCGGACGGCCTTACTATAGGGACGACCTACTACTGGCGGGTTGACGAAGTCAATGATACGAATCCGGAAAGCCCGTGGAAAGGTAATATCTGGAGCTTTATGATTCCCCCAAAGAAGGCCTACGGCCCAAGCCCCGCTGATAGTGCCGAGCTTGTAGACCCGAATGTCGAGCTTAGCTGGGAGACTGGTTTCGGCTCAAAACTGCACTATATGTACTTCGGCGATAATTTTGACGAGGTGAAAAATGCCACTGGGGGTGCACCTCTGGGTTTTACAACCTATACTCCCGGCCCACTTAAATTGGCTAAGACCTACTACTGGCGGGTCGATGAGTTTGATATTCTCGCCACGCATAAAGGCGACGTCTGGAGCTTTACTACTCAGGGCGGCGTCGTGGGCCCGAACCCGGCTAATGGCGCTGTGGATGTAAAGCAGACACCGATTCTTACCTGGTCGCCGGGAGTCTATTCGGCTTCGCATCAGGTCTACTTCGGCACATATAAAGAGGTTGTACGCAATGCCAATACCGGTTCGCCGGAGTACAAAGGTGCCGGGAACCTTGGTTCGGAGAGTTCTGAACCCGGAAAACTCGAGTGGAATACCACCTACTATTGGCGTATTGATGAGATCAATAACGCCAATCCCGATAGTCCGTGGGTGGGCCCTGTCTGGAGCTTTACGACAGCCAACTTCCTTATCGTGGACGATTTCGAACCTTACAACGACCTTGACCCCGCCGACCCCGAGAGCAACAGGATATTTAATGCGTGGTTGGACGGATATGACGACCCGACAAACGGTTCTTTAGTTGGTTATGAGAATCCTCCGTTTGCCGAGCAAACTATCGTTCACGGAGGCAACCAGTCGATGCCGCTCTACTACGACAACAGCGTTGGGTACTCTGAGGCGACATTAACGCTGATTTATCCGCGTGACTGGACAGAGAATGGTGTTAGCACATTAACGATTTGGTTCAGAGGCAACTCGGCTAACGCTGCTGAGACTTTATATGTTGCCCTCAATGGCAATGCGATTGTTACTAATGATAATCCTGATGCAGCACAGATAACTGCCTGGACGGAGTGGACTATCGACCTGCAGGCATTCGGCGTGAACCTGGCTAATGTCAATACGATTGCCCTTGGTCTTGGCAATAAGAACAACCCACAGGCTGGTGGTTCAGGTACAATGTACTTTGATGATATTCGTCTGTATGCTCCGGCACCGTAAGACGGGATTTTAGTGGCAATTAAAATTACACGGTCGATATAGCAGATTTGCATCACTTATACCTGCCTGCACCCTTTGTCTGCTGTCGCAGACAGCAAAGGAGGTAACGCAGGCACAGGTGCGGTAACGCAAGTGCAGGCAATTCGGGGCCTATACCGAACAATTCGGTATAGGCCCCTTTTCAATGATAACTAACTTTTTGCAGTCGCCGTGGCGACCAGCCGGGGGAGAGTGCAGATTTTATTTGAGGCTGTTGATAAGCAGGCATGATTCAAGGGATTTTACTTGACGGGTAGGTAGATAATTTGGTATAGATAACATTAGTGAAGCTTGTGTTCGTATGAGCCGGGTATATGTTCATTTTTAGTTTCCCAGCCTGTCTCGGCTTGGCGCGTCAAGGCCGAGCGAGCTGGAACGGGGCCGGGACGGGCGGGCACAGTTTTGCGATTTTTTTGAAAGGAGGAGACATTATGTGTGGGATATGAAGCTGTAGTGGAAAGCTATGTCCTTCACGGTTAAAATATTTTACATTTCATTTAACAATCTATTTTTATTTTTTGAATCCCGCCCGTCGTCCGCAAGATGCCTTGCGGCAAAGACCGGATGGGGTAAAGGAGGATTATTATGTCTAAAAAATTAATTTATCTGGTTTCTTTTGTTTTAATGCTGGGTCTTGTCGGTGTGGCAAGCGGCACTGAGGGTCTGAAAGGACAGTATTATTACGGCAGTGCCGGGGACCCCTGGCAGACTTTGGTAATGGAGCGCATAGATCCTACGGTCGACTTTAGCTGGGGTGAGGGCTCGCCGGATCCCTCCATGCGCAATGACAGTTTTACGGTGAGGTGGACAGGTATGATTGAAGTGCCGAGCTCAGATACCTACACTTTCCACACCGAGACAGACGACGGGCTTCGCTTGTTCGTGAACGGCCAACGGGTTATTCAGAACTGGACCGACCATTCGGTTACCCATAACAGTGGTGACATTGCCCTGGTAGCCGGTCAGAAATACGAGATTATACTGGAGTGGTATGAGAACGGCGGTGGTGCCGTGTGTGAGCTGTCCTGGTCAACTCCTTCACTGGCACGAGAAACTATCCCGAGCCGCTATTTGTCAGTGGAGAGGCCGTACGCTCGTCGCCCCGACCCGGCTGATGGTGCCATACTTCGAGATACCTGGGCGAGCATTAACTGGACGCCGGGAGATTTTGCGGCTTCACACGATGTGTACTTAGGCGAGAGTTTTGACGATGTCGATGCCGGCGCTCCTGACACATTCCTGGGCAACCAGTCTTCGACGAATTTTGTTATTGGCTTTCCTGGTTTTCCTTATCCGGATGGCCTTGTTCCTGGTACAACTTACTATTGGCGAATCGATGAGGTCGATGAGTCGAACCCCGAAAGTCCCTGGAAAGGTCCTGTATGGAGCTTTTCGATTGCCCCCAGGACCGCCTTTAATCCGGACCCGGCTGATGGTGCCGAGTCTGTAGACCCGAATGGAGAGCTTTACTGGGAGCCTGGTTTACGTGTGGTGTTGCACCACATATACTTCGGCGATAACTTCGCCGATGTGAACGAAGGCACGCCCGGCACCTACAAAGGCCCCTTGGGTTTTTTAGAATATACTCCAGGAACTCTTGAATTGGGGAAGGTTTATTACTGGCGGGTTGATGAGTTCGATTCCATCAACACGTATAAAGGCGATGTCTGGGGCTTTTCGACTCCGGGTGCCGTCGGGAACCCGAAGCCATCTCATGGCGCTGTGGATATAAAGCAGACACCGATTCTTAAGTGGTCGCCGGCGGATAATGCCGCTTCGCACGATGTGTACTTCGGCACAGATAAAGATGCCGTGCGCAGCGCCAATACAGGTTCACCTGAATACAAAGGCAGCCGTGACCTTGGTTCCCAGAGCTATGACCCAGGAAAGCTCCAGTGGGATACCACCTACTATTGGCGTGTTGATGGAGTGGATAATGCTAACCCCAATAGTCCGTGGATAGGCCTTGTCTGGAGCTTTACGACAGCCGACTTCCTTATCGTGGATGATTTTGAGTCCTACAATGACCTTGACCCCACTGATCCCGAGAGCAACAGGATATTTAACACGTGGATAGACGGATACGGCATCCCGACAAACGGCTCTATCGTTGGTTATGAAAATCCTCCTTTTGCCGAACAAACCATCGTTCACAGTGGCAATCAGTCGATGCCGCTTTACTACGACAACAGTGTTGGTTATTCTGAAGCGACTTTGACATTGACTTATCCGCGTGACTGGACCGAGAAAGGTGTCAACACGCTAACGATTTGGTTCATAGGCATCTCGGCCAACGCTGCTGAGACGATGTATGTTGCTCTCAATGGCAGCGCGGTGGTCTTTCATGATAATCCTGATGCGACACAGATAGGCATCTGGACCCAATGGAATATCGACCTGCAGGCGTTTGCAGACCTTGGCGCTGACCTTACTAATGTCAATACGATTGCTCTTGGTCTTGGTAACAGGAATCCCGATGTTTCGGGACAGGCTGGTGGTTCAGGTACAATGTACTTCGATGATATTTGTCTATATCCTCCACCGCCGGCGCCTGAGCAAGAAACACCATAAGCTGTATGAGTGACAATTCTCAAAGATGAGGATTTTGATGCCTGTTGAAAAAAACGAATATTTTGGTGTGTGGCCAAAACATAATTTGTAATTGTTTTAACTTAAATTTTCAAAGGAGGACTATTATGTGTAAGAAATTGATTTATTTTGTTTCTTTTGTTTTGGTGTTGGGCATGGGCCTTTCTCCTGCTTACGGCCAGGCAGGCCTAATCGGATACTGGAGATTCGACGAATCATCCGGCACAATCGCGGCGGACAGCGCCGGCGGTGACAACGACGGTACGCTGTCTGAAAATGTGGAATGGCAGCCTAATGATGGCAAAGCGGGAGGGGCCTTGTTGTTCGACGGTGAGTCAACCGCTCATGTGGAGTTCCCCACAACGGGCATGTCGGCGTCTGCGGGAACAATCGCGGTCTGGGGATACCTTTCAGAACCGCAGCCTTCGCAGACCAAGTACTTCTTTGGCCATACGACACAGCCATCCTATAACAACCGAATTCAGCTATATATGGACGGCGGCAACACGGAGTTAGACCTCGGCCTCGGCGACACCCACACAAGACAAACAAACATCATGGTCCTGGAGACCGAAACCTGGTATCACGTCGCCTTAACCTGGGATTCGGGAAGATACGTTGTCTACGTGGACGGTGAGGAGGTGGCAGCTGGAACCTACACCGGGCTGACAGCCATTCACCCTTTCGCCTGGATCGGTAACGATGGAAATCCCGTTTCGGAGGGAACCGAGGCTTTCGGTGGTATGCTCGACGAATTCCGCCTATACGATGGCGCGCTTAACGCCGATCAAATCCTGGCTGCCATGCAGGGTGAGCCACTTCCATTAGCGTCGAGTCCCAACCCGAAGGACGGCTCCCTGATTCTGGACACATGGGTGAATGTTTCCTGGGCCCCGGGAGATTTTGCCGTCTCGCACGATGTGTATATGGGTGATAATTTTGACGATGTGAACGATGGCGCCGAAGGTACCTTCCTGGGCAACCAGGCTGGAACGTTTATTGTTGCCGGCTTCCCAGGATTCGCTTATCCGGATGGTCTTGTTCCGGGCACGACATATTACTGGCGGATTGATGAGGTCAATGACACTGAGCCTAATAGTCCATGGAAGGGTAAAGTCTGGAGCTTTTCCATTGCCCCCAGGACCGCCTATGACCCCGACCCGGCTGATGGTGCCGAGTTGGTAGACTTGACTGCAAACCTTAGCTGGACGAAAGGTTTCGGTGCGAAACTGCACACTGTGTACTTTGGCGAAAATTTCGACGATGTGAATAACGCTGCCGGGGGTTCTTCTCAGGGAACTACGACCTATACTCCCAGTACACTTAAATCGGGTAAGACT
>DATKYR010000026.1:0-4845 GCA_035528395.1 Sedimentisphaerales bacterium
AGCAAATCTTCGAGATGTCCTATCATTGGTTCTTCACGTTGGCATAAGGAAGGTTTCGGTGGGATACTCAGTAAACATCAGGCATTTACGAAACGCGCCTTTGGCAATTATAAACTTTCTACGCTGGCGTTGGCGATTCCACTCTTTCGGCTGGCGGTCACGGTTAGGCAGCTGTGACATGCTGAGAAATCCACGGTCAATCAGCATTGGAAAAAAGGTCCTTATCCGCAAGGGGGCCCGTCTTGAAGCCGTCGGCGAGCCGGACGGCGAAAGACCAAAGATAACAATCGGTGACGGCACAGCAATCCAATTTTACTTTCACTGCGGTGCAGCAGAATCAGTTACTATTGGCAAGAATGTTTTAATCTCTGGAAGAGTATATATCACCGACCACGACCATGTATTTGATGACCCCGAATTACCAGCAAGAAATTGCAGTAAATTGAAATCAGCCCCTGTCGTAATTGAAGATGGAGTGTGGTTGGGAGAAGGATGCGTAATTCTTAAAGGAGTTACAGTTTCAGAACGCGCCGTGGTTGGTGCAAATGCAGTGGTTACCAAAGATGTTCCCCCCTTTACGGTTGTAGGTGGCGTTCCCGCTCGAGTAATACGCAAAATTGACAGGTGTTTCAGCCAAGAGCGTTAATGAAAAAGAAGCCATTAGTATCAGCACTTATACCAGTGTATAATGCAGGTGATTACCTTTGCCCTTCTATACAGAGTATCATTTCCCAGACCTACTCTAACCTCGAGATACTGATTATAGATGATGGCAGCACAGACGGTTGCATGGATTCGATAGCCGACCTTAACGATTCTCGTATCCGTGTGATAACTCAGAAAAATGCCGGAAAATCCGCAGCCCTTAATCACGCTCTACAGGAATTGTCCGGAACGTTTTACGCCATTCAAGATGCAGATGATATTAGCTATCCTCACCGTATCGAGCGGCAAGTCGAGTGCATGCTGGAAAATCCTAAGCTGGCTGCCGTATTTTCAGGCCATGACATTATACTGGGGCAGCGGCGCATCGCTCCTACTTTTAGCGGGAAAAGTATCGATGAATGCCGTCACGGCATTGAACAATTTCGCATGCCGGCACACGATGCCACGTCGATGTTTAGAGTTTCCTTGGTACGAAAGTTCTGCTATGAGCCAGCTTTGCAGTATGGGGAAGGCCTTGATTATATCCTGCGCGTGGGCGAGCATCATCCTATGTTGGTACTTGCTGAATGCCTGTATTCTTATCGGATTCACTTCGGTTCATTAATGACGAAAAACGTGTTACAAAGAAAACAAATGATTAGAAATGTACTGGAACGGGCCTGTGAACGGCGAGGTCTTAATCCAGGTGACTGTTTATCGGTTAATTCTGAGCGAATCTCAAGATTTCGGCATAGAGAGATGGAAACCCACATCGTGCCACACTTTATGGAAAGTGTGCTCGACCTACGCCGTGCTGACAGAAGCACAGAAGCACTGAAAACAGCCTTTGCTTGTCTGCGACTGCACCCGTGTGACCACTATTACTACAAACCGCTGGCTTACTTTCTTGCGCCACTGGCGCTCATTAAGTATTATCGCTCCATAAAGGCCAAGACCAGATGATAAGCCAAGGAACAGTCGTAATTACCGTCTTTCTCGGGATTCTGACTTTCGTTGTTCCCAAGAAGTTTTTTCTGCTGCCATTTATTTTGGCGGCCTGTTTTGTCCCGGCGGATCAAAGAGTAATCATCTTTGATTTAGATTTTACGCCCCTGCGGATGCTCGTTCTGGTAGGATTTTTCCGAACTATACTGCGGGGAGAACGGTTGACATTCAAATGGAACCGTTTTGATAAGTTAGTACTGGTATGGGCTGTTTGTGGAGCCTTTATATACGTAATACAGTGGGCAGATATGAGGGCGTTGATTTACAAGTGTGGGGTGCTGTTTGATATCATAGGTTTGTACTGGCTTTTCCGAATAAACATAAATTCCTGGGTTGACATAAAGCTGGCAACCAAAGCTTTCGCTGTTTGCTCTTTAGTGTTAGCAGTTTTAGTAGGATTGGAGTGGGCAACGGGAAAGAATCCTTTTGTAGTTCTTGGCAGGGTAGAGACTATAGTACGTGAAGGTCGATATCGATGTCAGGCATCATTCCCGCATGCCATCATGTTGGGGCTGTTTTGGGCCACATTGGTTCCGTTGTTTATAGGTTTTGCGCGACAGGACAAATCTAAATTGTTGCTTTGGTCGGCAGTGGGGGCGAGTGCTTTTATTGCTGCGGCTACAGCATCAAGCACGCCAATTTTAACATTGCTGTTCGTGCTAATTATACTGTGCGGGTACAGGTGGCGAGAATATACGGCTTGTGCCGGGTGGGGTCTTTTTGCCTCGCTGGTTGCACTTCATGTTGTTATGAGAGCACCGGTTTGGCACTTGATCTCCAGGATTGGCGTTGTAGGAGGTTCGACAGGCTGGCACCGTTTTTATCTTATTGACCAGGCAATTAACCACCTTGGCGAGTGGTTATTTTTAGGCTGTCGCAGCACGGCACACTGGGGCCTGGGGCTATCAGATGTTACGAACCAATATATTCTTGAAGGAGTACGAGGCGGATTTGTAACCCTTGCTCTGTTCTTTGTAATGATATATATGGCCTTGAGGACCCTTTTACGTCTGTCTCTCCAACACCAGGAACATAAGCAGCGGTTTCTAACCTGGTGCCTTTTCGTAACAATTTTGGGACACAGCGTGTCTTTTTTGGGTGTGTCCTACTTCGGCCAGATAATGATGTTGTGGTATATGACGCTGGCGGCGGTCGGCTTTCTTTACGAAGATAAGAAACGTGGCAGACGTATAGTAATATATCGAACTACTCTTCCAGAGAGGCAAAAGAACGAAACATGATGACTGAGGTATCAGTTGTTGTAGTCAACTGGAATACACAGGATATTCTCCGCGACTGCCTTAGGTCGATATATGAGCAGGATGGTGAAATAGACCTTGAAGTTATTGTCATAGACAACGCCTCAACCGATGGCTCGGTCGAAATGGTCAAGAAAGACTTCCCACAGGTAACACTCATTGAAAACTCACAGAATCGCGGTTTTGCAGCAGCTAACAATCAGGGTATAGATATTTCCAAAGGGCGATATGTGTTATTATTAAATTCTGATACTGTAGTTTTGGATAATGCCATAGCTAAAACAGTTGCCTTTGCCGATAGTCATCCGAATGCTGCGATTGTGGGTTGTCGTGTTCTCAACCCCGACCGGACGTTGCAGCCGACCTGCTTTATGTTCCCGTCCATATTGAACATGCTGCTCTCAAGCACTTACTTATATAAACTCTTCCCGAAGAGCAAGTTTTTTGGACGCGAACGAATGACATGGTGGGATAGGAACGACATAAGAGAAGTCGATGTTGTAACAGGTTGCTTTATGCTTATCCGGCGGAAAGCCATTCAACAAGTCGGCACAATGGATGAACAGTTTTTTATGTATGGGGAAGAGACCGACTGGTGCTATCGCTTCAGGCAGGCCGGCTGGAAAGTGATGTTCACTCCGGCTTGCGAAATTATACATCTTGGCGGACAAAGCAGCAGGCAAAAACGTTCGAAGATGATACTACAGTTGCGTGGGAGCATATTGCTCTTTATGAAAAAACACAACAGTTCCTTGAAATATGCTTTGGCGTGCTTGCTGGTAGCACTATTTTTCTTCCTGAGAGTTCCTTATTGGCTTATCAGGGCTGTGTTTTCCCGCAATAACAAAAGCGACGATATTCTAATCGCGCGAGCATATTTAGCAGGGGCCTGCAAAGCCCTGTTGGGCGCCGAAAGTCTGTGTTAAAAGAAATGAACAACAATAAGAGACGAATCGAAACCGTATGTTTTGGCGCAGAAGATTGGTGGTATCACCATCGGGCCCATATTGATATGCAGTTGATGCGGCGGTTTGCCCGGATGGGAACGACTCTTTACATCAACTCAATCGTGATGCAAAAGCCCAGCCTGAAAAAGAACACAGGGGGGGGCAAGAGTTTTACTCATAAATTGATTCGCAAAACAAAAAGCATCTTCACCGGCCTTAAGAAGTCAGACGCAGGATTTTGGGTGTACAGTCCGTTTACACTGCCGGTGCATCATATTTCGTGGGCTCGGCCTCTGAATGAATCACTTTTGAGAAAACAAATGGAAAACGTCATGCGGAAGCTGGAAATACACGACCCAATCATTTGGGTGGTCTGTCCGGCAGCATGCGATGTAGCTGTCAATATGAAGAAGGCAAAATTGATATACCTGAAAAATGATGTGTATGAAGAATTTCCTAACGTTGATATTGAATTAATTAGAGGGCATGACAAGAGATTAAAGGCTAATGCCGATTTGACGATATTTGTTAGCAGGGCTTTGTATGATGAAGAATCAGGCCAATGCAGGAAAGCGATTTATCTGGACCATGGTGTTGATTTCCACATGTTTGCATCAGCGGCGCAGGACCCCTACAAGCCCGAAGACATCGCTGAGATACCTAAACCGATAGTCGGGTTTTTCGGCGAGATTGCCGACTATACGGTAGATATAGGTTTTATTGAGAAAGTAATAGATTATTTACCCGGGAAATCCTTTGTGTTTGTTGGTGAGACATCGGTGGATTGCTCCGGCTTAGTTGCAAAAGAAAATGTATGGATGCTGGGTAAGAAGCCCTACGAAGAAATTCCACACTATGGTAAATGTTTTGATGTTGCAATTATGCCCTGGCGGCAGAACCGGTGGATTGAGCTGTGCAATCCAATAAAGCTCAAGGAATATTTAGCATTAGGTAAGCCTGTGGTTAGTACGCCTTTTACAGAATTGCAG
>DATKYR010000027.1:0-20968 GCA_035528395.1 Sedimentisphaerales bacterium
CGGATCTTACCAATGTCAATACGATCACCATCGGTGTCGGCACAAAGGGTGTTCCGGGTACGGCCGGAAGCGGAGCGGTGTACATCGATGATATCCGGCTGATTCAATAATAAAGAACTTGATTTCACATTACATGATAGACAGGAACATAAGTAGCGATGTCGATGTTAGATACTTCGGACAATGACTTCAAAGACATTTGATCTATATTCTTTAAGTCTTCTCAGCTGTTTATGAGAATTTTTTGTAAGACGGTTTGTAATCGCCTTTTCTAGATATTTACAACCTCTGTCAATACAACAAGTTGAGATTTTAGAGCATCGGATTGTTAGTCCGATGCTCAGCTGTTTACTGGGGATTGGGCGGGACGCTGGTTATGTCTCTCTCTGATACTCTCCACCTATCCCACTGGGACCTATACTGACCAAAGGAATTTTCACCAAATTGTCGGAGTGATGACAAATCCCTTGTTGCTTGCTGTTGACACTACTATGCTGTGGCAAGAATTTCTTTCTAACACATTCAAACTCCATTAGGCTTAGAGTACCGATGTAACGGCACAAACTTGCCCATTCCGCTGGATCTATGCCTCCATACAGGGTCTTCGATGAAGAAGATAGGTGCTTCAGCAATAATAGCCGAATTTTCCCAGATCCAGAAGAACGTGAGGGCTTCCAAAGGTTCTGTATTGAAGTTGCGAGTAAGTACTTCCCCGGCCTCAAAGGCGAGAACAGAATTGGTTTCAATGGTGTTGCCTCCCTGGTGGTTTTTGCAGATACAGTGCCCAACAACAGCTTGCCAATACTCTGGTATGATTCATCCAAATGGAAGCCCCTATTTCCGGCATCTGGGTTACCTGGTAGTCAGGATCTGTAGGAAACATCGGCAGTTTTGCTTAGCAGAAATCGCCCTATTCCGGAGCTAAGTTCGCATATATCTAAAAGACTAATATTGTCCAGTATTTTGAAATTTAGTAACCTCTTTCTTGAGGTAAGTAAGGTACCTTCGAGGACGAGGGGCGGGGGTGTGGTAAAGATTCTGAGGAAGGTAGGAGTCCCATTTTTTTTCAAATCTTTGCTTCATAAACAACCTAAGCAGGGGGTTGCGGATAGTCCGCAAGTTTGCTCAAATCAGGGTATTTCCTGCACCGAAATGGCGGAGTAAATGGCGAAGTGAATTCCAGTGGTATCTCTAACGCTCTACTATTAATAGGCTTAGGTATTAAAAACAATAGACTCATAATCCATTGGTCGTAGGTTCGAATCCTACCGGGCCCAATTCACAACACCCTGAAAACAAACCACTTACAAAGACAGACAAAGCTGGCACCAAAACGGAAAAACAAAATCTTGTTTCTGGCTTGTTTTTTGATTCTGAAATAGTCGTGGATTTGAAACAGATTGTGGAGAAGTGGCCGAATTTATCGCTTGAGTTGCGGCAGGCAATCGTTAAAAGGGTGCGGTGATATTAGCGAGAAGCCCTGAAAAAATCAAATCGTAGTGACTTGGCGGAGTAAAGCTTCTTCCATTCACTGATACTGATAATTTATGAATTTTGCCCGCAACATCGCTTATACTTCTTGCCGCTACCACAGGTGCAAGGGTCATTCCTTCTTGGGGGCTCATTTACAACTGGTACTACTGAAGGTGCATTCTGCTCGCGAAAAGACTTGGAATAATCTCGTACAAATTATCCTATCGGATCAATTGTTTTGCCAACTTTCCCCTTTTCCAAAAGACACTTTCAAACTTTAAAACTCAGAAGCTCATAGAGTTGTTTTTACGGTCTCACTGCCGTGCCGTCGCTTCTGCGCACAGGGCTCCAATAACCCGGATGGTCGGGCAGCGGAAATTTTGCGGCCAGCTCCACGTCGATGTCAACACCAAAGCCTGGAGCCTCGTTTATGTACATGTAGCCGTTCTTCAAAGTGGGACACCCGGGAAAGACTTCCCTTGTCCTCTCGCTGAAGCGGCTGCTTTCCTGAATCCCAAAGTTTGGAATTGCCAGGTCGAGGTGTACATTGGCGGCGTGACCGACCGGAGAAACATCACCGGGGCCGTGCCATGCTGAGCGTACATTGAACCATTCACATAAGGCGGCGAGCTTTCTGGCAACGCTAAGGCCGCCGATTTGCGAAATATGCACGCGTATAAAATCGATAAGTCTTTCTGATACCAGTCCCACCCACTCATGGGGATTGTTAAACAGTTCGCCCATAGCGATTGGGGTGCTGGTCTGCTGCCTAAGCAGTCTGAAATATCCGTTATCTTCCGGAGCGAATGGGTCCTCGATAAAGAAGGGGTGATATTTTTCCAGCTCTTTTATCAGGTTGATAGCCTGGATCGGCGCTATTCGTTCGTGGATGTCGTGCAGTAATTCAATTTCATCACCAAACGTTTTCCTTATATGCTCAAACATCTTGATAGTCGCCCGTACATAGGGTCCCGGCTCCATTAGGGAATCTGATTGTAAGCCGAATCCCTCTTCCTTGAAATGAGCACTCTTTGAGAGGTGCGGCGAGCCATAGCTTCCGAGCTGTATCCGTATATGCCTGAAGCCTTCTTCAATACCCCTGCGTACACTGTTTTCGAGTCGTGCGAGGTCCCGGCCGCTACAATGGGTATAACAGTCAGCCGCGAACCGGCATTTGCCTCCAAGCAGTTGATAGACGGGCATATTCGCCCGTTTTCCCTTTATGTCCCACAGGGCCTCATCCAGGCCGCTCAGAGCGTTGTTTAGAACAGGTCCGTTGCGCCAATAGGAGCTCGTATAGGCGTTCTGCCACATGTCCTCTATGTTGTCGGCGTCCCTGCCTTTTGCAAACGGATTCAGGTATTTATCCACGGCCTCAGCTACCGGCAAGGGCCGCTGATTGAAAGTGGCGCATCCCAGACCGTACAAACCCGGCTCACTCGTTTCGACCTTGACCACGCAAAGGCGTATCCTTTGTGGAGCCGTGAGAATGGACTTGACGTTGGTGATTTTCAAGGGAGGTAGTCCTTTGGTTGCTTCTGCATAGGTATTTGCAATAGTCTCTTCGGCTTTTGAGGCAATTCCAAAGATGCCCGTAGCCACTCCCAGTCCTACCCCCTTGATAAGATTACGTCGATTCATTTTTACCTCCTTTTTCATCCAATACCAGTTCTAAGATACCAGCGCTTGCTAACATTCGTTTTTCGGAAAGTGCAGGTACTAAAACACATCGGACGGTTTACAAGTTCACATTATCGGTATGTTCAACGCCTGTGCAATACCTTTCATATAACCAATCGCGAAGACCTTCCCCTGCATTGCATAGCCCGGTCTTTGGTTGCTCTCGTCTGCCAAAGTTGGAGCGTGGTCCGGACGAATCGGCCCATCGAAACCGACATCGTGATAGAGCTTGAGAATTTCTGCCATGTCGGTTGGCCCATTATCGTGAAACGTCTCACGAAAATGTTCGCCCGTTCCGCGAACATCGCGTAAGTGGACGAAAAAGATTTTGCCTTGTCCACCGAACTCCCTGACTAACGCTCGGATATCTTCACCCATGAGCTTGAAGTTGGCCTGGCAGAAAGCGATGCCGTTGACCGGGCTTGGCACGATCTGAAGGACCCTGCGGAAGGCCTCGGCACTGGTCAGAATGCGTCCGATCCCGCGAAGAGGCGAGATTGGAGGATCGTCCGGATGCAGGGCCATTTTCACGCCCGCTTTTTCAGCAACGGGGATGACTTGTTTCAGGAAGTAAGTGAGATTGTCCCAGATTTTTTCTTCGCTGATTTTACCCCACCTGGTGAGTCCCTGCTTTTCTGCGATTTGATTATCGAACTCGCTGGCCAGGGCACCGCCGCGTTCGGCTACGTCGACCCTGGTGCGATACCATCCGATCCCCGCCATAAAGTTATAGCAGCACATCGGTATCCCGACTTTACCAAGGGCCTCTATCACAGCACAGTAGTTGGCGATTTCCTCATCTCGGCCGGGCAGACCTAACTTTATCTTTTCTGCTGCAACCGGATGGCTCTCCACGCCGGCGATCGATAGTCCCGACGCTTCATAAGTGGCTTTCATCTTCGCCAGCGTATCAAGATATTGGTCCCGTTTGATCCTGGTCAACACTCGACTCGCAGGTACGATTGCGTGATTGACGCCAATCTGACGTGCCAATATCCATCTTTCTTTATTTCGCATGTCGAGCATTAGGGCCAGCTTCATCCCCTTACCTTCCTGTCGGTCATCTGCATGTGAATGACTGTCCGATGGAAGCTGCTTTTCGGCCATCTGTGCAATAGACGACAAGACGGCCGGTCCACCCAGAACGCCTGCCAAAATGGCCTTGCCGAAAGTACGTCGGCTGGGTTTCAATGGTATTGGTTTAGACTCTTCGGTCATCTTATTTGTGTCCATAACTTTACTCCTTCTCTAAATTTTGCGTTCGACTGGGGCGGTCCGCTGGTTTCCGGTGCCACCAGGTGGCCAGCACCGACCCGGAGACATTCATCCAGGGTCCGAAGATGGCGGGCGCTAAGGCTGCAGGTGCACTTTTAAGCACATTCATGGCAAGGCCGGATGCCATTCCACCATTCTGCATGCCGACCTCAAATGCTACTGTTCGGCACGAGCTCTCATCCAAACGAGCGGCCCGGGCAAACCAGTAGCCTAATATATAGCCAACGAAGTTGTGGATAATGGCAGCACCAATCAAATAAAGCCCGACCGCCATTAGATCATCCCTGGAGCGGGCCGTAATAATGGCTATGATGTAACAAATCCCTGCCATGGAAACAATGGGAAGTGCTTTGTCCATCCAGTTCTCAGGTCCTTTCAAACAAACACTAATCACAAGCTTAGCTAAAGCAACCACGCCTATCAGCATTAACCCGACGATAAAACCATCTTTTTGCAGCGAGGCTTCGCCGTAAGTAAAAACAGCCGAAGGCGCCCATAAAATCATGCCGGCAGCCAACAGAACACTTGCAGCTCCAATGAGTGCCAATACGCCCCCACGTTGAAAGACCTTGTGCCGACTATATAGAATGCGATTGGCTATCAAGCCTGCGACAATTGGAACGATGATCATGTTGATGATTCCAAACATCATACTCAAGAAATTAATCTCAATGAACTGGCCGGCCAGTTTGTCCATCAGGAAGGGTGTCATGACTGGCGAGACAAGTGTCGAGCAGGAAGTCATTGTAACCGACAGGGCCACATTACCCCCGGCCAGATATGTCATCAAATTGGAGGCGACCCCGCCGGGACAGGAACCTATCAGAACCACCCCGGCGGCTATCTCCGCTTCAAAGCCAAATATCTTGGCCAGAGCAAGGCCGGTTAAGGGCATAACTGAGAACTGCAGGACAAATCCGACTAAGACCGGCCAGGGCATCTTGAATACCCGACCGAAATCCGCCACACTCAGGGTTGTCCCCATCCCGAACATAATAATCTGGATCAAAGGGACAATAAGTATCTTCAAATCGACCCCAAACCAGGAGCCAAAGGCTATTGGGTATACCATCGACGCTGCCACAAACGCAAAGACCCAGGCGGTGAAGGTAAAGCTTTTGAGAAACGGATGGCTCATAAAATACAGGGCCAACGAAGCGAACATAACGATAAGCGCCGGACCCAGCCCGGCCCGACGGCCGGTGGCGAACATGATGACGACCGCAGCCAGACAAATAAAGAAAACAAATTTAAAGTATCTCAAGAATGAACTTTCGGTTCTCATGGTTCTTCCTTCCTTGAATCGACGATGAGCCCTGCCCCTGCCGCAGGGGCGGGGTGAGCCAAAAGGCCCTTAGCTCCACAGTCGGTCGTTAGAACGATCTCTATTCCATTCTTCGGTGGGGGCGAAAAGCTCCTGACCCCGCCCGAGGTGTTCTTTCACAACGTCAAGGTTCAACTCTATACCCAGGCCGGGCCCTTCCGGGACACGGGCGAAACCATCCACGTGAAGCGGTTTCTCGATGCCTGTCACCATATCCTCCCACCAGTCGATATCGACCGCGTGGTGTTCCAGGGCAACGAAGTTCTCCGTGGCCGCTGCGCAGTGCAAGTTGGCCATGAAGGATACCGGCGTGCCCGCGAAGTGCATAGCCATAGCGATGCCGTGCTGCTCCGCGTAGTCGCCGATCTTTTTGGTTTCCAGGATACCGCCGGCGGTGGCCAGGTCGGGATGCACCATATCGACAGCACGCTCATCTATCAGCGGCTTGAAGCCGTCGAGCAGGTAGATGTCCTCGCCCGTCAGCAGCGGCACGTCAATTGCATTCTTGATCTCTTTGAGCATCTCGGTATATTCCCACGGGACCATATCCTCCAGCCAGGCTAATTGGTAGGGCTGCAGAGCCTTGCCCAGTTTGATGCAGCTATTAACGCTTATATGGCCGAAGTGGTCCGAGGAGATCGGGACTTCCCAGCCGACCGCTTCGCGGGCCTCGGCAAAACGCTCGGCCATAAGAGCAGCACCTTTGTCCGACAATTGAATACTCGTAAATGGATGTTTGCCTCTCCAGTTGGTTCCTCTCGTTGGATAGGTTAGCGCTCCAGGAACCCTAAATAGCCTCCTGATGCCACAATCCATTTTAAGGAAAGTGAATCCCTGGTCGAGTCTTTTCTTAAGGCCTTCAACGCTGCCATCAGGCGTATCAGCATACAGACGAACCCTGTCCCGATATTGGCCACCGAGCATCTGATAGACGGGGACACCGTATGCCTTGCCCACCAGGTCCCACAAAGCCATCTCCACACCCGAGACACCGCCTCCCTGGCGGCCGTGATGTCCAAACTGTTTGATCCGTTTGAATATCCGCTCTACGTTGCAGGGATTCTGACGCAGAAGCCTGCTCTTGAGTATCAGGGCATATCGCTCACTGGCGCCGTCGCGGACCTCTCCGTAACCGGAAATATCCTGATTGGTGTCAATACGAATCAGAGGGCAGCGAAAAGGCGCTCTGGTGACCACCGCTATGCGCAGGTCTGTAATTCTCAGTTGCGAGGGGCTGGAGCTGCGTTTTACGTTCTGCGTTGCATAGGCTACCTGCTCTTCGATAGGTGCACTGACCATGCCGGCCAGGCTCAGGCCCGCAATGCCTGTACCGGCACTTTTCAGCAGTGAACGCCTTGAGCACGCTGCTTGTTTTTGCGGCTCTTTTGTCCGGTTTTTCATAGTCTCTCTCCTTGTCGTGAATTATCTACAGTCTCACAGGACACAAGCAAATAACAATCTTTTATTTACCAGTTACGTGTCTTCGAGTTCAGCATGTCTTCAATCACCTGTTTTGGTACAGGCAGCTCGTCAATGTTTTTTTTCAGCCAGTTACGAAAGTCATTTTGTATCTCCGGCGTCCATCTGCCGTCGATTTGTCCAGGTGTGTACTTGCCTTCTTTCAGGCGTTGGTGCCCGAACATGTCCCGCAGGGTAATAGCTTCGGATTCGGTGACGACTTTTTCAGCCAGATGGGCGGGGATAAACACGATGCCTTCGCGTTTGGCCAGCACAACGTCACCGGGGCACGCTAAGGCTCGGCCGATACGGATCGGGACGTTAATAGCGCTCATCATCACCTCACGAAGGAAGCTTGGATCGGCACCTTTGTGCCACGCGTTGAATCCTTTAATCTCTTCAAGACCTTCCAGGTCACGGACACCGGCATCGAAGATGACGCCGTTGCCGGAGTTGGCGTATATGGCATTACCAAGGTTGTCGCCGATGAGGGTCCCGTCGAGGACCTTACCAAAGCAGTCTGCGACATACACGTCTCCCTTCTGCAGCATGTCGATTGGCCATGAATTTGAGCTGCCGATGCGGCCTTCGGCGCGCCCCTGACTCATAATCACTCGATTGAAGTCGGGATGAGAGGGCATGTATTGAGCTGTCAGCACTCGGCCGACAATTGCCTCATCAGGATACATGATTACCCAGCCGGCGGCATTCTCGTAACAGTTGCGGTAGCCGGCGCCCCTGACAATACTCCATGCCTGTGTTATCGAGACGTTATTCATTCTCTCCAGAATGTCATCCGGGACATATGGCCGACCGTCTTCCATCCGCTTGCCGGTCCAATCCGGTGTACTTTGTAGCACACGCTGCCAGCTGGAGATCGCAGGTGGTTCAACGCCCTGGTCCTCCGCCTGTATGCGTATATTGCGCCAACGCACCTGGTAGGCGGTGGTGTCTTTTCCTACACCGTGGACCTGCAGACCAATGATACCGCGGCTTGTCATACCATCCCTCAAATCGACACAGGGGACATCGTTGATCCACGTCCTAATCCTGTCGCCTTTGCACTCGATGCGGAACTTGTTCCATTGACCGTCTTTGAACGCCTTGCTGGCAGCCGGGTCGGACGTTGTGCTTGCGAGCATGAAATCGCGACGTGCCTCGTCGTAAATGCTTCCGGAGGAACCTCCCTTTTCGGTGGCAATTTCCACCTGATAACCATAGACACGATCCGGCGGCGCCACCCGTCTCTGAGGCTTGCCGTCACGCCCACTGAATACGAACACCTTCTCCTCTTTGGCAATCTTGCTGCGTATTTGCACGCCTGAGTTCAGCCTGGGATCCAGGCGGACTTCGAACTCTAATATGAAATCACCATATTCCCGGTCCGTGCAGAGGAATGTGTTGGGACTGCCCTTGACTGTAGTGCCGACAATGGCATCGTCCTCAATATGATATTTGGCAAAACCGCTGTGGACGGACCATCCGTTTAGGGTCTTGCCATCAAATAGAGATGTCCATTCGTCCTTCTGTCGCTCCCTGGCCCCCTTCTTGCTTTCGCCAGAAAGCAGGGGGCTGAAGCTTGCCAAAACAATCAGCAAGGCAATCAACCAGTGAATCCTACTGTAGTTCATAATATCCTCCTTTCGTTAATATTATTTTGTTATGTAACTGTATCTCACATGGCTTTTATCTGGTCCCAAATCACTCGAACTGACCCCGCACCAATTGAACCGGAGCAAAAGAGCTGATCCTGCACATGATTTTCAGCTCACCGCCTAAGTTACAATTGGTGCGGGGTCGCGCCGTTGGGAAGTTAGGCGATTTGTCGAAATTATATCACACTCAATAAATATGACAAGGGAGAATCCACAGGACTCCTTACGAAGCAAAAACTTTATTTCCCTCCTGCCGAGACGTGTCTCCGGCACGGCTGGCAGTATCTATGGCTGGCTGCGTGGTTCTATACCGAGCAGGTGACGCACGAAGAAGTCCATGCGCCGTCGGCTTGCATAGGGAATTTCACCTACGCCGTGGCCTCGGCCTGGAACAACCAGCAGGTCGAAATCTTTATCTGCTTTGATGAGCGCATCCACAACCTGCATGGTTGAGGCCGGATCAACGTTCTTGTCAAGCTCACCGACGGTGAGTAACAGCTTGCCCTGTAGTTTATGAGCCTGTGTCACATTCGATTGTTCTTCGTAATGAGGCCCAACAGGCCAGCCCATCCACAGCTCGTTCCACCAAATTTTGTCCATTCGGTTATCGTGACACCCGCAGTCGGCGACCGCGACTTTATAGAAATCGCCGTGAGCCAAAAGTGCATGCAGGGCGCTCTGCCCACCGGCGGAACCACCATAGGTGCCAACTCGTGTAAGGTCCATGCAGGGATACTTCGCCGCGGCTGCCTTCATCCAGAGAATACGGTCGCCAAAGCCCGAGTCTCCAAGATTCTTCCAGCAAACATCGTGAAATGCCTTTGAGCGGTGTGAAGTGCCCATACCGTCAATTTGCACAACAATGAAACCGAGTTCGGCAATAGCGTGTTGGCGAACCTGCAGTCCGAAGGACTTTGGCACAAAGGCACCCTGCGGGCCGGCATAAATCTGTTCGATGACGGGGTATTTGTGATTCGGGTCGAAATTGCCTGGACGTATGATAATCCCGTAAATATCTGTATTACCATCTCGCCCCTTTGCGACGAAACGCTCCGGCGGATGCCAGCCCGTTTCCAGCAACGCATCCCAGTCGGTACGTTCCAATTCGCAGATAAGACTTCCGTCTTTAGAATTGCGCAGCTCAGTGATTGGAGGTTGATCGACTCGGGACCACTGGTCGAAAAAGAACCGGCGGTCCGGTGAAAACTTTATTTCATGTGTGCCATCTTCCTCGGTCAGCACGACGAGGCCTGAGCCATCGAAGTTTACACGACAGAAATGTATGTAATAAGGGTCCTGCCCCGGTCGGATGCCGCCAGCCCGAAACCAGATTTGTCTTTCGGCCTCGTCTATGCGCTCAATGCGGCGTACGACCCTCTCGCCTTTGGTGAGCTGGTTTTTCACGCGGCCCGTTTCGGAATCATAAAGGTAAAGGTGGTTCCAGCCATCGCGTTCCGACATCCAGATAATTTCGTTCGTAGCGTCAAGGTAGTAGCTGT
Source organism: Sedimentisphaerales bacterium (assembly GCA_035528395.1). Classification (GTDB taxonomy): domain Bacteria; phylum Planctomycetota; class Phycisphaerae; order Sedimentisphaerales; family Anaerobacaceae; genus NIOZ-UU13. Next base: position 10,365 of record DATKYR010000027.1, read on the forward strand.
ATTTCTTGTTTGCGTAATCGATGAACGTTTTACTCTGTTCGTCGATAATGGCACGCACTTCACCGGTGCCGGCGTCCACACTTATAATGCGGAGTACCTGGTGACTCCTCTGGTTGTAGAGGAAAGTGAATCGGCCTGAATCCGGCGCCCAATGAACTTCTGAGATACTCCACGGATTGGGGCAAAGCTCATTAGAGATGGAAATGTGACGTTGCCGGGTCACGTTGAACAATTGCGGTTTGGCGATATCGATGCGGTCGCCTGGCTTGGTATAAGAAAGTGTATGGAGCTTCGGCTGCAATTGATCCTTAGGGGACGATTCGATAAGATGAATTTTTCTGTCCTCACCTTTTCTTATCTGCAAGGTTGCTATCTTTTCTGAGTCATGCGACCACCAGAGACGCTCAGAATACGTATTTTCTTTTGTTCCATCGCTGCTCAGCGCAATCTCTTCGCCCGTCTCAATTTTTCGTACATAGAGGTTATAGTCTTTAAGAAACGCAAACCATTTGCCGTCGGGCGACTCACCGCTCGGCCTGACCTGTTTAGGTTCTTCTTTGGGACCGGCTTCCTGAATGCAGTTCTCATCTATGACGGCATCTCCGGCTTCTTCGGTGGCAACAAATACGGCCAGGTTTTTTCCATCTCTATCCGTTACCAGCCACACATGTCCGGCATACGTGTGTTGCTGATGGTGCTGGCCGGCGAGGAATGTGGCGTAGTAACGTCGTTCTCCTTCAGAATCAATCCAATAAACCTGCACGTCCCAGTCGGTGCGGTTAATGAACGTGATCAAAGTCTCGTTACCAGTCCGGGTGCTCGGATGCGGCTCAGCAATTGCCCGAAGCGAGGGGAATATCTGTTCGTCCGTCGACGCTTCCTGAAGCTTATAGGTGCGCAAATCACACTTCCACCGTTTGCCTTGACAGGTGAATAACAGCTCTGACGCGGATTCACCGAACTTCAGTCTGTCGATTGGAAGTCGATCAGCCTGTATGTCTTTCCCAGTGACCTCTGTCAGTTTCGTGGCAAGGCGCTCATGGTCAAACGCCTGTTGGCGTACGCCTGTTTCTGCATTCACAATGATATACTCGCGCACCCCATCGGCCAGGTCGTTGCGATACCAAAACTGAATGTTATCCGACAGCCAATGTGGAGTGACTTTCTGTTTGAAAACTTTATTTGTAATGATTTTGCGCAGGTTAAGCGCCCGCTCATAGTCGGAACGTGTGCCTTGGGCGATGACGTCTCGGGCGGTAAGAAGCAATGCCGCCAGCACAGTGGCCTGGATGATGGTTTTCAGTTGAAAGGGAATTCTCATGGTCTCTATCTACCTATTATTGTTTATTGAGAAAAACTTTTTTAACGATTCGGGATCTGTGTGAGGATGAAGGCCCGACGGTCGCGGACGAACTGTTTGATTCCGTCCCGTCGGCCGCTGCCGAGCCCCTCGGCAGTCAAGGCGTCGGCTGAGGCGTCTAAGAACCGGTCGAAGGCTGTCGGTGGATTTCGCGTTCCATACGATGTCTGCCATGGGCCGTTCACCAGTTCCGCCAAGGCCTGCAGGTACATCTGCCGGTATTTAGGATATTTCATAAACCGATCGACTTCCGGAAACTGCCCGGCGTTCACCGAGAACAGGTTTGTACTGGCCCCATCGCCTGAACCGAGCGTGAAGTCGATGTCCCAGGGCAGTAGGTACCACTTGCCCTCCGGCAGGGCGTAGTAGAAGGAATTGTTTTTTCCGCGCCGGTACCCGTAGCTGTCCCAGTCGCCGACGGCGTGGCGAAGCGCCAGGACCCGTGCGAAGTGTTCGGGATGGATGACCGACTCGATGACCTCCTCATACGTCCTGCTGCTGGACGGCGTGTTCAGCGCAACGGCCAAATCGAAGAGGTGGTCCCAGTTGTCATCTTCGCGATTTGACCGCTTCTCAAATCCCCACCGATAGGTCTCCTTGAGCAGCGGGTGTCTATTGTCGAACTTCAGTCCTTCATCGAGGTTCGTGAATCCCGTGCCGTCGGCTGTGTACTCGAAATAGTCGTCGATTTTATGAATATAGCCTTCGGTATCGTTCGGAAACCACCCACGAATATAGTCGCCGTCGATCTTCTGGACATCCTCGTAGATGGATTGACTGCGGCCGTTGATGACCACGCGCACATACTCCTGTTTCGAGAACTGCAGGCCCATTTGCGAATAGAACCAGTACGATGCTCGTTCCTGGAGCGGGCCGCGGTCGCTCCCTTCGGTGTTGTCGAGATTGATCTCCTCACGATTTCGGAATTTCTGGTCCGGATTGAAATTGATCCGATAGGCATAGTGATCGCGTGGGTCGCGGCCCCGGCCGCTACGGAGAAACGGGCTGCCGCGATAGCGAATCCCGCAATTGTAGAAGACTTCGGTGTCGTTGTATACGAAGGTGCAATCCATCAGCTCATTCGAGAGATTGGGACGTGATCGAAACGTGCTGAGAACGTCATCGGAAAGCCAGACACGATAGGCGGCAAACTGGGTATTCAGAAGCGTATCGCCGACACGAACCAGGCAGGTTCGGTCGGGCACATCGGCCGAGGCTTCCAAACGAGTAGGGAACCGTGTCGATGCTGCTCCATCGGAGACCTCGATGTAGAACGACCGCATTGTGCCGGCGGGGGCACCCGGAATCGTGGCCGTAAAGATGCCGTCCCCGTCGATAAGGTCGTCGCGTGAGGCGTCGTCGACCATGGGTACATTGATCAATCTGCCGGCCCCTTCGGTTCGATAATAGAGCGTTACTTGGCTTACACCATCATTGTCGGTTACTCGGGCGGTTACAACGATAGGCTCAGAGGCCGCGGGCAAGACCGGCGCGTGCCGCACATCGAGGATGTCCGGCCCACGGTTGGTGACAAACGCTGTATTCTGTAAACCGGGCGTGCCCAGATTCAGCGGCATATAGAGTTCAAACGCATGCGCCGGTCGCGGCGGCTGGACAGGTGCCTGCTCCCGCGTTGTCCGCAAAAGCAGGAATCGGCTTCCCCGCAGCCACCGTGCCCAGCCACTGAATGTCACTGTGGTTGCGTTTGTAGAGGAAATGGACTGGTTGATGCGATTGGCCCCGGGGTCACCATGGCCAGTTGCAATCAGGTGCAACGACCGGGACCCGGAGTGACTATCCGCCGTGGTCACGAACGACCGAACGTGATTGCCGAGTATTCGCCAGTCTGACTCGCCATTCTCGAAGCCGCTGTTATTGAGGCGGTTTGTTCGGCCGAGGCCAACTCTCATATCAAGGTCGTCCAAAAGCACCTCGCCCCGGTTAAGCAATATAAGCCCGAAGATTGTGATCTGATCGAAGCTGTATCTGGAATCACTGCTGTCGATGGTGAACGAGAATTGCTCCCACGTAGTCTTGCCGCTCTCGTCACTGTCGGCCCAGGCATCAGGTGTGTTGTTGTTGCTGTGCGGGTCGCGCAGCTCCAGGCTGGCCCCCTGGCCGTCGGCCCACGTCGGCCATCGGCCGCCGTCATAATAGGTTACCTCGTCCGCGGTGACCATTGTCACTTCTATTTCGCCGGTCTCCTGATTCAGATTCTCTAATGGATATGACAACCGGATTCGCTCACTGTGGTCGTTCAGGCTACCCGAGTAAGGGCCGACCAGATTCGATCCGACAACCAGATTGTCATACACGCCTGCGAGCAAGTCCGGGTCTTTGGCCACCACCAGATATGAGCCCGGCGGCATCTCGGTGCCCTGGTCGAAGTCGTAGATAATGCCGTCGGTGAAGGCCCAACCGTTCAGCGCGACAGTGTTGCTACCCCGGTTATATAGTTCGACAAACTCATATCGCTCGTCGCGGGTTCCGTGGTGGTACATGATTTCGTTAATCACGATGTCGCTAATGAACGGCTGGGTGTTAGGTCCTTCAAAAGTAGCTGAAGTTAGAAAGTCAAAGAAGTAGGACCCATCCGGGAACCGGCCGAAAGTCACCTCCGGCTCTATATACCCATAGCGCACCGCGTCCAGGACGCGGACCGGCTTTGGTACAGGTTCATTTGTGGCCGCCGTTACATAAATTGTCTCCCCGGAGAAATTCAGCGCAAATGGAAACGCCGCCGGCGGTATGCCTTCTTGGACGGCCCAAAATCCACCCGGCCGCAGCACTATCCCGTCCGGAATTTTGTATTTAAGCAGGTTTAGCCGGTCATCGCTAAGATAGACATTGCTCAGATCGACTGCGGTTGGGCCCGGATTGTACAGCTCGAGCCAGTCGGTACCCGGAGGCACATCGCTATTGGCAAGCAGTTCGTTGATCACCACACGGGCGCGGGGGTCGTCACCACCGGAGGACTCCTCCACAATCGCCCGGAGGATCGGGCTTGCGATACAGTCCGAGCTGCCGGAGATCCTCGCATTATGGGCCTGGATGGCCAGGACGTTTGTGCCGGGAACCAGCAGGTTTATCCGGCCGGTCAGGTCCACGTTGGCGACCGGTGGCTCCGTAGCCGGGCCGCCGCTTTCGTCGAAGGGAGGCGGGTCACCGAGGATTTGCCCGGAGTCCGCCACTCGCGTGCCGTTGAGATACAGCACGAAGCCATCGTCATAGTGGACCTCGGCCGGCAACTGGGAGAATGAACTGATTTGCTCTGCCGTAAGCGTGAACCGGAGCCGGGCGTACACGGATAAGTAATTTCCGTTCATGTCGTTCATCTGGGTCCGGATGAGCTGTAGCTCGCTGGCGTCGTTGCTGTATCCGTACCCGCTTGGCCCTTCGAGCCACGCAGTCGTACCGGGATCGTCGTTATACTGAATTTGCGTCCAGATGGTGTTGGTTTTACTGCCACGGACCGGCGATGGTTCTTCTGTCCCCTTGAAATACCGCCCGGGGTGGCCCACATCCACGAGCGTCACTAACGTCGTCTCTTCGGTCCCAACCTGGACTCCATCCGGCCTGCCTGGTGTGCCGCCAATAAACGTGCTGGGCGACCATGTTGACGCCTCCTCCGGATCCCCCCCAAGCTTCGCGAGAATCAGCGAGTGTCCTGCACCATCAGCCGAGGTCGGCCAGGGCCTTCCGTCGTTGTATCGGAACGAGATGATAATCTCCCCGTTGCTATTGGACAGCTCGACCCGTTCGCCATCGTTGTTGAGCCGACCCGCGAAAGGGCCATGCACACCGCCGATTCCGTACGCCGCCTCTAAGGCAGCAGGCTCTAACGCGACTACTAAGTACTCCTTGGGCCCAATAATCGTTCCCGGCTCGAACACATAATCGATGCCGTTTGTGAATGCATATCCGGTAAGGTCTTCGAAGACGGCCCGGTTATTATACAGCTCAATGAATTCGTACGTTCCTCCACCCTCGGCCGGGTGGTACATCACCTCGCTCACCACAAGTCCCATGCCGGGTTGCGTAATCCCTAAGACGACCACACAGGTCATCGCCAACAAACTCCACCGGTGCCGACCTTGGTCTATCATAAGTGTCCGTTCCATTCTCTAATGATAGCAGTAAGATCCTCCCTAACTGGCCTCGTACGACCTCTCCTCACACTCACTCAGTGTGATCCGGAATTCCACGTTTCAGGTCACTTTAGTGACATTCCCAAAACCTTCCGATACACTATTTTACCAAATCCACCCCAATGCTTCTACTGTTTTTACGCCTTTTCGTGTACTTTTCGCAACCAAAGCAGGCCACAATGTAAGAATAACCGGTGAAAACCGATGGCGTCTCGTTGTTTATTCGTACCTCGGTCCTCATCCTCGGCAGAGAAATACATTTTTCCAGCGGGTCAGCTAACCCTTAAAGCCTGTCATTTGGCTCTAATAGTCAGGAAAAGAGTGACAACAATTTGTATATGGACATATTCCTTTGTTGACTGAGTGGGATTTTGCTATTTTTGCTCCTCAAGAATGCCCATGCCGCTGCGGTCCGGGTAAGGCGGCCGTTTGGCTGGCACATAGGGATTTCTCTTAATTTCATCCAGCATATGTTGTACGGCGGCATCGAGCTGCGGATCGCCCCCATCGACCATTAACGCGGGGTCATCGATAACCTCTATGTCCGGATCCACACCGTGCCCTTCCATAGTTAACGTGCCATCGGTTTCATAGAAGGTAATGAACGGCACGGTTATTCGAGCGCCGTCAATCAGGGATGGATTCCTGGAAATACCGATCACACCGCCCCAGGTTCGCATGCCGATGAGTTTTCCCAGTCCGGCTTTGCGGAACAGATAAGGAAATATATCCCCGCCGGAGCCTGACTCGCCATTGATCATCATGCACTTGGGGCCCTGGTGGCTCAGGGTTGGAACCCGCCAGTCGTTTTCATAACGCTCGAACAAATGCAGGTAGATGGGACGATTCAGCAACTCAATGAACCGGTCGGCAATATCACCGCCCCCATTCCAACGCTCATCGATGATTAGCGCACCCTTGTTCATCTGGCCGTAGAACTGGCGGAAGAGTTCACGCTGTCCCCGGTTCCCTGTATCCGGTACGTGTATATACCCAACTTGGCCGTCGGATTCTTTTTCGACATACCGGCGATTGCTCTCAACCCAATGCCGATAACGCACGTCATATTCGGAACCCAGCAGTTTCACCACCACATTCGTTGCCTCCTCAGGATTGGGCTTGGCACCGACGGTCAATGTCACGGTTTGACCGGACAGGCCTTCGAAAGCCGCCCAGGGCGCCTTGGAAGTATCGACCGGAATGCCATTAACTTTGAACAGATACTTAAACTGCTCGCGTTCTTTCTCGTCCAGCTCATGTAGAGCAGAGCGTGCGTCGGTGTCCCAAATACCGCCTTCATAAACCTCCGCAATGCGGTAAAATCCCTGGTCGAGCTCGAAGTCTACACCGAGATAGCCGATTGATTCTCGGGGGCCGGAGTCCACATCGCCTCCGCCATAATACGTATGACCGGCGTTGACTTCACTGATCATCTCTGCAATGACATACCCGACATCGCGGCGGGATACACAGTCATCTAACATGGCCTCGTATTGTTTGCGCACCGCGGGCCAGTCAACCTTGTGCATATGGGGGTCGTAGAAGTAGTCACGCATGAACCGCCATGCGTCGACGAATATCTGCCGCCACTCCTCACGGGGTTGAATAACCACGTTCATCGGCTTGGTTACGATCAGGTTCTCGAGCTTTTGGTCGGGCTTGGCCTCGATGATACCTGTCTTGCCCTCACTACGAACGAGAAGCTTTTTGCCGTCCGGCGTCATTTGCACAAAGTTTACCTTTTTGAGAATTGTTTTCTCCTCGCGCTTTTCATCATTTGGATCAAAGTACTGGAGCGTGTTTTCCTCTCCGCGTCGCAGATAAATCAATTGGTTCTTATCATTGACCTCAAGGTAGGAAAACCGTCCGCGCTTAATTGGCACGCGATAGGAACGTGTTTCCATATTCTCAAGTTCAATTTCGACCGGTTTGATTTCTTCCTTATCTTTATTCTTCTTGTCATCTGCCTTTTTGTCGTCCTCATCTGCGGACTCGGTAGATTCCTCGGTTTCCTTTTCTTCATTGTTTTTTTTGCTATCTGAATCGTTGGGGTCTTTGCACTCAGGCTCCTCGTCACCCTTACCGTCCTTATCCTTATCTTTATCTTTGTCTTTCCCGTTTTCGTCGTCCTTCTCGTCCTTTTTTTCTTTCTCCGGTTCTTCTTCGTCACTTTTTGCCTTGAAGGGATTTGAGATTTCCTTACGCAGTGGAATCGCATGCAATACGGCTGTGTCCTCGTAAATAAAGGTCAGACCGGCATCTGCGTATTTGGGTTGTGAAATTTCTCTCTCACTGAAGAAGTACAAAAAGTCTCCTTTGCGGTCAAATGTCGGCAGATAATCAACGAACATACCTTTAGTCACCTGGTGGAGCTCATCTTTGGGAACGTTGTAAAGCATGACCACGTTCATATTATCCATATTGGGCTTGGTGTAGGTCAGCCATTGTGAGTCTGATGACCAACTAAATGCCCTGGGAACTCCCCATCGCCATCCACTGATGTTTTCACGGTCGAAATAATGGACTTTACGCTGCTCGACATTGAAGACGTAAAACCTGCTTTCATGGTCTGTCAATACCATCCATTTGGAATCAGGTGACCAGGTGGGTTGATAGCGGTAGCCGGCTCCCATGGAGGTGATAGTTTCCGGTTTACCTTTCCCATCGGCCGGTCGGATAACAAGCTCGTTTTCGCCGGATTCATCTGAAAAGCAGGTTATCCATTTTCCATCCGGACTCCAGGAAGGCCCGCGTTCAGCGATACCGCTCGTGCGGGTAAGGTTGCGAGGGGTGCCGTTCTTGGCAGGCAGTGACCAGACATCACCACGACTTTCTACCAGAACACGTTTGGCTTTAGGAGAGAGATGCCAGTCTGAAAGTCGTCCGCTCACGTCCTTGCGTATCGGACGGAGCTTCGGACGGGCGCCGGGGATCGAGATATTAACGGGGATTGCTTGCTCGCTGGCTAAATTCAGCAGATAGAGCTGGGCATTATATTCAAAGATTATCTCGCCTTCGCCGTTCGGGCCCGGACCATTTGAAGGCCATTTTACGTCGTAATCCTTGAAGTGGGTAATCTGTTTCCTTTCTTTCGTTTCCAGATCATAGCACCAAATGTTAAGACGATGTTGCCCTCCGGCATCCGAAAGGTAATATATCTTCCTGCCTTGCCACATGGGAATGGTATCGGTGCCTTCCCAATCGGTGATCTTTTCCGAAGTATGGTTGTCTAAGTGGAAAAGCCAGATGTCCGATGCCCAACCTCCGCGGTAACGCTTCCAGCTCCTGAAGTCACGATTGCGCGGCGTATAGGCGAGCCATTGGCCATCACCCGAAATGACCCCGTACCCACCATAAGGCACTGGCAGCCGATTCGGCAAACCGCCGGCTTTCTGTACGGTGAACAATTGTACCTGCCGACCAAGTCCACCCAGTCCATTCATAGCGAATAGGAGCCGGTTATCGAAAGACCAGTCGCACAGACGCTCACCACTGGAATGATAAGTTACCCGCTGCGGGATTCCTCCTTCGACGGCTACAGTGTAGATATCGTTGTTTCCGTCATAGTTTCCGTTGAATGCAATAGTGTGTCCATCCGGACTGAATCGCGGAAATGCTTCTCCGCCGGGAGGACTTGCCAATGGGGACGCTATTCCGCCCGCGCGCGGGACCACCCAGATATCGTCTGCATAGACAAAAACGATATGAGTCGAGCTGACATCCGGGTAACGCATCATACCGCCATGGGGCTGCACCGCTGCACTGGCAGCAAAAGCATAGAAAAATGACGACATCAAGAAAAAGCTGAACGGCGGAAGTTTTGAAAACGCTCTCATGATAATGGTCCTCCTCTTAAAAAAACAACTTCGATGTACAAAGTGCTTATTTGAAATCCAGCACCACACTCACTAACCTATCGAAAAAAGACTATTGCAATTTCGCCTGCCGCCTGCACTCGCGTAACCGCAGGTGCGAGCGGAAACCCAAACTCCACAGGCTTGTCAATATTATTTGTACCAAATTAGCCGCTTTCTCGTCAAGAAATATCTTTGGTTCATTCATTGTCCCTAAAACAAGGGGGCCTATACCGAATCGTTCGATATAAGCCCCGACTCGACCAAATCTACTACATTAACCACACTCCCATATCTTGCTTCGCAATCCGAAGTCCACAGGATGCCTTGCGGCAGATGCCTTACGGCAGAAGCAATGGGGGCCACTTAAATCCCAGCTTACAGCGCCGATGGTGGAGGATACAGACGAATATCGTCAAAGTACATTGTGCCTGAACCGCCGGCCTGCAGATTGTTCTTATTACCTAAACCAAGGGCAATCGTGTTGACATTGGCCAGGTTCACGCCCTGGTCTGCAAACGCCTGCAGGTCGATATTCCATCGAGTCCACTCTTCTATCTGGGCTGCATTAGGATTATCGTGAGAGACCACCGCACTGCCATTGAGAGCAACATACAACGTCTCAGCAGCGTTATCCGAATCACCTCTGAACCATATTGTCAATGTGCTAACACCATTCTCGGTCCAGTCACGCGGATAAGTCAATGTCAGAGTCGCCTCAGAGTAACCAACACTGTTGTTGTAGTAAAGTGGTATCGACTGAGAACCGCTGTGAACGATAGTTTGCTCTGCAAAAGGAGGAGTTTCATAACCAACTAAAGAACCGTTTGTCGGGTCGTCATATCCGTCTATCCACGCATTAAATATCCTGTTGCTATCGGGGTCGGCGGGGTCAAGGTCATTGTAAGATTCAAAATCGTCAACGACAAGGAAGTTGGCTGTCGTAAAGCTCCAGAGGATGTCTGTCCACGGACTGTCGGCGTTGGTATTGTTAACCTCATCAATCCGCCAATAATAAGTGGTATCCCACTCAAGCATTCCGGGGTCATAGCTCTCAGCACCAAGGTCCCTGGTGCCTTTATACTCCGGCGAACCGGTATCGGCATTTTTCACGGCATCTTTATCAGTGCCAAAGTATAACTCATGCGAAGCAGCATAGATTCCCGGTGACCAGGTAATAATCTGTGTCTGCTTTACATCCACAGCGCCATTAGATGGATTCGGGTTCCCGACGGCGCCCTG
>DATKYR010000028.1:0-15143 GCA_035528395.1 Sedimentisphaerales bacterium
TATTGCCTGCCGATTCCCCGGTCTGCTGTGCGAGAAAGGCTTTTGGCAATCAACTCACCTCCACGAGTTCGATCAACGTTTTATAGATTTCATCGGTTCTGAATCTCGTATTCCCATTGGATGAGGTTTTTCTGGGGGACAGGAGCAAATCCGTTAACTGGGGCTTCATCTGCGTTGCTTGCAACGACGGTGATTATCAGCAGCACAATAGAATCATCACTTGGACAAGATTAAGAGCTATAGGATTTACCGGCACACCTCAAATCCGGCAATTAGATAAGTGATTTGATCCGGTCATCCAACGCTTTCTGGTCGGTAGCAAATGCACAGAAGGCGCTGAGATTCATTAAAGCATCCAAACCGATTTCGCCACGAGTGAGTCTGTCTTTCCATTTATTGTAAACCGGAATTTTACCGTCCTTGGTAGCCGTACTTATATCACTCTTAGACAAATTAGGTAAAAAGTCAGAAAAGCCGGCGTTGGCAAAATGCATCCGGACAGCTTCTGGTGTAAGAGTTTCAATATCCTTTTCAAGCAACCGGTCAACAGCTTTCTTAAACGGCTCAGAAACATCCCACAGCGTTTGGGCCCCGAAGTCCTCGAGCGTTATTCCTTCTTTAAGTGAGACGGTTGGGTCCTGTTCAATTTGCCGGGAGGGTTCATCGAGAGGGCTGCTTTCATACTGGGCGGCTACCTTGGGCGGCATAGTGAAAACATCAAGACCTCCGAGAACAGGGACTTGTGCTCCTTCCCTCATGCTTGCAGCTATGAGTAAGCTGTGAGTTCTTTTGGCCTGCCGAAGTTTCAATAATTCCCTCTGCGTTGCCAAGGTGGCTTTCTCGCCGATGTTTTTTCCATCTCCAAGGTTATTGTCAACGACAAACGCGTTCAATCTGCCTAAGAATACATTGACAAAGGTGGGTTGAGCGAGCAACGCTGCAAGGTAGTTCTGTCTGGCAGAGAAGCCCAACGTGAAGTTTACCGCAACTCCAAGCTGGCCCAGCTTGCGGGTTGCCAGAAAGCCAGCAGGCGTCAGTGGGACCTTAATGTAGAACCGTTCGGGACAGATGTCAAAGTACCGCTTTCCGTATGTAACGGTCCTCTCGACATCATGGGCCAAATCGGTATGGAGCTCGACGCTGACCCATGCATCAAATATGTCAACAAGCCTCAAGGCGTGATGAGCATTAAGCACAAAAGCTATCTCCAGAATCAGTTTTTTTTCGTCGATGCCCGGAGCGGTTTTGCGGAGAGCATCGGCTGCCTCACGAACCAAACCATCATAGATGCCCTTTTGGATTTCCTTGTTGAGCAGTGTATTGTTGGTGGTCAGTGCCTCGAACTCCGAGCACCAGAGCTTTTTAGCTTCGTAGATGTCCCCAGTGTCAAGCCATAATCGCGTTCCAAGATCGCGCACTTTTCGCCAAACGGGTTTCTGCTTAAGTTCCACTTCAGGCCTTCCAAATTCATGAGAGAAACTCTTGCGCGATATATCGTGTGTGACGGCAGCTACTGCTTCTATATTAATCATTTTGTTTCTCCCGCCTTGGAGGGGCCTTTGGCCGGATGTAAATCCTGCTTCCATGTCCATTCGCGAATCTCCGGCATATCCTGCCCGTACTTTTCAATATATTGATTGTGTTCTATAAGTTTGTCACGGACATATTGTTTGGTATAGGCAGCCATATATCCGAGTTTTGGGACCCTGTCTATGACGTCCGCCACCAGGTCAAAACGATCCAGATCATTGAGTACAAGCATGTCGAATGGGGTCGTGGTTGTTCCTTCTTCTTTATAACCTCTGACGTGCATGTTCTTGTGGTTGGTCCTGCGGTAAGTGAGCCGGTGTATTAACCACGGGTAGCCGTGATACGCGAAGATAATGGGTTTGTCTGTGGTGAATAGTGTGTCGAATTCCTTGTCTGATAGACCATGAGGATGCTCTTCTTTGGGCTGCAGCGTCATTAAATCGACCACATTTATGACCCGCACCTTAAGGTCAGGGGTGTACTCTCTGAGCAATTCGACGGCCGCCAGTGTCTCCAAAGTCGGCACATCCCCCGCGCAGGCCATAACCACATCCGGCTCACTGCCTTTATCATTACTTGCCCACTCCCAGATGCCGATTCCGGACGTGCAATGCTTGACAGCCGAGTCCATATCGAGCCACTGCGGCTGTGGCTGCTTGCCCGCCACGATGACGTTAACATAGTCACGGCTTCGCAGGCAATGGTCCACTACGGACAAAAGAGTGTTTGCATCAGGCGGGAAATACACGCGAACCACATCGGCCTTCTTGTTCACAACGTGATCGATGAACCCGGGGTCCTGATGGCTGAATCCGTTATGGTCCTGCCGCCAGACATGCGAGGTCAGCAGGTAATTTAATGAAGAAATCGGACGCCGCCAAGGGATTTCCTTGCGTGTGACTTTCAACCACTTTGCGTGTTGATTGAACATTGAATCCACGATATGAATGAAGGCCTCATAGCAAGAGAAGAATCCGTGCCGGCCGGTGAGCAGATATCCCTCCAGCCATCCCTGGCATGTATGCTCACTGAGAATCTCCATAACCCTTCCATCCGGAGAGAGGTTATCATCTTCGGGCAGGATTTCGGCCATCCATGCTCGACCGGTTGATTCGAATAAAGCCCCCAGACGATTCGATGCCGTCTCATCAGGGCCGAATACCCGGAAATTCCGCCGCTTCTTGCTCAAATTCATCACGTCGCGGAGGTAACTTCCCAGCACCCTTGTTGACTCGGCCATGACAGCGCCCGGCCTGGGAACATCCACAGCGTAATCCTGGAAGTCCGGCATTCTAAGGTCTTTAAGAAGCAGACCGCCGTTGGCATGTGGATTGGCGCCCATTCGCTTTTCGCCGGAAGGGCTCAAGGCTGCAAGTTCCGGAATAAGCGTGCCGTTCTCATCGAACAATTCTTCCAATTTGTAGCTCTTCATCCAACTCTCAAGTAGTTTAACATTTTCAGGTTTTTTCGTCATATCCGACAGCGGGACCTGGTGTGAGCGCCATGAGCCTTCGGCTTTCAAGCCGTTAACCTCTTTAGGACCGGTCCAGCCTTTGGGTGTTTTCAGGATAATCATCGGCCATCTGGGCCGCGTCGCCTTGCCCTGTTGACGTGCCTCTTTCTGGATTTTCTTTATCTGGTTCAGTATTGCATCAAGTGTTTTGGCCATAAGCTGGTGCATGGCCTCCGGCTCGGAACCTTCGACAAGATAAGGTTTGTAACCATAACCGGTAAAAAGCTCCTCAAGCTCTTCGTCGGGTATACGGGCCAGGACTGTAGGGTTGGCAATTTTGTAGCCGTTCAAATGAAGGATAGGCAATACCGCGCCGTCGGTGACGGGATTAAGAAATTTGTTCGAATGCCACGCTGTGGCGAGCGGCCCGGTTTCAGCCTCACCATCCCCCACCACACAGGCGACGAGCAGGCCGGGATTGTCAAAGGCCGCGCCGAAAGCGTGAGAAATTGCATATCCAAGCTCACCCCCCTCGTGGATTGAACCCGGTGTCTCCGGGGCCACATGACTGGGAATGCCCCCGGGAAACGAGAATTGCTTGAACAACTTTTTCATTCCGGAGGAATCCTGTGAAATGTTTGGATACAACTCGCTATAGGTCCCCTCGAGGTAGGTGTTGGCCACCATTGCCGGTCCGCCGTGGCCCGGTCCGCAGACGTAAATTACATTAAGGTTCCGGGCCTTTATCACGCGATTTAGATGAGCGTATATGAAGTTCAGACCCGGTGTTGTCCCCCAGTGTCCCAGCAGCCGGGGCTTAATGTGTGCTAATTTCAAAGGCTCTTCCAAAAGCGGATTGTCATAAAGATAAATCTGCCCCACCGAAAGATAGTTTGCCGCCCGCCAGTATGCATTAATAAGTCTCAACTCTTCTTTGGAAAGGGGCCCTGATTTGGTGACAGGTTTGAGGTCGGCTGAATCTGTCTTGCCCATGATATCCTCCCTTGCTTTCCATGCCGGGTGAAGTCTATTATTCAAGAACTTTCCGCGGCGTTCAATTGAGTTTTTAGCTTAGACGAATCAAACGATAAAAACTACACTGAAATTGTAAAACGAACCGTTAGTACAAACAAGAAAAATTGCTAATTCCCAGCCATGCTCAGTTTTTAGCTTCTTTTACCGGTTAGGATTCTGTAAGTTTCCCGAGCGATGACCAGCTCTTCGTTGGTGCGAATCGTCATTGCATAGACTTCGGAGTTTGGTGTTGAAAAGACCGCAGCATTTTCCTTGTTTTTGGCTTCATCAATTTCGAGGCCGAGATATCCAAAGTTTTCCAGAATTCTTGCCCTCAAATCTGCGCTGTTTTCGCCAATTCCGGCCGTAAATACAATGGCGTCCACGCCATTGAGGGCTGCAACATAGGCACCGATATATTTCTGGATTCTGTACACAAATATTTCTATGGCCGTTTTCGCTTTCTTGTCGCCATTACTTGCTGACTTTAGGACATCACGCATATCGCTTTGGCCGCAGAGGCCGAGCAGGCCGCTTTTTTTATTAAGGAGCAAACCGACTTCCTCGAAGCTCAACCCGAGGTCTTTCGTAAGGTACAGGACAACAGCCGGGTCAATATCGCCGGAGCGCGTCGCCATCATCACACCTTCCAGAGGGGTCATACCCATTGAGGTATCAACGCTTTTTGCTCCGTCGAAAGCCGTTATCGAGCAACCGTTGCCAAGGTGGCATGTTATTACTCTTAGTCTCTCCGGAGGTTTTCCTATTATTCGAGCGGCTTCGTTGTAAACATAACCATGGCTTATACCCTGAAAGCCGTATCTGCGAATTCCGTGCTTTTCGTAAAATTCCAACGGCAGTCCATATAAGAACGCCTTTGCCGGGATCGTCTGATGCAAAGCCGTGTCGAACACTGCCACGTTCGGAACGCCCGGCAGCAGCTCTTCGCAGAGCGTTATTCCTGCGGCATTTGCAGGATTATGTAAGGGAGCGAATCTTGAATTATCCATTATTGATTTAGCAACATCTTCATTAACCAGAGTGGAGTCTAAGAACTCGCTGCCGCCGTGTACTACGCGATGGCCAACAGCATCTATGTCAGCTCCTGATTTTAGTGATGCAGGCACATCATCCCGTAAAATCTCGAATATCGCCTTTAGAGCCGTTCTATGGTCAGCCAAAGGCCTGACAATTTTCTCATCCTGCCGGTCATGTTTCTGATGACGAAGAAAGGCATCGTCCAAACCGATACGTTCCGCAGAGCCGCCTGTCAATAAAAAATAGTCCCGGCTTTGATCGAACAACTTGTACTTTATCGTACTCGAACCGGAATTAAGGACCAATATTATCATTGTTATAGTCGTGAAAAGAAGTTTCGTTTTTCCTTAAGAAATTGAACCTGTATCATTTGTTCTTATTCGCTTTAATGCCTGCTGCAACGAGCTGTATCCAATATTTTCTCCATATTTGCCTTTCCATCCGGCCCTTGCAACAAGGTCGCGCACCGGCCCTTTCATGCAGCAAAAGGCAAACCGAATCCCTCTTTCACTGTAAGCTTTGATGATATTTTCCAAGGTGCTGATAGCTACGGCATCAACATCATTAATACCCGAGAAATCAAAGAGCACCCATTTGAGCTTCGTATTGCGCTCGATCCACTGCCTGAGCCGGTCTTCGACAAATCTCATATTGGCAAAATACAGTGAAGCATCGACCCGAAATATTAGAATATCAGGATATGTCCGTGCTTTGGAGTATCGCTCGATATTGCGAAACACATCTTCGCTTTCAAGATATCCAAGTTGTGCCATATAAGGATGAGCACTTCGCTTGATAAACAGTCCCAGTGAAAAAACCGCTCCAATCAAGATTCCCCATTCGACGCCCAGCCCAAGCGTACATACGAAGGTCAGCACCAGTGTCAAGGCGTCAGCGGGCTTTATCCTGAACAGGCGAATAGGCTCTTTGATATCAATCAACCCGACAACTGCGACAATGATAATGGCGGCCAGGATTGTATTTGGCAGATAATAGAACAGCGGTGTTAGAACAAGCAGAGTCAGCATAACAACAACTACGGTAATGATGGATGCCAGTCCGGTTCTGGCACCGGCCTGGTAATTAACAGCCGTGCGGGAAAAACCGCCGGTTACAACATAGCCTGAGAACAACGAACTTATAATGTTAGCCAGGCCCAGACCACGCAGTTCCGAATTGGCATCAACTTCATATTTTTCCTTTGCTGCAACATACCGAGCCACTGAAATCGACTCCATATATCCGACAAAGACAATCGCCAATGCCGTCGGAACAAGTTTGAGCCATTGGGCGGGGTCAAAATGAGGCAAAGAAAAACCCGGCAGACCTCCAGGTACTGTTCCAACTGTTTTTACTCCGGCATTCGGCAGCTTAAACAGATACACAATCAACGTTCCTGCAATGACAAATAGTAACGCACTCGGGAACCTGGGATACTTTTTCTTGATAATTGTCAAACCAACAATAGCACAGGCCCCAATCGCCAGTGTCGCAGGATTTGTCTGCTGTAGATGTTTTAGAATAATCAAAATCAAGCGAAAAGCCGAATTCTCATTAGGTAGCTGAATCCCGATAAAATGTTTCATCTGACTCAGGCAAATGACGATGGCCGCTGCAGAGGTAAAACCACTAAGTACCGCATGTGAGAAAAAATTAGCCACAAATCCCAGTCTGAGCAGTCCCGCGGCCATTTGCAGAACACCGACCATAATCGTTAATGTCACCACTAATGAAATATACTCCTGCGAGCCGACTTGGGCCTCTTTGGAGCAGGCGGCAAAGACCAGCAGGGAAACCATCGCCACCGGCCCGACGGCCAAATGTCGCGAGGAGCCCAGTAACACATAGGCAATTATTGGAAGCGTGGAAGCATACAATCCAATCACCGGGGGCAGACCCGCCAGCATCGCATAGGCCATCGCCTGCGGCACCAGCATAACCGCGACGGTTAATCCGGCTGCCAGATCGCCGCGCAGATTCTCCTTGTGATAATACCTGAGCCAGTTGATAATTGGGAAATATTTCTCCAACAAGAAACTTCTCCCTCAAAAACTATCCACTTCAAATCGTTGTTAATCAGCCGGAAATTTCTAAAAGTGCCAATGCTTACAATCCCGCTTTTGCTATGAGAAGCAACAATAAAATAATCAATATTGCCACCGGGACGATAACAATCCATTGGTTCACCTTAAAAAGCTGCGGCAAAGTCAGCTCGCCAAAATCCATCTTGCTCAAAATCGTTCCCTGCAGCTTCGGATATGCCAGGGCGAATAACCATGCACCTAGCAGGATTCCAACCATGCCGCCGAGCAAAGCATCGAGTGCCCCGGTACCGGCAGCGGCCGCTACCGTACCCGGACAATAGCCCAAAACGCCGAATCCTATACCAAATATTAAACCCCCAATTACCGAGGTCCCGATTGAGCCGGCTTTCGGATGTAATTTTGCCAGGCCAATACCACCGAGCAAGTGGACTCCTATCATCCCGACAAGCACCGCAGAGAGCATTATTTTAACTACGGTGAAATCCTTTAAAAGCAGTTGCCCGATAATGATATCGTATTGTGTCACTCCGCCTTTTTGCAGCAAAAATCCAAAGACAATTCCCATCCAAAAGCCGAGTGTCAACTGCATTTTTTTTCCCCCGTGTAGTGTGTTCAGCATCTTTACAATCCTTTTTGTACTTAGACTAAAACGTGAAAAATTAACATGGCACTGGCTATTCCCCCGGCGAAAAAGCACAACGCGGCCAGCCAACTGCTCACCGCGAGCTGGAGTGTGCCGCTTATTCCGTGACCGCTCGTACATCCGCCGGCCCACCGGGCGCCAAAACCCATAATGACCCCTCCCGCCAGGGCAGTAAGCCATCGGGCGAACCGGCCGGCCCCGATTGTTTCACTCCAAAAGCCAGGTACCCATTGCCATATGAACCGGCCCGACAAATGGGAGGAAAGAAAGGACCCTATTATCACACCAAGCACCAGCATCCATTCCCAATCGACAGCCGGTGCAAATTTCTTGTAGTATGGTCTTTCCTCCACCTTTTTGCCCCGGAAGATTCTCTCGAGCATTCCGCCCGTTCTGGCGAATGCAGTCGAGCAGCCGAGGGGTTTGTCAGAAATGACAAAGGACACCCAGCTCAGCACACCAATCAGCGCACCGACCAAATACGGCGACCATTGTTCCGCTCTTAAAAATTCCATGATTCGTTCTCCCTATCTGCATAGTTATTACATACAATCTGTTTGCTCTTTTAAGACTAATAAATTTATACCGGTCTGACCTGCGGCACATGAGGGGCCATACACATCGGACACTCCGCGGCAAAACCTGCTGCACTATACCCGGTCATACCGCCGGCGACATTGTACAATTCACTAAATCCCCGCTGTTTGAGCAAACTCGCACCAAGACTTGAGCGATGTCCCGTACTGCAAATAAGAATTACAGGCTTGTTCTTATTCAGTTCTTTGTATCGCCGACGCAATTCCGGCGCAGGGATATTCACAGCACCTTTAATATGGTTACTCTGGTATTCTCCGATTGCACGCACATCAACTAAAGCCAGGCTGCGTTGCTTCTTGGTCATCTCATGCAGTTCCGGCGCTCCTATCTGGTAAATGTGTTCCGTCGGCAAACCCTCTTTGGACCATGCGAACATTCCGCCATCCAAAAAGCCAACAGCCCGGTCCAAACCGACTCTCTTAAGCCATACGTTGGCATCCTGGGCCTGCTGGACCGTGGCCGCAACCAGCAGGATGTCCTTATCAGGAGGCAAAATCCAGCCGGCAAAGGTCGCAAAATTCCCGCCAAAATCTACATGGAAGGCCCCCGGGACATGCTGGCCCCCGAAGGATTCATAGTCCCTGATATCCAAAACGATTGTGTTTGGTTTTTTAGCCGCCCGGGCAAATACCTGTGGTGACATAGCAGTTAGTCTGGGCAGTTTAGCAACAAGTGACGGGCCCTTGCCGTTAATGGCGCTGCACCGGCTGAAATGGTCCGGGGCGGCGGGCATGTTGGTCGTCAGTGACTCAATAAACTTTTTCTTGTCCATAATCTGCAGGGCCGCATTATATCGCCTCTCATACCCGATTGTGCTTGTACGTTTGGCCCCCATAGCCCTGCCGCACAGCGAACCGGCACCATGAGCAGGGTAAACCTCGCAGAAATCAGGCAGCTTAAGAAGCTTCTGGTGGAGATTGTCATATAGCTGAGACGCCAATTGTTTAGCTTTGCCCGGAAACAAATCCGGTCTGCCCACATCGCCAACAAATAATACATCGCCGCAAAAAATACATACCGGCTCGGATCCTCTGGACCTATCTGTCACGATATAAGTGATATGCTCCGGAGTATGTCCGGGCGTATCCAGCACTTTTAGCTGCATATCTTCAATATTGAACCTGTCACCTTCGACCACGGCCTTGTGTTCAAATTTGCACTTTGCCGACTTTGGCGCCACGATTGTAGCGCCCGTCTTTTCAGCCAGATCTAAGTGTCCTGAGACGAAATCCGCATGAAGGTGGGTTTCCAGGATATGTGTAATCTTCACCCCCATATCCCTCGCTGACTCTAAATACACGTCCACATCCCTTCGGGGATCAACGATTGCACACTTTTTGCTCCCTCCGAGCAGATATGAGTTGTGCGCCAGACCCTTAACAAAAAACTGCTGTACAAACATCTCTGATCTCCTTTAAATACAAGACCATATTCAGTAGTCTCCAGTTTATGGAGAATCGTGCTTTTATCTTATTCGCCTATTCGCAGGGATTATATCACAACACTCGAATGGCAGCAATAGCAGCAAACAAACGATTATGAAAAGTCCAAGAGCCTCTGCCGTTGACATAAGACAGCGCTGAACAACGTGTACTTTGTAAACTTTTCCACCAAAGAACAATTGTTTCTTACTCCGCAAGCAGCGTGGAGCACGGCGCTCCAGACATACCGACAGCTTGAAGGAACTTGTTTTCGATAAATTTTTTAAGTTTTCGGCGCTCTGATTCGGAGTCTTTTTTCAGTGGAACCTGTCCGCCAGCATAAGTTAGATGTCCTCCACCGGTCCCCTTTCTGGCAACTATAAACTTAACAGCTTTGTCCGCTCTATTTTGCTCCTGTGATGTTCTAATAGAAATAAGCAGTTTCCCTTCAAAGAACCCCGTGCACATTGTCCAGTTCGTTTCGTCCTCTCGCAGGAAAAGATCAGCGACTTCGCCTATCATATCGGGATTATTTATTTGTCCGATATGGGTGACGATGGCATTACCATATACCCAGGCATTTTGCAGCGCTTCGGAAAGCATCCGAAAATATTCTTTGGGCACACTGCCTCGCTGGATTTCACTCAACATTCGCTTATTGGCTATTGGAAACAGCAATTCAATAGCTCTTATATCAGCTTGTGTCGCCTCTCTGCCGAGATCCTGTGTATCAGAGCGTATCGCGTACAGCAAAGCGGTTGCCATGGGCACATCGGGGATAAGCTCGGCCTGTTGGAGGTATTCAAGCAGGATTGTTGATGTAGCTCCGTATTCCCGACGAACGTCGTAGAACTCGCATAAACGGGTCGTGCTTCTGAACGGATGATGATCGAAAACAATTTGAGGTACAGTATTTTGAGGCAGGCAGTTATTTCCCGTGCCCGGCTGAGTGTCCACTATCGCAATCAAGTCGTATTGTTCAAACTTTATCTGCCTGCACTGTAGCATGTTAAGATTTAAGTAGTGGACCAACGCCCTGTTCTCACTACGGCCGACTGTTCCGCCATGAGTGATAGAACATTTGAGCCCGGCAACGGCGTTGGTGAGCCTGCGCAGTGCCACAGCCGCAGCAATAGAGTCAGGGTCAGGGTTGTCCTGCATCACGATTAAAAGAGAAGACTTTTCTTTCAGCAGTCCGGCAAGCACCGGAAACTTCAACCTGGTTTTTTTACTAACCTCCATACGTCCCCTCTGCATATTTTGACATTTTTTTAAGGAGCTCAGTCTCAGTCTTGTTCGGCTGAAAATGTGTTCAAGAACGGCTGAGATTTGCTCCGTTGACATAAACCTGCTACTTTTCCAATTCGGTTATTTTGGCCAATCGGCGTTTATGACGTTCGGCATTACTGAATTGAGCAGTTAAAAAAATGTGGGTCAGCTCCCATGCAAGTTCGAACCCAATGACATGCCCTCCAAGGCAAATTAAGTTCATGTTATCGTCTTCCACTCCTTGATGGGCGGAAAACGCATCGGCGATTAAAGATGCACGGACACCCGCCACTTTATTGGCAATAATGCAGGCTCCTACGCCGCTGCCACAAATAGCAATGCCGCGCTCTACATCTCCTCCGGCCACGGCCCGGGCCAGAGGCACGACATAATCTGGGTAGTCGTCACCATCATTAAGTTCTTTCGCACCAAAATCAACTACACTATGGCCCGCCGAATGAAGGCTCTCAATCAGCTTAATTTTTAACTCAAAACCCCCATGGTCTGCAGCAATACCTATCCGCATACTTCAGCTCCCTTTTTACATCTTTCGTCATGCCTTTTTCAGGTGGGATCGGAAACTAATTCATTTTCCATCGATTCAATTTTATCGCCGACATTCTCCGGAAATTTGTTGTTGGACCCAAACGTCTTGTCCGAAATTTTATCACTTATCATTTACAGGCCGAATCTACTCAACATTATCCGCCTTCGCTTTCTTTGGTTTGCGTGAGACATAGCTCATGGTTATCAATCCTGTCGCAAATCCCACTCCGAACGTTAATATCAGAAGCAGCGCTCTCGACATCGTTACGGTTATGAAAAGTAATTTGGTTTCCACCGCTTCTGTGTTCTGAAGAAAAATAATCAGAGCAAGAATGGAAATAACAATTATCAGGATGATCTTCACCTTTTTCATTTCTGATTACCTCGCATCTTAATAATTTTCGGATAGGTTAATTTGTATTTTTGATACACCTTTTTTTTGCTATTTACTTACGATTTTATTTGTCGTATCAATCGGTTTATATGAATGTCTCAGAATAGAATCGAAAGCTCCAAAAGCAAAGACCACTATTATTGTTCTAAGCAGGATGGCAAGGCCTGTTTTGCCGATAAATAACAAAGGAATAAGAACTATTATTAACCAGCAAATACGTGTTTATTATTAATACCACAACAAAGGTTTTCAAGAAAAAAATGTAGCTTGTTTAATTTCTCTTCAAGAACTCTTGGGCATGTTTGCTAGCCCCTGCCCATCCATACCTTCCTAAGCTTCTTATAACAATCTTTGGTCATACACCTTATCTTTCTCAGGGGGATACGATGTTCCTTGGACATCCCATTAAAAAATCAAAGCTTTATTGACAAATTTCTGTTATGAAGTATAAAAATGCCATTATCCGGCTTAAATGGATAACTCAGTAATCCGTCGGCTTAGGGACAGAGAATGAAGCATCTTCATCGTTACAGAGGTTTTCGACGATTAACTCGTTTGTTTTTCCTGAATCACATCTCCGTTTTTGCGGCGATTGCCGTAATTTCGATGTATGGCACCTTCTGTGATTGCAGTGCTCAGTCTCAGCAAAATCAGGGCATAGTCAGCACGGAACAACAGGATGCTATCCGTTCATCGCTGGTCGGTGAGTGGATCTGTGTTATGGGGCACAGGAAGATCGTGTTGAGAATGACCGACAAGGGAGATTTCGAACTCGGCAATCAGAAAGGCCGGTATGTGCTGGAAGCTAACATAGTCAGGCTCAAAACCAATACTTCAGAAATCAGCTATCAGTTTGAATTAACCGCGGGTGAGCTTACGCTCTCAGGTGGAGATCTGACACAACCTTTGAAATTCACGAGGATGCGAAGCATGGGCGACTATGAGGACTGGCTTTCCTATCTGTCCCCAAAATCCTTAAATTCCAAGCTTAAGCGGATAGCAGTGATAATCGTAATTGTTGTAAGCTGCCGGATGTTACTGCTGTTATTTCGGATGATAATCCATTTCGTCATTTACTACGACCGGGGACCGTTAAAGTTTATTTACCGTAATCATAAGAGTCGTACAATGACAATCTATTCGTTGCTAATCAACTTGTCTAAATATATTGTATATCTTTTCGCTTTGGGTTTTGTTCTGAGCGAGCTGGGAGTCAACTACACCGCTTATCTGGCCTCTTTGTCTGTGATTGGTTTGGCAATAGGCTTTGGCTCTCAGGGCCTGGTACAGGATATGGTCACGGGATTCTTTATAGTTTTCGAGGAGCAGTTCAACGTTGGGGATATGGTTGAAATTCCGCCCCACGTCGGAGTTGTGCAGGAGTTGGGGCTCAGGATGACCAGACTGCGGAACTATTTCGGGCAGAAAGTAGTCATTCCAAACCGTAATATTGCCACGGTTGGAAACTATACCAAGGGTGCTCAACATGTCACCATTGATGTGGCGGCAGTAAACCGAGAGGCTGCCGAACAGATAAAATCCCCCTTACTGCAAATCGTTGAAGAAATCGGTAGTCAGTTCGAGGAAGTCATCATTTCAACACAGAAGACCGCTGAAATCATTTCTCTTTCAACTGATGAGTATTTTGCGCGCGTATCTCTGGCCATTTGGCCTCAACAGCAGTGGGTTATAGAGCAGGAAACAGTACCGCGAATAAGATTGGTTCTCAAAAGCAAAGGCTTTGAAGTGCCAAATGACAGGGTGGTTGTTTTTTATCACCCAAGAGAGCAGCTTCCCGTTGGGTCTCGCAAACACAACAAGAGAAGTGGCGGCAAAGCTCGGTTAAAAGAGGTGTAGCGGTTTGATTGGTCTGCCGATTAGTTGAGCGATAGTTTTAAGGTGATTTTGTCTTATCTTCGCTCTGTCCGTTTACGATTCGAATCGGGAAAGGTTCAGTGACTGAGCCTGTATAAAGCGACCGGTGCGGGAACGGTATTTCGATGTTTTCGGCATCGAACCTTTCTTTAATTTGCTGCATCATCTTCGTATTGAGTTTCAAATAATCTTCCTTCACACACCAGACTGCGAACAAGAACTCTAAAGCCGAGTCGCCGAAATTCAGAAAACGAACGAGCGGCTCCGGTTCGTCGAGGCAAAGCGGCTCCTTATCTGCGATATCCAGAAGGTGTCCACCCGAATAACCTCGTCCACCTTGTCATTAAAGAACTTACGTAAACTTGCTTCGTGCAACTAATTGTATTATCTTAGCGGCATGAATGCCACAAAGAACCTTCTGACAAACCTCTGTAACCTTCTTGTTTGTGCTTGCGAGGCGTTTCGATATGGTCTGACTTTCCTGCAGGCTATCCTTTGTTCCAGGGCGGTACTGGCTGCCAAACTGCTGGCAGTCGAAAGCCAACTCGCTGCTTGCAAGCAACGGATCGATTCGAAGAAACGTCGACGGCCACGATTTACTGCAAGTTTTCGCTTCTTATGGGTTGTGCTCTCAAAGTTCCTGGATGAGTGGGAAGACCTTGCTTGCCTCATGCAGCCAGCTACAGTCAAGAAATGGCATACTACAGCTTTCCGATACTTCTGGCGATGGAAGTCGCGTAGAAAAGGTGGTCGACCTCCGATTTCCAAGGAGATGCAGAACCTGATTTACAAGCTAAGCAAAGAGAATCCCTTATGGAGCGCTGAAAGGATTCGTGATACGCTTCTGCTTCTCAACTACGACCCACCATGCAATGACACAATCGGCAAATACATGTACAAGCCGCGAAAACCTCGCAAGAGATCAACTACATGGTTGCCATTTCTGCGTAATCACCTGGATGTGTCATGGGCAATCGATTTCTTCACTGTCACAACTATCAACTTTGCTACGTTGTACGTTTTCCTTGTTTTTGACCATGGCCGACGCAGAGTCATACACTTTGCGATAACGAGAAATCCATTTATGAATTGGGTTATCCAGCAACTACGTGAATCTATGCCATTTGGTCTACAACCAAAATATCTTTTTCGGGATAATGATGGCATTTATGGCAATGGAGTACGAGCTTTTCTGGAAAGCTGTGGCATAAAGGAAGTTCGTACAGCATACCGAAGTCCATGGCAAAATCCATTTGTGGAAAGGTATATTGGAACATTGCGGCGAGAGATGCTCGATCATGTAATAGTACTCAGTCAG